>CAZNUJ010000088.1:0-1685 GCA_964576285.1 uncultured Planctomycetaceae bacterium | reverse complement strand
TGCTGGCGCGGCGGCTGGACGACGCGGCCGCGCCGGTGCGGCACGCGGCGGCGCGGAATCTCGGTCGACTGGTCGGCGAGCGATTTGTCGACGACGATGGCGGCGTGGAGCTGGCGCGGCAGTGGGTCGCGCGGCGCGGGGCGCGGGCCAACGCGGGCTGAGCAACCACCATGATCGCCACCGGCACCGACGGCTTCATCTTCATTCTGATGCTGAAACTGCCCTACATCGGGCTGTTCTCGGTGCTGCTGGTGGCCGGGCTGGGGGTGCCGCTGCCGGAAGACATCCCGTTGCTGGCGGCCGGCTGGCTGGTGCACAAGGGTCACGCCAATCTCTACGCGATGATCGCGGTCGGCATGGTGGGCGTGCTCACGGGCGACCTGATGCTGTTTTCGATGGGTCGCAAGTACGGCGAGCACATCACCGAGCACCGGCTGCTGCGGCGCGTCGCCAGCCCGGCCCTGCTGGCGCGGGCCGAGCGGCTCTTCGCGCAGCACGGCGCGAAGATCATCTTCGTCGCGCGCTTCATGCCCGGTCTGCGCTCGGTGCTGTTCCTGACCGCGGGCATCTTCCGGGTGCGGCGGCTCAAGTTCATCCTGATCGACGGCAGCGCGGCGCTGGCATCGGTGCCCCTGCTGATCTGGCTGGGGGCAAAATTCGGCGCGCACATCGAGCGCGTCGCCGGGGACGTGCGCAGCGCGCAACTGATCGCCGCCGGCTGCCTTGTGACGGCGCTGGCGTTGTGGGGCGCCTGGGAGTACCGCCAGCACCGGCGGCGCAAGCGCCTCGCCGCGGAGCAGGACGTCGTGCTGCTGCATCCGACCCCGGATGCCAACGAGGCGACCACGCGGAAGGCGGGGGCGTCGCCGCCGCGGCAGCCCGAGGCGGTCGCCGGTGGGACGACGCACGCTGGTCGATGAGCCGACCGAAGGACCGGTCGGCGGGACCCGTGGAGAAGGATTTCGGAAGCGATGGCGGAATACGAGATCGGTCGCAGCGGCGGGCAATGCAGCGGGTGCGGCCAGGCGCTCGCCGGCGGGCAGGATTTCTTCAGTGCGGTGGTGGAGCGTCCCGGCGGCCTGGAGCGCCAGGACTGGTGCGCCGCCTGCTGGACGGGTCCGCCGCCCGACGCGCTGTGCCACTTCCGCACGCGGCTGGCGGCGCGCGAGCCGCGCCGCCGGACGTTCGTCGACGACGCGGTGCTGCTCGAGTTCTTCGGGCGACTGGGCGAAGCGCCGGATGACCCGGTCCGCCGCGACTTCCGTTTCGTGCTGGCGCTCATCCTGATGCGCAAGCGACTGCTGAAATACGAGCGCACCGAGCGCGACGGCGATTTGGATTTCTGGCTGCTTCGCCTGGTGCGCGACGGCACGCACCATCGCGTGCTCGATCCGAAACTCGACGAGGCCCGCGTGCAGTTGCTCACCGGCGAGCTCAGCGTCGTGCTGGCCGACTCCGCCGCCGCGTCCGACGACGGCTCCTCCGAACCCGTAGCCGAGCCGCGCCATGCTTGAAACCGCTCCAAACGTGCGTGTCCCCGGGGCGCCCGAGCGCATCCCAGCGAAGCGGCGCGCCGCAGCGGAGAACCGGCGAGCCGAGCGGCACCGCATCGTCATTCGCTGGACGATGGCGTCGGCCTGCCTGCTGGCCGCCGGCTGTCCGCCCCCCGCGCCGCCCGCGGCGCC
>CAZNUJ010000087.1:0-1721 GCA_964576285.1 uncultured Planctomycetaceae bacterium | reverse complement strand
GGGCGCGCGTTGGAATGCGGCCCGCCGCCGCGCACGGCGAAGGAGGCGTTCGATCGCCGATACGACCCGCCGCCGGCCGGGCCGGGCGCGCGGCCGATGGTGCTGCTGGCCAGGCCGCGGCCGATCCGGGTGCTGGCGCTGGTGCCGGACGGGCCGCCAATCCGCTTCGAGTACGGCGGGCAGGAGCATCTCGTGGTGCACGCGGCCGGCCCGGAGCGTCTGGAGACCGGCTGGTGGCGCGGCTCGGACGTGCGTCGCGACTACTTCCGCGTGCAGACGCATGAAGGACGGCAGTTCTGGTTGTTCCGCGACCTGAGCGGCGGGGACTGGTTCCTGCACGGGCTGTACGAATAGGCCGCCAAGGTCACACACCGCGGGAGAGCGTCTCCAGACGAGAAAGCACATCCATGTCCCGGGGGCCGCCTGATTATTGGACCCATCCACCCGCCGAATCAATTTGTGAACGCTTTTGCGTTTCCCCCAACGAGTCGCCTACAATGCCCATCCTACAATAACGGCAGCGTCGCGGTCCGATGCGGTCAGCCAACCGCGGCGTTATTCGTAACGCGTGGTGGGACAATGGATTAATCGCCCCGATGGGGCGGTTTCAGGCTGGGGCGTGCCCGGACCGGCGGGCGAGCGGCGTGCCTGCCGATAGACTTGCAGCGAACCGGACGCCGGTGGCGAACCGGCACGAACCCGAAATCGCCCGGATGGAGAACGCAGCGTTGCGCCGATTGCCCCATGTCGTCGTGCTCGGACTGATCCTCGTCGCCGTCAGCGGCTGCCCGGTGCCGCAGCCGCCCGGACTCGGCAAGCAGTCGATCCGCACCGAGCCGCGCACGAAGGCCCAGTACTACCTCTACCTGCCTGAAGCGTACGTCAAGAACAACGGCCAGCATCCGGCCGGACCGAACAAGCAGTGGCCGCTGGTGATGACGTTCCACGGCATGAAGCCGTACGACACATGGGACCGGCAGGCGCACGAGTGGGAGCAGGAGGCCGACAACTACGGCTACATCGTGTGCGCGCCATGGCTGCAAAGCTGCGACTCGTTCATGGAGTATCCGCTGCGGCGCGAGCATGATTACGTGCTGGCGGACCGCGAGCGCGTGCTGGCCATCATGGACGACGTGTTCAAGAACACGCGGGCCGACCCGAAGGCGGTGCTGTCGACCAGCTGGTCGTGCGGCGGCTACCTGGCGCACTACTTCGCCAACCGTTTCCCCGACAAGTTCACGTGCATCGCCACGCGGCTGTCGAACTTCTCGCCCGACCTGCTGCTCGAGCACAACGTGCCGCGCTACCGCGACACGCCGGTGGCGATCTTCATCGGCGACGGCGACTTCCCCGCCTGCAAGGCCGAGTCGGAGCAGGCGGTGGCGTGGTACCGCGCCAGAAACTTCCGCAAGGTGGTCGGCAAGACCATCGACAACATGGGACACCGACGCATCCCACAATGCGCCGCGGCGTTCTTCGCCGAGCACCTTGGCATCGAGCCGCTGAAACCCACCGAGGCGGCGACCACGCTCGCGCGGGTGCGCATGCGTGACTACAACCCGCCACAGACCATGCTGGCCCAGATGTCTCCGCGCGAGCGGCAACCCGCGGCGACATCACCCGGGCCGGTGATGGCGGCCTCGAACGCCGCACCGGCGTCGATGTCGCGGCCGACGGCGACGCCGGTCTCGGCGGCCGGAGCGGTGCGCGTGGCCGACGCC
>CAZNUJ010000086.1:0-2047 GCA_964576285.1 uncultured Planctomycetaceae bacterium | reverse complement strand
TCCGCCCCCCGCGCCGCCCGCGGCGCCGGCCGAGCGCCCGCCGCGCGGCACGGATGAGATCGTCGAGACCATCAACAACAACAGCGCGCGGTTCGATCGACCGCTCTACGCGCCGACAGCGGCCGTGTCGGCCACGGTGGTGGATCCGCGCGGCGCTTCCCATGTCTACAACCTCGATGGCACGGTGCTGATCCGGCCTCCGGCCGAGTTCCGCATGGACCTGCGGCCGGCGCTGGGCGACGCCGTGCTTCAGGCGGCGGCCAACACCGAGGAATACTGGGCCTGGATCGTCCCCGAGTTGGCGACCTACTGGTGGGGCCGCTTCGAGAACGTCGGCAAGCCGTGCAGCGAGACGGTGCCGCTGCGCCCGGACCAGCTCGCGGCGGTGCTCGGGATGCGTCCGCTGCCGACCGGCGCCGCCGACGAGGTCGGGCCGATGCGGATGTGGGGCGACGAGTACGATCGCCTGATCTACGCGCGCACGTCGAGCACCGGGCACCGGCTCGAACGCGAGTACTGGGTAGAGCGACAGCCGCCGTACATGGTGCGGCTGGTGCTGTTCCGCGACGAATTCGGCCGACGGGCGATGAGCGCGGCGCTCGACGACTATCGCGAGGCCTGGCCGGGCGGACCGCTCGCGCCTCATTCGATCAGCGTCATCTGGCCGCCGCGCGGCTCGCGGCCGTCGCAGGGCCGGCTGGTGATGCGGGTCGACAAGTGGACGCGGCCTGACCGCATTTCTCCCAAAGCCTTCGTGCGCCCCCAGCAGGCGCCAGTGGGCATCGCCCGCGAGCATCAGGTCGACGCGGATTGCGATTCGACCCGGCCTTCGCCCAGCGGCGGTGAGCAACCATGACGAGCCGCTCGACGGGGCGGGCGGCGTGACGCCGGGCGCGCCTCGGCGCATGCTGGCTCTTGCGATCGCGTTGACGTCGGCCTGCGCCCGCGTCTCCGCAGGCGGTGAGGCCTCGCCCGAACTGCTGATCGCGGGCAACGAGAACTCGGTCTGGGTCGTTCGTCCGCGCGGCGAAGGCGCGGACCGCTCCGTGCGAATCTACTACGGCGACCTGCTGGCCGAGCCGACCTTCACCTCGCCGACGCTCCCCGACCGCTATGGCGTTCCGGCCGGATTGGCGGTCACGTCCGATCGGGCCCACCTGCTGTTCGCCGACGGCTCGGGCGCCGACATGACCTTCGCGCGATCACAGACCGCGCCCGACTGGCCGGGCGAGAAACCGCCGCGCCTCTGGACCGGCGACGCGGTCCGCGGCGACGTCTACGCACTGTGCGATGGCGCCGGTGTGCGCCTGCCAATCACGGCTACCGCGCCCGCGACGCAACCGCGCCGCCGTACGACCCAGCCGGCGACACAACCCACGGCCGCACTGGCGCCAGGCCCGGTGATCGTGCGCCGACTGTTCGGGACCTGGGCGGAGGCGACGCGCCCGCCACCAGAGGCGTCGGACGCCGTGACCTTCTGGATGTCCGCGCGCGATGGGCGCGTACACCTGTTCTGGCGCACACGGGCGGACGACCCCATCCGCGCCGCCAGCTGGGAAGACGGCGCATGGAGCGAGTCGGCGGAGGTGCCGTCGTCGGCCGGCGCGACGGCGGCCTGGGCGTCGGCGGATCGGGTCGGCCCGTTGCTGGTGCTGGCCGAACCGACCACGGGCCCGACCGCATGCCAGTTACGTGTGGCGTGGCGGGCGGATTCACAATGGCACGTCAGCGGGCCGCTGGCGACCGCCGAAGGGGCGGTGACGGTTGACCCGGCGCGCTCGGCCGCGACGGTGGCGCGAGGTCGGCTGGCGCTCGCGCGGGTCGACGCGAACGGGCAGGTGTCCGTGGCATCGTCAGCCCTGGATGGCGACCGCGTGGTGCGATGGTCGCGGCCGCTGGAACTGGGCGTGGGTCCGCCGCTCACGCCACCGACGGCGGCATGGGGCTGGCTTGAGGCGCTGGTGCTGATGTTCGTGGTCGGCGCGATCGTGTGGACGCGGCGTGAATCGCTGATCGAGCCGGCGCCGCTGGGCCCGGCGCTGGCGCC
>CAZNUJ010000085.1:0-2322 GCA_964576285.1 uncultured Planctomycetaceae bacterium | reverse complement strand
CGGGCGCGCCCGCATGGTCGACGTCGGCGGCAAGCGCGTCACCCGCCGCGTCGCCACCGCCGAGGCCGTCGTGCGGCTCTCGTCGGAAACCCTGCGGGCCTTGGCCGACGGTCGCCTCGCCAAGGGCGACGCGCCGGCCGTCGCGCGGCTGGCCGGCATTCAGGCCGCCAAGCGCGCCCACGAACTCATCCCGCTCTGCCACCCGCTGCCGCTCGACGCGATCCGCGTGGAGGTCGAGTTGGATCCGCCGACGCGCGTCCGCATCGTGGCCGAGGTCCGCGTCCGCGGACGTACCGGCGTCGAGATGGAGGCGATGACGGCGGTCGCGGTCGCCGCGCTGGCCGTGTACGACATGTGCAAGTCGCTCGAGCGCGGCATCGAGATCGGACCCGTGCGCCTGCTGGCCAAGTCCGGCGGTCGCAGCGGCGCGTGGCGGCGGTCGTGATCGCGCCGCTCCCCCGGCCGATTCAACGGTTTCAAATTATTTGAAAAACATGAGCCGTCGCGTGGCGTGCCCGCCGCGTCGCCTTACAATCGCTATGCGATGAACGTCAGCACGCTGGTCCAGCTCCAGAACGTCGTCGGCGATCACCTCGCCGCCGTCGTCCGCGTCATCGACGACGAACTCGAGAGCGATCTGCCCGCCGTCGCGCGGCTCTGTCGCGATCTGGCCGCCTATCGCGGCAAGATGCTGCGGCCGACCCTGGTGCTGCTCTCGGGCGAGGCCTGCGGCGGCGTGCGCCGCGAGCACCTCGTGCTGGCCGCCGTCACCGAGATCGTCCATCTCGCCACCCTCGTGCACGACGACGTGCTCGACGAGGCCGACCTGCGCCGCGGCAAGCCGACCATCCACCGCCTGCACGGCAACGAGGCGGCCGTGCTGCTGGGCGATTACCTGATCTCGCACGCCTATCACCTGTGTTCGAGCCTCGACTCGCAGCACGCGGCACGGCGCATCGCCGCCACGACCAACACCGTCTGCGAGGGCGAGCTGATGCAGGTCGCGCATCGCGGCGACTGGTCGCTCGGAGAGGACGAGTATTTCGAGATCATCCGCCGCAAGACCGCCGCCCTGACCGGCGTCTGCTGCGAGCTGGGTGCGTACGTCGCGTCCGCCGCTCCGGAAACCGTCGAGCAGCTTGCGCAATATGGCCACGATCTGGGCATCGCCTTTCAGATCGTTGATGATCTGCTCGACCTGACCGCCGACGAGGCCGAGGCCGGCAAGTCCACCGGGCGCGACGCCGACATGGGCAAGCTCACGCTGCCGCTGATTCACCTGCTGCGTCACGCCGCCCAGCCCACGCGCGACCGCGTGACCGCCGCGCTTTCCGCCGGGGCGTTCAACGGGGTCGGGCTCAACGGCGACGATTCGCAACTCGTCGATTCGATCGAGTATGCCGCCGGCCTCGCCCGCGGCTATGTTCAGTCCGCCGTCGCCCGCCTCGCGGATCTGCCCGCCGGACCCGCCAAGGACGCGCTCATCGCCGCCGCCGAGTTCGTTTCCCAGCGTCGCCGCTGATCCGCGCCCCGCGGCCGCCTTTGCTTTCAGTACTGCCGCGCCCCGCGCCGATACTCTTCCAGAGTGGACCGTGCTTCCGGCCGGATTGCGCGCCGTGCGCAGCCGGGCCGCACGGCCGGCCCGTCACCCACCCGGAATCATGGCGTCGCGACCTCCCAACCAGACCGGCAGGACCGTCGCCGTCTTCGCCGGCCTCGTGCTGTGCGCGGTGGCGTGGGTCTCGGTGCTGACGTTCGATGCCCACGACTGGCCCAGCCCGGCCGCCTATCCGCCCAACGATCCGACCCGCAACGCGTGCGGCCGTCTCGGCGCGCTGCTGGCCTACGCGCTGCTGCATTACGTCGGGCCGGGCACATACCCGCTGCTGCTCTTCGCCGCCGCCGGAGCCATCGTGCGCTTGGCGCGCGATGCCATGCCCGACTTTCCGCTGCGCGCCATCGGCGTGCTGCTGCTGACCGTCGTCACCTCGTCGACCGTCTCGCTGGTCGCTGCGCCGCCCACCCACGGCCTGCCCGAGGGCAACGGCGGCATCCTCGGCATCGCGGCGGTCGCGCTGATGCAGCGTTACATGTCGGGCATCGGCGTGGCGCTGGTGCTGATCGCCTCGACCATCGTCGGCCTGCTGCTGGCCGCCGACGACGTCGTGCTGCGCGCTCCGCGGGCATGGGCGTGGATTCGACGCTGCCTCGCGGTCGCGCTCGAGTGGGCCCGCCGCGTGCTGGCGCCGCTGCGGCCCGCGCTGGCGTCCATCCGCTGGCCCGCGGCGCTGACGCGTCTGGCGACTCGCGCCGCCCCGGCGG
>CAZNUJ010000084.1:0-3065 GCA_964576285.1 uncultured Planctomycetaceae bacterium | reverse complement strand
GAGCCGCGCTCGACGCCCTCCGCGCCGCCCGCTTCGACGCCGAGCGGCACGGCTGCCGCCTGGCCGTCCGCATGCACGCCCCGCCCGACTGGCTCTCCCCGCTCGCGGCCCGCGACCTGTTCGACCTCGCCAATTCCTGCTGGGTCGGCCTCGAGGTCTCGACGCGCTGGCCGAGCGCCGTCGACTGGATCGACACCCTCACCCACCGCGTCGCCGCGATTCGCCTCGACGCGCCAGCGCCCATCGCGCCGCCGGCCGCAGCGCTCTCCCGCGCCCGTTTCCACGGACCGATCCTCGTACCGCCCGACGTGCCGATCGACACGCTCGCGCCGCTCCAGGCCGTCGAGCGCGCCTGAGTCTCGCGGACCAACGGCTCACCCGCCCACCGCCGCCACGATCCGCGCCCGTCGCTCGCCCAGCACCCGCCGGACGTACGCGGCATCCTCCGCGCGGCTGTACCGACCCGCCGCCACAATCTCATCCAGTTGCATCTCGCTCAACCGCATCATCCGCGACGCGATCCAGCGCGCGTCCGCCGGCGTCATGCGATCGAAAGAAGTCACCGGGTACTGACCCCGCCACCTCATCGGCTCGAACGCCGAGTCCAGCCGACCCACCGCCGCGCTGACCACCGGCTGGTCCGCCGCGTACCCCGGCCGCGCGAGACCGAGCGTCAACGCCCCGATCACCTGCCACTCGACGTCCCACGCGTATCGCCAGCCGCGCCACGCCGCCTTCGGCCGGCCGTTCCAGCTTCCCAATGCCCCGTTGAAGTCGATCAGCCAGAACCGCGAACGACCGTTCTCGACCGTTACCAGAGTATTGCGATCGTGCCGATCCGTGTCGTTCAGCCACGCCGCCGCCAGCCGCAGCGCCCGCACTTCGCGCCGCATCCGCAGTCGATCCATCCGCCAGGTCCCGGCCGGCTCGCCGGGCAGCACGGCCGACGCCGACGCCCGCCGCCCGTCCCAGCGCGCGTCGCCGGTTCCGTCCACCGTCACCACGTACGTCGCCGGCACGCGGTAGCCCAGCGCGTGGTAAACCCTCGCCGCAATCGCCTCCGCCGCCGATCCGAGTTCGTCGAAGCCCTCCGCGTCGAGCTTGATGATCCAGCGCCGCCCGTCCGCGTCCTCGCCCACGAACCCCGGCGTCGCGCCCCCGCCTTTCAGCCGGATGACGCGCCACGGACCGCGCGGCGCCGGGCCGAACACACCCGCACCGGCGAAGGACCCGGCCGGCAGCGCGGTCACGTCGCGATTCTCGAAGACGGACGAGTCCGCCACGCCGCCGTCAGGGGTGATGTTCCACGCCTCGTCCCCAAGCAGCGCCCGCCCCGCCCATGACAGCGTCAACCAGTCGCGGCCCGGATACAGGTATCCGCACTTCAGCCACATCTCGGCCAGCGTCGGCTCGGCCGCCCTCGGCGGCGGAATCTCATCCGTCTTGTTGTCCGCCGTGAATCGCGCGCAGCCCGCCGCCAGAAGCCATCCGCACCAGACCACGCGCGACGCGCTTGTCAGCCGTCCCCGCCACGCTATTCTCATCCCGACCACTGGGAACTCACCCGTGCCGATCGACCTCGACGAACTCCGCGCCGCCCTGCGAATCCGCTTCGAATCCGATCTGCTGCTCGGCGCTCGGGTTCTGCCGATCGCCGCCGCGCCGCTCACGGCCGCGGCTGCTCCGCCGAAAGCCGCACCACCGCCGGAACATCGCGCGGCCGCCATCGAACCCGAAGAACTCGCCCGCCGGCAAGCCGCGCTCGAAACGCTCGACACGTCGAGCGTTCGGGGCTGCACGCGCTGCCGCCTGTGCGAACATCGCGGCCGCACCGTCTTCGGACAAGGCTCGCCCGCCGCCCGCATCGTCTTTGTCGGTGAAGGCCCCGGAGCCGAGGAGGACCGCACTGGACTCGCCTTCGTCGGCCGCGCCGGCGAGCTGCTGACCGCCATGATCGAGCGCGGCATGGGCATTCCACGCGACGACGTCTACATCTGCAACGTCGTCAAGTGCCGCCCGCCCGACAACCGCACCCCGATGCCCGACGAGATCGCCGCCTGCTCGCCCTACCTCTTCGAACAACTCCGGGTCATCCAGCCCGAGGTCATCGTCGCTCTCGGCGCACCGGCCGCCCAGACGCTGCTCGGTACCCGCGAGGGCATCGGCCGGCTGCGCGGACGGTTCCACGACTTCTACCTCTCCGGCTCGCCGATGGTCGGACCGGCCATCCCGCTCATGCCGACGTTCCACCCCGCCTATCTGCTGCGCTCCCCGGGCGAGAAGGCCAAGGCGTGGGAAGATCTCAAGCTCGTCCTCACCCGGCTCGGACTGCCCATCCCGCGCGGCCGCTGAGATCGTCGCCGCCCGCGGATTCATCCGACGCGCTCCGCCACGCCCGAACATCGCCCGCCCAGGCGATCCGCCAATTCGATGATCGCCTGCATCGCCCGGCCGAACTGCGCCGCCAGTCCGCGCAGGTTGTCCATGTCGGCCTGCACGCGACCGAGCACCTCGCCGACGCGCTCGAGCTGCCTCCGCGCCAGCATCGTCTCCCGCAGCCATTCGTCCTTGGTGGTGTAGGCCCGCTGCACGTCGGCCACCGCCCGCTCGAGCCGCACCGCCTCGGCCTCGATCCGCTCCATCCGCCGGCACAGGTCCAGGTGCTGGGCGCGCTGATCGTCGCGCAGTCCGCGCACGTAGAACACCATCACCGCCGTCGGACCGGCCACCAGCCCGGCCGCCGCCCCCAGCAAACTGCCGACCAACTCGATGCTCATGCCCGATCCCCCGAAACGCATGAAACAGGGGCGCGGCGGCGCCATCCGCGCCGCCGCGCCCCGCATCCATCGCACGCCGCTCGCTCGCTACGGCTTCAGCACGCGCTCCAGCACCGCCGCCAGCAGTCGCAACGCCTGGTTGATCGTGTCGACCCGGATCAACCCGTCGCTCAACTCGCGACGAAAGCGCTGCATCTCGGCGCTCTCACGCAGCGGCGTGACCCGCGTCGTCCGCGCCGCCCCGTCGAGCACGGCGTCGATGGCGTCGCGCCGCGCCGCCGGGGCGCC
>CAZNUJ010000083.1:0-3733 GCA_964576285.1 uncultured Planctomycetaceae bacterium | reverse complement strand
TGGTGTTCGACGACCAGGGCCAGGTCGAGAAGCGCTCCGACCGCTACGCCTTCGAAAACGTGTTCGTGTTCGCGCCGGGTGAAGGTGCGCTGGAGCTGTTTGCGCGTGGCGGTCGCAAGGTCAACGCCGCGCTTCAGGAGGCGTTTTGCCGGTCGGTGCTGGGCGTCGACGCCGGCGACACGGACCCGCTAAAGCCCGCCTACCAGCTCGATCATCTGCTCGACGAGAATTTCCCCCTCCAAACCGACCCGGCCGACCGCGTAGCCGACGCGCGCATCATGCGGCTGCGCCTGGAGCCAAAGGCAGCCCCGCTCAGCTACATCGAGCTGAAGGCCGACCCGAAGGGGCACCCGAGCGAGATCTTCCAGATGCTGGCCCATTACTGCAACACGCAGAATGTGTCGCCCGGGCGCGTGCGCGTGCGCCAGGTCAGCTTCCGCGTGACCTTCATGCATGATGGCGTCGGCCGGCCGAAGACGCTCAGTTTCAACGTGAGCAGCCCGGATTCCTGCGACCTGAAGAGCAAGACCGACGACATGCGCACCGTCGGCGAGCGCTGCCTCAAGCTGTGGAGGATCACCGGTGACTGACGCGCTGGACATCGTCTGGGAGCTTCTCGACAGCCCTACCCTGCTCGTCACCCACCAAGAGGTGCTGCGCTGGCCGCCGGAGGCCGTCGCGAACCTGACGCGGCTCGGATTTCTACGCCCGGCGACCGGCACGGACTACGCGGCGTGTCCGAACTGCCCGGATCGCCATGTCGAGGAGGTCCTGTGCCGCGTCGGGCCGGACGGGGTCGCCGCCTACTACATCCCGTGTCCGGAGACCCTGCGGGCCGAAATTGCGGCCGACGATCTCCGGCGCTGGATGATCGACGCCGACGCCGTCGCGCGAGGCCTGGCCAACGCAGTCGCCCCGGGCGGGCGTTGCACGCAGCGCGTCGCGTCCCGTCTGTGGCGACTCGGTGCCGTGCCGTGGCAGGGCGTGCATCGGGAGGTGTTGTTGGCCCGAGGGCTCGGTTGGCCCGACGGCGCCGACATCATTCGGAAGATCGGCGGGAACGGGCGCGCGATCTTGTTCGTGGCCGGCCCGGCTCCACCGGCTCACATCTGGCCGGAACTCCCGCCGACCGTTGTGTCGCTTTCCAGCGTCGTCCAGCTCCAGGCCGGCGACATCACCATCAGGCTCGCGGACGTCTGCGCGCTGGTGCAGGACACCGACGCTGATAACGAAGCATCCCACTTGGTGCCGCTCACGCCCAAATCACGGAAGCAGCTACTTCGGCATACGGTGAAGGCCGAACTGAAATCGTTCGTCCAGGACGAAGAGATCAGAGACGCTTACTTGGTGCACGGCGATGTGCGTTCGACGGCGAGGGCCCTCAGCATCTCGAAGGACAAGGTCTCCCGAGCGTTGCAGAAATTTGGCGGCGCAAAGGCGGTTGCGGAACGGCGAGACAGTGAATCCGTCCGTCGCACTGTCGCGTCGCAGCGCCGCGACAGACAGAGGAAATTCGCATCGCCAACCCAACCTCCGCAGCTCGAATGACTTGCGCGTTGCGTCGCATGCTGGCAGGTGTCGCGCGGCGCGGCTGAAACCGCGACACCGGGGCCGGCGGGTGCAGGCCGTGAGGCCATAACCCGGCGGTCACCGATGACACCTGTTCGGCGACTGCGGCGTGTGCCGCAGCACAGGGTCAAGGGTTCCACGATCTCCGGGCGGTCGCTTCCGGCCTCGGAGATGCGATGGGACATGCACCCCGCCCCGAAGCCATCCTTACCGCGTACGTCACCGCCCTCATCCGTGTCAAAGCCCGCCAGTTGGTGCGCGATCACCTGTTCCGCCGCAGTGACGAAGAGGATCTGCGCCAGGAACTGACGTTGCGCCTACTGAAGCGGGCGCGGCGCTACAACCCGGCCCGCGCCTCCCTGCACACTTTCGTCGACCGCGTGGTCGCGTCGCTGGCCGCGACGCTGGTTCGCGAGCGCCGCCGGCAGAAGAACGGCGCAGGCCAGGCGTCGATCTCGATTGAGATCGAATGTGACTGTGGCGACGACGGCGCCACGCCGCTGCGGGAACTGCTCCAGGAAGCTGACCTGCGCCGGCGCACTGGCGCTGCGCCCGACGACCTCGTGGTGCGCGCCGAGCGCGACGAAGCGCTGCAAGCCGCCGTCGCCGGCTTGCCGCAGCACCTCCAGGAAGTTTGCGCGCGCCTGATGCGCTCGTCTGCCGTGGACGTGGCGCGCGACATGGGGGTGACACGGCACCAGGTCCACAAGGCGGTCGGCGCGATCCGGACCCACTTCCGCGCTGCCGGCCTGAACTGAATCCCCGGGTTGTCCGACAGCCGCACTCGCCACGGCGTATGTAACCAGCAGACGCCGTGGCGATGCGGCGCAGGAGCGGACCATGACCACGGACGTGTACCGATTCGAATTCGACGATCGCGCCACCCGGGAGGAGGCGGAACTGACGCTGCACCTTGCCACGTACGCGGTCGAAGGCCTCTTCGGGGCCGCGCGGGTCCGGATGGACGCCGGTTATCACGTAGACGAGCCGCGCCATGCCATCACGATTGACGGCACAACCGATGTGGGGGCCGCGCTCGTGCAGATCTTCACCAGCCTGGCGCTACGCGAATTCGGTGAAGAGGCCTTCCGCGTGCGGCGCATGCCGGTCCCTGCCGCGGCCGAAGGAAGGGCGGCGTGAGTCACAGTCCGGCGAATTGTCCCGAATTCGATGCGCCCAATGGCGTGCCGCTGGTGCGGCTCGGTCAGGGCGACTTCATCCAGGACATCTGGGGCACGGATGCGCCCGCTGCTGACGGCCGCACGACGAAGAACCTGCTGACGTTTTCCGCGCTCAACACGTTCCGCAACTGTCCGCGGAAGTACAAGCACCGCTACGTTGATGAGCTCCAGCCGCGCGAGAAGCCGGAGAGCCTCTCGTTCGGCAGCGTGATCCACGGCGCGCTGGAGCGCTGGTACGGACTGGCAGGCGACGCGAATCGTCTGTGGACAGTGCTCGAGTTCCTCGATGCGCAGTTTCCGCAGCGCGACCACGACCCCGTCCAGAAACACCGCTGGCACCTGGCGCGCGCCATGCTGGTGGGCTACGCCCAGCGCTACCCGAGCGAGGACTTCGAGATCGTCGAGATCGAGAAGGAATTCACCGGCGAGATTCGCAACCCCGACACGGGCCGCCCAAGCCAGACGTTCGTCATGGCCGGTAAGGCCGACGGCATCGTGCGGGCAGGCGGCGAGCTGTACCTGCTCGAGCACAAGACGGCCGGCTCGATCGATGCCAATTACCTCGACAAGCTGTGGACCGATACACAGATCGCGCTCTACTCGTTCTACCTGCGGCAGATCGGCTATCCGATCGTCGGCGTGATCTACAACGTGCTGCTGAAAACGCGCCTGAAGCAGCACGCTGGTGAAACCCAGGAGGAGTACGAAGCCCGGCGCGCGGTGCTGGCGGCGAAGAATAAGAGCGGCCGCTCCACAGCGCAGCGCCAACTCCCGGAGACCGACGAGGAATTCCAGGGCCGGCTCGCGGAGTGGTACGCCCGCCCCGAGGCCTTCCACCGCGAGCGCATTTACCTCTCCGAAGACCGCCTGGCGATGCTGCAGGAAGAGGTCTGGGAGATCACGCAGCAGTACCTCGACGCACGCCGCCGCGGGAAGTGGCTGCTGAACACGTCGAACTGCTTCGCCTACGAGCGCCCCTGCGA
>CAZNUJ010000082.1:0-3819 GCA_964576285.1 uncultured Planctomycetaceae bacterium | reverse complement strand
GCAGCACGGCCGCGACGCCCTCACCTGCCTCGCCGACCTGCTCCGCCGCCCGCCCCACCTCGACCCCGCCGCCTGCCCGCTACCCTTCCCCACGTAGCCGGACAAACCAAGGGGCGGTAAACAGATACCTTCCATCATCCCAGCGTCCAGTACGCCGCGTGAAAATGTTCACTATTTACTGCTCGGGGTTGTATATGCGTAGTCCACGCGACGGATCGGCTCGGCGCGGCCATGATTCAAGTCGCTCGGCGCCGGTCACGATCGCACGTTCGACCTGTCGCCGAGTTTGCGGACGATCCATCTACCGTAGGCTATGACGACGGAGCCCAGGGCCACCACCAAAGGAAAGCCGATTGCGTACCACAACGGCGCTTCGCCTCTCGTCCGGTGTTCGATGAAGTACAAGGAATCAAATAGGGCATAGGCGCCGGAAATTCCGCAAAACGCGATCGCCAACCGCCACGTTCGTAACCCCCTGATCGGCCGACGCGTCCACACATACCCTCGTTTCGACATGGTAGGGCCCCGCACCGGGTTGTTTCAGATGCCTCACGAAAGCTCATTAATGCCCCGTACCCACGCCTTGGTTGGACGCGGTCCAGTGATTGCAATTCCGCACCCAGAGGTTGTAGTAAAGTTCGTCGCCATCCTTGAATTTGTTGTGAAGAGCGAGATCCTCTTCCTTGGCAGTCGCGATCGTTGGCGGCGCATTGGGCCGTGGCACCGGTGTCTTCCTCACCCTGCCGGGCGCGCCGCACGTCATCGCCATTCCCATGCGTATCAGGTTTTCGACAGCGTCCTTGATCGTGTGGAAACCTCCTTCGTGCGGAACCGTCTTCAATCCGAACTCGATTTTCCAGTATCCAATATCGGAATTGCCGTATGTGATTGAACTATGTCCGTATTCCGACTGGATCCAGCGGTCCCAGCCCAATGGGTCGACATTCCGTACCGGGTCCGCTGTAACATAATCGTAAACGTTCAAACCGCCCGCGATCCCGATCGGGTCGCGTTGCAGGAAGCGGCCGGTGGCGGCGTCGTACCAGCGTTCGCCGACGTGGAGGAAGGGCAGGGGCGGCCGGTCGGGCTCGCCGCCGTCGTCCAGGCCGGACTCGTAGCCCCACGCGCCGGCGTAGCCGTCACGCGACGCCGCCGGCGGCTTTCCATTGCCGTCGTCGGCCAAGACGAGTTCGCCGAAGGCCGTGTACACCGCCCGCCGCGCGGGCTGGGCCGAGGCATCCGTCATGACTCGACTGCTGCCGATCTGGTCGCCGTGATGCACGCGCAGCGTGTCGCCCTGCCGCTCCCACGCGCCCGGCTGGTAGCGGGCGATGGTCGTGGCCTCGGGGCCGCTCGCGCCGGGCGACAGCGTGTAGTCGCCGTAGGCCGTGTCCCGCGCGTAATCGGTCCACAGGCCGGCGTACGAGGCCGAGGGCTGCAACGTCGCCAAGTCCAGGTCGCGCATCAGATACCTCGCCCTGCCTGAATCATAGCGGAACTCGCGCGCCAACGTCCGCAGGCAGTTCACCGCCACCCTACCGACGGCGCCCCAGCGGCCGCCGATCCGGATCAAGGGCCAGCGCCCGCGTCAGGAAACCGGTTCCTGTCCCGCTCGACTCCGCCACCTCCGAACGAGGTCGCACAAATAGGTGGCTGTCCCGCTTTATCCGAAAGGCGTGGCCGGACTGAGCGCCGATCGCAAGGGTCCGCCGTGAGATGCGCTCTCGGAGCATTGTTCTCGCCGCGGAGGCGCTCTCATGGGCACCTTGGTTCAGGATCGGTATCACCGATCGCCAGCCGGTTTGTCATTGGCCCTACTCCACGCTCAACATCAGAGCCAGCCACCGCGCCTCGCAACGCCACAGCCACTGCCCGACGCTCGCTGGCGTCAAAGCGCGCCCAGAGCAGATCAACCACGAATCGATGCGGCCGCATCAGCGATCCGAGATCCACGCTGACGGAGGCCGACCCAGCTCCGACGCAGACGATTCCGCCCTCCAAGTCGCATGTGATGGCGGACGATCGAATTGCCACTGTATTCCGAACGCTGGTGTTGGGGGGGCAATGACGGACGATTTCGTGCAGTTCGCTCTGAGCGATTCCATAAGTCTTGAACCGCATCGCGGATTCGAGGATCAAGACGAGATACGTTGCCAGCAGCGCGATCGTGCGGGCAGCCGCTGAAAAGCCGAGCACGCTCAGGCCGTTCAGGATCAGGATCGTACAAAGCATGGCCGTGTACCAACGGCCTCGTGTCAGGAAGGCAATGTGACGGGTCGCCATGTGTTCAGACTTCAGCAACTCCGACGCCAGCCGACGGAGTTCAGCCGGGCGTCCCACGCAGGTCACGTCATCCGCGAGGGGTACTGCGAGCCCACGATCACGACCCCCGGCTTCTCGGGCGACGCGCCAGTCTCCCACCTTATTGCCCAGCAGGATCACCCCACCGGCACAGAACAGGGCGAGAACGCATGAGCGAGCGTGGGAACGAGACGATTCAGGCAGCAGGCCGGCCTCAATCGGGACGAGCACCAAGACCCCGGCCAGGCCGAATATGGCGATCAGCTTGTCTAGGCCGAAGAGCGCCGCCGGATCGCGTGTCGCTCGCAAGGATGAGTACTTCATCGGGTGCTCGCCCAATTAGAATGCCCGCGACGTTCCGCCCGCAGAACCCGGAAAGCCCTTCAGCGTCCCACCGGCCGAAGGCGCAGATATCCCCGGGAGGGAACCCAAACCGGCTCCAATCGACACGCCGTCGATGATGTCGTCGGCGCTCTGGTTTCCAGTCGATCCACCGAAGAACCTGAACAATCCCCATCCAGCCGCACCGTATGCAACCGGTGCTGCCGGAGCGACACACACGATCGCAACGCCAGCGACCGCACTCCACGCCTTCCTCTCGACGGACGCGATTGTCGCCTTGTCATCGAGCCACGAACTGGCCCCGCCGGTTGCGTTCAGGAAGAAGTTGTCCCACCATGAACCAGTTGTGACCCAGTAGTCCAAGCCCCAGGGATCTACTCCCAGCAGCGGCGCGTTCATCGCGTACGCGAAAACGTTCACGCCGCCGAGGATCCCGATCGGGTCGCGTTGCAGGAATCGGCCGGTGGCGGGGTCGTACCAGCGTTCGCCGACGTGGATGAAGGGCAGGGGCGGCCGGTCGGGCTCGCCGCCGTCGTCCAGGCCGGTCTCGTAGCCCCACGCGCCGGCGTAGCCGTAACGCGACGCCGCCGGCGGCTGGCCGTTGCCGTCGTCGGCCAGCACGAGTTCGCCGAAGGCGGTGTAGACCGCCCGCCGCGCGGGCTGGGCCGACGCGTCGGTCATGAATCGGCTGCTGCCGATCTGGTCGCCGTGATGCACGCGCAGCGTGTCGCCCTGCCGCTCCCACGCGCCCGGCTGGTAGCGGGCGATGGTCGTGGCCTCGGGGCCGCTCGCGCCGGGCGACAGCGTGTAGTCGCCGTAGGCCGTGTCCCGCGCGTAATCGGTCCACAGGCCGGCGTACGAGGCCGAGGGCTGCAACGTCGCCAAGTCCAGGTCGCGCATCAGATACCTCGCCCTGCCTGAATCATAGCGGAACTCGCGCGCCAACGTCCGCAGGCAGTTCACCGCCACCCCGCCGACGAGTTCCCACCGGTCGCGAACGATGATCCAAGGCCGGCCGCCGGTATCGTACATGAAGAACGTGCGGTAGTACTTCGGATCGCTCTCGAGCTTGCGGATGACCTGCTCGACCCAGCCGGTCTCGCGGCGATTCGAACCCTCCGAGGTGCGGACGTAGCCGTACCAGACGGTCTCCAGCAGTTGGCTGGTTGCGAGCAG
>CAZNUJ010000081.1:0-3992 GCA_964576285.1 uncultured Planctomycetaceae bacterium | reverse complement strand
AGGCCCTGCGCCGCGCGGTCGAGGGCGCCGAGGACGACGCCGACGCCGGGCGCGCCGCCATCCGCAGACTCGGCGTCGATCGCCGCGACGTGGTGTTCGGCATCGCCACCGGCGGCACAACGCCCTACGTGCACGCGGCTCTGGCCGAGGCCCGCGCCCGCGGCGCCGGCACCATCTTCCTCGCCTGCGTGCCGAAACGGCAGGCCCGCGCCGACGTCGACATCGACATCCGCGTGCTGACCGGCCCCGAGGCTCTGACCGGCTCCACCCGCATGAAGGCCGGCCTCGCCACGAAGATGGTGCTCAACAGCGTTTCGACGCTCGCCATGGTGCGGCTCGGCAAGGTCTTCGAAAACCTGATGGTCGACCTCAACGCCTACGCCTGTCGCAAGCTGACCGACCGCGCCACGCGCATCATCGTCGCCCTGACCGGCCGACCGTACGACGCCGCCGCCGCGCTGCTGCGCGCCGCCCGCGGCCGAGTGAAGACGGCCGTCGTCATGCATCGCCGCAACCTGTCGCGCGAGCAAGCCGAGCGGCTGCTCGCCCGGCACGCCGGCCATGTGCGGGCCGCGCTGGAGTCGCCGGTTGCGACTCCGGCACGGCGATCAACCGGTCGGCGAAAGGCATCTTCGTCGCGTCGATCGAATCAAAGGAGCCGCGCATGACCCCGCCGCCGCGCGAGTGCGAGATTTCCTTGCGAGTGCGCTACGCCGAGAGCGACCCGATGGGCTACCTGCACCACTCGAAGTTCTTCGAGTTCTTCGAGATGGGCCGCACCGAGCTGCTCCGCGCGGCGGGCTTTCGTTACCGCGATCTCGAGGATCGCGGCGTGCTCTTCGCCGTCGCCAAGATCGAGTGCCGCTTCCGCAGCCCGGCGCGCTACGACGACGAACTGACGCTGACGACGCGCATCGAGCGCATGACCCGCGCCCGCATCGACCACAGCTACGTGCTGCGGCGCGGCAC
The DNA here is from genome assembly GCA_964576285.1 of uncultured Planctomycetaceae bacterium. Lineage (GTDB taxonomy): Bacteria > Planctomycetota > Phycisphaerae > UBA1845 > UTPLA1 > SpSt-539. The sequence continues at coordinate 3,023 of CAZNUJ010000081.1, read as the reverse complement.
GACCGTCGTCGCCGAAGCCGCCAGCACGCTGGCCTGCATCGACCGCTCCGGCCGGCCGCAGCCGATTCCGGACGAGTTGTATCTCGCGGGCGAGCCCGGCACGTAGCCCGCGCGGCGCGCCGCCGTCACTCGGCGATTGCTTCGCGCGAGCGCCGCCGGCCCAGCGCCAGCATCGGCACGCTGCGGCGATACCGGGCGTAATCCTCGCCGTGGACCTCCAGCAGGTTGCGCTCCTCGAACCGGATCGCAATCAGGATGTACGCGGTCAGCACCGACGCGAACAGCAGATGTCCGAACGTCATCGTCGGCGTCACCCAGAAGGCCGTCAGCCAGCCGACGTAGAGCGGATGCCGGGCGTGGCGATAGAGAAACGGCACGCTGAAGGGCAGGCGCGTGTAGGGCCGGCCGCGGAAGTACAACCACACCTGCCTCAGGCCGAACAGGTCGAAGTGGTTCAGCAGGAAGGTGGCGAAGACCACCAGCGCCCACCCGGCCGCGCATAGGACCCACAGCGCCGCTCGCGCCGCTGGAATCTGCACGTCCCACACCAGCGCCGGCATCGGCCGCCACAGGGCGAACAGCGCGATCAGGGCCACGTTGGTCATCAACACGTACGTGCTGCGCTCGATCGGCTCCGGCACGATGCGCAGCCACCAGCGCTTGAAGGTGGGGCGCGCCATGATCGAATGCTGCAATCCGAACGCCACCAGCAGCACCAGGTTGATCCCCAGCGCCGCCGGGCCGCCAGCGGTCACCGGCCCGTCGATGCTGCGCGGCACGAACATCCCGGTGACAAACCCGATGGCATACAGATAGACCGCCAGAAACAGGGCGTAGCCGACCGATCCGTAGGCCAGGAACAGGGCGCGGCGCGCGAACGACGCCTTGGGCTCCGCGCCGAGCTGGTGACAAACGACGAACGTGGACATGACCGATGGCTCCGGTTGAGCTTGGTGATGACGCCGCCGGACGTCGGCGGCCGACTCATCAACTTTGACCTGAATTGGTGAACGGACAAGTGCACTCGTGGTACACTCAGGGTTTACCCGTGGTACACGTGGCGCCCGAGGGAAATCCCTCATGTCGTCGTCCACTCGCCAGAAATTGATCGAGGCCGCCAACCGGCGGTTCTATCGCGACGGCTTTCGCAACGTCGGCATCGACCAGATTCTCGACGATGTCGGCATCAGCAAGACGGCGTTCTATAAGCACTTCGAGAGCAAGGACGACCTGGTGCTCGACGTGCTCGCCTTTCATGACCGCTGGTGGCGAACCGTCTTCACCGACACCATCCGGCAGCGCGGCGGCAGCGATCCGGTGGCCCAGCTGCGCGCGATGCTGGACGTGGTTCAGGACGTGATCGAGTCCGACGACTATCGCGGTTGCTTCTTCGTCAACGTGGCGATGGAATTTCCGCTGTCGCACGACCCGGCTCATCGCGCGGCCGCCGAGAACAAGCGCGCCATTGAGGGCGTCGTCCGCGAACTGGCGACCCGGGCCGGCGTCGCGGATCCGCAAGCGATGGCCGAGGAACTCTGCCTGGCGATGGAGGGCGCGTACGTCACGCGCCAGGTCACGGGTTCCCCGGCGACGGCCGCCGTCGCGCGGCGCGTCGCCGACCACATCCTGCGCCACCACATTCCGGACGCGGGCGGCCAGCCGAGCTAGGCCCGCTCCCGTCCGGCGTCCCGTGGTCGGCATCGCAGCCGCGACCGCCTTCCGGCAGGCGCCCGGGGGCGGGCGTCGCAAGCGGTCGAGCGGGTCGCTAGAATGCTGCGTTCGAAAGCAGGCGAGTTGGGCCCGGACGGTTCCAGTGAGGTGATGGACGCATGATCCGAGCAACCTGGTGCGTATGGTTGGGCTTGTCGCTGCACGTCGCGGCGGCGCATGGGCAGGGGGAGACGGGACAGTCGGCGGACACCCGCGGTTACCTCGGTGTCAGCATTGCGCCGATAGACGAAGCTGCCATCAAGCGCGTACAGAAGGCCATCGCCACGCTGCCCCTCGGCGAAAAGGAAAAGAAGGCCAACGAGAAGGCCTGGGCGGCCATGAAGCCGGGCCTGATGGTCACGTCCGTCCTGAAGGACGGGCCCGCCGACAAGGCCGGCGTGAAGTTCGGAGACCTGATCATGGGCATCGGCGACGCCGACGTCGGCAGCGACCTCAAGGAACTCCAGGCGGCCCTGTCCGGGACGCAGGTCGGCAGGAAGGTGACGCTGCGCTACGCCCGCTTCGACGATGACGGCAACATGACGAACGGCGAGGCCACGCTGACGCCCATCAGCAAGGGCAAGGCCGAGAAGCTCAAGCCGATCGACAATCCCATGAGCGGGCTCTTCGGCGGACAGGCGTCCGGCGGCGGATCCAAGCCGGCGCCCAAGGATCGCTTCAACGAAACGTTCGAGAAGGCATCGCCTGATGAGACGCCGGCTGGTTGGAAACCGCGCCGCAACGGCGAGGGCTCGCCGGTCGAGTGGAAGGTGATCGAGGACGCCAAGGGCAAGGGCGGCAAGCAGGTGCTGGCGGTGGTCGAGCCGGCCAACGGCCCCGACACGATGAACCTGCTGGTCAACGAGGAAGTGAAGTTCGAGAAGAACATGTACATCCGCGGCCGGATTCGCGCCGTCGACGGCGACAACGCGATGGGGGGCGGTCTGGTCTTCGGCTACAAGAACAAGGACAACTTCTACTCCGTCGTGCTCGACCACAAGAACCAGGAAATCGCCCTCTACAAGGTGGTCGACGGCCAGCGGACCAAGCTGACGTCCAAGCCCCTTTCGCTCAAGAAGCGCGTCTGGTACCAGCTTCAGGCCGAGCGCGTCACCACCCGCATTCTCGTGCGCTTCGAGGGCAACCTGATCCTCGACGCGCGCGACGAGGCCTTGGTCGGCGGCAAGGCCGGCGTGGTCGCGCTGGGCGATGCCGTCACCTGGTTCGACGACGTGCTGGCCGAGCCGCCGCTCAAGCCGATGGGCGGGCGCTGAGCCGCCCGCCGACCACCGTCGCGGCGCCGCGCGCGGGCC
>CAZNUJ010000080.1:0-3997 GCA_964576285.1 uncultured Planctomycetaceae bacterium | reverse complement strand
CCCGTCGTCATGAACCATACCCGATGCGTCAAGGGACTTTCTTAGCGGCCTGTTATGCATGCATGACACCCCTTCGACTGCCCAATGCCGAGTCGTGCCGCTCGCACGGTCGACGCTGAGTCCTTTGCCATGGCGTGGCAAGTCGCGTACGACAACTGCGAGCCGCGCTAGCCGCCGGGCGATCCGGCCCCGGCCGCGCTCGCGAGCCGATGGGAACGACGCGCGGAGCCCCTCAGGGAATTCCCTCCCATCGACCGGGGGTGTTGCCCCCAAGACTCCGCCTCCATCCCGTCCCCGAGGGCCAGCCGGGGCGCCAGCGGAGAATCAAGCGGCACACTCGACTCTCACAGCGACTGGTACGTAAACCGGGGGCAGGTCATCCCCGGAAGAACGGCGCAAGGAGTTCATCGGGCAGCGATAGGAACACTTCTGCCAAGGTGCAGAGGATTTGTGCCACCAGCCCCATCATGAAGCCGAAAAGGGGAATGGGAAAGAGCGCTTGCGGCAAAGCAGGACAGAGACCGTTCGCGATCCCGCGAAGCCATTCCAGATCCATGGACATTGCACCGCTCCTCACAAACACGGCGTATCTGTTGCCCGTATCGCCCAGCCGACGGGGCTGATCGGGCGGGTCACCTCGCGCATTATACCCTTCGTCGCCCCAGTCTCTGCAAGGGTTTTCCTCTGGTTCTCTCCGGCCACCCGCCGCCGAGCCTCATGCGTCCTGACGCCCTTGGCCGATCCCGCGGTGGCGGCATTGCGGAGCGGCGCACGAAGCGGCCAAGATGGGCCGCGAGGACGACGAACGTCTGTCGTGCGACACACTCATAACCGCCATCGAACGACTCGAAGCCGCCCGCGCGGAACGCGGTGCCCAGATTGCCCGACAAGCCTTCGGCCTCGCTCGACTGGAAGCTCAAGGCGCCTCGCTCGCGCGATGACTTCGCGACGCTGGCGGTCACCGCACGCCGCATGACATCGGACCGACATCGCTACCCGCGCAGCGGAGCCTGCCAGAGCTTGCGCAGCTCGTTCAGCGGAATGCTTGCGATCGATTCGCTGGTCGCGGGGATGTCGAAGCGGAATTCGGACGGGCGGGGGGCGTCCTCGGGCGCGACCGTGGCCACCAATAGCGACGGAGCCGATCTCACTCGCCGGCGGAACTCGTCGTACGTGTCCAGCCGCGGCTCGACCAGGTACAGCGCGGGCATCTCGTCGAAGTAGAACGCGCCGGCGTCGGCGCCTTCGCCGCCGGTCAGCGACGGCGAGCGGTCGAGCTCCTCGTCCTCCCAGGCCCAGTCGTCGAAGCCGTGCACGTGCAGGCCGCGGTCGCCGGCGATGGCCATCTCCGCCAGCGCCACCAGCAACCCGCCGTCGCTCACGTCGTGCACCGCGGACGCCAGCCCGTCGCGGATCAGCTCGGCCACCAGCAGGTGCGTGCGCCAGGCGACCGCCGGGTCGAACTCCGGCCGGCTCCCGGCGCTGCGACCGGGCGGGCGCGTCGGCTGGCCGACCAGATAGAGCGGCGCGCCGGGCTGCTTGAGGTCGGCCGTCACGCAGCGATGCACGTCGTCGACCAGCGCCACGGCGCTGACCAGCAGCGTGCCGGGGATCACCAGTCGCGTCGCGTCGGCCGCGAGCGTCCGACGCGGACGCCAGCTAGCCCTTGGCCATCCCTCGCAGTTGGTCTTGGAGAAGGGCCCAGAGACGGCTCGCCCCTGTCGCGTCCCCGCCGCCAGCAGTTGCGTCACCGAGCTTGGGGGTAGCCTGCTCACGAGGCTCCGTCTCCCGAGGCGAAAAATGAATGGACGCGGCGTATTTCGACTTCACTGCTGCGGCAGAGCGGGACGCAAGGGGGATCGATCACGGCGCCTTGTTGATGGCCGACTGAAGATTTAGCCATGCTGGCCCGCGACCGCGATCCGGCCTCCACCCGCGGACGGGCGTTGCGCCACCCCGGCCGCGACGACGCATGTATCCGGTGGAAGGGCGCTGGGGTCCTGCCGCGGCGCGGGGCGCATCGCCAGTCTCAATCGGGAGCACATGTCATGGGCAGGCACTTCAGACGACTTATAGTGACGCCGGGCCTCACGGGCCTAGCGATTGGCGTGGCGGGCACAAGCGGCTGCGCAACGGTCACGCATGGGACCACGCAGAAGATCGCTGTCAACTCGCAACCGTGCGGGGCCCGCGTCATCGTCGATGGGTCTCAGGAGTTCACAACACCGTGCTCGGTGCCTCTATCGCGCAAGGCCGATCATCGCATCGCGATCGAACTGGAGGGGTACGAGCGACAGGAATTCGCCATCAGCCGTGTCCCGACCGGTAAGACGATCAACAACATCTGGGTCGGCGGGCTGATCGGCTGGATGGTCGACGGCGCGACCGGAGCGGATAACAAGCTCGTACCCGAACAGATCGAAGCGCGGCTCAGCAAGTTCGAAAAAGCGGTGACCCAAGCGCCGCAGCCCCATCCGGGAATCGTGGTATCCAGGGGATGGATAATCCCGCCGTCGCACGGCAGCGTTACCGTTGCGACTCGATGATCAACTCATGCTCAAGGTGGACCCACTGTGCCTCGCCAGATGGTTTCGCGTGAGGGTGTCGCAGGAAAGTTCTGACCAAGAAGTACGGAGGACTATGATCATGTCGTCTGTTCACGAGCAAGTGAAAGTACAGTATCCCTCCCGTGTCGTCGCGTTGCTGGCATTGGCTGGGCTGGTCACGTTCGGAAGCGGCTGTTTCGACTGCGGCGGTGGCGGGGGCGGCGGTGGGGGCAGCGGCCAGGGCTACGCCTCCGACGGAGTGATGAGCGGAATCGGCGGCTGGGACGTGAGTGCCTCGATCGACTTAGAACCCAATCGCGGCCCGTTCGGGACCGACATTCAGGCCAGCGTCCGCTTCAACCGTGGCGCGGCGGACGTGGCCAGCATCGAGATTGAGGATCGAGGTGGATCGGATTGCCGGTTGTTGCGAACCTGGCGGAACGTACTCAGCCGAACGAGCACTTCGCGATGGGACATGCCGCGCGGCATTCTTATTCTGACAGGGAACAGTGGGATCGCGCGGTTCGTAGCCCTCAACAGCCGTGGCACGCGCATCGCGATCGGCGACGTCACCCTGAACAATGGCTGCAGTACGGCAGCCCGATTCGCAGAGAGCGACGATCCATCTACTGAACCGCCGACCGTGTTCACTACCGTCTCGCCGTGAGGAACCTAGCTCTCTGCGGGAACGAAAGCGTCGTCCCGCCCGAGCGGATCTTCTTGGAGCTGACCGCGGATGTCCGCGGTCAACTCCATGCCGAACCGGCTACCGACCAGCAAGCTCAGTGCCGACCTCGCTACCAGCGCAGCGGAGCCTGCCAGAGCTCGCGCAGCTCGTTCAGCCGAATGCGGGAGACGGCCTCGCTTGGGGTGGGGGTGTCGACACTGAACTCGGCCGCGCCACGCGCGTCGTCCTCGGCGACCGTGGCCACCAGCAGCGACGGGGCCGTTCTGACTCGCCGGCGGAACTCGTCGTACGTGTCCAGCCGCGGCTCGACCAGGTACAGCGCGGGCATCTCGTCGAAGTAGAACGCGCCGGCGTCGGCGCCTTCGCCGCCGGTCAGCGACGGCGAGCGGTCGAGCTCCTCGTCCTCCCAGGCCCAGTCGTCGAAGCCGTGCACGTGCAGGCCGCGGTCGCCGGCGATGGCCATCTCCGCCAGCGCCACCAGCAACCCGCCGTCGCTCACGTCGTGCACCGCGGACGCCAGCCCGTCGCGGATCAGCTCGGCCACCAGCAGGTGCGTGCGCCAGGCGACCGCCGGGTCGAACTCCGGCCGGCTCCCGGCGCTGCGACCGGGCGGGCGCGTCGGCTGGCCGACCAGATAGAGCGGCGCGCCGGGCTGCTTGAGGTCGGCCGTCACGCAGCGATGCACGTCGTCGACCAGCGCCACGGCGCTGACCAGCAGCGTGCCGGGGATCACCAGTCGCGTCGCGTCGGCCGCGAGCGTCCG
>CAZNUJ010000079.1:0-4474 GCA_964576285.1 uncultured Planctomycetaceae bacterium | reverse complement strand
CGCCGGCGGGCTTCAGGCGGCGTGCCGGGGCGGATCGACCGCTCGCGGCGCGGCGGCTCACGACGCCGGCGTCCAGTCGCTGCGGCCGTCGGCCCAGACGTCCTTCTTCCAGATCGGCACATCGACCTTGATCGCGTCGATGAGCCAGCGGCACGCCTCGAAGGCGGCGTCGCGGTGCGCGGCGACGACCGCGACGGCGACCGACACCTCGCCGACCCTCATCGTGCCCACCCGGTGGGCGACGGCGGCGTCGATGATGGCGAAGTCGCGCCGCGCCTGGTCGCACAACAGGGACATCTGTTCGACGGCCATCTCGTCGTAGGCGTGGTAGTCGAGCGCCGCCAAAGCGACGCCGTCGGCCCGACGCTCGCCGCGGACCACGCCTTCGAACGTCGCGACGGCGCCGACGCCCGCGCGCGGCAGCCCGTCGGCCAGCGCCGCGGCAGAGATCGCGTCCTGTGTCAGCATGGCTCGCTCGGCGACGCCCACGCGCTGCTCCTCAGCCGCCCGACACCGGCGGCACCAGCGCCACCTCGTCGCCATCCGCCAGCACGTGATCGAGCGCGACATACCGGCGATTGACCGCCAGCCGCGCGCCGAGCAGCGGACCGAGGCGCGGGTGCTCCTCGACCACCCGGCCGAGCAGTTGCCCGAGCGTCTCGCCGGCCGCGAGTTCGTAAGCCTGTTGCGCCTTCTCCGCGAGGTCGGCGGCCGGTCCGAGGAATCTCACGTTGACGCGGGTCATGGAGGCGGATTCTGGCGCGCGGCGGCGGGCATGGGAAGGGCGGCGGCACGCCGCGGCGTCGCGTCAGGTGATCTTGAGTTCCAGCGTGGCCGGTCGCAACACGTTGCGGATGCTGATCTGCCCCGCCGTGTTTTTGACGAACGCCTCGACCGCCTCGCGCGTGCGCGGGTCGGTCCGCTCGAAGGCGGCCAGCGGGTCGCCGTCATCGCCGCCGCTGCGGATGGCGACGTTGAGTGGGATCGCGCCGAGAAACGGCACCTTGAGCCGGGCCGCGGTCTTCTCGATCGTGCCCCGGCCGAAGATGTCGTACTCGCGGCCGGTGTCCGGCGCGATGAAGTAGCTCATGTTCTCGACCATGCCGAGGATGTCGACATTGAGCTGCTGGTACATGCGCAGCGCGCGGACGGCGTCGAGCTGGGCCACCTCCTGCGGCGTGCAGACGACCACCGCGCCGGTGAGCGGGATGGCCTGCGACAGGGTCAGCGGGACGTCGCCGGTGCCCGGCGGAAGATCGACGATGAGGTAGTCGAGCTCGCCCCACTCGACCTGGTCGAGGAACTGCTTGACGACGCCGTGGACCATCGGCCCGCGCCAGATGATCGCCCGCTCGCTCTCGACCATGAAGCCGATGCTCATCAGCGCGATGCCGTGCCGCTCGACCGGCACGATCTTCTCGCCGCGCACGCCGGGGCGCTCGTACTCCACGCCCAGCATCTTCGGAATGGACGGGCCATAGACGTCGGCGTCCATCAGACCGACGCGCGCGCCGGCTCGCTTGAGTCCGGCCGCCAGCAGCACCGCGATGGTCGACTTGCCGACGCCACCCTTCCCCGCGCCGACCGCCACGACGTTGCGGACACCCGGAAGCTGGGTGGCTGCCTTCACGGTCGCGCGGACCTGCGCCGACCAGTCGATCTCGATTTCGCGGACGCCCTCGATTCGCTTCACTTCGCGATGAACGTCCGCCTGGATCTTGTCCTTCAGCGGGCACGCCGGGGTCGTCAGCTCCACGCCGATGCGCACCCGGCCGTCGCTGATCGCCACGTCCTTGATCATGTTGAGCGTGACGAGATCCTTGTTCAGTTCCGGGTCCTGCACGCGCCGCAGGGCGTCGAGCACTTGGTCGCGAGTAATCATCGCTGCGTTGACTCCCAGAGGCGGATGCCGGCGGTTTCGACAAACGTTCGCCGAGCGGCAAATATAGTACCAATTTGATACGATTTCAATGAAGGCTCGGCGATCCTGTCGGCCCCGTCAGTCTCGGGACCGCGCCGCCGGCCTCGCAGTTGCAGTCGAGGGGTTTCCTTGTATCGGATGCGTCCTCGTGCTAGACTGCGGTTAGCGCGGTGCGAGGGGACGCGCTGGCGAGCCAGAAAGAAGCGGTCAAAAGAAGCAACCCGACGATTGCGAGTTCGGAGGAGCGTCCCCGGCCGAAGTGCCGGTGCGCGGCTCCACCGGGTCAGAGCAACCGTGTCGGCTCGCCAGGAATCAGGAGGAGGGCTCATGCTGCGATCTTTACGGTCCCTTTGCGCCGCGGCCACATGTGCCGGCGTCTTCATGGCCTCGATTAACGTCAACCTCGCCGCCACGCCTTCGTTTCAGCGCATGGGAGATCTGGTCGGATTCGGCTTCCGCAGCAGTGCTGACGGCGTCTCCGCCAACGGACAGGTCGTGGTCGGCTCGAGCGACGGCGGCTTCGGCCAAGAAGCGGCCTATTGGACCTCCGGCGGCGGACTGGTCGGCATCGGCGACCTGCCTGCCGGCGTCTTTGAGAGCGAGGCCACCGCGACCTCCGCCGACGGTTCGGTGATCGTCGGTCAGGGCGTGGGAACGACCGGCTACCAGGCGTTTCGCTGGACTCAGGGTGGGGGCATGATCGGCCTCGGCGACCTGCCGGGCGGCGACATCTACAGCCGGGCCAACGACGTATCGCGGGACGGGACGATCGTCGTCGGCCAGAGCTTCTCGACCGGCGGTCTGGAGGCGTTCCGCTGGACGCAGGCGACCGGCATGATCGGGCTGGGTGATCTTCCGGGCGGCATCTTCCGCAGCGGCGCGCTGGGCATCTCGGGCGACGGCCAGACCATCGTCGGCGCCAGCTTCTCTGCGCAGGGCGAGCAGGCGTTTCGCTGGACGCAGTCGTCCGGCATGGTGGGCATCGGCGAGTTGCCGGGCGGACTGTTCCAGAGCGCCGCGCGGGCCGTCAGCTTTGACGGCTCGGTCATCGTCGGCGAGAGCTTCGGCCCCAACGGTCTGGAGGCGTTCCGCTGGACGCAGTCGGGCGGCATGGTCGGCTTGGGAGACCTGCCTGGCGGCGGCTTTGACAGCCGGGCCTACGCGATCTCGGATGACGGCTCGGTCGTGGTCGGCTTCGGAAGCACAAGTCTCGGCGCCGAGGCGTTCTACTGGACCGAGGCGGATGGCATGCAGCGGGTTCAGGACGTGATGGCCCAGTACGGCGTCTTCGCCCCGGGCTGGGTGCTGTCGCGAGCCACCGGCATCTCGGCCGACGGGTTGACCATCGTCGGCTTCGGCGTGAACCCCGACCGCGACGTCGAAGGCTGGATCGTCACCCTGCCCGAGCCGGCGAGCCTGCTGCTGCTCGGCGCGGGCATCGCCATGCTGCGCCGTGCCCGCCGCTGACTCGCGACGGTTTCCGCCACCTGCTCTGGTTTCTGACGCTTCCGTGGTCCTCTGAAACCGACATGCCTTGTCGCTTTCTCGTCATACCGCCGGTCGCCGGCGATGCCAGTCGGTGCGTTGCTGGTAGGCGCGGGCGGCGGCCAGCAGGCGCGACTCGCGGAAGTGCGGGCCTTGTAATTGAAGGCCGATCGGCAGGCCGTCGGCGGTGAAGCCGCAGGGGATCGACAGGGCCGGAATGCCGGCCAGGTTGGCCGAGACGGTGTAGATGTCGGCCAGGTACATCTGCAGCGGATCGGCGGTCTTGTCTCCAAGGCGGAACGCCGCGGTCGGCGTCGTCGGGCCGACGATCAGGTCGCAGGCCTCGAAGGCCGCCTCATAGTCGCGCCGGATCAGCGTCCGCACCTTGAGGGCCCGCAGGTAGTAGGCGTCGTAGTAGCCGCTCGACAGCACGTACGTGCCGAGCATGATCCGTCGCTTGACCTCCGCCCCGAAGCCCTGCTCGCGCGAGCGCGTGTACACCTCGACGTAGTCGCGCGCGTCGGCCGCGCGGCGGCCGTAGTGCACGCCGTCGTAGCGCGCCAGATTGCTCGACGCCTCGGCCATGCACACCACGTAGTAGCAGGCCACGCAGTAGGGCGCGTGCGGCAGCGACACCTCCACCAGCTCGGCGCCCTGGGCCCGCAGGTCGTCGATCGCTCCCAGGACCGCCAGTCGGACGTCTTCCGCGAGGCCCTCGCCGAAGAACTCGGCCGGCACGCCGATTCGAACGTGGTCGAGCGCGGCCCGCGACGCGGCGACGTAGTCATCCACCGGGTGATCGACGCTGGTCGAGTCGCGCGGATCGCGGCCGGCGATCACGTTCATGGCCAGCGCCAGATCGAGCGGGTCGCGCGCCAGCGGACCGACCTGGTCGAGACTGCTCGCGAACGCCACCAGCCCGTAGCGCGACACGCGCCCGTAGGTCGGCTTCAGCCCGCACACGCCGCACATGGCCGCCGGCTGGCGGATGGAGCCGCCGGTGTCGGACCCGAGCGCCAGCGGCACGACGCCGGCGGCAACGGCCGCGGCCGAACCGCCGGACGAGCC
>CAZNUJ010000078.1:0-4746 GCA_964576285.1 uncultured Planctomycetaceae bacterium | reverse complement strand
GCCGCGGGCACCCATGCCGCCGCAACCCGCCGCGCCGCCACCCGCCGCCGCGGCCGGCTCGCCGGTCAAGCGGCCGATGTTCAACCCGGCCGGCGAGTGGGTCACCTTCATGATGCTGCTCTGCCCGACCGAGGACAGCGCGTCGCAGGCGTGCCGCCGCATGCTGGCCTTCGACCAGCCCGGGCTGACCGTGCAGACCGTCATCATTGCGTTCGCCGGCATGGGCTCGGAAGGCACGACCGTCTCGCTGCGCGGATCGCCCGACTTGCTGGCCGACGCCCTCTTCGCCGCGCAAGGCGAGCTCGACCCCGCCACCGGCCGGCACGAATGCACGTTCCGCCTGAAAGCGGGCGAGCGGCAGTTCACCCGCGATGGTCTGCGCGAGTGGCTCCGCCCCAAACGCAAGACACCCACCACCACGGCCGCGGCGGCGGCCACCGCCCCGGCCACGCAGCCCGATCCCGAAGGTCTGGTGGTCGTGCGAGTGGTCCGCCGGCCAACGACCACGGCCACCGCGCCCGCGCAGGCGCCAGGAGGCGCGAATGGCCGGTGAGTCGCCGGGGCCGCGCCGCGGACGCAAGGTGCGGGTCGACCTGCGCCGCAACCGCGATCGCGTGGCCCGCGACAAGCAGGCTTGGACGCGCGGCGTCCGTCAGGAAAGCGACAAGACGGACGACGCGGCGACGGCCGAGTCCGTCGGCCGCAAGGGCGACCTGGCCCGCAAGCGCACCATCATCGTGGCCGACGACTCGCACGCCCCGCTCGATGCGGCCGCGCTGCCGATCGGGATCATCGTGGCCGTGCGCGGACTGATCGCCGAGGTCGACGCCGATGGTCGGCGGCTGAACTGCACCGTGCGACGGGTACTCTGGTCGCGGCTCAAGAGCACGCGTCAACCGCTCGCCGTCGGCGACCGCGTGCGCTTCGCGACGACCGCCAGCGAGGAAGGCGTGATCGAACACGTCGAGCCGCGCACCACGACCCTCACCCGCCAGTACGAGGACCGCGTGCAGGTGCTGGCCGCCAACGTCGACCAGGCGCTGGTCATGGCGGCGGCCGACGAACCGACCCTGCGGCCGCACCTGCTCGACCGCTTCCTGGTGGCGGCCCACAAAGGCGGGCTCAAACCGATCATCGTGATCAACAAGATCGACCTGCGGTCCGACGAGTTCATCGAGGATGTCTGCGCGCGTTACACCGAGATCGGCTACACGGTGCTGCCGACCAGCGTGACGCTCTCGGCCGGGTTGGACGAGTGCCGCGAGGTGATGCGCGACAAGACGTCCGTGTTCGTGGGCATCAGCGGCGTGGGCAAGAGCTCGCTGCTCAACGCGATCGATCCCGACGTCAACCGCCGCGTCGGCGAGCTCGGCGAAACCAGCCGGCGCGGTCGACACACCACCACCGTGGCCGAGCTGGTGCGGCTGTCGTTCGGCGGCTGGGTGGTCGACACGCCGGGGTTGCGACAGTTCGAACTGGCGCACGTGCCGGCCGACGAGGTCGAGGCCTACTTCATCGAGTTCCGCCCGCTGATCGGGCGGTGCAAGTACCACAACTGCCGCCATCTGCGTGAAGACGGCTGCGCCATCCGGGCGGCGGTCGAGGCGGGCGACATTCATCTCGAGCGCTACGCCAGCTACGAGCGCATGGTCGGCGAGCGGCTGGGCGACGGCTGGGCACAGCATGGATGACGTCGCCGAGACACTGTCGGAAGAACTGACGCGAGCTCGCGCGATCATGTTGCAACGCGGCGTGACGAACAACGCGCGGCAGGCAATCGACCAGCGGCTCTGTCGAGAGTGCTCCGTCAATCTGCTGCGCGCCCGCGGTCGCGACGGCTGGCGGCGCTGGTTCGAACGGCTGCTCGATCGTTACCATCGCGGCGCATGACGGCGACCGCGCTCCTCACCATCCTGAGCATCCTCGTCGTCGATGGCGCGGTCGCGACGGCCATCGGCCTGGCCGCGGTTGGAATCGGCCTGTGGGCCGTGCGCGCGCTGGGCCTGCATCGCCAACCGCCGCGCTGGCAATGGCTGATCGGCGCGGGCCTCGGCGCGGGGCTGCTGGCCATGCTGGTGCTGGCGCTGGGCGCCCTCGGTGTACTGTCGACCGGGGTGTGGTGGGCGATTGTGGCCGCCGCGATCGCCGCCGGCGTCGCTCGCGCGGCGTCGCTCATCGCTGAAACACGTCGCCCGCCGGAGTCCGACGCCCCGTCCGGCGACGCGCGACGACCGTACCATCGCTGGTGCTGGCTGGCGGCCGTGCCGTTCGCGCTGCTGGCCATCTCGGCCGCGACCTGTCCGCCGGGCTATCTCTGGCCGGCCGAAGGCAATGGCTACGACGTGCTCGAGTATCACTTCGGCGGGCCACGGGAGTGGTTCGACGCCGGTCGTATCGTGCACCTGCCGCACAATATCTACACCAATTTTCCGCAGAGCGCCGAGATGCTCTACCTGCTTTCGTTCGTGCTGCACGGCTCGCCGATCGGCGGCGTCTATTCCGCGCAGCTCGTCAACCTCCTGCTCGCCGCGCTCGCCGTCGGGGGCGCGTGGCTGGCGGGCCGGGAGTTCGGCCGGCTGCCGGGCGTCGTCGCCGGTCTGACGGTTGCCACCTGCCCGATGCTGACCTACCTGAGCGGCGTCGCCTACGTCGAGAACGGCATGCTGGCGATGCTCACGCTCTCGCTGGCGTGCGCGTCGCGCGGGCTACGCGCTCATGACGCAGCGCCGCGCTGGGCGATGGTCGGCGGCCTGCTGGCCGGACTGGCGGGCGGGTTCAAGTACACCGCGTTGCCGTTGGGCGCTGCGCCGCTGGCCATCGCGTGGTTCGCGTTTGCGAAGCGGCGCGTCCGCGTCGCAGTGGTATTCACTGTGTCCGTGGCAGCGGCCTTCGCCCCGTGGGCGGTGCGGAACGTTGTCAACACCGGCAACCCCGTCTTTCCGCTGGCCCGGACCATCTGGCCGGAGCGACCGGGCGTCTGGTCGGACGAGGCCGCGGCCCGCTGGGCAGAGGGCCACCGCCCCGCGCCGGAGGACCGCTCCGCGCGCGGCCGGCTCCGCGCGCTGGGCGAACGTGTCGCCGCCAATGAGCTCTACGGACCGACGCCCGTGCTGGCGATCCTGTTCGGTCTGGCGATCGCGCTGCGCCGCGCCGCCGACCCCCCGCACACACATTCGCGCCGGTTGGCGGGCGCCTGCCTCATCTGCGCCCTCGTCATCGCGGCGGGATGGGCTTCGCTGACGCATCTGGTGGACCGATTCGCCATTGGCCTTCTCGCGACGACAGCGCTGCTGATGGGACTCGCGGCCGCTGACCGGCAACACCTCGTGCGCGCGGCCGCGGTCCTCACGGTGCTCGGCGCGTCCGCATGGAACGGGCGGACCGTGTTGCGAGAGTTCTCGACGGCCGGCGTGTTCGCCATTCAGGCGTTCGGCGCGACGCACTGGATGCTGGAGGGCCAGTGGCCCGGCACGGCGCACCTGCCGCGCCTGCGCGAGATCTGCGACGGCGGCGGCCGGGTGCTGGTCGTCGGCGACGCCCGCGCGTTCTACCTGCCGCGCGGATGCGATTATCACGTCGTCTTCAGCCGCAACCCCTTCTCCGAGCACGTGGCGGCGTGGCGTGACGCGCCGCCCCGCACCGAAAGCCCCGCGGCCTGGCTAACGGCGCGCGGTTATTCGCACCTGTACGTCGACTGGAGCGAAGTGCGACGCCTGTCGCGCTCGCGCTACGGCTTCTGGCCAGGCCTAGCCGACCTCTCGCCGACGGACTACGAGGCGATGGGCCTGCAAGCGATTGAACACTTCACCAGCGGTGAGCGCGCGTATGGCACCCTGTTCGCAACGCAAACAGGCGAGCGCTCCCGCGCGGCCGCCGCTCCGCCGATGCCGCATCGACTCGCCGTTCGAACCGGCGCTACGACACCATCAGCAGATTGAGCGGGTTCTCGAGGTAGCTGATGACCGCGCGCGTGAAGCGGGCCGCGTCGGCGCCGTCGACCACGCGATGGTCGAACGACAGCGACAGCGGCAGCATCATGCGCGGCACGATCTGGCCGTCGCGGACCACCGGCTGCCAGGCCGAGCGCCCCAGTCCGAGGATGGCCACCTCGGGCCAGTTGATCATCGGCGTGACGAACGTGCCGCCCAGCGCGCCGACGTTGGTGATCGTGAACGTGCCGCCGCGCAGCTCGGCGATGTCGAACTTGGCGGCGCGGGCCCGCTCGGCCAGGTCGGCCAGGTCCTTGGTGATCCGCAGCAGGCTCTTGCGCTCGCAGTCGCGCAGCACCGGCACCACCAGTCCGCGCGGTGTGTCCACCGCGATACCGATGTGAACGTAGTCCTTGAAGATGATCTCGCCCGCCTGGTCGTCGAACGAGCAGTTGAGCTGCGGGAACTGCTGCAGCGCGCCGGCCACCGCCTTCACGATGAAGGTGGTCAGCGTCAGCTTGGTGCCCTTGTCCTTGAAAACCTCGGCGTGCTGCTTGCGGAAACTCTCGAGGTCGGTGACGTCGGCGAAGTCGCAGTGCGTCACGTGCGGAATCAGCGTGTACGCCCGCGTCATCTGCCGCGCGATCGTCTTGCGAATCTGCGTGATCGGCTCCCGCCGTACCGGTCCCCACTGCGAAAAATCCGGCAGCGCTTCCGATGAGACGGCCGGACGAGCCGTGTCGACGGCCGCGGCCGTGGGGCGCGGAGCGGCGGGCGGTTCAGGCGCGGCCCGCCCGACGCCGGCTCCGGCGCCGGT
>CAZNUJ010000077.1:0-5069 GCA_964576285.1 uncultured Planctomycetaceae bacterium | reverse complement strand
AACAGGTCGCCCGCGCGTAGCGCCCGCAGCGGGCTGATCTCGATCGGCACGGCCGGTTCGCCCGCGGCGTCGCGCGGGACGCGCACGCCGGCCGGCTCGAGCCAGCGGGCGGCGCGACGGATCATGTCGCGCCGCGCGGTGGCGAGCGAATCGACGCCGGTGGCGTTCTTGACCGGGCTGAACTCCTCGGCGCGGTCCACTTCGAGCAGCACGGGCGGCGTCTCGGCCAGCGGCAGGGCGTCGAAGATGAAGGCCTCGAGCTTGACCGCGTTGGGCGACGCCGGTTCGACGCGACGGCCGGAGTCGAGGTCGACGTACGCCACCTTCTTGTCGGCGCGATGCCACGGCAGGGCGAAGCGCGAGCGATCGGCGGTCAATCGCTCGACAAAGCGGCGGGAGAGCACGTGAATGGCGACGCTGCCGGCGTCGAAGCGGCGCGAACCGTCGGGGTTGCGGGCGATCGCCAATGACTCGGGCAGATCGGAATACTCGATGACATGCGGCTTTCCGCCGGCGAGCACGATGTTGCCGACGCGCTCGTGATCGTCGGCCTTGGCGACGAACTTGCACGATATCTCGCTGCCGCGCCGGGCGTGCAACCCGAGGAACAGCGGATCGAGGCAGAGCACCAGCGGATTGTCGACCTGAAAATAGCTGATGTACTCAATGCCGCGGGCGGCCATGTCGGCCAGCGCGCCGGACGCGGCCAGCGCCAGCAGCGTGCCGCCGTGTCCGTCGGGCGAGAGGGCCACGCGGTGCGGCTGGTCGAGCAGGATGCGGCCGTCGGGCGCGAAGGCCGGCATGACGCCCTGCTGAAAAAAGATGACCTGCTCGGGCGCGAGGCCGAAGTGGGCGCGCTCGGCGAAAAACGCACGCGTGGCGGCGTCGTTGCCGGGGCTGGTCATGACGTACCAGCGCAGCGGGCGGCCGGCGCGGCGCTGCGTCGCGAGAATCTGCTCGGCGAAGAGCTGGAACAGCGGCTTGCCGGCCACGGGTGAAACCGGCAGGCAGCCTTTCGGCCCGTCGTACCCGAGGCGCGTGCCCTGCCCCCCCGCCACCACCAGCGCGGCCACCTCGCCGCGCGCCAGCAAGCCCTCGCCGACCGCGCGGGCGGCGCGAATCTCGTCGCCGTCGGCGCGCACGTCGGCCAACGAGATGTGCGGAGCGGGTTCGAGCACGCCCAGTTCGGCGTGCGGCGGTCGGCGGCGGACGAAGCCGTCGATCAGCCCCGGCAGGGGCGCGAAGTCGATCCGCTCGATGTCGGCCAGCAGTTCGTGCCGCCGGGCGTCATCAAGTTGAGACCAGAATCGGAGCAGGTGTTCCTGACCGGCCCGAGCGCAGGCCGCGCGGGCACGCTCGAATCGGTCGGCGATCGTTGCCGCCATGCCGCACCATCCCGTGTTTCAGCGGTCGAATCGCGGGCGGTGGCTGAAAGCCCGTCCGCCGAACCGGTCGATAAACTTTCGGACGACGCCGCGTGCCTGTCAACCGAGCGGGGGCGAACGGGCCGGCGGCGGTCCCGGTCGAGCGCCATCGCATCGTGAGACGACGACGCATCAACCCGTTCGCGCCGGATCGTTGCAGCCGGCGGCGGTTCATCCAGTACGGCGGCGCGGCGGCGGCCGGGTGGCTGCTGGGCCGCGCGCCGGTCGGCGCGTCTGAACCCGCCGCGACGTTTCGCGCGGTCGGCGGCGGCCTGAGCAGCGCCGCGCCGGCGGACGTGGTCGAGGTCCGATCCGAGCACCTGTTCTCCGGACACGCCATCCGGCCAGTCAAGCTCGAGACGATGCTGGGAGAGGGTCTGACGCAGCTTACGGGCGAAGCGGATGTCGGGCGGGCTTGGCGCCGTTTGTTCGGCGACGACGACATCATCGGCATCAAGTTCAACCAATCGGGCGCGGAGCGGATCGGCACGACGCCGCTGATGGCGGAGGCGCTGGTGAAGTCGCTGGCGCGACACGGCGGCTTCGACCCGGATCGCATCGTCCTGCTGGAGGAAGGCGCGAACGCCGTGGCGGGCTACCGAACGCGGCCGGCGGAACGACGCTACTCGCAGCGGTCGGTGGATTTCGGCTGTGGGCGCGACCAATTCGTGGGGTTCGTGGACCAGGTCACGGCGATCATCAACGTGCCCTTCCTCAAGACGCATCACGCGGCCGTGATGACGGGGTGCCTCAAGAACCTGTCGCACGGGCTGGTGCGGCATCCGGCCCGATTCCACGCCGGGGGGTGCGACCCCGCCATCGGGCAAATCGTGGCCAGCCTGCCGATTCGGTCGCGCCTGCGGCTCAATATCGTCAACGCCATCCGGGTGGTGGCGGACGGCGGACCGGAGGCCAACGAGGGTGATATCGAGCGTTTCGCCGGCCTGCTGATCTCGGCCGACCCGGTCGCGGCGGATGCGTGCGGATTCGATATTCTCAATCGGCTGCGAACCTTACGGAACCAGCCGGGGCTTCTCCCGGCCCCCCAGGTGCCACGTCAGCTCCAGACGGCGGCCCGGCTGGGGTTGGGCGAATACGACGCCGAGCGGATCAGCCAGCGGGTAATCGTGGTCTGAACGGGGAAAAAACGGGCAAAATCGCGGCGGTTATCGGTTGACCCGCCGGGCGCGAAGGTTGTATAATTTCCTGCGGTGGTGGGTATCGAGAGGACCCAGCATCGACGCGGAGCAGACATCGGACGCCGGTTTATTCTGTATAGTATTCACTCTAGACGGTCGCCATCATCCCTTAGTGCGTCCTAGACGTCCCGCCGAGCGCCCCGCTGAAACCTCACGAATCACACCCCTGTTGAGCGTGCGGCCGCGAAGGCTGCGCTGCTGACTGCGCGCCGGCACCATACGGCGGCAAGCGATCGACAGTCTTCGGGTATCGAGCCGACGACGCGAGGTCGTGCGGAACGTCTCGACTACCCGTGATCGAAAGTCCCGCCCGCGTGAAAGCGGACCAAGCGGACGGGATCGAACCACAGGCCGGGACCCGCGAGGATCCGTGCCACGCTCGAGCCGACGGCGTGTGCGGCGAGCAGGCGAATGCCATTATCCGTTTCATCCCGGGGTCCTCGTCCGGCGACGGCCGACGACCGAACGAAGAGCGGTCCGCAAGAAAAGGAGTGATCCATGAATCGAATCCGAAGATCGGCGTTCACGCTGATCGAGCTGCTGGTGGTCGTGGCGATCATCGCGCTGCTGATCTCCATCCTGCTGCCCTCCCTCTCGCGCGCCCGCGAGCTGTCCAAGCGGACGGTCTGTCTGGCGAATCAGAAGGGTATTGGGCAGGCCATGCACATCTACGCCCAGGACGGCGACATCTTCCCGATGTACTGCGGCCTGAGCCCGGCCGGCATGGCGATGTACTTCAACCCGAACTTCCGCAACATCCTCCAGGTCACGCAGATCCCCTCGACGAACGGCGACCAGTTCGCCTCGCCGACGGTCGACCTGTGGCTGCTGCTGCGCGGTTTGAACTCGACCCCGAAGCAGTTCATCTGCCCCAGCACGAACGACCAGGCCGACCCGGCCCAGGACTACTCGATCCACTACGATTTCGCGGATTCGACCCGCCTGAGCTACGGCTACCAGTACCAGCACTCGCAGTCGACCGCGCAGTTCCAGCGGCCGCGCCCGCTGGGCACCGCCGGCACCGACCCGCGCTGGCCGGTTCTGGCTGACGCCAACCCGCGGATGAAGGGCGGACTCCCGTCGGCGACCAGCGCGGCCCAGGACCGCCAGTCGGCGTTCAAGGGCAACAGCGCCAACCACACCAACCGCGAGGTCAGCAACGTGTTGTTCCAGGATGCCCACGCCGAGTCGGCCAAGGAGCCGGGCGTCGGCCTGGCGGGCATCGCCGGCACCGGCGGTCGCCCGAACGACAACATCTACACGATCATCGGCACCGGTCCGACGGCGAACGTCGACCCGGGCCAGACGTACCCGAACATCAACCTGTCGCCCAGCGGGCAGGTGACGACGGGCACGATCCTGCTCAACAGCCGGTCGGACGCGATCATGACGCCGTAACCCGGCGCCTCCGTCCACCACGTCACGACGCAGCGACAGTCCAACCGGGCTGTCGCTGCTTTTTTTGCGCCGCGCGCGGCTTGCGGTGGTCCGGCGTCGCGGCCATTCTGCCGCATCGACGTCAGCGAAACATCGGCCGGAGGGATCAAGATGAGCCTGGCGCGACAGGTCGACCTCAAGGCGATCGAACTGGCCCGGCACGTGCTGCGGATGACGACCGCGGCCGGATCGGGGCATCCGTCCAGTTCGCTCTCGATTCTGCACATCATCGTCACGCTGACGCGGCGCGTCATGCGCTTCGATCCGCGCGATCCGTGGAACATCGCGGCCGATCGGCTGGTGCTGTCGGAGGGACACGCCGTGCCGGCGGTCTACGCGGCGTACGCCGATCTCGGCGGCGTGGCGGGGCGCGACCGCGGCAGCGCGCGGCCGGTGACGTTCGAGGATCTGCTCAAACTGCGCGAGCAAGCCAGCCCGCTCGACGGTCATCCGAATCCGGCCGAGGGATTCCCGTTCTTCGACGCCGCCACCGGCTCGCTGGGGCAGGGCTTGTCCGTCGCGGCCGGTCTGGCGCTGGCGGCGCGGGTGCACGGACGCGGCAACCGGTTCTTCACGATCATCGGCGACGGCGAGTCGCGCGAAGGGCAGATCTGGGAGGCGGCCGACTTCATCGCCGACCATCAACTCGGCGGTGTCGTCGCGATCTTCAACTGCAACGGACAGGGGCAGGCGGGATACGTGTCGCGGCAGCAGTCGGCCGAAGCGCTGGCGGCCAAGCTCAACGCGTTCGGATGGCGGACGCGGATGTGCGACGGGCACGACGCCGAGCAACTCATGGCGGCGCTGTCGGACCTGCCGGCCGCGCCGGACGCGGCCCAGCCGGTGGCGGTGGTGGCGCGCACCCGCAAGGGCTGGGGCGTGGAGCTGCTGGCCGACGTCAGCAATCACGGCAAGCCGCTCACGGCGGCGCAATTGCCGCAGGGCGAGGCGCAGCTCGACGAGACCGCCGCGCGGCTGGGCGGCGGCGCGCCGCGGATCGAGTTGCCTC
>CAZNUJ010000076.1:0-5455 GCA_964576285.1 uncultured Planctomycetaceae bacterium | reverse complement strand
CGGGCTCCGGCCTGGTGCCGCCCGCGCCCGAGGCCACCGCGCCGGCCGAAGCCGCGCCCACCACCGAGGCCGAAGGAGAGGCGGAGCGCTCGATGGATGCCGAGGAGACGCCCTCCGGTGATGAGAGCGACGCGGAGGAGGCGCCCAAGTCCGACGAGGCCTCGGATGCGGACGAAGAAGGCGGCAAGTCCGGAGATGACGACGAGAAGGACGACGAAGGCTGATGGCCTGTGATCGCCGGATGACCTTCAGATGCGCCAGACGACGCGGCGCCGCGCGCAGAAGCCGACCAGCGCTGCCAGCACGAGCGTCTTGGCCGCGGCCCACGCCACGCCAAACCAGGGAGACGGCGAGTGCCGCGCGACCCATGCATCCAGTGCCAGCAGCCCGGTGAGCGGATGGAGTAGGCTGCGGATGCCGGCGTATGCCATGAGCGGGTTCTGACCGGTCGCGATGAGAAGATTCCAACCGCGCCGCAACTTGAACTCGTCGACAGCCAGACTCAACGACACCAAGGCGAATGAGGCCAGGCCGCTGGTGACGAAGTAGTAGCTGAGCGTCGCGCGGTCCTTCTTGATGCCGCCCTCATAGGGCTCGAGCGCCAGCCCGATCAGCAGCCACGCCACTCCCCAGCCGAAGACCCTTCGCAGGAATGACTCGTACCCCGTGCGCGGATCGCGCACCAGCCACCCGCCCGCGATACACAACACGGCGCAGCCCGCCGCCGTCGCGGTCAGCGCGCGAGATTGCAGACCGACCAGGACACCGACCACCAGCAGCACCATCACGAGTGCCAGCGCGGCCAGTCGGCGATGACTCCACACCGCCACCGGCGAACCATCGGCGACGGGCGGCCGGGCGCTCCGCCATCGCAGCAGAGCGTCGCCGACGATCGACCCGGGCAGCACGATCAGGAGGTACTGGAGGTAGTGGAACTGGTAAAGCCACGGAATCGGCGACCAGTTCCAGACCGCACGCACCCAGCCGGGCTGGGCGTGCCCCAGCCGGAAGGCGATCAGCGCCATCATCACCGCCAGCCGCGCGGCCGGGTGGACGCGTGTCAGCAGCCAGACCAGCCCACCAAACCCGGCGGCGTTGGCGAGCACCACCATAATGATGTCGCTGGTCCGAACGATGCGAGCGGCCAGGCCGGCAAGCGAGTCGCCCGGTTGCACGGCCAGATAGACCATCAGCGCGACGCACCCGATCCAGCCTAGCGAGCGAAGCAGCGCGATCCGTCGCATCGGCCACGCCGCCGGCAGCCGGACCAGCGCCGGCATGAGCAGCACGTAGCCGAGCAGGGCCAGCAGCCACGCCCGCGGACCGGGCGGATGGGCGATCACGGTCGGCGAGATGTGCTTGACGAAGATGGCGAACGCGCCGAGCAGCAGGAATCGCCGCAGCAGCGTCAGCAGCGGCCCCGGCCACCCATCGCCTCTTGCGAGTCGCCGAGACATCGCGAGCGGAACGGCCGCGCCCATCGAGAACAGGAAGAACGGAAAGACGAGATCGACCCAGGTCAGCCCGGGAACCGTCAGGTCGGTCTTCATCTCAGGCGCGATGAGTTGGGCGTGGTACATCCACTGCGGCAACGGGCCCATCGGTACAAGCCCCGACAAGGCCATGGCGAGGATCGACAAGCCGCGCAGCGCATCGAGCGACTCGGCGCGGGCGGCATCCCCGGGGGCGAGTGTCGCTTGCCGGTCGATTGGATTGCCCCCATAGTGCCCGCCGTCAGCCACCATGCCGGAGAGCCTATGAGAACTCGGATGGGGATGCGATGCGCGATCGTGCTGGCACTGCTGCACTCTCTCCCCAGCGTTGGGCTGGGCGAACCTCGGCGGAGTGAAGGCAGCGCCGCTGAGGCGGCGCGAGCCGCGCGCGGCTGGCTGGCGAATCCGCGCGAGCGACGGCTACTCTCGGCGTTCGCGCCGGCTGTTCGCACCGAACTACTGATCTTCGATCAACCGCGTCCGCAACGCGTCTGGGTGGTGACCATCAACCTGGATGCCGCCGGCGTCTCGATCGCGATGACCGAGCCGAACCCGACCAGCGCGCCGGCCGGCCAGTCGTTCGAGACGCTTTCCGAAACCACGCTCGAGTTCGCCCGTCGTCGCGCTGTGGACCTGGCCGTCAACACCAGCGCGTTCGGTCCGCTGCGGGCGCGCACCGGCGAGCCGATGGACGTGGCCGGGCTGGCCGCGGTCGAGGGTCGCGTCTTCTCGACGGCGGTCAAGGATTACGGAGCGATGTATATCTCGCGCGACGGGCGGGTGTCGCTGCGGGCTCCGCCGCTGGGGTCGCACGACGTTTGGCACATCATCCCCGGCTTTCGCATGTTGATCGACGACGGGGGCGTTGTGGTCGACGACGCCGACCACGCGTCCAGCTTCGGTGGGGCCAATCCGCGCACCGCCGTCGGGACCGACCGCGCCGGTCGCACGCTGTGGCTGATCGTCGCGGACGGGCGGCAGCCCGGCACGGCCGTCGGCCTGACGCTGGCAGAGCTGGCGGCCGTCTATCAGGAACTGGGTGCCTGGGACGCGCTGAATCTCGACGGCGGCGGTTCCACGACGTTGGTGATGCGCACCGCCGAGGGCCCGCACCGCGTGGTGAACTCGCCGATCCACGCCGGCGTCCCTGGAAACCTGCGTCAGGTGGCGAACAATCTGGGATTCATGCTTCCGGGGCGCGGACCTGGACAATCCGAGTTGGCCGCCGTGACCGGCCCGCGTCCTGACTAGAGCTCGAACTTCGGGGCCTGCCGCTCATGCCGCCGTTCCCCTGCCGCTGCTGTTCGCGAATGCGGGTTGCCGGTTCAATCCGCGTCTTCGGCGGGCGAGCAGCGCCCGCGGCCGCGTGTGCCGCGATCGCGGTCGGCCTGAGCGCGTGCGCGGCGCCGCGGCCACATGAACCGAGGATGTACGAGTTGCCGCCGTCGGCGAGAACGATGGACCTGACGCCCGAATCCCGACCCGATCCCCGGCTTCAGGCCGACCTCGAGCAGCTCGATCGCGTCATCGGCGACGAGCTTGGCATCCCGGCCGACCGCCGCGCCATCGGCGTGGCGGACCCCGTCCGCGCGCGCTGGGCGGCGGTCAACCCCGACACCATGTCTTACGGCGCGAGCGTGCCCAAGATCGCCATCGTGCTGGCGTATCTGCTCGAGACTCCCTCGTTCGTGGAGCATCCCGAGCCGCGCGAGATGCGTGAGCTGCAGC
Source organism: uncultured Planctomycetaceae bacterium (assembly GCA_964576285.1). Taxonomy (GTDB): domain Bacteria; phylum Planctomycetota; class Phycisphaerae; order UBA1845; family UTPLA1; genus SpSt-539. Next base: position 2,234 of record CAZNUJ010000076.1, on the reverse strand, counting down.
GAATCATCAAGGAGTCCGACAACGAGCTGGCCGCAGCGTACAGTCAACGGGTCGGGCTCTTCCGCATTCAGGCGATGCTGGAGTCACCGGCCTATCGCCTTTACGACCGCGAGCACGGCGGCGGCATCTGGTGCGGCAAGCATTACGGCATCGACCTGCCGCGCACGGGCGATCCGCTGCGGAACCTGTCGCACGCGGCCACCGTGCGGCAGTGCCTGCGGTACTACCTGCTGTTCGAACAGGATCGGCTCGGCTCGCCCGCCGTCTGCCGACGGCTGCGGGAAATCTTCGCGGCGCCGTGGGGCGACTTCCACGACGACTACTTCGTGAAGGCGGCGCGCGGGCTGGACGTCCGCCTCATCCGCAAGAACGGGTTGTGGGAGGACTGGCACCTCGACACGGCCCGCGTCGAACTGGCCGATCGCCCGTTGCTCCTGGCCGGCATGGTGCACCATCCGCGCGGGCCCGAGTACCTGGCGCGCATCGGCCGGGCGCTGATCCTGCTGGCGCGGGGCGCGCCCACGCCTGCCGATGCGCTGCGCGAGGCCGAGCGACCGCAGGTCGCGCCGTGGCGGACGTACCGTCACGCCCGCCTGCATCACGTCGACCGGCGCGACTTTGAGTCCGGAGGGTTGGCCCGCGCCGCGTGGGACGGGCCGAGTTCCGCGCTCGCTCTGAACTGCGCGCCAGGCGACGATGCCGCGTGCGAATCCGCCCCGATCGACGCCGCCTTCAAGTTCAACGAAGTGCTGTTGTCCTGGAATATCGACATACCGGCGGACGCTGGGTTCGTGGTCGAACTCGCGGTGGGGCGACGCATCGACGACTCGTGGAGCCCGTGGCTGCACGTCGGCGACTGGGGCGACGTCCCGGACGCGACGGCGCGCACCATGCGTTTCGACGGCGGCCGGATCGACATCGACTGCTTCGTATCCGAGCGGCGCTTCGATCGCCTGCGCTATCGCATTCGCGCAAGCACCCGCGCCGCCGGTGGGCGTACGTTGCTCGTGCGTCGCGTGGACGCCTGCTACAGCGATCTGACGGGGCTGCCTGACTCGTGGACGCCGCCCGACCTCGCGCCGCGCCGCGGCTCGCCGCCCGCGCACTTGTGGAAGCGCCGTCTCGACGTCCCGTTCCGCAGTCAGCGGACCGAGCGGCCGGAACTGGCCGGACGGATTTGCAGCCCGACCTCGGTCGGCATGGTGCTTGAACACCGCGGCCTGGCGTGGCCGACGCTGAAGATCGCGGAGCTCTGCCACGACCCGGTGCACGATCTGTACGGGATCTGGCCGCGGAACATCCAGGCCGCCTTCGTCGCCGGAGCGCCGGGCTACGTGACGCGGTTCTCCGACTGGAGCGAGGTGGAGCGGAGCATCGCCGACGGCCAGCCGCTGGTGATCTCCATTCGCGTCAACCGTCCGGGCCTGATCCACAACTCGCCGTACAAGACCACCGACGGTCACCTGATCGTCCTGTGCGGCTTCGACGCGAGCGGCGACGTGTGCGTCAACGATCCGGCCGTGTCCGACCCGCAGCGCGGACGCCTGGTGTACCGCCGATCGGAGCTGGAGGAAGCGTGGTTCGGCGGCAGCGGCGGCGTGGCCTACGTGCTGCTGCCCGCGCGGCGTGATCGGCCCGTCGGCGAGCGAGGTTGATGCATGGCTCAATTCGACCTGCCGCTCGATCAGCTCATCACGTACGCCCCGGCGATTGCCGAGCCGACGGACTTCGACGCGTTCTGGCAGCGAACGCTCGATGATCCCGTGCACGGACCGCTGAACGCCCGCTTCGACGCGATCAACGACGCTGACTTGCCGCTGGTCCGCGTCTACGACGCCTCGTTCGCCGGCTTCGGCGGGCAGACGATCCGGGCGTGGATGCTCGAGCCGGCCGGAAACGATCGGCGGCTGCCGTGCGTCGTCAGCTACGTCGGCTACGGCGGCGGACGCTCGCTGCCGGTCGCGCACCTCGCCCCGGTCGCGGCCGGGTTTGCGCACTTCGTGATGGACACGCGCGGGCAGGGTTCATCGTGGTCGCCCGGTGACACGCCCGACGACCACGCCGCGGACCCGCAGTTTCCGGGCTTCATGACGCGCGGCATCCTTTCGCCGGACACGTATTACTATCGCCGTCTGATCGTCGATGCCGTGCAGGCGGTCGAGGCGGCGGCGGCGCACCCCGGCGTCGATCCGCAGCGCGTCGCGGTGCGCGGCGCGAGCCAGGGCGGCGGGCTG
>CAZNUJ010000075.1:0-5926 GCA_964576285.1 uncultured Planctomycetaceae bacterium | reverse complement strand
AAGCCAGAGCCAAGACTCGACCTGCTCGTCAACTGACTTGTTTAGCGGCCTGTTAAGGGTTGCGATTCATGGTGGACCGCATTCGGACAAGAGGTTGACTTGCGGGCAAGTGAATTGCTAGCCTGAAGCCATATACATCTGGCTCGTCACTGGTTCAACACGCGAGGATAACCCATGCACCGCTTCCGAGAGCGCGCTTCGCTCTGCGTGGCGATCGCGATACTGCCACTCTCGATCCAGTCGGCGCCAGGCGCCCAGATCACGCCCATCACGATTGCACTGAGCGGGCAGCCCTCACCCATCGCGCCGTTCAACTTTGGTACGAGCTTCTCACCGCCCACGATCAGCGGCGGCGGTGCAGTGGCATTCCTTGGAACGCTGCCCGGTGCGCCGGTCGGGTCGCGCGGCCTGCTCGCGGCGGGCGGTCCCGGATCGCTCCAACCAGTCGCCCGCCAGAACTCGCTTGCCGCAGGAACACTTGGCGATGTTCGTTACACCGCGTTCGATCCATCGTGGCCCATCGCGATCAGCGACACGGGTACGGTTGCGTTCGCCGCAGCACTGCACGGAACGGACGCCCGTGGAGCAAACGACCACGGGATCTGGACGGGCGCGCCCGGCAACCTTCATGTTCATGCACGCTTCGGCGACATCGCGGCCGAGGCCGCGCCGGCGACGTATCAGCAATTGCGCCCGCCTCGATTATCGTCCGGCGGTCAGGTCGCGTTCAGCGGCATCCTGCAGGGCCCGGGCATCAACGCGGCCAACGACGAGGCCGCATGGTCCGGGTTCCCAAGCGGACTCTTCAGGGTGTTGGCGGAGGGCGCCAACGCAGCGGGGTTCGCCGGGCTGACGTACGACAGCATCGAGGTCGGTGTCGGCGTCGCGCCGCGAGTCAATCCTGCCGGGCTGGTCGCGGCTCGCATGGCGCTCGCCGGACCGGGGGTCGATGCATCCAACCGGATCGCGATCTGGGCCGGCACATCCCTGACTCTGAGTCCGATCGCCAGAACAGGCGACCAAGCCGCGAATTCACCACTCGGGCAGACGTACGCGGCGCTGGCCGATCCCACCATCGATGCCGCGGGGCGCGTCGTTTACAGGGGCAGCGTGACTGTGCCCGCTGGGGACCCGCAGCAGGCGGTCTGGCAGTCCAACGTGAACGGCGCCGGTCCGGTCATCATGGTGGCCCGCGAAGGCGAGCAGACGGGTGTGCTGCCGGGTGTGACGTTCGCAGGCTTCGATTCTCCGGTAGCGGCCGGCAATGGTGCCGTGGCGTTTCGATCCCGACTGCTCGGTGTCGGGGTGATTCCCGCCAACAACGAGGCCATCCTGTTCGGACAGCCCGGCCTACTGCAACTTGCAGGCCGGAAAGGGGCCGGCGCGCCCGGGCTGGCTCCCGGCGTCACGTTCAAGTCTCTGGATGTACCCGTGATCAACAACCACGGCGCGGGCGTCTTCATGGCCGAGCTCATGGGTCCGGGCATTACCGACGACAATGATGCGGGCATCTGGGGCTTCGATCCGCTGCTCGGCACGTTTCCCATTATCCGCGAGGGCGACATGTTGGTCGTCGCGCCGGGCGACGTTCGCACGGTTTCGATTCTGACCATCTGGGATGGCGCGGAGCAATTCGCCGGACTGGGGAGCGGCTGGAACGACGCCGGCCAACTGGCCTTCGTCGCATCGTTCACGGACAACAGCGCGGGCGTCTTCGTGCTCAAGGTCCCCGAGCCGACGACCGCGCTGCTCGCGCTGGCCGGCGTCGTCTTCCTGCGGCGACGGTTCTGACCGTCGGTCCCGGAACCACGATCGCCCCTGATTGAATCGAGTCCGATAGGCCGCCGGATGGGTGGGTCAAACGTCACGCCGCGGCGTGCACCGTCGTTGCGCGGCTTGTCAGCCGCCCGCCCACAGGTAGAATCCCAATTCGGCCGGTCGCGCCGCGACCGCCGCACCGGGCGTGTGTCCGAGTGGCCAAAGGAGACGGGCTGTAAACCCGTTGGCTTATGCCTTCGCTGGTTCGAATCCAGCCGCGCCCATTGCAGATCTTCCCGGTGGTCACGCAGCTGGTCGCATAGGGCCGCAATACTCCAACGACATCAGGACTTCCCAAAGCTCCAGGCGAACCCGCGCGGGGCGACCGCGGATGGGTGCCGTGTGGCACTCTGGGGGTCGCCCGTGCGTTGCTTCCTGCACCCATCCCCTCGTCGGATTCGGGAGCGACTACGATCGCAATGCCAGCCTCCCTCTTGGCATGCACGGTTGCCGCGCCGCTGCTGTCGGCGCACGGTGGGACGGTCGGCATCAACCATCGCGCGTCACGGGCACTCTGGGCGCCCGACGTCCGGCCCGTTCCACGGCCGGATGTTCGTACGGGTCGGGGCGCTGGTATAATGCCCTTGCCAGCCGCCAGAGTGAGCCGGCTTGCGGCTGCCCGCCTCGAGTGCATACGCCAATGAAGGGGTGTGGACCATGTGCACGCGGTTGATTCTGCCCATCGGAGTCCTTCTGACGGCGGCGGGGGTTGCCGACGCCCAGCAAACCTTGACCATCGAGCCTGCCGCCACGCGCACGTGGCAACAAATGCTGGATCACGAGGCGGAGCTTCGCGCGGCGGGCCGAGCCGACGAGCCGAGGGACATTCCCGAGGGAAAGCGACCCGCGCCGCGGCAGGTGGGATTCAGTCGCGGGCGCGGCGCCGCGCAGCCGCCCGCAGCTGCTGATCGCCAGCCGACGCCGCCGGGACAGCGCGACGACTGCTGCGTCGGCGGCTCCAACACGCCGCCGCTCACCACCAACTTCCAGGGGCTGGGCGACAACAACGCGGCCATTCCGCCGGACACGATGGGCGCGGTCGGCCCGCGCCACGTCATGACCATGCTCAACACGCAGGTGCACATCCAGGACCGCGACGGCAACTCGCTCGGCGCGCCCGTCAGCCTGAACGCCTTCTGGTCCGGCCTGAGCTTCATCTTCACGTTCGATCCGAAGGTGTATTTCGATCCACACAGCAAGCGGTGGTTCGCCGTGGTCGATTCGGACGCGTTTCGGGCGTCGTCGTCCGTGCTGTTCGCCATGTCGGACACGGATGATCCGACCGGCGCCTGGCGCTTCTACCAGATCGACGCCGACCCGCTCAATCAGACCTGGGCCGACTACCCCAGCGTCGGGTTCAACACGGACTGGATCGTCATCTCGCAGAACATGTTCAGCAACTTCGGATCGTCGTTCGCCGGCGTCAAGATGTGGGCCATTCGCAAGTCCTCAGCGCTGGCCGGCGGACCGATCCAGGTGCAGACGTTCGAGGTCGGGTTTGACGTCGCCCCGGCGCCGCCGGACCCGAACTCGGTGTCTGGTTTCACCCTGCTACCGTGCCTGACGTATGACGCGGACGAGCCGAACCTGTACATCGTCGACAACTTCTATCTCGACACCGACGTCGTCCCCAACCAGCCGTTGATCCGCCTGTCGCGACTCGTGCCGGACGGACTCGGTCTGCGCTGGGAGCCGCTGCCCGGCTCGTCTCTGGCGGGCACCGGCCTGTTTGAAACGCCGACGGTGTTCTCGTTCTTCCAGCCGGATGCGGCCCAGCGTGACGGCGGGCCGGTCGCGACCAACGATCCGCGCGTGCTCAGCGCGGTCTTCCGAAACGGGCACATCTGGCTGGCGCACACCGGGGCGCTGCCGGCCACCGGCGCGGCTAGTCGCACCTCGATCTTCTGGTACCGCCTCAATCCCGGCGGCATGCCCGCGCCGGTGGTCGACGCCAACGTGATCGACTCCGGGGCCGGCATCTCCAACTACTTCCCCAGCCTGGCGGTCAACTGCGGAGACGACTTCTGCATCGGCTTCTCGCGCAGCTCAGCGATGATTTACATACAGGCGATGTACGCGGTGCGTCTGGGAACCGATGCGACCGAATTCGTCCAAATCGGCTCGCTGAAGACCGGCGAGAGTTCCTACTTCAAGACCTTCAGCGGCAGCGAAAACCGCTGGGGCGACTACAGCGCCACCCTGGTCGATCCGGTCGACGACCGCTCGTTCTGGACATTGCAGCAGTACGCCGCGCAGCGCGTCGGGCCGAACCCGAACGACAGCCGCTGGGGCGTCTGGTGGGGCTACCTGCCGACCCTCAACGGCAATTTGCCGGTCATCAACGTTCAGCCTGCCCCCCAGGCGGTCTGCCTGGGCGAGGCCGTCTCGCTGAGCGTCGACGCCTCGGCCGGTGGAGCGCTCGAGTATCAATGGAGTCGCGACGGGCTGGATCTGACGGACGACGAGCGCGTCAGCGGCGCGACCGGGCCGATCCTCACGATCGCGCCAGCCATCGAGGCGGATGCCGGCGCATATCGTTGCCGCGTCACGCGGATCGACCTCGACATCTGCACGTTGAGCGACACGGTTCCGGTCGCCACGATCTCGCCGGCCGCCGTGACCGACCTGACGGGGCCCTACCAGGCGTGTGCCGCCGTGGAAAACGTTGCGGTCAGCGGCACCGTCAACGACGCCATCGCCTCCGTCTGGACGACGACGGGTGACGGCACGTTTGCATCGCCGTCGTCGCCGAGCACCGTGTACCTTCCGGGTCCGGGCGACCGGACGAGCGGTACGGTCGACCTGACGCTGACGGCCATCTCGACGCCCCCGTGCTCGACGGAAGTGTCTGAGACCACGACGCTCACGCTGCAACCGAACCTCGACGCGGTCGATGCCGGCGGCCCCTACATTCTCTGCGATGATGCCGCGTCCATTGCGATCACCGGCACGGCCGCCAACGCGGGCGGGGTCACCTGGAGCAGCAGTGGAGACGGCGGATTCGGAAACGCCGGCGTGCTTTCAACCACCTACACGCCCGGAACGAACGACCGGCGACTGGGACGGATCGAACTGACGCTGGCAGCCGCTCCGATCCCGCCCTGCCTCGGGGCAGCATCGGACACGGCGCCCATTAGTATCCTCGCATCTCCGCGGTTCAACGTCGCGCCGACTGGTCAGACCGTGTGCGAGGGAGAGACGGTCCAGTTGGTTTCGCTCACGTCCGGCCGCCCGGCACCGTCTTTCCAGTGGCTGAAAGACGGGCAACCGCTGTCGAACTCGAGTTCGATCAGCGGCGCGAACGGATCCACCCTGACCATCACGCCCGTCACCGCGGATGACAGCGGGAACTACACGCTGCGACTGACGAACCCGTGCGGAACGAGGGAGACCAGCGTCATGCTGGATGTTCGCCACGCGCCGCGCACGACGGCATCGAGGAGCGACGTCACGCGCTGCATCGGCGAATCGGTCACCTTTGAAGCGGACATCGTCGGCACCGAGCCGCTGACGTGGCAGTGGTCTCGAAACGGGACGGCGATCGCCGGCGCCGCCCAGCCGCAACTGACGCTGACTGACCTGACAACCGCAGACGCGGGCATGTATGCCGTGCGCGCCGGCAACTCTTGCGGGGAGCTGGTTCGCGATGTCGCGGCCTTGACGGTCGCCCGTCCGGAGGTATGCGATCCGACTCTCGGCTTCCAAGGCTGCCCGCCCGACCTGGTGCTGGCCGCGACCAGTGCGGCGGGGGCGACGGTCCAATTCGCGCCGCCGAGCGTCATGCCGCCCTCGCCGCGCGTCGTGTTGACGGCTTCGCACTCCCCGGGCAGCGTGTTTCCGATCGGCGATACACAGGTCACGTTCACCGTCACCGATCCGACGACCGGCAACACGCGTGATTGCACGTTCAAGATCACGGTGCTGGCGCCGGGTTCGAACGCGCCGCCGCAAGGCCCCGCGCCGCCACCGATCGTGCCGCCGCCGCCGACCGGGACGCCGCCCGGTCAGGGCCAGAACAACCCGCCGCCGGGACCCAATCCGCCTTCAACGCCCTCGCCGGGACCCGCCTGCTTCGGCGTGGGCGTCGTGGATGGTGCGGCGCTGGCCG
>CAZNUJ010000074.1:0-5979 GCA_964576285.1 uncultured Planctomycetaceae bacterium | reverse complement strand
GAGCACGGCTTCGCGGTCACGGGGCGAGCTGGCGCGGCGCGTTCTTCCGGTACGGTACGGGCCATCGGCCCGGGGCCGAGGCTCTCGGCTCGGATGATCCTGATCGATCGGCTGTTGTCCGGCCCGCGCGGCAACGCCTTGCCCGCGATCCGCGAATCGTATCCATCGGGCGGGCCGACATTTGCGATTGACGCGCCGTGGGCTTGGCGTTTTTCTCGCCGCGGCGCCGCGGACTTGACTCCGGTCCGGGCGAAGTTAAACTACTGGGCTCGATTTCGACTGGAAGCGATTGCCGTAGGAAGCGATTTATGTCGTTCGTGACCGCTCGTTGTTTTCTCGCCAAGCCCGGCCAGGTGCCGCGGGTCTGGTGGCATGTCGATGCCACCGATCGCGTGCTCGGACGGCTGGCGGCGCGCATTGCGACGGTGCTGATGGGCAAGCACAAGCCGCAGTACACCGCCCACGTTGACACCGGCGATTTCGTCGTGGTGACCAACGCCGGCAAGATCAAGCTGACCGGCCGCAAGCTCGAGGAGCTCGAGCACGACTACTACACCTATCACGCCGGCGGGCGCAAGGTGGTGCCGATCAAGGTGCTGCTGCAGCGTCACCCGGAGCGCGTCATCGAGCTGGCCGTGCGGCGCATGCTGCCCAAGAGCGCCCTGGGTCGGCGTATGATCACCAAGCTGAAGGTGTATCGCGGCGGCGAGCACCCGCATCAGGCACAGGCCCCGCAGGCGCTCAAGTTGAGCACGAACTGAATCGGAGTCCGACGACCGTGAGCGATCAAACAACCGAGACCGTTCCCACGACGACCACCGCCCCCGCGCCCGCCACCATGACGTCGGGGTCGAATTACATCTGGAGTACCGGCCGCCGCAAGACGGCCGTCGCCCGCATTCGGCTGCGGCCGGGCTCCGGCAAGTTCGTCGTTAATCGCCGCGAGATGAAGGACTACTTCCCGATCGAGGCGCTTCGCTTCACCTGCACGGCCCCGCTGCGGGCCACCGACAACGCCGCCAAGTTCGACATCTTCGCGAACGTGCACGGCGGCGGTCCGTCGGGTCAGGCCGGCGCGGTGTCGCTCGGTCTGGCGCGGGCCCTGGTCCGCTACGACGAGGCGTTCGAGGCCAAGCTGCGGGACGGCAAGTTCCTGACGCGCGACAGCCGCAAGGTCGAACGCAAGAAGTACGGCCGGGCCGGCGCCCGCCGCAGCTTCCAGTGGACCAAGCGCTGACGGCACGCCGTCTTCGCCTTTCGCTATTTACACGATTCGTTTGACGGGTACGGCGCGCCCATCATTCCAGGTGTGGTGGGGGGCGAGCGCGTGGCCGACGTTCAGTCGACGTCGACCACGATCAGCGTGACATCATCGGCCCGGTTCAGCCCGCCCGGCTCGCGGTCGAGGCGATCCTGCAACCACGCGATCAGTTCGCCCGCCGGCTGCCTCGCCAGCGGCGCGATCTCGTCCGACAGGTGCCGCGGCTGCCCGTCGGCCGTGCACGGGGCCAGCAGGATGTGCTCGATGCCGTCGCTGAAGAGCAGCAGACGCTGGCCGCTCGTCAGGCGGTGCTCGCACTCTACAAACTGCTGATCCGGGAAGATGCCCACCAGGCAGCCGTCGCCGGCCAGCGTCCGGGCGGTACCGTCGGCGTCGATCACCATCGGCGGCGGGTGGCCGCCGCTGGCGTACCGCAAGACGCGCGAGGTCTCGTCGATTACGCCGTACCACGCCGTGATGAACTGCGAGTCGGGCAGTTCCTGTGCCGCCATCGCCTCGTTCAGCCGCGCCAGGACATGCCCCGGCGAGACGAAGCCGTCATCTCCGGCGACGCGGGCCATCTGGATGGCGTTCTTGATCAGCATCGTCAGCAGGCCGGCCGCCAGGCCATGACCCACGGCGTCGGCCACGTAAAACCCGACCCGTCGCTCGTCCAGCCGGAAGATGTCGAACGTATCCCCGCTCACCCAGCTGTAGGGCCGGAAGAGCGAGGCGAATCGCAGGCAACCGCCGCCGGGAAGCTGGCGCGGCAGGAAGTCATGCTGAAGGCGCGCCGCCAGTCTCAACTCCTGGTTGATCTCCTCGAGATGTCGGGCAAGCTGCCGGCCGAGCCGCTCGAGGTTGAGCATCTCGCCGTCGAGTTGTTGCAGCGCCGGGCGCAGGTGGGCCAGTGTCAGGCACACGCCGCGCAGCAGGTCGGCCGACGCGTCGCTGGGCACGCACACCACACCGCTGGAGAACCCGGCGAACATCCACGGGCGGTCGGTAATGACGGCCGCGCCGATCTGACGTTTGCGTAACGATGAGAGCGCATCCATCAGCGGCGACGCCGGCGTCGCGCCGGGTGCCGACTCGTCCCGGAGCACAACGACATCGACATCTCGCAGGCCGTTCGGGTCCGAGGCGGCGTCGAGGGCGGCCCGCACGAGCTCCAGCCCCGGTCCGGTGTCGGCCAGCGCGTGGCCAAAGGGCGGGGCGGCGCGCGCCGGTGACGAATCGAGCACGGCCACGTGGACGACCGAGACCGGTGCGTCGGTGGAGATTGCGTGTGCGAACGGCCCCGGGGGCATTCGGACCAGAGCGCGTGGAAGCGGAACGGAAACAGGCGGCTTCATGCGAGGCGCGATCCCCCGGCGCAGCGTTCGACGGCCGGTTGCCCGCACCCGATCGGCGCAGGTCGGGGTCGTTCGCGGCGTCCGGTTGAATCGTCGGTCCGCTAAGGGGTCGGGTTAAGCACGGAAGGTGGGATTTCGACGCGGTCGCCGGCGGCGATGCCGCGCGTGGCCAGTTCGCCGGCTCGTACCTCGAGCGCGAACCGGGCCGGCTCGATCGACGGGTGGCTGTTCTCGTCGAGCGGCTGCATGGTCAGGGTGCGGACGATGGTGCCGTCGCTGCGGATATAGGCGATATCGAGCGGGATGATCGTGTTCCGCATCCAGAAGCTGAGAACCTGGTCGAACGGGAAGATGAAGAGCATGCCGCGGTCGGCGGGCAGCTCGGATTCGGGGACGTTCATCAGGCCGCGGGCCTGCTCGGACGGCGTTCGGGCCAGCCAGACCGTGAGCGTGTGTCGCTGGCCGGCGCGGTTGACGAGCGTCAGTTGAGCCGTGCTCATGCCGGCGAGGTTGTTGCGCTCGGCCGACCCGCGCGGGATGTCCTCGCAGCCCGATAACCCGGCAAACATGATCAAAGCCCAGAGCCAGAGAACAGGACGCTTCGGCATGGCGGCAGTGTATCGCACCTTGGCGATGCGGGGGAGTCGGACTCATCCCGCGCGCTTTGCAAGGCTTATCGCGTTTCGATGATGTCCCAACGGCCCGTTTGGCTCCGCGCGAACGTGATGATCTGACCGCGGCGGCCGGTCAGTTCGAACGGCTGTCGGTCGAGCGTGAGGTTCCACGAGCCGCGCGGCAAGTTCGGGTCGCGCAGCTCGCGGAGGTCGATGCGGAACAGACGAACGTTTCGCGAATCAATCCGCAGCCGTCGCGACGGCTCCGCCCGCGCGTCGAGCACGGCGTCGGCGTCCGGATCATCCACGTCGTACATCGCGATCCACTTCGGGGGCGACGGCCGAGCCGGGGCAACATCGGCCTGCGACGTCGCGGGCTGCGTGGGCGGCGCCGGCGGCTCGGCCGCGGACGTGGCCACGATCGGCCGCGTGGCGGGGGCCGTGCTCGGCGCCTCCGCCTGCCGGCTGGCCGGGCATGCGGTCAGCAAGAGCAGCATCCACACGGTCGCCCATCGGGCAGGTCGCATCGCGTTGACGCCTCCGGCCACCCTTCGGATGATACCGGCCGGACGCGGTACGGTCGCTTTCAGGCGGGTCCCGGCATGAATCCCAAAGTGCATTCCACGACCATTCTGTCGGTGCGGCGGGACGGTCGCGTGGCGGTCGGCGGCGACGGACAGGTTACGCTCGGCGACGCCATCCTCAAGCACGACGCCCGAAAGGTGCGGCGGCTGGGCGAGGGCCGCGTGCTGGTCGGCTTCGCCGGTTCGGCCGCGGATGCCTTTGCGCTGCTGGAGCGGTTCGAGGCGAAGCTCGACGCCCACAAGGGGAGCACCAAGCGGGCGGCGATCGAGCTGGCCAAGGACTGGCGCACCGATCGCGTCCTGCGGCGGCTCGAATCCATGCTGGTCGTGGCCGACGCCGAGGTGTCGCTGCTGATCGGCGGCGGGGGCGACGTCATCGAACCGACCGACGGCATTGTCGGCATAGGCTCGGGCGGCGCACTGGCCATCGCCGCGGCGCGGGCCTTGCTGGCGCATTCGACTCTGCCGGCCGCGCGCATCGTCGAGGAGTCCCTGCGCATCGCCGGTGCGATCAACGTGTACGCCAACCAGCAGATCAGTATGGAAGAGCTGTGAGCCGTGTCGGCAGGTCCGACATCGGAGTCAGGTCTGAATAGCGCCGGACGTCGGCCGGCAGCGGCACAATGACGGCGTAGCGGCGCCCCAGCGGACCGGTCTGATACTCGAACGCGAGGCATCCGAAGGTGACCCATTCGTCGGCGCCCGCCCGCCCGGGCACGGCGCGGCGGGCCTTGATCGGCGCCCCCGACCATCCCGGCGGCAGGCTGGGCTCGGCGAAGATGGCGTCCGGCGGCACGCCGCGGTGCGCGCGGGCGATGACATCGGGCGGCGACGGCGGATCGCAGATACGCAGCACGCGATCGTCATCGCGGCCGTTGCGGCTGCCGGCCACGACCAGCTCGCCCGCGACAGGCCGCAGCGCGGGGTTGATGGCGCGGTCCCAGTCGCGCAGCGGGTATCGCAGCCGGATGAGGGCGAAGTCGCCGCGCTCCTGGTCCGGCCGCACGAGCCGCACCAACTCGCCCTGCTTCCACGGCGAGCCCGGGTGACCGCCGATTATCAGCACGCGGCCCTTGCCCGGCAGCGGCGCGTCGCCGAACGCCAGTGCGCGATGGCCCACCACCGCGTCGGACGGCGTGAACGCATGGCCGACCGTCACCACCGCGGCCGGTCCGATCGGGAAGCCGGTCGCATCGGTTGCGCTCCCGGACAGCTTGCGGGCCACCACGACGTGTCCGGTTACGAAGCCGAAGTCGACTTCCGGGAACTGCTCGAGGGCGAGCGGCGCGCGCGTGCCGCGCCCCGCGCAGCCCACCGGCGTGAGCAGAAGCAACAGCGCGAGCACCGCTCTTCGGCGCTGAACTCGCAAGCTCGGGGACGAACGACGCACGGGGAGATTAGAGCAGGCCGCGGCTCGCGCCGCCGTCGCAGGCGATGGTCGCGCCGGTGATGAAGCCGGCGGCCTCCGAGGCGAGAAACGCGACCAGGGCGGCCAGTTCGGCCGGCTCGCCCATGCGTTGCAGCGGGATGGAGGCCGTCATGTCGGTCAGCACCTGCTCGGGCGTGCGGCCGGTCATGCGACTGCGCGCCGCCACCAGCTCCTCCATGCGATCGGTGCGGCAGATGCCGGGGCAGACGTTGTTGACCAGGATGCCGTGGGGGGCCAACTCGAACGAGAGCGTCTTGGCCAGCCCGACCACCGCCGGGCGGACGGTGTTCGAGAGCAGCAGGCCGTCGATCGGCTGCTTCGCCGAGATGCTGGTGATGTTGATGACCCGGCCCCAGTGGCGGGGCTTCATGTGCGGCACGGCCGCTCGCACGAGCCGCACCACGTTCATCAGCGTCGACTCGAACGCGGCAGTGAAGGCGTCGTCGTCGAGGGCGTCGAAGGTTCCGGCGCGCGGTCCGCCGGTATTCGTGATCAGCACGTCGAGCCGGCCGAAGGCGGACGCCGTTTCCTCCACCGCGCGACGGCAGTCGTCGCCGCGGGCGATGTCGGCCGCGATGGCGAGCGTGCGCACGCGGTGCTGAGCGGCCATCGCGTCCGCCGCGGCCTGCAGCGCGTCGCGCGTCCGCGCCACCAGGGCGACATGGGCGCCCTCGGCTGCCAGGGCCTCGGCGCAGGCTCGCCCCAGCCCCTTGCTGGCGCCGATGACCAGCGCGAC
>CAZNUJ010000073.1:0-6070 GCA_964576285.1 uncultured Planctomycetaceae bacterium | reverse complement strand
GCGCGGCGGCGCGGCGCTGCGCGAGCCCGATCGCTTCGAGTCGACGCCCGGGGCGGGCGTCGTCGCGGAGGTCGGCGGTCGCGCGGTCGTGATCGGCGGGCCCCGGCTGATGGAACTGACCGGCGTGGACATCGACTCTCTCGCGCGGCGGTCATACGATCCGTCGGACGCCGGGCAGAGCGTGGCAATGCTGGCGCTCGATGGCCGGCTGGCGGGCCTGCTGACGTTGCGAGACGAGCTCCGGCCGTCGGCAGCCGATGCGGTGCGGCGACTGGCGGAGCTGGGCATTCGCAGCGTGCTGTTGACGGGTGACGCGCGGGCGTCGGCCGAGGCGGCAGCGGCGCGGCTCGGGATTTCCGAAGTCCGTGCCGAGGTCTCGCCATTCGACAAGGTGGAGTACGTGCGATCGCTGCGGGCCCAGGGGCGGCGCGTGGCGATGGTCGGGGACGGCATCAACGACGCGGCGGCGCTGGCGGCGGCCGATGTCGGCGTGGCCTTCGCCACCGGCGCGGATGTCGCGGTCGAAGCGGCCGGGATCCACCTGGTCGGCTCGACGCCGCACCTGGTGGCCGACGCCGTCGCGCTGGCGCGGGCCACGACGCGCGTGATTCGGCAGAATCTGGCGTGGGCGTTCGGCTACAACGCCGTGATGGTGCCGCTGGCGGCGACGGGAACGGTGCCGCCGGCGCTGGCGGCGGGGGCGATGATGGCCAGTTCACTGACGGTGGTGCTCAACGCATTGCGCCTGCGGCGCATCCGGCTTCGTCACGGGCGCGGCGAGGCCGGCGCTGCTGTGACGGTCGGCGGCGGCGCGTAGAATGGGCTCCGCGCAAGGAGCCGCCGTTGAACGATTTGGCCGCACCACCCGGAGTCTGCCACGGCCTTGACGCCGTACCCGCCGACTTGCTCGGCGCGGCCGTCAGCATCGGGAACTTCGACGGCGTTCACATCGGCCACCAGTTTCTGCTCGAGCGCTGCGGCGCGCACGCGCGGCGACTCGGCGGCGCGGTGGTGGCGATCACGTTTGAGCCGCACCCGCTGACGATCCTGCGTCCGTCGGAAGCGCCGCCGCTGCTCACGCCTTCGGCGCTGAAGTTCGAGTTGCTGCGCGCGGCGGGCGCGGATGGCGTCATCGTCATCCCCGTGGATGCGGCGTTCTTGACGACCAGCGCGGACGAGTTCATCCGGCGCGTGCTGGTCGAACGGCTGCGGGTTCGAGTGATCGTCGAGGGACCGACCTTCGGCTTCGGCCGCGACCGCACGGGCGGCATCGACACGCTGCGCGCCGGCGCGGCGTCGGGCGGGTATGCCGTCGAGCTGGTTGAGCCCGCGCGCGTTGCGGTCGGCGACGAGTGGCGCAGCGTGTCGAGCCGGTTTATCCGCGAGCTGCTGGCCGCCGGCGACGTCGAAACGGCGGCCCGCGCGCTGGGGCGGCCGTACACGCTGGCGGGCCGTGTGGTTCGCGGCGCGGGGGTGGGTCGGCAGATCGGCTTTCCGACCATCAATCTTGATTGCGGCGGGCAGTTGGTGCCGGGCGACGGGGTGTACGCCGGCGTGGCGACGCTCGATGGCCGCGAGCACGCGGCGGCCGTGAGCATCGGCTCGCGGGCGACGTTCGGCGGGCAGCAGCGCGGCGTCGAGGCGTACCTGCTGGATGTTGACGGGTCGTTCTACGATCGGCCGGCGCGGGTGGCGCTGCTGGCGCGCCTGCGGGACCAGCGGAGGTTTGACTCGCCGGGGGAATTGTCGGACCAGATCGCGCAGGACGTGATGTGGACGCGGGAACATGTGGTCGGCTTCCGCGCCGCCGAGCGCGACGCGCCGTATCGGCGCATCGCGGAGCGCCTGCGGCGGGCGGAGCGCGTCATGATCGTGACGCACGCGCGGCCGGACGGCGACGCGATCGGCTCGGCGGTCGGGCTGTGGCGGCTGCTGTCGGACGGCGGCGGCCGGCCCGAGCTGGTGCTGTTTGGCGACCCGCCCGAGCGTTATGCATGGTGTGCGGACGGCGTGCCGATGCGCGTGTGGGGTCGCGGCTTCGGGCCGGAGCAGGCTGGGGCGTGTGACCTGCACTGCGTGGTCGACACGTCCTCCTGGCAGCAGCTCGAACCGATCGCGGAATTGCTGCGAGAGGGTCGACGGCCGCGCCTGGTGATCGACCATCACGCCGTGCGCGACCGTGTCGGCGACGTCGAGTTGATCGACGAGACCGCGCCGGCCACCGCGCTGCTGGTGCACCGGATGGCGTCGGCGGCGGGATGGAACGTGAGTCGCGCGGCGGCGTCGGCGCTGTTTGTGGGGCTGGCGACCGACACCGGCTGGTTTCGCTTCTCGAATACGACGCCCGAAGCGCTGGCGGCGGCCGCCGCGCTGGTCGCCGACGGACCGCCACCGAACGAGACCTACGAGCGACTCTATGGGTCGGATGCCGCCGCCCGGCTGCGGCTGATCGGGCGCGTGTTGACTGACATGGAACTGCTGGCCGGCGATCGCATTGCGCTGTTGCGGATCTCCCGCGCGCTGCTGGCCGAGTGCGGGGCCAGCGACGCCATGACGGAGGAGATCGTCAACGAGCCGAACCGCATCGGGTCGGTGATCGGCGTCGTACTGGCGTCGGAGTCGGCGGATGGAGTCATTCGCCTGAACTTCCGCAGCAAGCGGGCGATCGACGTGGCCCGGCTGGCGGCGCGCTTCGGCGGCGGCGGACACGCCCGCGCGGCCGGAGCGCGCGTCAGCGGTCCGCTCGAGGAGGTCGCGCGCCGGGCGGCGTCGGCGATGGTGGAAGCGCTATCGAACGGCGGGAATGAAGGCGGCGGTGCAACGGCGCCGGCGTTGTAGAAGTCTATCCCCCGACGCTTGGGCGAATGAAGTCATCCGCCCCACAAGGCCGCCGTCAGCGGCCTTGTGGGGCGGACAGGAAGGTCCATCGATCAATGCCGAACGATCAGCGTCGGCGGCGGGCAATCAGTCCGAGAGCGGCGAGCGCCAGCAGGCTCGTCGGCTCGGGGACGACACGGACGACGACGTTGTCATGGAAGCCCTTGCCGGCGCGGAGGGTCGTCGTGACGTAATCGGTTCCGAGATTGATGTTCCACGAATTGGTGCCGCCGAGATTGGAGTTCGCGAGGCTGACGCTTGCGAACGTGGTCGACCACAGTTGATTCGCCCCGAGGTCGTACAGCGCTGCACTGCCGCCGACGCCGTTGTACCGCAGGACGACCTGCACCCAGTTTCCGACGATGGCCGGGTTGTTATAGAGAACGGGGCCACTGTAGGTGGCGGTCCAAGTCGTACCCGCGCGGATGTCGCCGTTCGCGCTGATCGTGAGACCCAGCGCCGTGCTGCCCATGGTGCCCGTGCCGCTGTTGGTGGCATAGACACCCAGCAGGCGGTTCACCTCCGAGGATCGATCCAGAAACAGCCACGACGAGATCTCGAGCGGCGTGGCGGCCGCGATGGCGCCGGCCTGTCCGTTGAACGAGCGGCGTACGCTGTAGAAGCTGTTGTTCACGCCGGTGTTGTCCCAGAACAGGCTCTGCGTGCCCGCGAAGGGCAGCGCGGTGCTGACGGTCTGGGACACGCCGCTTCCGGAACCGTTCACCCACCCATCCTGTCCGTTGATCGAGCCGAGAACAAAGGTCGGGCTCTCGAAACCGGCGCTGTAGATCAGCTGTGCGCTGGCGGATGCTCCAAGCACGCCCACCAGCATCGTCGCAAGAACCGCGCGAGAATGACGTCGCATGTCTGTCTCCCTCCGTTCGATTTCGCGAATGGCGATCGCGCGTACCCGGTCGCGCGCCCCTCCGGACTCGGGCCCCTCAGACGAACGCCAACTCGCCTTCCCCTGCCCCAGATCCAGAGAACGATATCAGGATACTGCCACGGCGCGTGAAATGTCAAGATTAGGTGTTGTGCCAAGCGAAAGGCGTGCCTATCGTCATTCATTGACGGGCCGGGCAGTCCGGTAACCCCATCATTTCAAGGGGAACAGTGAATCCCGTTTGTCCAAGGCGCCGCAGACATGAGAGTGGACCGCAGTACGCTCGAGTTACGTCAGGCGCCCGCACCCGTGCGAGTGACGCTGACCGCCTTCCTGGCGCTCATCGGCACCGGGTACCTTGTCTCGCTCGGGCATATTGTCGCGTCTCATGCCCACGCCGACGGCCGGCCGGGCCTGTCGCTCGACGATCTGCGGGCGGCCTACGCCGGACTGTCGGTCGACCGGGCGACACTGCGCGTGGTGCCGTCGCGCATGCTCCAGATGCTTGAAGGCTCGATGCGGCAGTACATCGATGATGACGGCGAATTCGCCGTCTTGCGCGACTGGCTGGCGGGCGGCGCTGAGGAAGCCGGGCTGAATCGCGCCAGCGGCGGCACGTCGCCGGCCCGCGTGCTGACCTTGAACTGCCTGCGGTGTCACGCGGCCGAGGGCGGAGAGGAGATCGGCCGGCGTTCCCCGTTCGGCCCCGATCCGCTGACCGTGGACTATGCCGCGCTGCAACCGTTTCTCGCGACCGCAACCGGGCCGGGCGACGTGGCCATCCGTCTCGGCCCGCCGCCAATTCGGCACCTGATCCTCATCACCCATGCGCACATGTTGTCGATCCCGGTCTTCACGCTGCTGGTCGGCGGTCTGTTCTGGCTGACGCGATGTCCGGCGCGCCTTCGCGCGGTTCTGACGCCGCTGCCCATGCTGGCGCTGGTGATCGACTTCGGCGGCTGGTGGCTAGCGCGGATCATTCCCGAATTCGTCTACGCGATCGCGGCGGCCGGAGCGGTGTACGGGGTGGTGTTCGGGTTCCAGATCGTGGCCGTGGCGATCGACCTGTGGCGCCCGCCGCGCTTCGCCGAGTCGGCCTAGGCGCGGTTACTCGATTTCGAACAGCCACCACCGTTTGCGCTGGCTGGCGCCGGGCTTCACGTGCCGCAGCGCGTAGAGCGTCATGATCTGCCCGGAGTCGACCCGCACCCGGAAGAAGTGCTTGCGGTAGTAGCGCTGCCCGCCGGCGTGGTCGTGCGCCTCCGAGCTCTTCCAATCGGCCAGCAGCTCCATGACTTGGTAATGTCGGTCGCGCCAGCGGAACCCGCCGGGCAGGCCGGGCGCGCCGTGCGACATGGCGACGGCGTCGAACGTTCCGGCGTCGGGCGTCACGGTCTCCGATACGAACTCTCCCGGCATCGCCTGAACTCCGCCCTGCGTGGTTCGGCCCGCGTCCGGCCCGTATAATACGGCGGTTTCGCTCCGGAGTTCCCGCGCGCATGGCCGTCGTCACCGAGCACGCCCGCGATTCGCTCCTGTCGAAGCTGCGCCGGCTGCGGGAGAACGTCGAATCGGTCTTCTATGGCAAGCGCGAGACGGTCTCGCAACTGCTGATCGGCCTGCTGGCGCGCGGGCATGTGCTGATCGAGGACGTGCCCGGCGTCGGCAAGACGGTGCTGGCGCGGTCGCTGGCCCGCAGCATCCACTGTGGCTTCTCGCGGATCCAGATGACGCCCGATCTGCTGCCCAGCGACATCATCGGCGTCAGCATTTACAACGACAAGGTCGGGCTGTTCGAGTTCAAGAAGGGGCCGATCTTCGCTCACGTCATTCTGGCGGACGAGATCAACCGCACCACGCCGCGCACCCAGTCGGCGCTGCTGGAG
Source organism: uncultured Planctomycetaceae bacterium (assembly GCA_964576285.1). GTDB lineage: Bacteria > Planctomycetota > Phycisphaerae > UBA1845 > UTPLA1 > SpSt-539. The sequence continues at coordinate 424 of CAZNUJ010000073.1, read as the reverse complement.
GCGATGAACGAGGCGCAGGTCAGCGTCGACGGCCAGACCCTGCGGCTCGACCAGCCCTTCATGGTGATCGCGACGCAGAACCCGTTCGAGTTCGAGGGCACCTACTTTCTGCCCGAGAACCAGTTGGACCGCTTTATTCTGCGCATCCGCATCGGTTACCCGTCGCGCGAGGACGAGCGCCGCATCCTGCGCGAGGAGCCCGGCGGCTCGGCGCTGGAGGCGCTGCAGCCGGTGATGGGCGCGGGCGAGGTGCTGGCGTTGCAGGAGATGGTCGAGCAGGTGCGGATCGGCGATCCGATCATGGATTACCTGCTGTCGATCGTGGCCGCCACGCGCAAGCACGAGGCGCTGGACGTGGGCGTGTCGCCGCGCGGAGCGCTGTCGCTGGCGCGGGCGGCGCGGGCGTCGGCGCTGCTGGCGGGCC
>CAZNUJ010000072.1:0-6422 GCA_964576285.1 uncultured Planctomycetaceae bacterium | reverse complement strand
GGCGACTCGGCTGCGCGGCCCGCGGTTCGCGATCTGGGTGGCGACGCGCTCGCTGCGGGCGGGCGGCAATCCGCGCGACGACGAGCCGGAGGGCGCCGGAACGCATGCCGTGTTGGCGCTGGTGCGCGCCGGACTGGAACGCCTGGCCGTGCTGCCCGGTCGGCGGGCGATTGGGCAGTTCGCGCGGGCGCTGGAGTCGGATGGACGGACGGCCATCTGCGAGTTGCAGTACCGCGTCGAGTGGCCGCCGGGTCCGGTCGTGTTCAACGGCGCGGCGCTGGGCGGCAGTCTGAGCATCACCACGCGCGGACCGCGGCCGCCGTTCGTGGAGTTTCCGGCGGAACCGCCGGCCGACATCCTGCGTTGGGAAGGCGAGCTGCGGGCGACGTCGGCTTCCGGCTTGAGCGCGATCGAGTCGGGACTGGACAACCTCGCCGCGCAGCAGCCGGTCGGCGACCTGACGGACCCGGGCGGACCGGTCTATCTCGGCATGCGCTTCTACGAGTGGACCCGGCGGCGGCCGCGCTGGTTCGATCCGGACCTCGGGTTGTACGTGCAGTCGGCGGCGGCGATGTTTCAGAAGGCGTGAGGTCTGCGGTGGGCGCGGCGTCGTCGACAGGGTCCGTGCATCGGCCTAGCATCCGGTCGTGGCGAACGTCCTCTTGATGCGTGAGATTCGCTTTTCGATCGACCGCGACTGGGCCGGGGCGGCGCGCGGCGAGGAGGGCTTCGAGCGCGCTCACCCCGTCACCAATTCGTGGGGCGGATGGCCGTCGGCGGTGGGCATCGCCCCGTACCTGGTGCTGCGGGCCACGGTGTCGGGCACGCCGAACCCGGTCACGGGATACCTGGTCAACATTCGGCTGATCGACGTGCTGCTGCGCGAGCAGGCGATTCCGCTGGCGGCGCGGCGGCTGCGCGAGTTCGGGGCGGGGGCGACGGGCGAGCGGCTGGCGCTCGAGTTGTGGGGGGCGGTGTCGGCGCACGCGCCGCCGCCGGCGCGGCTCGAGCGACTGGCGTTGCGGACGACGCCATTCGTGCAATTTGAGGTGGAGGCAGGAGCGCCCGAGATGGTCCAACTGACGCAGAGTTTCGAGTTTTCGGCGGCGCATCGGCTGCACGTGCCGCGGCTGTCGGACGAGGAGAACCGGCGGGTGTTCGGCAAGTGCAACAACCCGAACGGTCACGGTCACAACTACGTGGTCGAGGTGAGCGTGAGCGGCCGGCCGGACGCGCAGACGGGCTGCCTGCTGCCGCTGCCGCGTTTCGAGGAGATCGTGAAGGCGCGGGTGATCGATCGGCTGGACCACACGCACCTGAACCGCGACACGCGCGAGTTCGCGGAGGTGAATCCGTCGGTCGAGAACATCGCGGTGGTGATCTGGAATCTGCTGTGCGACCACGTGTCGCCGGCGCGCCTGTCGAGCGTACGAGTGTACGAAACACCGAAGACGTATGCGGAGTATCGGGGGGAGTAGCCGGTGTCGATCGGGGCGAGACGCCGCGTTCGGCGTCACATGGACGATTCACTCGATGTCCGGACCCGCGCCGCGGTCCGCGGACAGCTTGGGCGTTTACTCCGGGGTGACATGGATCGGTCCGGGATGGTTGACGCGGCCGACGCGACGCACTTCGCTGACGCCCACCTGAGGGTCGTGGCGGCCGGGTGAGACCTCGTGGGAGCGGGTCGCGGCGTGAGTGGGGCGTCCGAGGCGCGACCGGCTTTGCGCGACGCTCACAATTCGGTTGTTGCCGGCTGTTCCCCAACGAGTTACCGGCTGCGCCGGCCGCCGAGTCGGAGGGCGGGAACGGCTTGGGTTGACCACTGGTGATTGCGTAGAATGGGTGGGGAGCGTCGGGAGAAAGTCTGCGCGAAACTTGGAGGGTCGTCGATGACACGTGGTCGGGTAGCGCGGGGTCGGGTGATCGGCTGCGTCGTGGTGTGGGGCGTCCTGATCGGCGGGACCTCGCCGGCGTGGGCGCTGAAGGTCATGTTCTTCAACCTGCTGCGGTACCCCGGCACGACCGCGGCGCAACGCAATCCGCATTACCGCACGATCATCGCCGACGTTCAGCCGGACGTCCTGGTGACCTGCGAGATTCAGGGCAGCAGCGCGGCGACGACGTTTCGATCGCAGGTACTCAACGTCGTGAACCCGGCCGGCTGGCTGGAGGACACGCACGTGGTCTGCGGCGACTTGGACCAGTCGCTGTTCTACCGGATTCCGTCAATCTCAACCGCGGGCACCGGGCTGGACCGGCTGACGGTGGTGAGCACATCGCCGCGGGCGACGCCGCGCTGGAAGCTGCGGCCGCGCGACTATACCCATCCCGACAACACGTTCTACGTCTATGGCACGCACCTCAAGGCCGGCTCGACGGCGTCGGACCAGTCGGAGCGCGCGGCGGCGGCTGCGCTGATCCGCTCGGATGCGAACGGGCTGGCAGCGGGGGCTCGCATTCTGCTGGCCGGCGACATGAACTTATATACATCGAGTGAGGCGGCGTACGGGAGCTTCACCGGGTCGCAGGCGAACGACAACGGGCGAGTGAATGACATTCGTAACCCAAGCCTGGTCGTGCAGAACTGGTCGCTGAATTCGACGTTCCGCTTCTTCCACACGCAGTCGCCGCGAACCGTGGCCCCGCCGGGGCAGAGCGACGGCGGCGTGCTGGGCGGGATGGACGATCGCTTCGACTTCATCTTCGTGTCGCCGGGCCTGATGACCGGCAGCGGTATTTCGTACATCACGAATTCCTACCGCGAGTACGGGCAGGACGGGAATCGTTTCAACCAGGCGGTGAACAACCCGCTGCCGAACGGCGACGTGTCGAACGCGATCGCCGACGCGTTGTACTTCGCGTCGGATCATCTGCCGGTGCTGCTCGAGCTGACCACGCCCGCGCGGGCGGCGGTGGGCGGCACGACGATCGACTTCGGCCAGGTGATCGTGGACGGCATCGCGTCGCGGACCCTGTCGGTGTCGAACACCGCGCCGCCGCCGGGCGAGACGCTTCAGTACACCTACGTTTCGCAGCCGCCGGGGCATTTCGCCGGGCCGTTCGGCCCGCAATTCCGGCCGGCGGGGCCGACGCCGAACGTGGACACGATCGAGATGCTGACCGGCACGGTGGGAGTGAAGGATCTGTCGCCGGCGTTGGTGATCAACACGAATTCGCTGGAGACGCCGCAGTTCTCGATCGATGCGACGGGGACGGTGTTGGCGCACGCGGTGCCGTCGACCGAATCGGCGTCGCAGGTGCTGTCGGGCACGATTGACTTCGGGGCCCATCCGCCGGGCGGGTTCACGAACCAGACGGCCGAGGCGCACAACGTCGGCTATTCGTCGCTGCAGGCGTTGCTGCGCGTGACGAGCGCGGCGGTGAGCGGAACCCACGCCGCGCGATTCAGCGTGCTGACGCCGGTTCCGCAGGACGCCGGCATGTCCGCGGCGAGCTTCACGATCGCGTTCGACGACACGGGCGCCACGCCGGGGACCTACACCGCGACCCTGACGCTGACGACTCGCGACCAGGACGATCTCGAAGGCTGGATCGACCTGGACGACCTGACCTACGCGTTGAGCGCGACCATTCCGCTGGTGCGCGGCGATTTCAACTACACCGGGGTGGTCGACTGCGCGGACGTGGCGCCGTTCATCGCGGTGCTGCTCGATCCGGGCGGCGCGACGCCGGCCGAGCTGATGATCGCCGACATGAACGAAGACACGCTCAACGACGGGCGCGATATCCAGTTGTTCGTGGCGGCGCTGGTCTGCCCCTGAGACGCGGCCGGCGCGCCGACGCGGGGCAGTCGTGCGACGCGCGGGTCAGGCCGAAGGCTCACTCGGCAGCAACGAGCGGTAGAGCCGCGTGATGCCGTCGAAGCATGCCCGGGCCGCGGTCACGATGCCGGCGGCCTGATCGGCGCTCAGCTTCAGTCCGTCCATGGCCGCGCGGAACTCGGCCCACCACGGTCGTTGCGAGTCTCCGTAGGGGTCGAGGTAGCGCGTGCCGCGGCCGGGCGGCAGGTCGTACGCGGCGCGGACGCGCTCGGCCAGAATCTTGCCGCCGTTCTTGCTGCCCTGGATGACATAGTGAAAACCAAGCAGGGCGAGCGGGTCGCCGGCGGCGGCGCGTTCGACGTGCGCGATCATGTCACGGGCGGCGGCGTTCGGTTCGATGCGGGCGGGATCGCGCTGGAACCAGGCGAGGTCCTCGAGCAGGTAGGGCTCCTGGTAGTGGCGCTCGCGCACGACGGCGGCGACCGGCGCGTGTTCGGCGGCGCGGCGCAGGTGGGCGTCAAGGGCGCGGTGCACGGGCAGGAGCTGTTCGAGCGACTCGACGTAGCGATCGAGCGGCAGCGAGCCCGCCATCAGGTGACGCTGAAACGGCGTGCTCTCGGCGGCGTCGTGATGGGCGCGGGTGTCGCCGCGCAGACGCAACATGATCGAATCGGGGACGGATGCGACGGTCATGGCAGGCTCCGGGTCGGGGTTTCGGATTCGATGGCCGGCACGGGCGCGGCCGGCACAAGCCGGTCGTAAGCGATCCAGGCGGGGATGGCCAACCAGGCCAGCCCCTTGATGAGAAAGAAGGCGAAGCCGACGGCGCCGAGCCGGCGGAGGGTCCGGCGTGCGCGGGCGCTGGTGGTTCGATTCTCGATCGGGGCGGCGTCCATGATGAAGCCTCGTATTTGAGACTGAGTCTCAATCTCAGCATAGTAGCGAGGCGCGGTGGCTTGGCAAGCGGTCGCGATCAGATCGCGCGCCCTGCGAGCGCGACATTCGCTCGTTGGGCGCGGGGGAATGAACTCAGCGCGGAACGCAGCAGCGACCAGCGCGCGGTTCGCGACCGGCTCGACGCACGGTCGGGTTCGAAAGACAACTGATGCTCAGCGCATCGGGCCAGCGCCGATCAGTCGGTATCGGCGTCGTCTTCCTCATCGTCGACTTCGTCGTCGTCGACGTGCGGAATGTTGCGGGCCTTTTCGTCCTCGCACTTCATGCAGCGCTTGGCGAACGGAAGGATCTCGAGACGCTTTTTCGGAATGGGCTTGCCGCAGGTCGTGCATAAGCCGTACGCGCCGTGATCGAGCCGCTCGAGGGCGGTTTCGACCTCGTCGAGCTGGGCCGCTTCGATCGAAAGGAGTCCGGCGGTGAGCTCGTCCTCGAAACCGTCGGAGGCGCGATCGGCGAGATCCGCGGACTCGCCGTCGTTGGCGGCGAGCTGGTCGCGGCCGGCGCGGACGACGTTATTGATCTGGTCGCGACGCTGCAGCAGCATCTGGCGGATGCCGTCGAGCCATTCGGGTTCGAAGTTGACGGTGGCAGGCTTGGGCGCGGGCGCCAGCGCCTTGGCAACCGCCGCAGCCTTGGGCGCGGCCGCCGGCTTCGTGGCGGGCGGCTTGGGGGCGGCAGCGGCCTTGGCGGGCCGGGTGGCCTTGTTTTTCGGGGCCGGCTTGGCGGCCGCGGTTCGCGTCTGCTTTCGGGGGTTGGCCATGATGCAATCCGTAAGTGCTTACGAGGTCTCGGTTTTCGTTCGCTGCACGTCCTCCGCCGCGGCGAAGACCGTGTACCATGCAATTCTATAGTCGCCCCGTCAAGGCTCGGTTCTGATTTCTTATTGACGAGAATAGTTGTTTTCGCTCGGAGCGGCAGGCCGGATTTTTCCAACCGAAGGGTAGCGCTGAGCCCGGATGAGGAGTGTCATCGGGTGCGAAGTCGAAGCTGGCTACTTGGGGGGGAAATGTGATGGGGCGGATCGTGGGGTGGTCGGCGGCGAGGATGGCGGGCTTGGCGTGCGCGCTGCTGAGCGGCGGTTGCGTGGTGCATGCGCCGGTCGAGCTGGCCGCGGCGGACACGCTGGACTCAGTGGCGGAGATGACGCAGCGGGCGTTGGACGAGTTCGACCACGACCTGGCGCTGGCGGACGGCGAGCGGCGGTCGGCGGTGGTGAGCGCGTTGGTGGCGCGGATCCGGCGCGATCACGACGACGACGCGCTGGTGTCGGGTCACGAGGCGGCGTTCATGGCGGCGCTCGATCGACTTCAGGACGACCGGCGCACGGTGTGGTTGCGGCACGCCCGCGCGAGTGACAATGTGGGCCTGTTGCGCGAGACGGCATCGGGACTTCGGCGGCTGGCGCTGGATTCGATGTCGATGCAGGACGAGGCGCGGCGCTACATCACGGCCGCGCTGGACGCGCGGCGGGCGGCGGCGAGCGGGCCGCGTTCCGGGGAGTCGCGCTGAGCGGCTCGGGGAGGTGAATGATGGATCGGGTTTCGAACGGGGGGAGCGAGCATGTCGGGCGGCGAGATGCTGGATCGAGTGATGGGGCTGGTGGACCGGCTGGTGGACGAGCGGCTCGCGGGCGACGGCGGCAGCGGCGCGTCGGACGATCCGCCGCGGCCGGGCGCCCCG
>CAZNUJ010000071.1:0-7232 GCA_964576285.1 uncultured Planctomycetaceae bacterium | reverse complement strand
CCGCCAGCGCCCGCTGCTGTGCGTCGCGCGGGGCGGCAGCCTGCGGCCGTCGCTCGTGGCCGTCCGCGTCTCGGCATCCGCCGACCCACGCGGCACTCGAAAGGTACGATTGGCCCGCGGGCCCGGCCAACGTGGACCCCGGGGCCGCGCGCGGCGTTGTTATGGGATGGAGGCGGTCCTCGTGGCCGGCGTCGGTGGCCAGAACCGCGGCAGGTGACGATGGCGTTAGCGAGGCGGGTGGGATGAGTGCGCAAGAGAGAGGGGAGGCCGAATCCGGCCTCCCCTCTGTGTTCGCGCTGTGGGAGCGTGACGCGACGAGCACACGCGGTCAGAGGCACGGGGCCTCGTCGCCGCGAGATGTCGCCGCGTGGGCGCTCCGGGCGGAGCCTAGCGCCGGCCGCGGCCGAAGCCGCCGCCGCCCGGGCGCTCGGTCTTGGGCTTGGCCTCGTTCACGGTCAGCGCGCGGCCGTCGTGATCCTTGCCGTTGAGCGCGGCGATGGCGGCCGAAGCCTCCTCGTCGGTGCTCATCTCGACAAAGCCGAAGCCCTTGCTGGCGCCGGTCGAGCGGTCAGCGATCACCTGCGCGCTGCGGACCGAACCATGCGGTGCGAACAGCGTTTCCAGATCCGAGCCGCTGACGTTGTAGCTCAGATTCCCGACGTACAGTTTCCTGCTCATGATGTTCTCCTGTGCAGCAGGACGTGGACCCGATGTTTCAATTTCAGGGTCGCGTTGAAATGGACCGACAGTCCGGTCCGAAACGGAAGGAACAACGATGGAGCCGACAGGGGGCAAAACGAACAGGCGTGTTGCGAACCGGACAGACTCGGTCGTCAGACCAACTGAAGGGAAGAATAGCGGCGCCGTCCGCGCCCGTCCACCGCGAAATCCCACTTTTCGCCAGAAACGCCGCTGGCGGCGTCAGAATGCGGAAAAATCGCGCGGAATCGGCCGATCGACTCGTGGCCGACGGTTCGCTTTCGATGCGTGCGGCGGGACTCTATACTAGCTGAAAATCGAAGGCTGCGGGCGCCGCCGGCCGGCTTTACCCTGCGGCCAGGCAAGCTCGCGAGGAATCCGCCATGACCGCCGTCGCGCCGAATCGCTCCGCCGCCCAGAAGGACCTGACTCCGAACGTGCACGACTTCTACAACGTCCGCGAGCTGCTCTCCGACGACGAACGCGCGGTGCAGGACATGGTCCGGCGGTTCGTCGATGAAAAGGTGCTGCCGATCATCGCCAAGGCGTTCGAGGACCACCGCTTTCCGTCCGAACTTGTCCCCGTCGTCGCCGAACTCGGTCTGCTCGGCTGCAACATCGACGGCTACGACTGCGCCGGCATGAACAACGTCGCCTACGGCCTGATCTGCCAGGAACTCGAGCGCGGCGACAGCGGGCTGCGCAGCTTCGTCTCGGTGCAGAACTCGCTCTGCATGTACCCGATCCTGACCTACGGTAGCGACGAGCAGAAGAACCGCTGGCTGCCGAAGATGGCGCGCGGCGAGGTCATCGGTTGTTTCGGACTGACCGAGCCGGACGGCGGCTCCGACCCCGGCACGATGAAGACCCACGCCCGCAAGGTCGGCGGAGACTGGGTCATCAACGGCGCCAAGATGTGGATCACCAACGGCACCCAGGCCGACATCGCCATCACCTGGGCCATGACCGACGACAGCGTCCGCGGCTTCATCGTCGAGAAGGGCACGCCCGGCTACTCGGCCCGCGACATTCTGCGGAAGATGTCGCTGCGGGCTTCCGTCACCAGCGAGCTGTTCTACGACAACTGCCGCGTGCCCGATTCGGCGCGGCTGCCGAAGGCGGCCGGGCTGGGGGCGCCGCTGTCGTGCCTGACGCAGGCCCGCTACGGAATCACCTGGGGCGCGATCGGCGCGGCCGAAGCCTGCCTCGACGAGGCTCTCACGTTCGTCAAACAACGCGTGCTGTTCGGGCGGCCGTTGTCGCACACGCAGACGATCCAGCGGCGTCTGGCCGATTGCGTGCGCCGCATCACCACCGCCAAGCTGCTGAGCCTGCAACTCGGCCGGATGAAGGACGCCGGGACCATGCACCACAGCCAGGTCTCGCTGGCCAAGTGGAACAACGTGCGCATGGCTCTGGACGTCGCCCGGGAGTGCCGCGACATCCTCGGCGCCGGCGGCATCAGCGTCGAGTGCTGTCCGATTCGTCACATGCTCAACCTCGAGAGCGTCATCACCTACGAAGGCACCGAGACCATCCACGAGCTGATCGTCGGCCGCGAGATCTGCGGCCACGCGTCGTTCTGAGTCATCGAAGCGACGAAGTCGCAGCCGGGAGCGACGAAGAGCCGGTTCGCCCGCGTGCTTACAGGCCGCGAGGCGGGGTGGTCGGGTGTTGCTGGCGCCGATACGCGCGGATGTCGGCGGCCAGTCGGATGCCGTTGGCGCAGCGCATGCCGGCCATCAGCGCCAAGAGGATCAGCCACCAGTCGCGGTAGGCCAGCGCCAGTCCCATGCCCGCCCCGGCGCCGAGCATGCCGATCCACGCGGCGATCGACAGGGCGCGATCAAACGGCATGAAGAACCACATCAGCGCCTGGAGCATCTGGCCGCCGTCGAGCGGGTAGATCGGCAGCATGTTGAAGACCAGCAGCACGATGTTCACGATCGCGATGGCCTGGATGAACTGCCGCTGATCGGCGGTCAGCGGCGCGTCCATGGCCGAGAGGCCGTAGATCAGTCCGATCGTCAGCGGCGCCAGCGCGACGTTGACCAGCGGCCCGGCGGCGATGCTCCACAGCAGCGCGCCGGGGCGATGCGGCGGCTGCACGTACGCCACGCCGCCCAGCGGCCAGAGTAGGATCATGTCCGCCCGGCCGCCCACCGAACGGCAGGCGAAGGCGTGCCCGAACTCGTGCAGCAGCACGATGCCGAACAGGGCCATGTACTCGGCCAGGTTCCAAAGCTGGTGGGAATAGACGTCTGCTCGAAATCGAAGCCCCAGCAGGGCGACGACGGCCCAGGTCCAGTGCAGGTACACGTCGATGCGACGGAAGGTGAACAGCCGCAGTGAGCCGGGCATCGATTGGGTGAACATCGGTTCGGACACGCCTTGTTTCGCTGAGCGTCCGACCCGGACGCGACAGGCTGAGCTCGGCGGCGACGGCGACGCGCCTATTCGTCGATGGTCGTGCCGACCGGTTCACCGAGCACGGCGCGACGCATGTTGCCCGGCTTCATCAGCGAAAAGACGACAATCGGCACGCCGTGCTGCTGGCACATGTCGATCGCCGAAACGTCCATCACCTTCAGCCGGTCGTTGATCACCTGGTTGTAGGTCAGTGACCCGTAGCGCTTGGCCGCGCGGTCCTTCATCGGGTCGGCCGAATAGACGCCGTCGACCTTGGTGGCCTTCAGCAGCACATCGGCGCCGAGTTCGACGGCCGCCAGCGCTGCGGCGGAGTCGGTGGTCACGAACGGCCGTCCCGTGCCCGCGCCTAAGATCACGATGCGCCCCTTCTCGAGATGGGAGATGCACCGTCGGCGGATGAACGGCTCGCACACCGGGGCGATCGGGATCGCCGACTGCACCCGCGTCATGCGACCGTGGGCTTCGAGCGTTTCCTGAAGCGCGAGCGCGTTGATGACCGTCGCCAGCATGCCCATGTAGTGCGCACTGGCGGGGTGGATATCGCTGTCGTCGGCCAAACTCGCGCCGCGCAGGAAGTTGCCCCCGCCGACCACAACCGCGACCTGAACGCCCAGTCGGGCGACCGCGTCGATCTCGGCGGCGATGCGATGGATGGTCTCGCCGTCCAGACCGAATCCGCCCGGCTGACAGAACCCCTCGCCGCTGATCTTGAGCACGATCCTCCGATAGCGCGAACGGCCCGCGGCGGCGCGGCGAGCGGGCTTTGGTCGGGCGGGGCGAGTCGGCACAGCATGCTCCGGTGTGAGGATCTCTCGCAATCGCGACGCCCGGCGTGGAGCCGGATCATTCGCGGCCGCCCAGCTCGTAACGCAGGTAGCCGGTGATGACGATGCCGTTCTCCTTCGCGAACTGGCCGACCGTCTTGCTGTCGTCCAGCGCGAACGGCTGCTCGAGCAGGGCCCGCTCGGCGAACCACTTGTCCATCTTGCCGGAGACGATCTTGTCGATGATCTGCGGCGGCTTGTTGGTGATCTCCGCCCGCGCGGCCGTGCGGGCCTGTTCGGCCTGGGCCGGATCGATGGCTTCGCGGTTCAGGCCCATCAGCGTGGTGGCGCTGGCAACGTGCATGCACACCTGTCGCGCGGCCGCCTCGTTGGGCTTGTCGGTCGTGACCAGAGCGGCGACCTTGCCGTTGTGATGAACATACGCGGCGCAGGCGCCGTGAATGCAGCGGGCGCGGCTGAGCTCGATCTTCTCATTGAGCTTGCCGTAGGCGTCGGCCTGAAGCTCGCGCATCGAGCGTCCACCGGCGAACGCGGCCTTGCTCTCCATCAGCGCCGCGGGGTCTTTGATATGAGTTTCGGCGGCCTGGCGGGCGAATGCGTTCGCCAGCTCGACGAACACGCTGTTGCCGGCGACGAAATCGGTCTCGCAGCGCAGCTCGACCAGCGCGCCGCCCTTGGCGTCGGCGTACGCGCCGATGCGGCCGTTGGCGGCCTCCTTCTCGGCGCGGCTCGACATCTTGTCGGCGAACTTCTTGCGCAGAATCTCGATCGCAGCGTCTTCGTTGCCGCCGGCCTCGATCAGGGCCTTCTTGCAGTCCATCAGCGGCAGGTCGGTGCGTGATCGAAGCGCCTGAACCTGCGCGGCGGAAATGTCGGGCATGGGCGTCTACTCCTGACTGTGATGCGGACTCTCCACGGACCTGGGCGACGACCCGATCGGTTCGCCGCGGCCGGCGGATGTCGAAAACCTGTCCGGATGAACCGGGTCTCGCGCGCTCGCTGAATCCACCTGCTGCTGCGAATGGCAGCTTGGGCCCGGCGGTTCGCGGCGCGAGTCGAGCTAGGCCGAACCGGCGGAATGACCGCTCAATTCCGCCTCCATGACAGGATCGGGTGCGGGCGTCTGCTCGACACCGGGCGGCGGGGGCGATTCGTTCAGTTCGGCCGCCGCCGTCGTCGTCAGGCGGCGCGAGCGCCGCGGCGCGGCCGAGCCATCTTCCGGGGCCGCCTCGCTGGGGGCCGGTCGCGAGCGCTTGCCCTCCTCAACCGCGTCGGCGAGCTGGCTCAGAATGATCTCGATCGCCCGCATGGCGTCGTCATTGCCGGGAATGATGATGTCGGCCGAGTCCGGGTCGCTGTCGGTGTCGACCACGCAGATGGTCGGAATGCCGAGCTTGCGGGCCTCGCGGATGGCGATGTGTTCGCGCTTGACGTCGACGATCACCAAGGCGCCGGGGACGCGCGTCATGCGACGGATGCCGTCCAAGTTGCGGCGGATCTTCCGCAGCTCGCGCGTCAGGATCGAGCCCATTTTCTTGCTGTATTGCGAGAGCGACCCGGTGGACTCGAGCGCCTCCAGCTCCTCGAGCCGCGCTAGTCGCGAGCGAATGGTGCGAAAGTTGGTCAGGGTCCCGCCCAGCCAGCGGTCGGACACGTGATGCATGCCGCAGCGGGCGGCGTGCTTCTGAACGCTCTCCCGCGCCTGGCGCTTCGTGCCCACGAACAATACGTCATGACCGGCGGCCACCAGACCCGCGAGGAACTTCCTGGCCCGCAGCAGACCCTTCATGGTCTCGCGGATGTCGACCACGTGGATGTGGTTCCGCTTGCCGAAGATGTACGGCGCCATCTTCGGGTTCCACCGGCTGACCCGGTGGCCGAAGTGAACGCCCGCATCCACCAGCTCGCGTACCAACTCAGAAGCCAAACAGCACCTCCTCGGGCCCGTTGTGGGGGCGCAAAGACTCCCCGGCGCCACCATCGGGACCCATTAGGCTAAGGCACATCGAAAGGGTCGTCAAGCGAAAAATCGGCCGCCGCTGACCGCCCCATGCTGGCCTAACGCTCGCAGGTCCAAGCGCTTGCCGCCGGCCCGCCGCCGCCGGTAGAGTCCGTCGGTCGGCCTCGACCGGCGCACCGCCACATGAGCCGTCCAGCCCGCCCTTACCGAGTCTTCATCAGTGCCGCCGACCCCAGCGCCGACCAGCACGCCGCCGCCCTGATTCGCGCTTTTCGCGAACGGTTTCCCGACTCCGAATTCGTCGGCCTCGCCGGACCGCGCATGCAGGCGGCCGGCTGTCGTCCGTTGGCCGATCTGACGACCCGCGCCACGATGCTGCTCAATGTGGTGACCCGTGTCCCCGAGGCGTTGATGCTGCTCGGCCGCGTCGATCGCTTCCTCGCCCGCGTGCCCGTCGACGCGGCGACCCTGATCGACTCGGGCACGCTGCATCTGCCCCTGGCTCGCCGCTGCCGGGCCCGCGGCGTGCCGGTGCTCTACTACATTGCCCCGCAGACTTGGGCTTCCCGGCGTTGGCGACTTCGCGCCCTGCGCGAGCGGGTCGACCGGCTCGCGGTGATCCTGCCGTTCGAGGAGGAGCATTTTCGATCACACGGGATTCGCGTTCGCTACGTCGGACACCCACTGTTCGACCGTCTCGCGGCCGAGGCCGTCGACACGCCCCGCGCGGCGGATCTCCGCGGCGGCGGCCGGCCGGTGGTGGTGCTGATGCCCGGGTCGCGCCGCCAGGTGGTGCGGCAGGTGCTCCCCGGCCAGATCGACGTGGCCCGGCAGATCGCCGGGCGCTTTCACCGGGCGCGGTTCGTTCTGGCCGCGGCCGGCGCCGCATCGGCCGCGCTGGCGCGTGACGTCATCGCGACCGAGCCGGGCGCACCGCCGATCGAGTTTCAGTTGCCGCCGCACGGCGACCTGCTGCACGCCGCCGACCTGGCGCTGGTCGCATCGGGCACGGCCACGCTCGAGGTCGCCTATCACCACCTGCCGATGATCGTCATGTACAACGCCCGCGTGGCGCGCTGGGCCTATGCGATGATGCGCGGCTGGATGATCCACACCGATCATCTGTCGCTGCCCAACATCCTGGCCGGGCGCCGCATCGTGCCGGAGTTCATGCCGTTCTATGAACGAACCTCGGAGATCGGCGTGGTGGCGATCGAGCTGCTGTCGAGCGAAACGCTGCGCGAGCGCATGCGGCGCGAACTGTCGGCCCTGATGACGCCCATCGCCCGGACGGGCGCGTCGGCGGCCGCGGCGGGCGAGCTGGCCGATCTGCTGGCCGAACGCGCCCGGGCGACGCC
>CAZNUJ010000070.1:0-9433 GCA_964576285.1 uncultured Planctomycetaceae bacterium | reverse complement strand
CGGTCACGCGCGCCGACGCGGAGCGGTGGCCGCCACCGCCGACGGAGACACCCACCGCCGCCTGCCCGCCCTCGACCACGAATACGAGCGCCGCGTTGAGGTCCAGCGCCTGCCGCAGCGTCTCGGCGGCGCGGCGGCATGACTCCGTGCTCGAAAGCTCGCGGCCGGCCCGCTCGATCAGGGACGCCGACCCCCGCAGCCAGCGGGCGGCGCGGTGGGCGCGCTGCGCGACAGGGTCTGGGGCGCGATCGTGCGTCTCGACACCCGAAAGCAGGCCGCTGACATCGGCCGTGATGGACTCGCCGGTGGTGCGAACGTCGTCCGCGCTCAGACCGAGCCGCGACGCGAGCGGATCAATCGCCGCCCAGCCGGCGCTGCGCCCGCACCAACCGAAACCGGACCGCCACGCCAGCGCGTCGGCCAACTGCAACAACTCGATCCGCCGGCGAAGGTCGGCCGCGACCGGCACCAGATCGGCCGGATGGTGATGCAACCAGATGCAGTCCGACAGCCACGGCGCGAGCCGCCATTCATCCGCGAGGCGACGCCCGACGGTGGCGTGATCGACGCCCATCCAGGCCTCTTCCAGCAGCGGCCACGGGTCCGCGGAGTCCGCGGAGCGCCGCACGAGCCGGACGTAGCTGCGCGGCGCTGCCGACACGAGGGCCGCCCGACCCACGTCGTGCAGCAGCCCGGCCGCGAACGCATCACCGGCGTCGATGTCCAGATGCTCCGCCAGGCGCGTGGCCGCGCACGCGGTGGCCACGCTGTGCGTCCACAGGCTGCCGGCATCCCAGTCTTCCAGGCGGCCGGACGCCCCGGATGGAAACAACGACTCGACGCGGCGCGCCAGCTCGCCGCGCCACGCGGACAGATCGGATTCACCGGGGGGATCGGACAGGAGCAGCACCAGCCCGGCCGGCGCGGCAAAGGATGAGACGATCGACCGCCAGATGCGTTCGGGCCGGTCGCCATCGGGAACACGCTGCGGTTCGCTGGGCACGATGGCACCGCCTCCCTGCGGCTAGACGCCGAGCAACGCCGAGACTCGGCCGACCAGGTGATTGAGGTCGAACGGCTTGCGGATGAATTCGTCGGCGCCGGCGGTCAGCAGGGCATCGATCTCCGCCTGGCGCACCGCGCCGGAGACGATGATGATCTTTGTGCGGGCCAGCGACGCGTCCTCGCGGACCCGCTTGCAGACGACGTTGCCGTTGATGTCCGGCAGGAGGAAGTCGAGCAGGATCAGGTCGGGCTTGAACACGCCGGTCAGCAGTCCGGCGTCGTAGCCGGTGCTGGCCGTGCGAATCTCGAAGCGCGAGTCGGCGCCGAGGTAGTCCCTCAGCAGTTCGAGAATTTCAGGCTCGTCATCGACGACGAGTATGCGACGCTTGCCCGACTCGAGCCGGTCCAGCGGAATCTTGTGTTCCCGCATGAACTCGATCAGCGCGTCGCGCGGGATTCGCCGAAAGCGCGAACCCGGGACGCGGTAGCCCTTCAGGCGTCCGTCGTCGAAACAGCGAATGATCGTCTGCTGGCTGACGCTGCAGACCTGCGCCGCTTCCCCGGTGGTGAACACGTCTTTCACGAGCGACTCCAACGCCCGCACCCCGACATGCCGGGTGCCGAGAGCACCTCATTTGGGTCGCCATTCTACCCAATTGACCTAATTTTCCAAGGGTCCCGGCGACCGGGGGCTGCGAGCGTCGGAGATGAACGCGACAACGCCGGAGTGGTCCGCACCATTTCGCGTGATAGCGATCCGCGCGGCTAGTCGTTCGAGTTAATGTCCTGATTGAACACGACCTGCAGCAATTCGCCTTCGGAGCTCTCGTGCTTCCGGAGGTCGTCGACCAGTTGGCGGATCAGCGCGCGGAGTTCGGTGCCCTTGTCGGCCGCGGTGGGTGCGATCTGGCTCACCGAATTCATCAGTTCGCTGCACCGATGCATCAGGGCGGAATGCTCGGAGCGGAAGCGCTGGGCGCGGGCGGCCTGATCCGGGCGCATGCTCTCGACCGCGTGCAGGAAACCCTCCGACTCCTCGAGCGCGAACAGCTTGATGAGGTGGGCTCGCAGGTGCTCGAAGTCGCGCGCCAGCTTGCGGTGCCAGTCGACGCCGGTCGGCGGCGCTTCGAGGATGTCCGACAATCCGCTGATGATGGTCTGAAGCGTCTTGTATTCGGCACTCGTCTTGCGAACCAAGTCGGGCTTCGTCATGGCGACCTCCACGGTGAGCTAGCGCGAGCAGTCCTTCGGCGCCGGGATGAGGCAGATGAACTCCAGGGGTTCCTGCCCGGTGTTCACGAACTGGTGCATCTCGTTGGGCGGAACCCAGATCACGTCGCCGGCCTTGAAAGGCCGGTCGCCGCTCTCGCTGCGGGCCGTGCCCGCGCCTTTGAGAATCAGAATCTCGTGCTCGTAATCGTGTTGATGATGCGGCGTGTGGCCTCCGGCCGCCACCTCGAAGTGCCGCATGTGAAACTGAGTCGCGCCGTCGGCCGGGCCGACCAGCATGCGCATCCGCGTCTGGGTCGCGCCCGGCATCTCAACCGGCTTCTGCTCGATCTGGCTGATCGCCCGCACTTTCACGGTTGGGTCCCTCGCGCCGCCGCCGGCCTACTGCGGCTCGCCGCCGCTGCGATCGTATGTCCACGCGTCGGCCGGTCGATCATACGACAGCAGCTCGTCCGGCCGGAAGTAGAGCGCGATCTCGGCCGCGGCGGAATCCGGCGCATCGCTGCCGTGGATCAGGTTGTAGGTCTTGCTCATACCGAAGTCGCCGCGAATGGTGCCCGGCTCGGCCTCGAATCCGAAGGTCTTGCCCATCAGCCTGCGGGCGACGGCGATGGCGTTGACGCCCTCGAGCACCAGCACCACCACCGGCCCGGCTGTGATGTAGCGGATCAGGCCGGGATAGAACGGCTTGCCCTTGTGCGGTGCGTAGTGCCGCTCGGCCAGGTCGGTGCTGATCCGCATCAGTTTCATGGCGACCGGTTTGAGCCCCTTCGCCTCGAAACGGGCGAGGATCGCGCCGCTCAACCCGCGCTGCACGGCATCCGGCTTCAAGATGATCAGCGTGCGCTCCACGCCTGACGTCCTTTCTGCTGCGAGCACATCGGCCCGGACCCCCGCGGCCCCGGCCGAACACCGCCCATCGACGGCGGCATGGTAACCGATACGAAGGATACACGCAGTCGTCGGTGGTCGCGCTGCGCGCGGAGCGATAGACTTCGGGGGGCGTTCGTCGCGGCGCGGGTCGGCGGCGAGTGCGCCTCTCCCCGTGGATGCGGCCGTCGCTCATGAAGTTCGTGGATCTTGCCACCAACCGGCGCATTCCCATTCTGCTGGAGATGATCCGCGCCATCACGTCGGCGGGCAGTCCGCGCGAGACGCTCGAACTGTTCGTCGCCGCGATGCGAAAGGCGTATGGCGGCCGCTGCTACGTTCACCTGTCGGTCGCCGATCTACCGCCCGGTCATTTCCGCATCACGCGCTGGCTCGACCGGAGCGGCGTCGAGCACGTCCCGCCGGCCGCCTTCGACCCGGCAAGCATCGCCCGCGTGCCGGTCGCGAGCGGCGGGCTGATCGGGGAACTGATCTCCACGCCCGGGCCGAAACTGCTGTACGAACTGTCCATTCGGAACGACGCGGCGTTCGGTGACCGGCTGTCGGGATACGGCTCGCTGATGGCGATTCCGCTGCTCGAGCAGGGTCGCATCACGTCGTGGGTCTTGCTGCTCGAGCCCGACGCGCAAGGCATCAGCATGGATGATCTCGAGGACGCGATCGTGCAGGCCAACCTGCTCGGGCTGGCGATCGACCATCAGCTCACCGCCGCCCAACTACGGGCCGCCCGGGCCGAGATCGACCGCGAGGTGGAACAGATCGCCGAGATCCAGCGAGCCCTGCTGCCCACCACGCTGCCGGACGTGCCGGGGTTGTCCATCGCTGCCAGCTACCGCACGTTCGACCGCGCCGGCGGCGACTATTACGACGTTTACCCGGTCGGCCGCAGTCGCGTCGAGCGTACCGCCACAACGGCCGGCGATCGCTGGGCGATCCTGATCGCCGACGCGTCCGGGCATGGGCCGTCGGCGGCGGTCGTGGCCGCGATGCTGAACGCCATCCTGCATACCTTCCCGAGCGAGCCGCGCGGTCCGTCGGAACTGCTGGAGTATCTCAATCGCCACCTGCACGACCGCGGCTTCGGCGGCGCGTTCGTGACGGCGTTCCTGGCGTTCTACGATCCGGCCGATCGCAGCTTCACCTACGCCAACGCCGGGCACAATCCGCCGCTGCTCCGGCCGAACGGGAGCGGCGCATCGCCCGTGCTGCTGGAGGAGGTCGGTGGCCTGCCGCTGGGCATCGAAGAGCGGGTCGACTCGGGCGAGCACACCATCCGCCTCGAGCCCGGCCAGATGATCGTGCTCTACACCGACGGGGTGGTCGACGAGCGCTGCATCGATGAGACCAGCTTCGGAATGGAGCGGCTCTCGCGTCTGGTCGAGCAGCTCGATCTCACGGCCGGCGAGCTGGTCGAGCGCATCAACGAGCAACTCGTGGCTCATCAAGGGCCAACACTGCCCGAGGACGACCAGACCCTCGTGGTTATTCGCGTGATGCCCACGCCGTAAGCGCGCCCGCCGTGCTGGCCCGCTCCGGAATGAGGATGATCGCGCTCGCCGCGCAGCGAGCTTGCGAGCGCATCGGCCGATAGCAGAATCCGTCAGCCGTTCAGCGCGTGCGCGAGGACGGGGTCGGCGATGGTCGCGTCGAGAAAGGCGCGTGCGCGTTGACGGCATCCGCGGCACGCCTGGCAGGGCGTGTCGCCGCTGACGCGGCAGCTCCACGTGTGCTTCAGCGGCACCTCGAGCCGGCGGGCGAGCTTGACCACGTCGCCGCGCGGCAGGTCGATCAGCGGCGCCTCGATGCTCAGCGGCGCGTCCGGGGTGGCCAGCGCCAGCGCGTGCTCCATCAGTTGGGCGTACTCGCGTGACTGCTCCGGGTCCGCGTCGTCGCCGCCGGGCGTCGCGCCAGCCTCGCACAGGCCGACCCAGAGCTTCGGCGCGTTGATCGACGCGGCCACCACGCAGCCGATGCCGAGCAGCGATGTCATCAGCCCCGGCAGCGGCGCGTCGGCCGGTCGGCCCGCGGCCGGCGAAGTCTCCGTCGTCGCGCCGGTCGCGCGCCGAAAACCGGCCGCGCGCGGCAGGTCAATCACCACGCATTCGGTGCGATCGAGCTGTGACAGGAGCTTGCTGAGCGAGCGGGCTTCGCGCTCCGCCGCCGGATGTTCGTAGCGAGCATGCACGACCAGCACCGGCGTCGCCTCGCGCGCCAGTGCCAGCAGCACCGCGCTGTTCAAACCGCCCGAGCAGAGCACGACGGATCGTTGCATGAGCGTCCTCCCGTGCTGTTATCGGTTGGGCGCGAGGGCCGGATTGCCAGTCGCCCCCGCGGCCGGTAGGCGCGCGGCGACACGGAGC
This sequence comes from uncultured Planctomycetaceae bacterium, assembly GCA_964576285.1. Taxonomy (GTDB): domain Bacteria; phylum Planctomycetota; class Phycisphaerae; order UBA1845; family UTPLA1; genus SpSt-539. The sequence goes on along the minus strand of CAZNUJ010000070.1, from coordinate 3,947 downwards.
GCTGGCCATTGCGCCGGACGTTTTTCGGTGGTCGATTCTCGGACAGACGCGCGACCCTGCGGCCTGGTTCAGCGGACGCGAGGCCGTGGTCGCTCGATGCACCGCCTCAGGCCGGGCGATCGGCGGTCAGGTCGCGGTAGAGATAGGTGGTGCTGCACGGTTGGCCATCGGGCATGAGCGCGTAATTCGGAATGACGCCGACGCGCGACCATCCCATCCGCTGGTAGAGGCGCTCGGCGTCGCCGCCCGTTACGGCATCCAACACGAGCAGGCTGCGTCCGACATCCCGGGCGGCCGCCTCGGCGGCGCGGACCAGCATCGCGCCGACGCCACGGCGGCGGGCGCGGCGGTGCACGAGCATCTTGCAGAGGTCGGCGCGGTGCGGCTGGTTTTCGGGTAGTTCGAGCACCAACTGCGCCGTTCCGCAGATGCCGAGCTGGTCCTCGGCCACCAGCAGGGCGCGACGGCCCGAGTTCACGCCGTCCGCCACGAGCCGCCAGAACGCGATCGCCCGCTCGCGCGGTAGCGGATGCATGAAGCCGACGGATGCGCCGCCCTCCACGCAGTCGAGCAGGACATCCGCCAGCGCCGCGACGTGATCTTCGCTGACCGCGCGCAAACGTCGTATCTCGATCAGGGGCGCACTCATCGGATGTCTTTCAGAAAATGGGGTCGTCGCGCATCGGCGCCGGGGACGTCGAGTCTGGCCGGCCGTGCCCGGGCGATGGCTGCGGACCGAACCGTGAGAACATCAACCGCCGGCGGGCGGAAAGACGGTGCCGTAGAGCGTGACCAGCCGGTAGATCAGAAAGCCCACCGCGCCGGCGAGGAACACGCCCGAAATGATGAGCAACACGGTGTAGATGTCGCTGTCGGCGCGGCGGCGCGCCGGCGACGGACCAGCAGGTGTCGGCGGATTGGCCATCGTCAGCGCCTCATCGCGAAGCTGGCTTCGTCGGTGGCCGAGTCGCCCGGCTGCACTTCGGCCGTGGTTCGGATCAATGTGCCGGCTGACTCGTTCGCCTCGACCCGCGTCACCTGAAGCGTGCCGATGTATTGCGACGCGCCCGTCCCGCCGCGGTGAACCAGGAACCGCATGCCGGGGGCGACGCCGTCAGCCGATCCGACGCTAATGCCGGCCACGTTGCCGCGGACGCCCGTGATGCGGGCGCGGATGGGCGCCATGACGCTCGCACCGCCCGGCGCGACCTGCGGCTGAAACGGCTCGACCGTCAACCCGCCGGCGCTGGCGACCGGAGCCGGTGTGAAGGTCGCGTCCGCCCGCGGGCTGCTGATGGGCTCGCCGCCGCCGAGTTGCTGCTGCAGCGCTCGCACCTGGGTGGTGGCCATGGCGAGCTCGCTGGTCAATTCCTTGACGCGCTCATTCAGGTCGATGTTGCGACGCTCCAGTTCGGCGTTGCGGCCGGCGGTCTTTCGGTTGAACTCCTGCTCGCGGGCGAACTGGGCGTTCACCATCTCCAGGGTCTCGCGCAGCCCGGTGACGTTGGCGGTCAGGGCCGCGCCCTGCGTCTGCGACTGCGATAACTCAACGGTCTTGGCCTCGAGGTCCTGCGCGGTGCGCTGCAATTCAGCCTTGAGTCGCTCAACCTCGGCATTGAGCTTGCGAAGTTTGTCGAGGTCCTGCTCGTGGGTGAGCTTGGCCTGCACGGCGATGGTCCGCTCATTGGCCTGGGCGGCCAGCGCGGCGGCCTTCCAGTCCTCGGCGGACTTCTTCCAGCTCGACGTCAGGCTGTTGGCCGCGATCGAAAGCGTGGAGAGGGCGATCGAGAGGATCGCCACGACGATGAGGAAAACCTTCGTGAGGATGCTCACAGGGAGTACTCCCGTTGTCGTCGCGGTCTCGACCGGGAGGCGGATTGCCCGAGGCAAGCGCCGCGCCCGTCCGAACCATCAAGCCGTTGACCGCACCCCGTCGAGTCCGCCCCAGTCCGGTGGACCCGCATGGAGGATTCCTGGCTGGCATGCGAGCGCCGCCCGCATGGATTGAACCGCATCAGTATGGCGAATGGCATCGCTAAGTTCAAGCGGTATTTGCGCCTACAGCTCCAGAACGGTCCGGCGATGGCCGCCAACGCAAAGCTTTATCGGCCACCCCAATCGGCCGATTGCACTATCTTCGATCCGCACCGGCCGGTGCGGCATTTCTCGCGACGCGGATGCCGCCGACACCGCAACGGGGGCCGACAACGCGCCGCCGACGCCTTGACTTAAGTACATGCAAATAGGTAACTTCAGGACGTTTCCCATGCGCGATCCGCCGCGCGGCACAGCAGACAACCCTTGGGGTTGCCGAGCGCCGGCCCGCCGATATACCGCGGTAGTCTGAGATCCTGCCCGCCTTGGGAGTTCTTGCGATGCGATCGTTTCGCTCTTTGTCGGCCGCCCTGCTGCTGGCATCGCTGTCCTTCGCGCATCCAGCCGCAGGCGTTGAGATCGTGCCGCGGCAGTCGCTCGAGTCGCTCGGCCTGCAACTCTACTGGCAGGCGGAGATGCCACTGCCGCCGGGCGACCTCGTGCAGCGCATCGTCGTGCTGGACGACGCGCTCTACGTGCTGACGATGCGCAATCACGTCTTCGCCGTGCATGCGCCGACCGGGGTTGTGCGTTGGGCGCGCGAGGTCGCGCCCGAGGGTCAAACGATCCGCGGACCGACCCACTCGCCGACCTACGCGGTCTTCACGACCACGACGAGCATCCGGCTGTTCGATCGGCGCACCGGTCGCGTCTATGGCGAGCCGCGCAGGATCGCCGGCTACGTGATCGAGACGCGCGGCGATCTGGCCGACGTCAACGTCGGCGCGATCCACGGCATCGAGACCGGCATGACCCTGCGGGTGCGGCGCACCGACGAGATCGGCGCCGAGGCCACGCCGCCGATGGCGCGATTCCGCGTGATCACGGTCCGCGACCGCGAAGCCACCGGCCGGATGCTGGACGTCGACCCGACCAACGCCCCGCGGCCGGGCGATCGCGTCTTCGGCGAGGCCACCGTGCCGATCGAGGAGTTCGGCGTACCTTTTTCCCCCGCCAGCCCGGCGGCCGCTGATCGCGACCTGCTCTATTTCGGCGCGGCCAATCAGCGTTTCTACGCGCTCTCCATTCGACACCGCTACCGCATCTGGGAGCTGCTGACGCCGCGCACGATCTCGGCCGCGCCCATCCTGCGCGGGGAGCACCTGTATCTCGCCGGGCAGGACGGATCGGTCATCAAGGTCGCCGCCTCCGATCGGGCGAAAGCCTGGCCGGTGTCGGCGCGCACCGAGGGGCCGATCTTCGCGCCGCCGGCGGTATCGGACGCGGCGGTCTTCGCGGCCAGTTCCGATCGTTCCCTCTACGCCTTCGACGCCAAGACCGGGCGACGCTTGTGGCGAGCGCGGTTTGACGCCGAACTGCTGACGTCGCCCGTCGTGCATCAGGACACGGTGTATCAGTACGTCCCGCGGGCCGGCCTGATCGCGATGGCGGCCGATTCGGGCGAGCAGCGATGGACGCTGCCTGTCGGCCTGTCGATGCTGACCCGCGTCGGGGCCGGCGTGTACGCCGTGTGCGGCGGTTGGGGCGATTCGCCGACCGTCGTGGAGCGGGCGGCGCTGGCGGAAGTCGACGCGGCCACGGGCAAGCCGCGCCGCATCGAGGACATCGGGGCGGTGTCGTTCGTGGTCGGCACGCACGAACCGGCCGCCATTTACTTGGCCGACCGGCTCGGTCGCTTGGTTTGCGCTCGATCAGGCAAGGAGCCGCACCTCAAGCCGGCCGAACTCAGCCAGGCATTCCGAGACGAGGTGGCGGCCGCCGCGGTAGCCGAAGCGGCCCGTCGGCAGGAGGCCGAGCGGCAGGCGAAGCAGGCGGTCCGGGATGCGCAGGCGCGCGATCCGTTCGCCAGTCGCAGCACCGCGCCGCCGGCGGCGGGCTCCGGCCTGGTGCCG
>CAZNUJ010000069.1:0-9556 GCA_964576285.1 uncultured Planctomycetaceae bacterium | reverse complement strand
CAGCGTCAGCGCCAGCAGCGCGCGGCCGCGTCCGGCGGCGCAGCGGCGGGCCCGAGCAGCCGCCGGCATCGGTGGTCGCGAACGATGAGACACGCGTGACTCAGCCCGGACCGCGGCGGGCCAGCTCGCACAGTCGGCGGCAGCCCTCGCGCAGCTTGGCCTCGGTGGTGGCGTAGGACACGCGGAAGTGCGTGTCGCGGTCGGAGAACACGCTGCCGGGAATCACCAGCACGCTGCGCTCGGCCGCGGCGCCGCAGAACGCCGTGGCGCTGTCGAACCCGTTCGGCACGCGCGGGAAGACGTAGAACCCGCCGCCCGGCCGCACGAAGTCGAACGTCGGGTTCAACAGCTCGCAGACGAGGTCGCGCTTGCGGACGTATTCGCGCCGAATCGCGCCCAGATCGAGGTCGTGCGCCGCCAGCATGGCGTGCTGCCCCATGCTCGTCGCGCACACGTAGGTGTACTGTTGCAGTCGCGTCAGTTCGTCGACGAACGAACCGGCCGCCGCCAGGTATCCCAGCCGCCAGCCGGTCACGGCATAACTCTTACCGTAGCCGCGAAGCACGATGGTGTGCTCGGGCGCGAAGCGCGCCGGACTGACGTGCGCCGCGTCGAGCATCAGGTCGCAGTAGATCTCGTCGGACACCAGCGCCAGGTCGTGCCGGCGGGCGATGTCGGCCGCGGCCCGCACGTCGGCCTCGCTGCTGACCGTGCCGGTCGGGTTGCCCGGCGAGTTGATCATGATGGCCCGGGTGCGCGGCGTGATGGCCGCCTCGATCGCGGCGGCCGGGAAGCGGAAGTCCGGGTAAGCCGAGACGGCCACCGGCACGCCGTTCACCATGCGAACGAGTTGGCGATACGACACGAAGTAGGGGTCGGGAAAGACGACTTCGTCGCCGGGGTCCAGCAGCGCCAGCAACGTCAGGAGCAGCCCGCCGGATACGCCGGCGGTGATCATCACCTGCGCGTCCCAGCCCAGCTCTTTCCGGAGTTCGGACCGCACGCGCTCTCGCAGCGCCGGCAGTCCGACGGTGGTGGTGTAACGGTTGTGCCCGGCCCGGATCGCGTCGATCGCCGCCGCCGCGATGGGCTCCGGCGTGGCATGGTCGGGCTGCCCGATCGACAGGTCGATCGGGTCGGTCAGCTTGGCCGCCAGGTCGTAGGCCCTGCGGATGCCGGAGAACTCGACCGATCGGGCCCGTCGCGAGAGCCGTTCGCCGAGATTCATGGCAGTTCTCCGTCGACCGCTCGCTGGGACGGCAGGGGCGGATGCGCCGCGTGGTGTCGGGCCTGACCGGCGCGGCCGCCCGGGTGTGAGGGACTACTTCTTCTTATCGCCGCCCTTGGCGGGAGCGGCCGCCTTGCCACCCGCGGCGGGCGCCTTCGCCCCGGCGGCAGGCGCCTTGGCTCCGGCGGCAGCCGGTGCGGCCGCGCCGGCCGCCGGCGCGGCGGCTTCGCCTTCAGCGCCGGGCTTCTCGGCCTTGGCCTTCTTGCCGACGGCGGCCTTGCGGTTCGCCACCTTCGGCAGACCGAAGATCGAGCGGCCGTCGGTCCAGCGCTCCTCGTCCTTGAGCTTCGCCAGCCGCTCGGTGCGACTGAGCACGTTGCGATGTCGCGTCAGCGATGCTTTCGTCTTCAGTGAACGATCCAACGACATGGACGCCTACTCCTGCTCCCGTCGCGCCTCGACCGGCCGGCCGGGTAATGTGGACTCACTGCGCCAGAAGCAGCCTTTGAATTCGTACCGGCCGCCGGCTTTGCGATACTCGCGCCCGAGTGCCTCCACCCGGGTCTGGAATTGTACCGCGTGCGGCTCTTTTGTGCTCGTGACCGGCTCGGCCGAGAGCAGGATGAACTCCTTGCCAGTGTCGCGGACGATCGTCTTTAACCCGTGATCTTCCAGAAACTTGCGTGCGTCGGCCAGTTCCGACTGGACGCTGGCTCGCAGGGCCGCGCGGCTGTAGCGGAAGGTGTCGATCTGGAGAAAGTGCTGCGGCTTCTCCGAAGTTGCCGCCGCAGGTGGCGCGGGGGGCGGCAGGGGACTGGCGGCCGGCGCCGCGTTCTGTTCGGCGGGGGTCGTCAGCGACGGCGGCTTCATCAATCCCGACAGCGCGGCGTCGCGCAGTTTCTGTTCCACCTCGGTCGGCGGCGTCGGCGGACGAGTCAGCGGGTTCGCCTGCGGCACGCGCGCCAATGCCAGCGTGCCGGGCTGGCCCACCATCGCCGATCGCCGGCCGGCCGAATACGCGCCGATGGCAACCAGGCTGACAACCGCGGCGACGACGATGACGCCGACCGTCCCGAGCGACATATGGATGCGGCCGCCGGAGACGACGACGCCGCGCTCGGCTCGCGGCGGCGGATTGAGAATCTCGTCATCCGGGTCGGGCGTCGGCGTGGGCGGCGGCAGCGGCTCGGGCTCGAAGACCGGCTGCGGCGGAGGCGGCGCGGTCCACACCGTCGGCTTGGCCTCGCGGCGCGAGGCGGCCATGGCTTCCAGCAAGGAGGGCTTGTTTCGACGAGGAGGCACGGTGCTTACCTTTCCGTGGCGACGATGGAGTTAGGGCTTAGCATAGCGAGTCCGTTCGCGCCTGCAACCGCCGGTCCCATGGCAGTACGCCCCGCGGCGCGCGAGCGTTCACCGCGAATCTCACAGCACGGTCAACCGGGTCGGGCCGGCCTCCTCGACCCACCCGATCTCGGCGGCCGGCGGGCAGCCTTGGTGTCGCAGCGCGAGCAGCAGGGCCGCGGCTCTCGACGCATCGATCGATATCAGCAGGCCGCCGGATGTCTGCGCGTCGCACAAGACGCCCAGCAGGGCCGGATCGACGCCCTCGGCCGTCAGCATCGCCCCGACGAACTCGCGATTGGTGCGGTGGGCCCGTGTCAGGCAGCCGCCGCGCGCCAGGTCGATGACGTGATCCATGAGCGGCACGGCCGACGATTGCAGCGTGATCGACACGCCCGACGCCTCGGCCAGCTCAAAGGTGTGGCCGATCAGGCCGAACCCGGTGATGTCGGTGGCGGCCGACGCCCCGTTCGCCATCATCGCCGCCGACGCGCGGTCGTTGAGCTGCGTCATGACCTCGATCGCCTGCGCCAGGTCGGCGGGGGCGATCATCTCCTTCTTGGCGGCCGTGGTCAGCACGCCGCTGCCGAGCGGCTTGGTCAGAATCAGCCGATCGCCCGGCTTGGCGCCGCGATTGCTGACGAACTTCCGCGGATCGACCACGCCGGTGACGGCCAGCCCGTACTTCACTTCCGCGTCGCGGACCGAGTGGCCGCCGACGATGACCGCGCCGGCCTGCCGCACCTTGTCGGCGCCGCCGCGCAGTATCTCGCCGAGCACCTCGACCGGCAGCTCCTGATCCGGAAAGCCGACGATGTTCAGCGCCGTGACCGGCCGTGCGCCCATCGCGTAGATGTCGGACAGGCTGTTGGCGGCGGCGATCTGCCCGAAGACGTACGGATCATCCACCAGCGGCGGAAAGAAGTCGGTCGTCAATACGAGCGCGAGATCCTCCCGCAGCCGGTAGATGCCGGCGTCGGCGAAGTGCTCGGGCCCGACCAGCAGGTTCGGGTCCGCGACCGGCGACAGTTGGCGCAGGACCTGCGCGAGCGCTCCCACCGGGAGCTTGCCCGCTCAGCCGGCGCAACTGGCGTAGTCGGTCAGTCGCTTCTTGCGAGACGGCGTCATCAGAGCCGCATGATACCGTCCGCCCTCGATTCACGATCGCCGACCGTCGCGGTTATCATGCCGTCCCTGATGCCCGCCGATGCCGTCGATCTGGGAGCGTTCCGCGTGGGTCCGGGTCAGCCGTTGATGCTGATCGCCGGGCCGTGCGTGATCGAGTCGACCGAGCACTGCCTGCGGGTGGGCGAGTTCGCCCGAGAGGTCTGCGCGCGGCTGGGCGTGAACTACGTCTTCAAGGCCAGCTTCGACAAGGCCAACCGCTCCAGCGCGGCCGGGTTCCGCGGGCCTGGCCTCGACGCCGGCCTGCAAACGCTGGCCGCGGTCCGCGAACGGCTCGGCGTGCTCGTGCTGTCCGACATTCACGAGCCGTCCCAGGCCGCGCCGGCCGGCGCGGTGCTCGACATCGTGCAGATACCGGCCTTTCTGTGCCGCCAGACTGACCTGCTGGTGGCCGCCGCCAAGACCGGGCGGGCGGTCAACATCAAGAAGGGGCAGTTCATGTCGCCCGCCCAGATGAAGCAGGCGGTCGACAAGGTGCGCGCCGGCGGCAACCCGCGCGTGCTGTTGACCGAGCGCGGCACCTTCTTCGGCTACGGCGCGCTGGTCAACGACATGATCGGCATCGACCAGATGCGCGCGTTTGCCCCGGTCGTCTTCGATGCCACCCACAGTTGCCAGACGCCCGGCTCGCTCGAGACCGCCACCGGCGGCCGGCCGCAGTACGCGCCGCTGCTGGCGCGCACGGCCGTCGCCGCCGGCGCCGACGCGCTGTTTCTCGAGATTCATGACCGTCCGGCCGAAGCCAGGAGCGACGCGGCCACCGTGCTGCCGCTCGACGCGCTGGAACCGATCCTGCGAACATGCCTGAAGGTGCGGGCCGCGCTGGCCGATTCGGCCTGAGCCCACATCGAGCGCCGGCACGCATGCACGCCTGACGACATAACCCCGAATCTCAGGGACGAGCGATGAAGACGATCCTGCTGTTGACGTTGTCGAACCTGTTCATGACGGTGGCCTGGTACGGCCACCTGCGCTACAAGCACGTCGACCTGTGGCGGGTCGTGCTGATCAGTTGGGGCGTGGCGTTCTTCGAGTATTGCCTTCAGGTGCCCGCCAACCGCTGGGGCCACCGCCAGTTCAGCGCCGCGCAGCTCAAGACCATCCAGGAAATCATCACGCTGCTGGTCTTCTGCGGCTTCTCGGTGGTCTACCTGCGCGAGCCGCTGCGCTGGAACTACATCGTCGGCTTCAGCTTCATCGCCCTGGCCGGCTTCTTCGTCTTCAAGAAGTGGTGAGGCGGCACTTGAGCTCAGCCCGAATCCGGCGTCGCGTGCGGGTGCCGCTCGAGCATGAAGTTGAGCATCAGGATGGCCACGCCTACCACCAGCAGGGCGTCGGCCACGTTGAAGATCCACGGCCAGATGTGATGTCCGAACACGGTCGCGTCGATCTTGATGAAATCGCGCACCACCATGCGCGGACCGTGCACCGTCTCCGGCCGAACCGAGAAAAAGCGCGGGTCGCTGCCGGTCGGCCAGTTGCCGAGGATGATGCCGTCCGAGCGCGAAGCGTCGATCAGCTTGCCGACGTGCATCTGCCGGGTCGACGGGTCGGACCAGACGTAGGCCATGACCATCGTGCGGTCGTAGAGATTCCCCAGCGCGCCCGCCAGCACCATGCCCAGCCCGATGTGCAACGTGCGGTGTCGGGGCGTCGAGTGCACGAACAGATAGAGCACGAACAGCAGCGCCAGCACCGAGGCGCCCACGAACAGCGGCGCGAGCCCCTTGCCCATGCCGAACAGCGCCCCGGGATTCAGCGAAAGCTGAAAGTGCAGCCACCCCGGCAGCACCGGGCGACCGAGGTAGGGGTCCAGCGCGTCGAAGGCCCAGTCCTTCGACCACAGGTCGAGCGCCAGGCCGACGGCGGCCACGAGCCACAGCCGGGCGTGGCTGGCGACGCTGCGAATCGCGCTGGGCGGCGCGGCCGGCGGGGGCGAGACGGCGACGTTCGTGACCTGGGGATATGACGACATGTGCTCTGGCGGCGGCTCGGTCGAGACCGGGGCCGCGCTCATTCCTCCCGGGCGTCGCGGTATTCCTCGAGCCAGGCCATCTGGATGGCTTCGAGCTTGGCCTCGTTCGAGGCGTGCGGATCGTCGCCGAACTCGGGCAGCGCCACCACCCAGTCCCGCAGGTCGGTGAAGCGAACCGTGAGCGGATCCAGGTCCGGGCGCTGCTCGTGCAGCAGGATGGCGATGTCCTCGCTGTCGGTCCACTTGAGCTTGGGCGGCATCGGTCGCCTCCGAGTCGAAGCGGCGGATGATAGCGTCGCCGGCGAGGGTTTGGAATCGGCCCCCGGCTCGCCGCGCGGGCGCCGACCACCCATCGGCGGTGAGCCGCCGCCGAGCTCGTGGTGCTTGACTCAACGAGCGCGTGAGTGCGGCGGGCGGCGGTCGCTTGGAACGTGGACCCGGGACGCGTGGCGGACGATCGCCCGCCGCCAGACTCGGCCCCGTTCAAGGAGACCGGATCATGAAGCGCTCACGTTCGATCGTTCGGATGACCGGACTGCTGGTGGCGGCTTTGGCGAGTTCGACGCTGGCGGCGGATCTCAACATCGGCAGTTGGAGCTGGTCGCTGCCCAGCTCGGGCGGGAGCGGCGGATCGGCCGGCGCCAGCGTGACAATCTCGAACGATTCGCGCGGCGGCTACTCCGGTTCCATCGGACTCGATCTGCAACTCTCCGACGCGCCGTACGGGCAGGATCGCCGCTTCTACACGGTGGCCCAGGCCCGCTCGCTGGCGCAGCTCACCGCCGGATACTACCGTACGTATTCGTTCAGCGACGCCTTCGATCTCAACTCGGTGCCGGCCGGAACGTATTACATCGTGCTGGTCGTCAGCGAGTACTCGAATGGCACGTACTACATCCGCGACGGCGCCACGGCCTCGCGCACCTTCACCATCAGCAGCCCGAGGCCGACGTACGTCCCGGACGTTTCAGACGTCATCGACATCCCGTTCCTTCCGGTGCCGTTCGGCGTCTGCGGAGCGCAGGGGTTGCTCTCAATGGGCGCCACTCTTGCCGCCATGGTCGGATTCAAGGGTCGCGTTCGCCGGCGCGCTTGTTAGCGCCCGCCGCATCGCCGTCAGAGTGTGCAGCCCGGCCGCCCGCCGCGGCCCGCCGTGGGTGCGGGGCGCGGCGGGCGGCGTTATAATTCGCCCCCGCCGGCGGTGGCGCCGGCCGTTCGTCAGCCCCAGGAACAGCGATGTCCGAGCAGCCCGGCAACGTCAGCGACCTGCCCATTATCGACGAGATGCAGGATTCGTACCTGCGCTACGCCATGAGCGTCATCATGGCCCGGGCGCTGCCGGACGTGCGCGACGGGCTCAAGCCCAGCCAGCGCCGCATCCTGGTGGCCATGCACGACCTCAACCTCGGGCCGCGCAGCCAGCACCGCAAGTGCGCCAAGATCGCCGGCGACACCTCTGGCAACTACCACCCGCACGGCGAGGGCGTCATCTACCCGACCCTGGTCCGCATGGCGCAGCCGTTCAACATGCGCGTGCCGCTGGTTCACGGACAGGGCAACTTCGGCTCGATCGACGGCGACCCGCCCGCCGCCATGCGCTACACCGAGGCCCGCATGGCCGAGGCCGCCATGCTCATGCTCGAGGACATCGACCGCGAGACGGTCGACTTCGTCGCCAACTACGACGACACCCGCACCGAGCCGGTGGTGCTGCCCTCCAAGTTCCCCAACCTGCTGGTCAACGGCAGCCTCGGCATCGCCGTCGGCATGGCGACCAACATTGCCCCGCACAACCCGGCCGAGATCTGCGACGCCCTGGTGCGGCTGATCGACAAGCCCGACCTGACGCTCGACGAGCTGCTGCAGATCGTGCCCGGCCCCGACTTCCCGACCGGCGCGACCATCTGCGGGCAGCGCGGCATCCGCGACGCCTACGCCCACGGCCGCGGCAGCATCGTCCTGCGGGCCAAGCTGCACGTCGAGGAGACGCGCACCGGCCGTAAGCAGATCGTGGTCGACGAGATTCCCTACAACATCCTCAAGAACACCATCACCGAGCGGATCGCCGAGTGCGTCAAGGACGGCCGCCTGCCCGACGTGGCCGACGTGCGCGACGAGTCCGACCGTCGCAACCCGATCCGGCTGGTGGTCGAGCTCAAGAAGGACGCGAACGAGGAAGTCGTCATCAATCAGCTCTACGAGTTCACGCCGTTGCAGTCGAATTTCGCGATGATCCACATCGCGCTGGTCGGCAAGCAGCCGCGCACCCTGTCGCTGAAGGAAATGATGGAGCACTTCCTCGACCATCGGAAGGAGGTCATTACGCGGCGGACGCGCTTCCTGCTGCGCAAGGCGCGGCAGCGGCTGCACCTGGTCGAGGCCCTGGTGCTGTGTCTGGACGCGATCGACGAGATCATCGCGCTCATCCGGGCCGCGGCCAGCACGGCCGTCGCTCGCGAGCGGCTGATGGCGATGCCGCTGCGCCTGGGCGGCGCGAAGCGCGCCGGCGGCGCGCTGACGGCCGACGAACTGGTGCGGCGATTCGCCAAGCTGCCCGAGGCGCACCGATCGCGCCTCTCGAACCAGCCGCAAAACCTGACGCACGTGCAGGCCGACGCCATCCTGGCCATGCCGCTCAAGCGACTGACCGGGCTGGAAACCGACGAAGTGTGCGGAGAGTTCGCCAAGCTGGTCGAGGAGATCGATGGCTACGAAGCCATTCTGCGCGACCCGGCCCTGGTGCTCGACATCATCCGCGAGGACCTGCTCGAGATCCGCGCCAGGTTCGACGAGCCGCGCCGCACGCAGTTGGCCTCCGAGGTCACCGAGTTCCGCCTCGACGAGCTGATCGATCGCGAGCAGATGGTCGTCACGCTGTCGCGCGAGGGCTACGTCAAGCGGACCTCGCCCGACGACTTCCGCAAGCAGGGCCGCGGCGGCAAGGGACTGCGCGGCGGCGAGGTCAAGGAAGGTGACTTCATCGAGCACCTGTACGTCGCCAGCACGCACGACTACTTGCTGGTGTTCACCAATCGCGGCCGGGTGTACTGGCTGCGGGTGTACGACATTCCGGCCATGGCGCGCACCGCGCGCGGCCGGTCGATCGCCAACCTGCTCAAGTTCCAGGAGGGCGAGTCGCACCGCGCCGTGCTGCCGGTCACGGCCTTCCAGGAGCACTACGTCGTCTTCGCCACCGCCCGCGGCATCGTCAAGAAGACCGCGCTGGGCGCGTTCGCCCGGCCGCGGCCGAGCGGCATCATCGCCATCTCGATCGACCCCGACGACTCGCTCATCAACGTCGAGCTGACCTCCGGCAACGACGAGGTCGTGCTGGCGACGCGCGACGGCATGGCGGTGCGCTTCAATGAGAGCGACATCCGCGCCATGGGGCGGCAGGCCGCGGGCGTCAAGGGCATCACCCTCAAGGGCGACGACATCCTGGTCGACATGGCCGTCGCCCGCCCCGGTGCGAGCCTGCTGACCGTCTGCGAGAACGGCTACGGCAAGCGCACAGCGATCGACGAGTATCGACTCCAGCATCGCGGCGGCAGCGGCGTAATCAACATTCGCACCACCGAGCGCAACGGCCGCGTGGTCGCCATGCGATCGGTGACCGACGCCGACGAGCTCATGCTGATTACCGCCAACGGCATCATGCTGCGCACTTCGGTGGCCGAGTTCCGCGAGATCGGCCGGGCCACGCAGGGCGTGCGCATGATCCGCATCGACGAAGGCGACCGCGTGGTGGCCGTGGCCCGCGTCGCGCCCGAGGAAACCGAGCCGCCCGCCGCCGCGGCGCCGAGCGAGGGCGGCGACCCGCCGTCTGC
>CAZNUJ010000068.1:0-10474 GCA_964576285.1 uncultured Planctomycetaceae bacterium | reverse complement strand
CCCGTCGTCATGAACCATACCCGATGCGTCAAGGGACTTTCTTAGCGGCCTGTTAATGAGGGAACGCGCGGACGGGTGTTCAAGGCGATCGGGAACCAGGTGAGGAGTTTCCCCTCAGGGAAACCCCGTATCGGTGTGGCAGTCGGACGCGATTTGAGCCGGCCGGGGCATCTCGCAAATACACTCAGGGTCGCAGGGCACATCGCGTGGCGAAGCGGAGTCGTGATCGCAGGAGATCATCGCTGGTCGCGGCTCGACGATGGGTATTTGAATACGACCCGGCAGGTTGATTCCGGTCAAGCCCGGATCTCACGCTCTAGGGATTGTGCGAGATAGGTCGCCCCTCGCGGTGGTCCGAACACGCGGCTTCGCCAGATGCGCACGCGCTCGTAGCGCGCGAACCAGAACTCCGCGCACGGGCACGCGCGGCGCGACGATCTCGCCCGGTCTGCAACGCCGTGACGACAGCCCGCCACTTCTCGAGTGCATCGTTGCATTGCCTTCAACGTTTCGCCTTCGTCAACTGCAACCGTGCCGTGCATGCATCGTCCATGTGGCTCTTGCTCGGTGCGATCTCCGGCCGAGGAACTCTTCAATCGCGGCTGGTGTTCCGAACGCGAAGACCGTTCGCGCGGCCGCCACTGGCGATCGTTGACCCCCGCGCCGCGCCGGCTATAGTGCAGGGTCGGCCACTTGGACCGAGGCATCGGGGAGTGTGATCATGCGTACGGCCATCACCAGCGTTCATGCCCTGGAGATTCTCGACTCGCGCGGCAATCCGACGATCGAGGTTCACCTAACGCTCGACGACGGCAGCCACGGGCAGGCCGCCGTGCCCAGCGGCGCGTCGACCGGCGCGCACGAGGCCGTCGAGCTGCGCGACGGCGACAGCAAGCGTTACGGTGGGAAAGGCGTCCTGAAGGCGGTCGAAAATGTCAACACGCACATCGCGCGCGCCGTGATCGGCCTCGACGCGGCGGACCAGCTCCGCCTCGATCGGACCCTGATCGAACTGGACGGCACGCCCAACAAGGCCAAGCTGGGCGCCAACGCCATTCTGGGCGTCTCGATGGCGGCCGCCCGGGCCGCCGCCGTCTCCGCCCGCCTGCCTCTGTTTCGCTATCTTGGCGGCGCCGTCGCCAACGTCATGCCGGCCCCGATGATGAACATCCTCAACGGCGGCAAGCACGCCGACAACAACGTCGACTTCCAGGAGTTCATGATTCAGCCGTGGGGCGCGCCGAGTTTCCGCGAGGCGCTGCGGATGGGGGCCGAGGTGTTCCACACCCTCAAGTCGGTGTTGTCGGCCCGCAAGTACTCGACCAGCGTCGGCGACGAAGGCGGGTTCGCGCCGAACCTGAAATCCAACGAAGAGGCCATCGAGGTCATCGTCGAGGCCGTCGGCAAGTCCGGCTACACCCTGGGCAAGGACATCATGGTCTGCCTGGACCCGGCCTGCACCGAGCTCTACGACGGCCGGACCGGCAAGTATCGCTTCTTCAAGAGCAAGCCAGACAAGCTCCTTTCGAGCGACGAGATGGCGAACTACTGGATCGAGTGGTCGAGGAAGTACCCGTTCATCCGCTCGATCGAGGACGGCCTGGCCGAGGACGACTGGGACGGCTGGACGAAGCTGAACGCCGCCATCGGCGATCGCGTGCAATTGGTCGGCGACGATCTGTTCGTGACCAATACCCAGCGTCTGGCCGAGGGGATCCAGCGGAAGACCTGCAACTCGATCCTGATCAAGGTCAACCAGATCGGCACGTTGACCGAGACGTTCGAGGCGGTGCACATGGCCGTTCGCCACGGCTGGACCGTCGTCATTTCGCACCGCAGCGGCGAAACCGAGGACGCCACGATTGCCGATATTGCCGTAGCGGTGAACGCCGGCCAGATCAAGACCGGCAGCCCGTGCCGCAGCGATCGCGTGGCCAAGTACAATCAGCTCCTTCGCATCGAGGAGCAACTCGGTCGCCAGGCGGCGTACGGACCGCGCTGCGCCTAGCGCCCTGTCGCTAGGCCCGCCGTCGGGGCGACGGGTGCGATGATCCGCGCCGCCGGCAGGCCGGCTCGCCCTGAACGCCGGGGAGTGGCGACCACGTGCCGACTGGATCGTTTGCGGCCGCCGGCAAGAATGCCGCAAGTGGCCAAGCCGAGAGTCACGACCGCTCCGTGTCCCGCCCGCCGACATCGCGATCATCGCGCTCCTCGCCGCACACCGGCGAGCGCAATGAGCCTCTGGTCGTAGCCAGTTCCCCGTGGGGGCATCGCATCATGTTCGTGCTGTTGGTGCTGATGGCCTTTACGCTCTATGCGCCGGCCGTGCTGCTGCCGGTGGTGCACGAGTACTCGGCTCAACTGGCCGAGGAGCGCCGCATGGTCGAGCAGGTCGCATCGGCGTCGGTCCAGGTCGAGCGGGCGCGCAAGATGGTGGACGCGTTCGAAAACGACCCAATCGTGAACGAGCGACTCGCGCAGCTCGACTTGAAATACCAGCGCGCCGGAGAGGAGATCGTGTCGCTGCCGGTGGAGCGCGACGTAGCGCTGCCCGCCGACTGGCCCGCGCCGCGCGCGGAGCCGACCGACGACCCGGTCATCCCGCCGCAGTGGCCCGAATGGACCCGGCAAGCCGAAGCGTGGGCCCGCGGCAAGGGCGTGCTCCGCGTCTACATGAACCCGGCCGTTCGCGGCGTGCTGCTGCTCATGGCGGCCGGGCTGCTGATCGCCGCGTTCGTGCTTTACCCGCCCACGCTCCGCCGCCCGCGCGCCGAGCGCGGGTAGCCGCCCTCCGGCGGCCGTGGCCGCGTGGCGCGCCTCGTGATAAACTTCACAAAGTCGCGGCGCGGCTCGTCCGCTCCGCTTGGATCGGCGCGGCCCGGGCGTTGGCACCCCCATGACCAAGATCATCATCGACGGCAGGACCATCGAATGTCGCGACGGCATCCCCGTGCTTCAGGCCGCCCTGGAGGCCGGCTGGGACGTGCCGCATTATTGCTATCACCCGGCGCTCTCCATCGTCGCCTCGTGTCGCCTGTGCCTGATGGAGATGAAGCAGCCCGACCCGAAGACCAAGGAGCTGACTTGGGCGCCGCGGCTGGTGCCGAGCTGCCAGACGCCGGTGCGCGACGGCATGGAAGTCCGCTTCGACTCCGACAAGGTTCGCGACAATCAGCGCCATTGCATGGAGTATTTCCTGCTCAATCATCCGCTCGACTGCCCGGTGTGCGACCAGGCCGGGGAGTGCTACCTGCAGGACTACAGCTTCAAGTTCGGAAGCGCGGCCAGCCGCATGGTCGAGGCCAAGACGGTCAACCCCAAGAAGGACATCGGCAGCCGCACGCTGCTCTACCAGGATCGCTGCGTGATGTGTTCGCGCTGCGTGCGCTTCTGCGACGAGGTCGCGGGCACGAAGGAACTCTGCGTCGTGAATCGCGGCAATCGGGCCGAGATCGACGTCTTCCCCGGCCTGCCGCTCGAGAACCCGTTGCAGGGCAACGTGGTCGACATCTGCCCGGTCGGCTCGCTGCTCGACAAGGACTTTCTCATGCGGCAGCGCGTCTGGATGCTGCGGGGCACGGGCAGCGTCTGCCCGGGCTGCTCGACCGGTTGCACCGTCCGCGTCGACCACAACGATGGCCAGGTCTATCGCCTCAAGCCGCGCTGGAATCCGGCGGTCAACGACCACTGGATCTGCGATGAAGGCCGCTTCGGCTGGAAGTACGTCCACGACGAGCGCCGCATCCGTCGGCTGTCGGTGCGTCGCGGCGCGGAGGTCGAGCACCCCGACTGGTCGGAACTGCCGACGATTCTCAACCTGCGGATAACGCAGGCCGTCGGCGACGGCGGGCCAGGCGCGGTGGCGGCGATCCTGTCGCCGTTCATGAGCTGCGAGGAAGCCTGGTTGCTGATGACGTTCATCCGCAGCGTGGCGCCGCAAGCGCGCTTCGCCCTCGGTCCCGTGCCGACGGCCGGCGAGGAGCAGGCTTTCCCGGTCAGCGGCAACGGTCGTCCGCCCCGGTTCGTCATTCGCGCCGAGAAATGTCCCAACCGGCGCGGCGTCGAGCTCGTGCTGGCGACGGCTGGCGGCCAGGTCGTTTCGTTCGCCGAAGTGGTGCAGCAGGCCGGCAAGGGAGCCTTCAAGGCGTTGTGGGTGGTGGGCGGCTATCCGCAGTCGTGGGTGCCGAAGGAGCTATTGGCGGCGGTTTCGCACGTGCCGTTCGTGGTCGTACAGGACATGTTCCCGAGCGACCTGTCAGCGGCTGCAGCGATCGTGCTTCCGGCCTGTGCCTGGGTCGAGCGCGAGGGCACGTTCGTCAATCACTCCGGGCTGGCGCAGCCGTTCAGCGCGGCCTTGTCGCCGCCGGAAGGCGCGCAGCGCGACGGCCAGTATCTCTATGCAGCGGCCGGTTTCGAAGGACTGTTTCGCGCGGTGAAGGTGCGCGAGAAGATGGCGTCCAGCGTGCCGCTGATGGCGAAATTGCACGTCCCGCCTGAGCCGCCGGAGCATTTTCACTAACGTGGCGCCCCGCCGCCGGGTTGGAAGTTGTTCCCGCGGGGATACAGCCCGCCGGGCGACGCCACGGCGAATCGACGGAAGGGTGGACGACGCGACGGACGACCGCCGGGGAGACGAACCGATGCCGAGGAGATCTGCGGTCGGCTGGTATTATCACCGCAAGCACTGAGTCGGCTGCCAGAAGTCGCAAGGGTACCTTGCGAAGCAAGAGATCGCAGTCGAGGAGATGGTCGACGCGAACAAGGCGCGCCTCGGCAAGTTCGACGCCGCGCGGCTGGCGGCCGAAGTGACGACGGTGGTCGTCGCCCAGCGCGGCAAGACTCTGACATTCGACATGAAGACCACCCGTCCGGACGACCCCAAGCTGCTGGCGGCCATGCTCGGCCCGACCGGCAACCTGCGCGCCCCGACCCTCCGCGTCGGCCGGACGTTGCTGGTCGGCTTCCACCCCGAGATGTACGCGGCTGAGCTCCGGTAGCGGCCGTCGCGGTGATTCGCCGCAGCGAGCAGGCAGGACATCGCCCACCACGACTTTTCGACGGGGTCAATTGGCGAGTTGCGCCCGCCCGACGCCCGTGACTCTGCGCGAAGCGGCGGCGGAGGCCGTTGCCGTACGACCGGAGCAGGACTTGAAGCCAGTTGGGCAGGCGGCATCAGGCGGGCCCGCGCGTTTTCAGGCTTGGCGGATGAGTCCTCGCTGCACGCCGGCAGCCGTCGGGGTCAGGGAAGTTCTCTCCGTCGTTTCCCCGGAGTGGGTCGGTCATAGCGGTGACGGTGCTCCCGGCTGACCCATGCCGCCACACCCGAGAGGCAGAGCAGCAGGGCGCTGGGTTCGGGGACTTGGAGGAGATAAACGCGAATCTGCCGGGCTCCGGGCTCGAGGTTGTTGAGCGTGAGCGACTTGTTCTTCCATTCGTCCACGAGATCGCCGGCGGATCGGGTCACGCCTGACCAGCTGATCGCGCCGCCCGTCAGGCCGGCACCGAAATCTTCGGCCAGCAGCAGGCTGTTGAATCGTCGGTCTATTTCGATGGTGATTATTCCGGACGCCGGGACGGTCACCTCGAAATCGCGCGCGAGGACGGAGGGCCTCGATTGCAGCATCACCGCGCCGAGGGACTCGTTGTCGTTGCTGCCGCCCTGCTCGAGCTTCTTGAACAGCTCCGCGTCGCCATTGTTCTTGGTTCCGATGGCACTGAAGTAGCGGAAAGAATCGTCCTCCGGGAGGACGGCTGAGATGTTGCCGTAGCGCGGGTGGTTCGCCACCTCCGCCGACCCCCAGCGTTCGCCGCTGGGGACCAGAGCCCAGACGCCCGTGGGGTTCGTCGCGCCGTAACTGTCCCCTTCGCTGCTTTCGAAACTGTCGACCCGGCTGCCGCCGATTCGAAGGTTCTCCCAGAAGATGGAGCGCTGCGTGTAGCTATCGATGTAGTTGTGGATCCTCGGCTCACTCACGTTGGCGTGCGTTTGGCTCAGGACGGTTCCGTTGCACATGCCGTTAGGGGGGAAGGCAGAGCTCGCGACCCCTGCGACGAGGGGCGCCTGGCCGCCGAGGTTCAGGGCCGGCCCGCCCGAGTCGCCGGGGCAGATGTGGCGCGTCGGGTTCTGCGGGCTGCCGTCGCCCGGGGTGTCGAGCGTGAACGTGGTGCGGCCGATCGCCGCCGACGTCACCGAGACCCGCATCCAGCGCTTGTCACCGGTCGTTCCTTGAAACTCGTTGGCGATCATGTTCGCCTGGCCGACGCCGACCAAGGTGAGCGAATCGGATTGCGCGACGGCGGGCGCGCGACGCAGACCGAAGGTGCCGGCGGCAGCGATGGCTGCCCGCTCGTCCATGTTGGTCGGGTTGAGACGGAAGAGGCCCACGTCGTACGAGGTATTTCCGCCGGGGTGGCTTCGGGCGCGATCGCTGTCGATCGCGGCGATGTTCATGAAGTTGTCGGGATTGCCATTGGTGTCCTTGTATCGTCCCATCGGCCGGAAGGACATGCTGTCGTCGGCCGTCAGCTCCATACAGTGGCCGGCCGTGAGCACCCACGGATCGGCCGGTTGCATCAAGTTGCGGACGACGTTGGTGTGAACGAGCGTTCCCGTGCAGGCGACGGAGCCGCTGACCCAGCCGACCGCCTTGTAGGGGTCGTTGGTGCCGGGCTTCGGAATGCGGCCGATGAGACTGTGGTCGGCGGCGAACGGGTTGAAATAGACGGCGAATGCGGGCGCGCCGCCAGCGAGCAGCAGGAGGAGAACGGCGGCCCCAATCGAGTTCCGAGACCCAGTCATGGCTCCGCTCCGCAGGGGTCGAAGTAGTCTACCCGCCATCGCTGAGGAGATCAAGCGGAGCCGATCGGCGCTGACTTGTCACTCTGTGAAAGTCGCTTCACCATCGGAGTCATGCTGCCGGGCGAGTGGGGGAACGTTCTACTTTCCCGCGATTTGCCGCCGGTTGCCGTGCGGCCTGCGGCTGGCTTCAACCCGCAGTCGCCGCGATGTTCGGCGCCCGCCCGGCCGCCAGTTCGGTGCGCCGCGCCGGATGGTGCCGCGTACTGCCCTCCACCTCGACGATCGGTCGAGGCACGCTGACCTGCCAGGTCCGGACGCGGGGACTGCCGAAGGGCGACTCGTCCAGGATCTGGGGCGGCCGGGACACGTGCCAGACGTGCGCCGGGTCGGGTGGGCAGCGCCCGCCGCCAGTTCCCGGCAGGATCAATCGGCGAACCGCGCGCACCGTGAGAGGTTGCATGAAGCGGCTGACGCAGCCCTCGCCATGTGCCCGGAACTCCAGTTGAACGCGGTCGGGTATGAAAGGGAAGTCAAACCCGAGCTGTTTCGGGCATTTCCGATGAGTTCTTCGCGCAGGCCGGCGGCTGGCGATGTCAAGTGGAGTGTCCCGAACGCCATCTCTGACGACAAGCCCAAAGTCGACTTCAGGCGAAGGTCCCGATTGACACCGGCATTCAGGGCGTTCGGGCCAGGCGCTCAGATTGCATCGCCAGCTTGAGCCGATCCTCAAGGGTAGCGAGCACGGCTGGTGGAAAACACGACGATCGCAGTAACTCAACCTCTCCAAGTGCGCGGTCCAGGAAAGCGCGGGCGCACACGGAAATCGAAGGGGATGGGTGGCTCGCGTGGCAGCGACTGCGGCAGATCAGCGCGAGAACAAGACCATGCCGCACCTCCGGGGAGTCTGGTGAGGCCCGAACGAGCCTCTCAAATATCGCAATTGCAGAATCCAATTCAAGGGCGGCGTTGGCGGCGGCTTCGCATTGCCACCGCACCTCACCCAGATGTGCACGGCAGCGCGCGAGGAGGAGGCCCGAGTCAAAATTCGCAGGATCATCTCCGGAGAGGCGTTCGGCAATCGCGCATGCGCGCTGCGCATGCGGCAGGCTGTGTGAACAGGCATCCATTGCAGCCAGCGCCCGGCTCATCGACAGGTTGGTTCGGGCGAGATTGAGAAGATCCCATAGGCGCGGGTTCTTGGAGTCGCGGCAGAGTTCTTCAGTTACTTCCAACGACTCTCTTATCGCTGCCACTGCCTCACCGCACCGACCTTGGGCGAGCAAGGCTTCCCCCAATCCACGAAGCGAAGACGCCTTTCCGCGACGCAGATTGAGGATTCCCGGCTGCTGCGACAAACTGGCGTTTACCAATTCAAGGCTCCGTCGGAAATGCGAGATCGCGGCGGGCGCATCTCCCACTGCCACCGCCAGTTCACCCATGCGGCGATATCCGCCGCCCAAGTAGACGCCAGCATTCTCCGGAGTATCACCGTCATTGCGCTCGATGACTCGCTCCTGAATGCGAAGTGCCTGTTCCAGATGCTCTCCAGCTTCCCCAAACTGCCCTTGCCGCATCAGGGCCTCGGCTACCTTCGAATGACCCACACCCAGGGTACGGACGAAGATGTCATCCTTGGGATGCCGTCGAACCAGTTCTTCGCGCATCGCCAAGGCACTGCGGAACCTTGAGAGCGCCTCGCCGGTTTTCCCCGTTGCCAGGGCAACCTCGCCGACGCGATGCTGGGCGTAGGCGAGGAGATATGGAATTGAATGAGGCGGAGGCTGGTGCGCTTCGAAATTCTGCGGAAGTGCCGAGAGTTGGTTCACGATTTCCCGGGCGATGGCCGCGCGCGCCGGCGTACCGCCGGGCAGATCCGCCAATGAATCCTCCACCGCCCGTAGGATATCGTTGGCGGCATCGATCACCTGCGATGTTCGATACTCCGCCTCGCGCTCCGCTCCGATCGCGCGATCGCGCTGTCCGGCCGCCCGCGACCACTGCCAGGCGGTGCCGGTGATGCCCAGCAGCAAGACGATGAAGACGGCAGCGACGCCGCCCACGAGGGTCTTGTACCGCCAAGCGAATTTCCGCAGTTGATAGGCATACGTGGGACGACGGGCCAGAATGGGCTGGTCGGTCAGGTAACGTTGCAGGTCCGCACGGAAATCGGTGACCGTGCGATAGCGTCGCTCGGCGATGGCGTCCAAGGCTTTGGCGATGATCGTGTCCAGATCCCCGCGAAGAAGGCGATTGATCGAGCGCAGCGGGGTCGGGTCGTTCTCGCGCGCCGAGCGAATCGCGTCTGGAAGCGACAGGCCGCGTAGATCGCGCGGGAGTCTTCCCGACAAGAGCTCATAACCGATGAGGCCCAATGAGTAGATATCCGATTGAATCGTCACGCGTGACGGATCGCCAGTCAGCTGTTCCGGGCTCATGTAGGCGAGCGTGCCCATGAGCAGGCCCTCGTCCGTCCGCAGGGTCGTGGACAAGGTGTCGCTGTCAATCGCTCGCGCGATGCCGAAGTCCAAGATCTTGACCGCGTAATCCGGCCGCGCGTCGGGAATTTGATCGCTGGATCCCGCGGGCAGTGGCCCGCCATGCGCGGTCTGCGGGACGGACGATTCGGGAACTGAATTGAAGCTCACCAGAATGTTGGCGGGCTTCAGGTCGCGATGGATGATGCCCCGGGCATGCGCATGCTCGACCCCCAAGCAAATGCGGACGAGGAGGTTGACGCGCTCGCGGATGCTGAGATTGCATTCGGCGAGGACTTGACTGAGCGGACGGCCGTGGATCAACTCCAACGCAAAGAACGGTCGCGGACCCGTGTCGCTCTCAAAGACGCCGGCCTCATAGATTCTGGCGATCGCGGGATGCTGCAGGCGGCCCAGTATCTCCGCCTCCTGCTCAAACCGGCGCAAGGACGCGCGGGACACCATCCCACCATGCAGCATCTTGATCGCAACTGGGCGACGGGGACTTTCTTGGATCGCTTCATAGACGGTTCCCATGCCACCGGCGCCCAGGATCCGTACAATCTGATACGCACCAATCCGCCGACCGACAATCGTGTCGATCCTCTCGTCGTGATCACCGCAGGGCAGCAGTGTCGCGAGCGGCGCGTCCAGAATTCCCACACGATCATCAAGTTCCAGCAACTGGTGCAGTCGGGACTCGAACGCCCGATCGCCGCCGGAGGTTTGGCGAATGCAGGCGGAGCGAGCCGCGGGAGGCAGCTCGATGGCCGCCGTAAAGGCGCGGTTCAGGCGATCCCGGGTCTCATCCGCCGTCAATCTTGTTTCCTCGTGCGTGTGACCCGCTCAGTTCACCGTGCAACCAAGCACGAGCGAAGCGCCACTCGTTCTTGACTGTAGCCGGCGAAAGCGACATGACGGTTGCGGTCTGCTCGATGCTCATCCCGCCGTAGAAGCGGAGTATGACGACCTGCGCCTTGCGGGGATCATTCTTCTCGAGCCGCGACAGGACCTCTTCCAGATCAAGAAGTTGTGCGGCGTTGTCTACAACGTGTGCCCCAGAGACAACCCCCTCGTCCATCGGCAGTCGCTGGAACTCGCCTCCGTGTTTGAGCGACGCCACTCGGCGTGCTCGCTCGATCATAAGTATCTATTTACCGCCTCGACCAGCCAACGGGGCCGATCGGGCGGGTCAACTCGC
>CAZNUJ010000067.1:0-10901 GCA_964576285.1 uncultured Planctomycetaceae bacterium | reverse complement strand
GCGCTACCCGAGGAACGCTGCAAGGAGATTCATGTCGTGTTCCACGACATCAACGAGTTGGCAGACGAGCGCGGACTGAGTGTCCTGGCTGAGGAAATCACCTGGCGCTGCCCGGAGCGCCTGCCCGCGTTCACAGCTCTGGATGGTCGGGCTGACAAGGCGATGTGGGTGTATCTGCACGCGCTCGCCGCATTCAACGAGGCGGCGCTCTTCGCGCGGGCCGACGCCTTGCAGGCCGGGCGGTACTGGATCAAGCGCAATGGCCTGCCCGCCGAGCCGATTGCATTCGACGACGAGATCCGCGACTCATTGCAAGCTGCGCTCAGCGAATTCTACTGGCCGACGCAGCTGCGAGGCCGTCACTGCTCCATCGAGCACTACACCCGCGCCAACGGCGCGCAGTACTTTTTCGCCTATCTGGACGACTACCCGGACGCACATGTCGTCTTCGACGACAGTGGGAACGTCGTCAAGCGGACCGACCGCTACGCCTTCGAGAACGTGTTCGTGTTTGCGCCAAACGATGGGTCGCTGGACCTGTTTGCGCGCGGCGGGAGCAAGGTCTACACGCCGCTGCAACAAGCGTTTTGCCGGGCCACACTTGGAATCGAGGTTGGGCCCGAGGACCCGCTGCGCCCTGCGTACCAGCTCGACCATCTGCTGAATCCGAACTGCCCGCTGCCGACCGATCCGGGCGACCGAATCGCTGAGGCGCGCATTACGCGCATGCGACTCGAATGGCGCGACGCCTTCGGTCGGTACATCGAGGTCCGGGCCAATCCCAAGGGACCGCCGGACGAAGTGCATCAAATGATCCAGCATGATCTCAACGTTCGCAGCGTGACGTCGTCGCGGGTGCGGGTGCGCCAGGCCAGCTTTCGGCTGACATTCATGAGCGACAACGGCGCGAAGCCCAAGACGCTGAGCTTCAACGTGAGCTGTCCGAATTCCTGCGACCTGAAGAGCAAGCCCGATGACTTGCGCGCCATTGGGGATCGGTGCCTGCGCTTGTGGGGAGTCACGCAATGACCGACCCGCTCGAGGTGATTTGGCCCTGCGTGGACACCCCGCGGCCGCGATTCACGATGGAGGAGATGCGGATGTGGCCGCCGGGCTTCGCAGACCGGCTCAAGGCAGCCGGGCTGCTCGTGCGGGCCGAGTCGGCTGATCATGTGGTCTGCCCGGCCTGCAGCGAGCGCCATGTCGAAGAGGTGATTCCGCGCAAGGGGCGCGACGGCCGCATGCGCTTCTTCATCGGCTGTCCGGAGGCGCTGCGCGTCGAGGTGCCCGAGGACAGCGTGGTCCAATGGACGATTGATTTCGACGCGCTGGCTCGCGCGGTCGCCGCCAGCATGTCGCTGCAGGGCCGGTGTACGCCGATCGTGGCGGGTCGTCTGTGGCGGCTGGGTCGCCAGAATTGGCATGGTGCTTCGCGCGACATCATGTTCGCGCGCGGATTGCAATGGCCGGACGGTATGCAACTCGCTGATCGTCTCGGCGCACCGGGCCGCGCGATTCTGTTCGTGGCTGATGATGTGCCGCCGCTCGTGTTCTGGCCGGGCCTCCCGCACCCGACCATCGCGTTGGCGGGCATCTCGACGCTGATTTCGTCGGGCATCGAACTTGATCTGACCCACGTCGCCGCCGTTGTCGAAGCTGTCGATGCGCAGAATCGCGCCGCTCAACCGGTCGCCCTGACTGCACGGCAACAGAAGAAGTTGTTCCGCCAGGAGGCGGCGACCGTGCTGAAGTCCCATCTGAAGGACGACGATTTGATCAACGCCTATCGGGAATACGGCTCCTCCAGGAAGGCCGCGGCCGAGTTGAGCAAGCAGCATGGCGTGAAGATCTCCAAGGACGCCGTCGCGCGCGCTGTTCAGAAACGTGGCGGCCCCGCCGCCGTCAAATCCGATCACGACAGTGCCTCGGTCCGTCGCACTGTCGCGTCGCAGCGCCGCGACAGGAAAAAGAAATTCGCTGCACCACCGGAACCTCCTGAAATCGAATGACTTGCGCCGCCGTTCTGGCGGCCCATCGCTTCGTCTCCGTTTGTCCAAATCGCGACACCGGGGCGGGCGGGTAACGGCTGTGAGGCCATAACCCGCCGGTCACGAGTCGCGCCTGTGTCAAGAAATGCGGTACGCGCCGCTGCACAGAGATTCCCTGCGCGCAACTGAGCTGACCTCGCGGGCAGATGCCTTCGGCCGCCGGAGGCATCGATGGGCACCGGTCCCGCTCGCGATGCGGTCTTCACCGCATACGCACAATCGTTGATCAAGTTCAAGGCCAAGCAACTCGCCCGGAAATCAGGATTCAACAAATCAGAAGAGGAGGACCTCGCGCAGGAACTGACCGCGCGACTGCTCGCCAGCGCGGATCAGTTCGATCCCGGCCGCGCATCGGCGAACACGTTCGCCGATCGTGTGATCCGCTCCGCCATCGCCATGCTGTTGCGGGACCGCCATCGCCAGAAGCGCGCCGCCGGCCTTACTGCGCAATCGCTGGAGCGGACCTACGTCAAACAGGATCACGGCATCACGCCGCTACGCGAGGCAGTCGGTCCAGCGGATCTGGGTCGTCGTACCGGCACAACTGAAGATGACGCTCGGGGCCGCGAGACGATCTCCGCCGTCGTGGAGGCGCTTCGGTCGTTGCCCCCGAACTTGCAGGAAATCTGCCAGGGCCTGATCGATGGCAGCGCCGCCGGCGTGGCCCGCGATCTGGGCATTTCGCGCCGCCAAGTCAGCAGCGCCATCGAGCACATCCGCAGTCATTTCCGAGCGGCTGGCCTGGGCGATTCGTGACGTGGGCGGACACGCCGCGCGCAAACGGCATAGGTAACGACGGGACGGGCCAAGACGGCCCGCATCGGAGATGGCTGTGACGGCGAACGTCTTTCGATTCGAGTTTGAGCCGACGGTGTCGCTGACGGAGGCGGAAATGTCGCTGCACCTCTCGATGTTCGCCGTCGAGGGCCTGTTTGGCGAGGCCCGTGTTCGGCTCGAAGCGTCCTACCACCTCGACGAGCCGCATCAAGCGATCACCGTGGATGGGTCCACCGAGGTCGGCGCGGCCATCGTCAAGGTCTTCACGCGATTGCTGGGCCGGGAATTCGGCGAGGACGCATTTCGAGTTCGGCGCGTCGGGGAGTGCATCGCTGCGGCGAAGGAGTGCGCCGCATGATCACTCAACCGCCGATTGATCGGATCGACCTGCGCTTCCTCGTCCGCGAGCCGGCGGACGTCTATCACGCCAAAGCCAAGGACCACCTCACGGCCCACGCGCTGAATGAGTTTCGGCGATGTCCGCAACTGTATCGCCGGAAGGAGCTTGGCCTTGTGCCAGAGCACGACACGACGGCCTACCTGATCGGCCGCGCCGCGCACGCGCTCATCCTCGAGGGTCGGCAGCGATACGAACGCGAATATACCGTGGGCGGACCGATCAACCCCAAGACCGGCCAGCCCTTCGGGTCAGCGACAAAGGCCTTCGCCGAGTGGGCCGAGAAGCAGAGCAAGCCAGTTCTCAGCGATGCGCATGCCGCGCTGGTTGAGCAGATGACGGCCGCGGTGCGCGAGCATGCCGTTGTCCGCGACCTTCTGGCCGATGGCGTCGCTGAGGGTGTGGTCCGCTGCACCTATCTCCAACACGTCTGCCAGGCGCGGATCGATTGGATCAATCCATCCATCAACGTCGGCGTCGTCGACCTGAAGACCACCGAGGAGATCGACTCATTCGAGTTCGCGCTGCGGGCGCTGGGCTACATCCACCAGCTGGCCTTCTACCGCGCACTCGTTGCCGTCGCCTCCGGCCACGTCCTGCCCGTCCACGTAATCGCAGTTGAAAAGCGCGAGCCGTTCCGCTGCGGCGTGTGGCGAATCGAGCCTGCCGTTCTGGACGAAGCGCGAGCGCAGAACGAGGAGGCCATGCGGGAGCTCCGCGGCTGTCGGGCCACGGACAACTGGTTCACCCGGTTTGAGGGCTTGCGCGTGGTTGAACGTCTGTGAATCCCGGTCCGGGGCCGGGTGGCGTATCCGCGGGGGCGCGACGCGGATGGGACTCCCTGAACCTGCCTCGGACCCGGATGCATGAACTGATTTGTGCGAAGGAGATCGACATGAAACTACTCGAACGGATTCAGCGCGGCCTGCAACCAGCGCCGCGGCGCGTGCTGGTGTACGGCACGCACGGCATCGGCAAGTCGACATTCGGCGCAATGGCCGAAAAACCCATCTTCCTGCAGACCGAGGATGGGCTTGGCGGGATCGATTGTGAACGCCTCCCGCTGGCGACGCGGTATGCCGATGTGCTGGGCGCGCTGGGCGAACTCTATTCCGAGCCGCATGAATACCGCACGGCCGTCGTCGATTCGCTCGACTGGCTGGAGCGCCTGATCTGGGCGGATGTCTGCGAGAAGCGCGGCGTCGAGTCCATCGAGGATATCGGGTACGCCAAAGGGTACACATTCGCACTCACGCAGTGGCGCGAGATCCTCGCCGGCCTGGAGGCGCTGCGCAACGAGCGCGGCATGATGATCATCCTGATCGCGCATGCCAAGATCGAGCGCTTCGAGAATCCCGAAACCGAACCCTACGACCGCTACTCCCCGCGCCTGCACAAATCGGCGTCGGCCATCATTCAAGAATGGTGCGATGAAGTGCTGTTCGCCACGTACAAAGTCCACACGCGCAAGGTCGATGAGCAGTTCGGCCGGGCGCAGCACCGCGGCGTCGGCACCGGCGAGCGGATCATCCGCACGGCTGAGCGCCCGGCGCACGTGGCGAAGAATCGCCTGAACCTGCCCGACGAAATCCCCCTCGATTACCGCATCTACGCCGCGTTCCTGCGCGGTGAGAACCCATTGGCCTCCCAAGAGCAGCCTGTTGAACAAGGAGCATAAACGTCATGTCCAACCTGAATGGATTCAACGCGAACGACGTCGACCCGGCTGTCGGGTTCGAGCCGATCCCGGCCGGCAAGTACCTGGCTGTTATCACCGAGAGCGAGATGAAGCCGACGAAGAAGGGCGTCGGCAACTTTCTGCAGCTCACGTTCCAGATTCTCGAAGGCGAGTTCAAGGGCCGGCTGGTCTGGGCCCGGCTGAATCTCGACAACCCCAATGCGACCACGGTGAAGATCGCCCGGGCGGAACTGTCGGCCATCTGCCGGGCTGTCGGCGTGATGGCGCCGAAGGACAGCATCGAGCTGCACAACCTGCCGCTGCTGATCACCGTCGCGCACAAGAAGCGCCAGGACACCGGTGAGATCACGAACGTCATCAAGGGTTACGCGAAGAAGGACGCCGCCGCGACCAAGGTGCCCACCGCCGGAAACAACGGCAAAGCGCCCTGGAAGAAGTAGAACATCGCTCGCGCCCGGGCAGCGTGAGGGCTATTGGCATGGAGGCCGAAGGAGATCACGGATGATCACCCTCACGCTGCCCTGGCCGCCGAGCGTGAATCACTACTACCGCCACGTCGGGCCGCAAACGCTGATCTCGCGTGCCGGCCGCGCATATCGGCGGCGCGTCGTGCGAAGCGTGTACGGCAGGCAACCCATGACCGGACCGCTGGCGGTGGAGATCGACGCCCATCCACCTGATCGCCGGCGGCGTGATACCGACAACCTGCTCAAAGGCGTCCTTGATGCGCTCCAGCATGCCGGCTTGTACGGCGACGACTCGCAGATCGAGGACCTGCACATCCGGCGCAGGGGCGTCGTGCCCGAGGGCCGGCTGGTCGTACGGATCATGGAGGCCAGCGCAGCGTGATGCAATTGCGGCCGTATCAACAGCAGGCCGTCGAGGCCGTCTATGAGTTTCTGCGCACGCGCGATGACAACCCGTGCGTCGTGATTCCCACCGCCGGCGGCAAGACGCCGGTCATGGCGACGATCTGCCGCGACGCGGTGCAGCTTTGGAACGGCCGCGTGCTGATCCTCGCTCACGTAAAGGAGTTGCTTGAGCAGGCGGCTGAGAAGCTGCACCTCGTCGCACCCGACCTGCCCGTCGGCGTCTATTCGGCCGGCCTGAAGCGCCGCGATCTGGGCTATGCGATCACCATCGCTGGCATTCAGTCCATCTATGAGAAGGCCTGCGACGTGGGACAGGTCGATCTGGTCATCGTCGACGAGGCCCACCTTATTCCGCCCGATGGCGAGGGGATGTATCGCACGTTCCTCGCAGATGCGAAGAAGGTCAACCCGCAGCTTCGTGTCATCGGCATGACAGCCACGCCGTTCCGCATGAAGAGCGGCACCATCTGCGCGCCGGAGAACATCCTCAACGACGTCTGCTTCGAGATCGGCGTGCGCGAATTGATCGTGCAGGGCTACCTCTGCCCCCTGCGCACCAAGGCCGGCTTGCTCAAACCGGACACCGAGAAGCTGCACGTTCGCGGCGGCGAGTACGTAGCTGGCGAAGTCGAGGACTTGATGGACGAGGACAACCTCGTCCTGTCGGCCTGCCGCGAGATCATCGAATGCACGAAGGATCGAAAGAGCGTCCTGATCTTCGCCTCGGGTGTCCGCCACGGCCAGCACATCTGCCACATCCTGGCCGAGCGCCACAAGGTCGAGTGCGGCTTCGTCTGCGGCGAGACGCTGCCGTTCGAGCGGGACGAGGTCCTGCGGCGCTTCCGCGCCGGCGAGCTGAAATACCTGTGCAACGTCAACGTCCTCACGACCGGCTTCGATGCCCCGAACATCGACTGCGTGGCGCTGGTACGGCCTACGCTGTCGCCAGGACTCTACTATCAGATGGTTGGGAGGTCATTCCGCATCCATCCCAACAAGGCCGACGCACTGGTTCTCGACTTCGGCGGGAACGTCCTGCGCCACGGGCCTGTCGATCAACTCCGCGTCAATGGCATCGGCTCCGACAATACCGGAGCCGCCCCAGCGAAGGAGTGCCCGCAATGCCACGAGATCATTGCGGCCGGCTATGCCCAGTGTCCCGCATGTGGCCACGTCTTCCCACCGCCCCAGCGACGCACGCATGACGGCACGGCGACCAGCGAAGGGATTCTCTCCGACCAGGCTACGCGCGCCGAGCACGACGTGCCCGAGGTCTTCTACAGCGTCCACGTGAAGCGCGACGCGCCGCCGGATGCGCCGCGAACCATGCGCGTCGACTATCGCATCGGCTTCAACCAGTACGTCTCCGAGTGGGTCTGTTTCGAGCACGAGGGATATGCCCGGCAGAAGGCCGTGCAATGGTGGAGGCAGCGCAGCAACGAGCCCGTGCCGGACACCGCCGAGGGGGCAGTCGAACTAGCCGAAATGGGGACGCTGGCGCCGATGCTGGCGATCACGGTGATGCACAAGCCGGGCGAGAAGTACGAGCGGATCGTGGGATACAGGCTCGGCGAGAAGCCGCCCCGCCTCGAATCGGAGGAGGGCCTGCCGGACTACGCCCCGGTCATTGATGACGACTCGGTTCCGTTTTGAGGAGCACGCCGCGAATGGATGTAAACAATGCGATGCTCCATGCCGCACGGTGGTACGCCGAACTCGGCTACGCCTTGTTCCCCTGCGCGCCCGGGCGCAAGGCGCCACTCACCGAGCACGGGCTGCTTGAGGCGACCACGGACGCCGAGCAGATCACGGCGTGGTGGACGCAGCATCCCGACGCGAACATCGCGATCCGTACAGACGGCCTGATCGTGATCGACGTCGATGGCGAGGGCAACGCCTGGCTCGCGGACGAGCCGGCGAAGCTGGCGGAACTGGACGTGGCCCCGGTGTCGCTCACACCGCGCGGGGGGCGGCATTACTTCTTCCGCCAGCCCAAGGGCCGTTCGTGGCGCAACACGGCCGGAAGGCTCGCCCCGCGCGTTGATACGCGCGCCAACGGTGGTTACGTCCTGATCGCGCCCTCGGTTGTCGACGGCTGCCCGTACCGCTGGGCCGAAGAGCGCGAGCTGAGCATCCCGCCGCACAAGCTGCCTGAGCCGCCGAAGTGGCTGGTCGATCTGCTCGACGCGCTCGTGGCGTCGAACGGCATCGTCATGGAGACGCCAGCGGGCAACACGATCCCGAGGGGGCAGCGCAACGGCACGCTGGCTCGCCTGGCCGGCGCCATGCGGCGCGTGGGGATGTCGCAGGTCGAGATTTTCGCCGCCCTTCAGCAGGTCAACGCGGGCCGCTGCGCACCGCCCCTGCCGCTGCCCGAGGTCGAGCGCATCGCATCGAGCATCGCCCGCTACGAGCCTGACGCCGTCTCCGTCGCGCTCGCCGAGAACCACTGGGCGCAGGACCGCGCGCCGCCTGCACCATGCCGCCCGCTGCCCGTCCGTGACCTGCTGGCCACGCACCGAACGCTGCGCGCGCCGGTCATCCAGGGGCTACTGCGCCGCGGCGAGACGATGAACGTCATTGCGCCGCCCAAGACGGGCAAGAGTTGGCTCGTGCTCGCACTCGCGATGGCCGTTGCGACAGGCCGCAAGTGGCTCGATACGTTCGACACCGTTGCTGGCAACGTGCTGATCATCGACAACGAGCTGCACCCCGAGACACTGGCCCACCGCATCCCCCAGGTTGCCGAGTGCCTGCGGATCGGCATGAACGAGATCGCCGATACGATCAGCGTGCAGAGCCTGCGCGGCCAGCTCCGCGACATCTTCTCGCTGGGGAAGTACTTCGAGTCCATCGAACCGGATCGGCACGCGCTGGTCGTGCTGGATGCGTTCTATCGCTTCATGCCGCGCGACATGGACGAGAACGACAACGGCACAATGGCGAACATCTACAACCACGTCGATGCGCTGGCCGACCGGCTGGGCTGCTCATTCGTGCTGATCCACCACGCGACAAAGGGCAATCAGTCGGCAAAGGCTGTGACAGACGTAGGAGCGGGCGCCGGTAGTCAAGCGCGCGCGACCGACACGCACCTGATCCTGCGTCCCCACGAAGAACCCGGCGCAGTCGTGCTCGAAGCGGCCGTCCGTTCATGGGCGCCGGTCGAGGCGATGGCGCTGCGATGGCTGTTCCCGCTGTGGAAGGCGGCACCGGAGCTGGACCCGACGATGCTGCGGAGCGAGAAGCCGAAACGAAAGTCGAAGGCGGAAACTGAAGCGCCGCTCGACGACCAGGTGCGGGAGTTCGTGAACCGCTTCGTCAGCGAAGAGCCGCGAAGCCGTCCGTCGATCCTGCGCGCGGCTGTCGATGCCGACATCTCGGGGCGTCAGGCGCAACGACTGATCCGGTGGGCTGAGGAAACAGGGCTGATCTTCCGCTGGGGCGGCGGTCGGTATCACCCCAGTCGCTACGCGACGATTCCGAAAACGAGTCGAAGGGAGCAGAAGGATGCCGACGACGAGTGAGCATGTCGCATCCGTGCGCGCTTCGTATGGGCGCGAAGCGCGTCGATACGAACGACCGCGATCATATGAGCGAGAATCGTATGAGCGCACCGCGCGCCCATATGAGGCATTTCGGCGTCAATCGTATGAGCGCGCGCACCCCCCCATACCCCCCCATACGCGCGCCGCCATACAGGCGGCGGCGCGTATGGGCGCGCATATGGAAGCGCTCATACGATGGTTCCTTCCCGGCCGAATCGGCCGCCGAGGCCCGCGGGAACAGCCGCGAATCCAAACAGACTTTGTTTCGGTTGTCCGGTTTGGGGGACGCCCCAGGGCTCGCCCCGTTGGGCCGTGGGCGAACGGACGCCGCCGGGGCGTACCCGGCCTACGTCCTGGCCATCCCGTTGCCCCGGGCGGCGTTTCTGCGCGTTTGGGGCCGAGGGGCGCGGCAAGGTAGCCGCGACGACGGTGAATGACGCGGCCCGAGGGACGGGCCGCGAAGCGAGACAAGGAGGTCCACGTGAACATCGAACTACGGCCGCTGGCCGCGATCAAACCGTATGAGAAGAACCCACGGATCAACGACGCGGCGGTCGATGCCGTCGCCGAGTCGATTCGGCGCTTCGGGTTCCGCCAACCCATCGTGGTCGACGCCGACGGCGTCATCGTCTGCGGGCATACGAGATATCGGGCGGCGCAGAAGCTCGGCCTGGCCGAGGTGCCGGTCCACGTGGCGACGGACCTGACGCCCGAGCAGATTCGCGCGTACCGCATCGCCGACAACAAGACCGCCGAGTTGGCAGAATGGAATCTGGAACTGCTGCCGATCGAACTCGGCGAGTTGAAAGACGCCGGCATCGACTGGTCGCTGCTGGGGTTCGACAGCGATGAACTCGCCAAGCTGCTCGACCCCGGCGTGACGCAGGGCCTGACCGACCCGGACGAAGTGCCCGAGCCACCGGACGATGCGATCACGCAACTGGGCGACCTGTGGCTGCTCGACGATCATCGGCTGCTATGCGGCGACAGTGCGTCGGCGGAGGACGTTGACGTGCTGATTGCCGCGGAGCCAGCGAAGGCCCTCGAGCTGCCGGCCGGCTCGGACATCAAGCCGAAGCTTCTGCCGATCCACCTGGTCAATACCGACCCGCCGTACAACGTAAAGGTCGAGCCGCGCAGCAACAATGCCATCGCCGCCGGCCTGTCGTCGTTCGGCGAGCATGGCCTCATGCACCATCAGCGCTTCGACCTGGAGCGCATGGAAAAGCGCACCGCCTCCCGATACCACGCGATGGATGTCGCGACCGGCGCGCAGAGCGGCAAGCCCACGCACAAGAAGCTCCGTCCCAAGGACCGCCCGCTGGCCAACGATTTCGTCTCCGATGAGGAATTCGACCGGATGCTGCGTGCCTGGTTCGGCAACATCGCTCGCGTCCTCGCGCCCGGGCGCGGCTTTTACATCTGGGGCGGCTACGCCAACTGCGGCAACTACCCGCCGGTGCTGAAGGCGTGCGGACTCTACTTCTCTCAGGCCATCATCTGGGTCAAGGAGCACCCGGTCCTGACGCGCAAGGACTTCATGGGCAACCACGAGTGGTG
>CAZNUJ010000066.1:0-11364 GCA_964576285.1 uncultured Planctomycetaceae bacterium | reverse complement strand
TCGGCGTTCACGCCGTGCGGGGCGGCGACGTGGTGGGGGAGCACGAGGTCCGCTTCGTGGCGATGGGTGAGACCGTCTCGGTCCGCCACGCGGCTCACACGCGCGACACCTTCGCGCGCGGCGCGCTGGCCGCCGCCGCGTGGATCGTCGGCCGGCCGCCCGGGCTGTACTCGATGCAGGACGTTCTGACGCCCTCGCCGCCGGCGTGACGCATCCGCCGCCTGTCGCGCTGCCGGCGGACGGCGGAGCGGACGACGCCCGGGCGGTTGCCGTTTGCGCAAGCTCGCGTTGAAGGGCGTGCGCGCCGCCGTAGAATGAAACTTGTTTTCCGCGCGAGTGGCGGAATTGGCAGACGCGCCAGACTTAGGATCTGGTGGTGAGAACCGTGGGGGTTCGAGTCCCCCCTCGCGCATGACCGCCGCGCCGCTTGGCCGCCCCGCCGGACGAGGGTATCATCCCGTTCGAGAAGGCGTGTCCGGCAGCGCTGGCCGCCCCTCATCGGCCGCGTACCCAAGTGGTTCAAGGGGACGGATTGCAAATCCGTTATTCGTCGGTTCGAATCCGACCGCGGCCTTATTCGTGCACATCGGCAGGCGGTCCGCCCCACACGCTTGGATTCTTTTGACTGCGATTCCGGCTGGAATGGGCGGATCCGCGCGTCAGCATCGATCGCAGGCGTGTGGTTCCGGTTTCGCGTCCCCTCGCCGATCGGCGACCTCCCAGCCGACGGCCAGCATGACCAGCAGGTTGACCCACTGGTTCACGCCGGCCGCGCGGAGTTCGGGCGACATCCAGCCGATCAACCCGACGAGCCACGCCGCCAGCCCCAGTGTCGGCGCCACGGAGCGGCGCCCGGCGGCGCGGTGGGCCAACCGGCGGTCGGCCAGGTACCACAGCGCCGGCATGGCCCACACTTCGTAATACTGCCTCGCCAGCGGGGCGAGCCAGATCACGGCGACACACCAGATCGAGAACACACCGAACTCCCCGTCGGCGTCCCGCCGGGCGCGCAGCGTGATCGCGGCGAGCGCCAGCAGCGACGCGGCGACGATCGCCCGGTAGATCGCGCGAATCACGGACGGATCGAGAGTCGCGATGTGCACGTCGCGCACCCGGCGTGTGTGGTCCGACTTCGGCGGGGGCGGCGGATGCAGCAGTCGGCCGAGCACCGCCCCGAGGCCCTGGTTTCCATGGTAAAGCTGCGCTCGCCGCTCGAAGAACGCGGTGCCGGTGCTGCCGGTCACGGCGATCCGGTACCAGTGGGCGTGGTGCCGCCAGGCCGACGACGGCCCGCCAGCGGCCGCGTCGACGGCGAACGAGATGGCGAGCGGTAGCAGAAGAACCGTTGCGGCACATGAGAGCCGTCGACGAAGCACGAAGTAGCCAAGCAGCAGTGCGGGCACGATTTTCACGAACGCCGCCAGCGCCACCAGCACGGCGGCTGATCTCCACCGTGCCGATTGCCGTGCGAGAAACGCGAGCGCCAGGAGTGCGAGCGGCCACAGGCTGATCTGGTTGGTCTGGAGGTTGAACGCGATCAACGGCGCGCTCAGAAGCCATGCGAACAGGGCGGAGCTCTCAGCGCGATCGTCGCCGGTGGCCGCCGCGCCGCGCGCGCGGGCGATTGCCTTGGAGAGCGCCCACAGCGCGACGATCGCCGCCATCAGGTTCAGGACGTTCCAGACCGCGGCGGCCGCAGCCGGCGGCAGTCGGCCCATCGGAGAGATCAGGATGCGAAATCCCGGCAGGTACCATTCGAGCAGCGCCGAATCCGTCAGGTCGCCGCCGGTCGCAAGGTGCCGGGCGTCGTTGTAGAACGAGCGAAAATCGTGCTTGATGGCCGTGCCGCGGTGAATGCCCACGGCGACGGAGGACGCGAGCAGGAGAGCGACCAACGTGAGGCGAACGCGGCGCAAGCGTGCCAACTGCCGGGCGATGGAGGGCATCCCGCCGCCGAACACGTGGGCCAGTGTGCGGATCGGCCGACGACGAGTCAATCAGCAAGGGCAGGTCGCCGTCGCCGTCGGGCGGCTGTGCGCGAGCGTCCGGGGGGGCAGGTTTTCCTTCGATTGCGACCGCCTCAACGGCTAATATCCCGCCCATGTCCGACTCGTCCCTTCTCAGTCGCGTCGATCAGGCCGTGGCCATCGTGACGCTCAACCGGCCGGAAGTCCTC
Organism: uncultured Planctomycetaceae bacterium; assembly: GCA_964576285.1. GTDB lineage: Bacteria > Planctomycetota > Phycisphaerae > UBA1845 > UTPLA1 > SpSt-539. The sequence goes on along the minus strand of CAZNUJ010000066.1, from coordinate 9,188 downwards.
AACGCCCTGTCGCTCGACGTCATGGCCCGGCTGGTGGACCTGCTCGAAGCCCACGACGCGGATCCGGCCGTGCGCTGCGTCGTGCTCACCGGCGGCCCGCGGGCGTTCGCCGCCGGCGCCGACATCAACGATATGGCTGACGCGTCGGTCGCCACCATGTACGAGCGCAACCAGTTCATGCGCTGGGAGCGCATTCGCCGTGTGCGCAAGCCGATCATCGCGGCCGTGTCGGGTTTCTGCCTCGGGGGCGGCTGCGAGCTGGCGATGCACTGCGACTGCATCATCGCCGCCGAGAACGCCCGCTTCGGCCAGCCGGAGATCAACATCGGTGTCATCCCGGGCGCGGGCGGCACACAGCGGCTGACGCGCGCGGTCGGGAAGTTCCGGGCAATGGAGATGATCCTCACTGGGCGCTTCATGTCGGCCCGTGAGGCCTGCGCGATGGGACTGGTCACCCGGGTCGTTCCCAACGAGCTGTTCCTCGACGAAGCCGTCGCGCTGGCGCGGACCATCGCGTCCAAGGCGCCGCTGGCCGTGCGTCTCGCCAAGGAGGCCGTCCTCAAGGCGCACGAGTCGTCGCTGTCCGAAGGGCTCGACTTCGAGCGTAAGTGCTTCTATGTGCTGTTCGCGACCGACGATCAGAAGGAAGGCATGCGGGCGTTTCAGGAGAAACGCCCGCCGAAGTTCGAGGGCCGCTGAGGCGTTCGCCGCATGAAGGGCGGTCACGGGGTCGGGCGGCGGCGGACCTCGGCTTTGCAATTCCCGCCACCGGGCTGAAGAATAGGCCGCATGAGCACGGTCCTCGTACATGATGAAGCGGGCGTTCGCACCCTGACTCTCAACCGGCCGGACGCCCTCAACGCGTTTGATGAACAATTGACGACTGACTTGCAGGACGCGTTGCGTAAGACGGAGCGCGATCGCGGCGTCCGCTGCCTCGTGCTGACCGGAGCCGGACGGGCGTTCTCGGCCGGGCAGGACCTGAAATCGACGCAGGAACGGGCCGCCGCGGGTGAGAAAATGGACTTTGCCGTGGAACTGCGGCGACGCTACAATCCCATTGTTCTCAAGCTCAGAACGCTCGAGATTCCCGTCCTCGCGAGCATCAACGGAGTCGCCGCTGGCGCCGGCTGGAGCCTGGCGCTGGCCTGTGACCTGCGGATCGCCTCCAAGTCGGCCAAGTTCGTGGGTGCGTTTTCCAGGATCGGGCTGCTGCCCGACTCCGGCATGACGTTCACTCTGACACGGGCCGTCGGTCTGGCCAAGGCGCTGGAAATCGCCTGGCTGGCGGAGCCGGTGTCGGCCGAGCAGGCCGAAAGACTGGGGCTGGTCAACTGGCTGGTCGAGCCGGACGACCTGCCCGGACGGACGCGCGAGATCGCCGTATCGCTGGCCCGTGGGGCGACCCGCGGTCTGGCGCTGACGAAACGGGCCATGAACGCGGCCCTTATCAACGACCTCGAGTCGCAGTTAGACTACGAAGCCGACCTGCAGGGCATCGCCGGTCGCACCCGGGATCATCAGGAAGGCGTGAAGGCCTTTATCGACAAACGGGCTCCGGAGTTCAGTGGTGAGTAAAGACGCTGCCAATCAGGCCATCAAGGATCGGAGAATCGCCGTCATCGGCTCCGGGACCATGGGCGCGGGCATTGCCCAGACCGCGGCGCACGCCGGGTTTGTGGTCGAGATGTTCGACGCCAACCCCGACCTGGTTCGCAAGGCGCAGGCCGGCATCCGCGCGCAACTCGACAAGCTGGTCGAGAAGCAGAAGCTCCTGCGCCACGAGCGCGACGACATCATGGAGCGCCTTCGCGTCGCCGCCGGACCGGCCGACCTCAAGGACGTCGAGCTGGTGATCGAGGCGGTGCCGGAAGACCTCTCGATCAAGAAGCGCGTCCTGGCCGAAGCGGCCGCCGCCGCGCCCGCGACCGCGGTGCTGGCGACCAACACGTCGTCGATCTCGATCGCCAAGCTGGCCGACGGACTGCCGTCGCCGCAACGATTCATTGGGCTGCACTTCTTCAACCCCGCCCCGGTCATGAAGTTGCTCGAGATCGTCTCGGGACCGGCCACCGACGCCCAGACGCAGGTGCTCGGCGTGGCCTATGCGGGGGCGTTTGGAAAGACGCCCATCAAGGTCAAGGACAGCCCCGGTTTCGTGGTCAATCGCGTCGCGCGGCCGTTCTACCTCGAATCGCTGGCAATGCTCGAGGCCGGTATGGCCGACGTCCAGACCATCGACGCCGCCATGAAGAGCGTCGGCCGCTTCCCGATGGGCCCGTTCGAATTGCTCGATCTGATCGGTCTCGACGTCAACCTGGCGGTCACGAAGACGGTGCACGAGGGCTTCGGCAGCCCCACGCGTTTCGCGCCCAACCCGATACAAGCGAAGTTGGTTGAGCAGGGCCGGCTGGGTCGCAAGACCGGCCGGGGGTTCTACGACCATTCCAGCCAGCCGCCGACGCGCTCGTTCGAGACGCCGGTCCGCGCGGCTGACGGCTGGAAGCCGTCGCCGGCTCTCTCGGCCTATGCCGCGGCGCTGTCGAAGCCGGCCGATCGCAACTTCTATCTGTTCGCGCGGATCATGACCGCGATCATCAACGAAGCCGCGCTGGCGGCCGAGACCATCGCCCTGCCGCGCGAGGTCGACCTGGGCATGAAGCTCGGGTTCAATTTCCCGGAAGGTCCGCTCGAGGCGGCCGACTTCGCTGGGCTCGACGTCGTGCTCGACCTGATGAGGGAATTCCAGGCCGAGGATCGCTCCGGGCGACACGACCCGGCTCCGCTGCTCGAGCGGCACGTTCGCGACGGCCATCTGGGCGAGAAGGTCGCGCACGGCTTCCTGAGGCACTCGCTCTAGCGGCCCCGTCCCGGTCGCGGTCGATCAGGGCCCCCCGATGACTCGTCGAGCCGTCATTGTCGACTGCCTGCGGACGCCCATCGGGCGATATCGCGGCGGGCTGGCGACCGTCCGGCCGGACGACATGGCGGCGCACGTCATCCGGCATCTCGTGGCCCGCACGAAGATCGACCCGGCGCTCATCGACGACGTCTACTGGGGCGCGGCCAACCAGGCCGGCGAGGACAACCGCAACGCCGCCCGCATGGCGGCGCTGCTGGCGGGGCTGCCCGACTCGGTGCCCGGCTGCACCGTCAACCGGCTGTGCGCCAGCGGGCTGGAGGCGGTGGCCATCGCCGCGCGCATGATCGAGGCCGGCGCGGGCGACGTGTTCATCGCCGGCGGGGCCGAGTCGATGAGCCGCGCCCCGCTCGTCCTGCCCAAGCCGGACGAACCCTGGGTTCGCGGCAACCAGACCCTGTACGACACGACGCTGGGCTGGCGCATGACCAACCCACGCATGGCCGCGTTGCACCAGCCGTACTCGATGGGCGAGACCGCCGAGAACGTGGCCGAGAAGTATCACATCTCGCGTCAGGATCAGGACGCGTTCGCGCTCGCCAGTCAGCAGAAGTGCGCTGCCGCCGTCACGTCCGGCCGGCTGGCCGAGGAAATCATCCCGATCGAGGCGCCGGCCGAGCGCGGCCGCACGGTGACCATCTCGGCCGACGAGCACCCCCGCCCCGATACGACACTGGACGGGCTCGCCAAGCTCAAGCCGGCGTTCCGCGAGGGCGGCACGGTCACGGCCGGCAACAGCAGCGGCCTGAACGACGGCGCGGCCGCCCTGCTGCTGGTCGAGGCCGCCGTCGCCAGGCGGCTCGGCCTTCGCGCACTGGCGCTGGTCGGTCCGTCGGCGTCGGCCGGCGTCGATCCGGCGTGCATGGGACTCGGGCCGATCCCGGCGACGCGCAAGGCGCTCGAGCGCGCCGGATGGTCGGTCGCCGATCTCGACCTGATCGAACTCAACGAGGCCTTCGCCAGCCAGTCGCTGGCGTGTATCCGCGAACTGCGGCTGCCGGTCGAGCGCGTCAACGTCAACGGCGGCGCGATCGCGCTGGGGCATCCGCTCGGCTGCTCCGGCGCGCGACTGGCGACCACGCTGGTGCACGAGATGCGGCGTCGCGACGCCCGCCGCGGCCTCGCGACGCTGTGCGTGGGCGTGGGGCAGGGTGTGTCGCTGCTGCTCGAACGCCCGACATGAGCCTTGCGACACTCGCGCCGCGCGTGCTCGTGGCCATCGCCCTCGCGGCGGCGCTGACGGGCTGCCCGCCGCCCGCCGATGTGCGGGAGGTCGCGCTGACGCAGGCCGATCGGCCCGCGCAACTGGCGTCAGCCGACTATGCGCTGGTGCTGCATCGTGTTCGTCGCGGCGGCGATGGCGTGGACTACGCCGCGCTCGCCGCCGATCCCGCGCCGCTCGAGCGTTTCATTCGCAGCCTGGCACGGGTCGGGCCGACGTCGACGCCGGAGAAGTTTCCAACCGCGGCTGATCGCACGGCTTACTACATCAACGCCCACAACGCGACCGTGCTCCACGCCGTGCTCGCGCAGTGCATCGGCGGGCGGCCGCCGCCTCGTTTGCGAATGGACCCGCGCATGGCCGCGCGCTTCCGTATCGACGGTAACTTGCGTACTCCTCTGGCCTTGCGTGACCTCGCGCTGCGCGAGTCCGGCGACGATTGGCGCGTTCGCCTGGCGCTGTGCGGCGGGCGGGCGAGCGATCCGCCGCTGTTCATCCGGGTATTTAACGGCGCGAGCCTGGGCGAGCAGCTCGAGGCGCAGAAGCGCGACGCGTTCGCCAGCCCGGCGGTGATCCGCGTTGACGTCGGCGAGGATCGTCTGCTCGTCAGCGCCGAGATCCACGCGGTGAAGGACCGCCTGATCGCCGATTACGAGCGACGGACGGGGGCGAGGCGGGCGCCGCTGCTGGCGGTGCTGCTCGACGAGGCGCCGCCCGAACTCTGGGCGGAATTGAACTCGGCCGTGGGGTTCGAGGTGGCCCCGCTGCCGCGCTCCGACCGGCCGAACGCTCGAACTTCGGGCGACGACTCCGCCCCTATGCCCGCAGCGCCCGCGGCCGGCGCAGGGTGAGGTCCTTCCGCTTCGGGGCGCGGTGGTTCAAGACCTTGAGCGCCTTCTTGACGTCGGACACCTTGAAGATGCCCAGCGTTCGGCCGCCCGGTGCGCCGGCCGTCAGGTAGGCGTACTTGATGCTGACGTGCTCCGAGCCCAGCCGGGCGCACAGGTCCGCCATCGCGCCCGGCCGATTGGGAAGCTCGATCATCAGCACGTCGGACTCGGTCAGGGGGATGTTGAGGGTCCGCAGCGCCGCGCGAGCCTTGGGGGCGTCATCGCAGACGACGCGGAAGACGCCATGCTCGACCGAATCCATCAGGGTCAGCGCGGCGATGTTGACCTTGGCCTGTGCCAGGGCGTCGGTGATCTGCACCAGGACGCCCGGCTTATCCACGAGGAAGATGGAGAACTGCGTGCCGACTTGCATCGCTTCGCCCTCAGGAATTGGAAGACCGGCCTCGCACGGCCATGCAACGGTCCACGCCCGCCGCCCGGCGGGGCTCATTATACCACGATTCCCTCGAGTGCTCACCGCCGGTCCGCCGACCCCGTTCCCAACGGGGGCGGTCACCGCTTGACGAGGCGCTACTAGGCGAAGTCAAGAACGGCTGTCCTTGATGAGCCATGCGATGGCCGCGGCGGCTTTCGTCAACGTCGCCGGTCGCCGATCGCGATGGCCACATCGCGTTGCATCCACCATTCAAGAGGTGGGTACTCGGTGCCGCGTTTGGCACCGTCATGGATCACGCGGATACGTCCGATCCGGATGCACAGCTCGCCGGGTTTGGCCGATGGATACTCCACGAGCACGGCAAGGATGTTGGCGGTCACGCCGACAGCGATCTCGATGCGTGGATCAAGGTCACGTGAAAACGTCACGGTCGGCCAGGGGCAGTCGCCGCGCTGGGCATCCGCGGCGATCGCCAACCAGCGGCCGATGCTGCGATCAAACGCACGTCGAAAAGCCCGTCGTCGCCTGAATGTCCGGAGCATGGTCATTTTCCGAACCACTCGATGTCGACGTCGACTCGTAGTCCGCGAGCGGGGCTCCAGTCGTTGCTCATCACAGGAGTTTCGCACGCCGCCAGTAGCGTCGGACGGATTTTCTTGTGTATCCCGCACCGCATTCGGGGCACTTCCCTTGGTCGGGAAGTTCACGCAGTCTGTATCCGCATATCGGGCGAACCCTGCCGTCCGCGGCGCTGACTGCGCGGAGATATGCTCGACGCCGACGGTTGAGGATGGTAACACCACCGCCAAGGAACAAGAGCATCGCCCACTTGAGGGCATCCAGACGCGCGTCGGCCCAATGGCCGGCAGATCACGATGACCGAAGTACCGAACGCAAGCAGCGGAAGTAGCCGGGCCATCAGAACGTCGCGCGATTCGTCAGCGAGAAGTCGGAGTCGCGTTCGAGGTGCCTCGCTCCCAAGCACACGCCGTCGCCGAGCGTGTTGCCACCACCCCAGAGCGGTGATTGTCAGGAGCGCCGGAGCGCCAAGACGATGCCCACGACCGCTCGTTGAGCACTGTCGCCGCTCATGAACGCCGAACCGATTATCGGCATCTGTCGTGGAAAACCCATGAGCGCGAATCCATGTACGGTCAACCCCGCCTTTGCTTCGGCCTCTCCGTCGGCGACGTCTCACAGGTCCCGAATGCTGTTCGACGCCCGAAAATGGCTCCCGGCAGCTGGTGGTCGTTCTGCTGGCGCGGTCGGATCGATCTTGTGGCCGCTGTGCCGAAGTTCAACTCGGCCCAGAGAACTTGTCTTCAACACGCCCGAGGACGTCGATGTACACGAAAAAGACCAGATCTTTCTTGATATATACAAGAACTTTGCAACCGATCCCACGTGTCGGCCTTGCGTAGCCTGACACGCGGTAGTCCGCCGGCGCGCTGGCCGCGAGGTACTCCGCTCGAGGGGGGCCCATGATTTCCCGGACGCGCTCTTCGCTGTCACCGAGCCTGATCTTGGCCCAGTCCGCCATTGCTGGCGCGCGCCAGTGAGCTAATTCCTGTCCGACGTACACAAACCCGAACACAATGACCGCGACCATCATGCAGGCGCATACCCATGTGCTGCGTGCGACACGACCGCTTCGGCCTGACTTCGAGAGCCACACGAGTCGCCCTACCGTCCGAGCGCCGCTTATTCGAAGAAGCGGTCTGCCTCAGCTTCGCAGTTGCATCGACCATTCGCTGCATCTACGGCCGCGGCGAATCCCGCCATATTGGCAAGCATGTCCCCGAAGGAGTCCATGAACCCTTGCCACTTGTCGCCCACGGCATCGAATACCTCCTTGACAAGACCGCCGGGCAGACAGTACAGCCATCCACCAGTGCATTCGCCCGCGACACGACATGATACCACGAAATGCTTCCATTTATCGCTCTTGCCGCGGGCATCACCTTGCTCGTGCACGTATTCCAGAATAACGCTGGGACCGGGCCGATCACCCCAGAAACTTCGCCAGCTTCCGGCATCGACCTCGGTGGTCTCAGCCCACGTGAATAGTCCCTGGGGATCGACAGCGACCGTAGGGCGATTGCGTGTGTAAGCGTAGGAGTGCATTCCCCCCCGCGATCCCGATCGGGTCGCGTTGCAGGAATCGCCCAGTGGCGGGGTCGTACCAGCGTTCGCCGACGTGGATGAACGGCAGCGGCGGCAGGTCGGGCTCGCCGCCGTCGTCCAAGCCGGTCTCGTAGCCCCACGCCCCGGCGTAGCCGTAGCGCGACGCCGCCGGCGGGCCGCCCTGACCGTCATCCGCCAGCACCGGTTCGCCGAAGGCCGTGGACACCGACCGCCGCGCGGTCCGGCCCGAGGCGTCGGTCATGAATCGGCTGCTCCCGATCTGGTCGCCGTGATGCACGCGCAACGCGTCGCCCGGCCGTTCCCACGCGTCCGGCTGGTAGCGGGCCGTGGTCGTGGCCTCGGGGCCGCTCGCGCCGGGCGACAGCGTGTAGTCGCCGTAGGCCGTGTCCTGGGCGTAGTCGGTCCACAAGCCGGCATACGAGGCCGGCGGCTGCAACGTCGCCAGGTCCAGGTCGCGCATCAGGTCCCTCGCCCGCCCGGAATCATAGCGGAACTCGCGCGCGAACGTCCGCAGGCAGTTGACCGCCTGCCCGCCGACCGCCTCCCAGCGGTCGCGAATGAGGATCTACGGCCAGCGGGCGCTCGAGTAATCAGGAGGCTGTCTTGTCCGATCGGGCAAGAAACACAGTTTCCGGGTTAGCAAACTCGCTGGACACCCCGTGGACGTATAATACTGAGTTGTCCTGATTGTCCAGCATGCGAGCAATGTCGGTTGCTATCGCATAATCCCGGCATACCAAGAACTCCTCGTGTTCGTCGAGCCGCTTGATTTCCGCAAGCAGACGCTCCGAAGACAAACCCGTTCGAGAAATTACATACCCATAGGCTTCAAGCCATTGATCCATCCAAACGCGAACCAGCAGTCCCTGCTCTGAAATTTCCACGGCACCATATAGCGATTCGTCCGAGGACGTAAGGGATAAGGGCCGGCGTCGCGTTCCGAATCCAACGCCGACGCGGTGCGCAAGTCGAGAAATCGCAGAACGGGGGCCGGGATCCACTGCGATGCACGTCTGATCTCTCAATTTCTCACCGAAAACACCAATGGCGTAAAACCGATGCCCGGCGACCAACTTCAGGATTCGCTCTGCGTAACCTGTCAGTTCCGGGACCGTCTGGGGTTGCTGGCAGGTACCGAAGCCGCTGCGGAATCGGCGAACTCTCTCGAAGCAAATCGCCCAGCAGCGCCTCAGCGGCAGCGTCCGCATGGAATCCGGGCATGGTTCAATCGTCATGTGAGTCGGCCCGCCTATTAATCCCAGTGCCAAAGTCCACCCTTGTGGTCGGCATGACGCCCAAAGCCGTGGCGCTTGCCGGTAAAGCGATTAATGATGTTTATGGTCGTGTTATAGGCTTTTCCGCCTTTGTGACGAATGACCAAGACCCAGTGGCCGCACTGCATTGTGAGACCGGCGTGCGACGCAGCCTGTGCTACCAAGAGAGCGCCACCGGTGACACCGGTGGCCGCGGCAGCGCCGACCCCGCCAACAACCGCCCCGGCTATGTCAATGTCGCGGCGCTCATCCGGGGGTAGCTCTTCGCGCCACCGATAATAGCTTTATCTATTTACCGCCTCGACCAGCCAACGGGGCCGATCGGGCGGGTCAACTCGCG
>CAZNUJ010000065.1:0-11469 GCA_964576285.1 uncultured Planctomycetaceae bacterium | reverse complement strand
CGGGCGCGACCAGCACGCCGCGGGCCTCGCTGCGCCGCACGCTGAGTCGATAGCCGCGCACCGCCAGCTCGATCGGGTCGCCCAGCGGCGCGACGCGCACCACGCGCACGCGCACGCCCGGCGTCAGCCCCATCTCGAGCAGACGGCGCCGCACCTCGGCGTCACCGATCACCGCGGTCACCCGCGCGGTCGCGCCAATCGCCAGGTCTGCCAGTGCCAGCGGAGAAATGTCGCCCGACGGTTCATGGGACGACGGCATGAGCCTTCCGAACCAGGATCGATTCGGCCAGTCGCCGGGCCAGCGCGATCCGCGCCGCCCCGACCGCACAGATCAGCGGGTCGGCCCCGGCCACGATCCGAACCAGGCAGCCCTCGATCAACCCGAGTTCGCGCAAGCGCTGGGCGTGCGCCGGTTCGGCGTACCCGGCGATGCGCACCGCGCCATGGCGGCGGGCCAAGGTCAGCGGAACGGCGTGGTCGAGCGGATGATCGAGTCGCGGAGGGGCCATCGGAACCTCGCAATCGCAATTGAGACTCAGTCTCAACTCGTCGAAGTGTAGTCGGGCTATGCCGCGATCGCAACCCTTTTCCTGATATTCCGATTAAGAAGCGGCACGTGACGGAATCCCGGCTCCGGGCACCGCCGGCCGGAGTGGCTGTCAGTCGTTCGACCCGCCCGACGAGTTCGCGGACGTGGGTGCTCCACTGCCGCCGCCTTGCAGGCGCAACTTCATCAGCCGGCCGACTTTGAACTTGACGGTGCGCTTCGAATCGACGGAAACCCGCTCAAGCGTCTTGGGGTTCTGCGCGATGCGGGCCGCACGCACCTTGCTCTCGAAAACACCGAAGTCTCGAAACTCCAGACGGTTGCCTTTGCCCAGCTCCTCGATGATCTGATCCAGGAAGGTCTGGATGACCTTCTTGACCAGCACGCGCTTGTTGTCGCACTGCTCCGCGATGCGATCGATCAAGTCCTTCTTCGTGATGGTCTGCATGGCTGGTTATCCCATTCCGTTGCAGGAGGTTGCGATGCTCCCGCGGGGCTCAACGCAGCGGTCCACCCGATATGCCCGCGTCACCCGACCCGCTCGTCGCCGACGCGTCGCCAGTCGTCCCCCGACCGAACGTAAAGCATCGTAACGCAACCAATTAGAAGAACGCAAGAGGAATTTGAATGGCCGAAATCAGCCCCGGGCGCGGCCTCGCGGCGTCCCGAACGCCGGCCCGATCACCAGCCGACCATGTTGTAACCGGCGTCCACGTAGTGAATTTCGCCGGTCACGCCGCTCGAAAGCTCGCTCAGCAGGTAAAGCCCCGACTTCCCGACCTCGTCGGGATCGATGTTGCGCCGCAGCGGACTCTTGGTGGGGTAGTGCTCCAGAATCTTGTCGAAACCATCGATGCCGGCGGAGCTTAGAGTTCGACACGGGCCGGCCGAAAGGGCATTGACGCGCACCCGCCGCAGGTCGCCCATGTCGGCCGCAAGGTAGCGGACGCTGCTCTCCAGCGCGGCCTTGCAGACGCCCATGACGTTGTAGCCCGGAACAAACCGCACGCTGCCCAGATACGTCAGCGCCAGAATCGACGCCCCCTCGCGAAACAGATCGAACCCATGCTGGCACACGGCTACCAGCGAGTAGGCGCTGATGTCCATCGCGAGCTTGAAGTCGTCGCGCGACGTCTTATAGAAGCGGTCCATCAGCGCTTCGCGGTTGGCGTACGCGACCGCGTGAACGAGGAAGTCGAGTTGCCCGAACGTCTCCCGCGCCTTGGCGAAAAACGTCTTGATCTGCTCGTCGTTGGTGACATCCAGCGGTTCGATGAGCTTGGCGCCAATCGGCTCGACCAGCTTGCGAACGCGCCGCTCCATCTTCTCGCCCGGCAGGTGCGAGAATCCCATCTCCGCGCCCTCGCGGTGCAATCGATCGGCGATGAACCACGCCAGGCTGCGGTCGTTCGCGACCCCGATGACCAAGCCCTTCTTGCCGCTCATCAAGCCCATCGTGTGTCTCCCGCTACGAAACGCGATCTCGTTCCTGGTGAACCGTGGAGATGCCACGTAGGATAGGTCCCGACGCGAAACGTGTCCAGTCACCGCCCGTCGCCGTTGGACGGCCTCTGACATCAGCCCGTAACATTCGCAGACCGTGGGAGATCCCGCTCGCATCCTGGTCGTCCTGCCGAACTGGGTGGGCGACGTGGTACTCGCCACGCCGGCCCTGACGGCCCTGCGCCGCCGTTTCGCCGCTGCCCATATTGGCCTCTTGCTGCGCGATTACGTCGCCGACGTCGTGGCGGACGGCGGCTTCGCCGACGACGTGCTGACCTGGCCGCCCCATGGCGCGGGCCCGGCCGCATGGTGGAGTTTCATCCGCCGACTTCGCGCCCGCCGCTTCGACCTGGCGTTGCTGTTTCCCAACTCGTTCCGCTCGGCGCTGACCATCCGGCTGTCCGCAGCGCGGCGGCGCGTCGGCTACGCCCGAGACGGCCGGGGCTGGCTGCTGACCGACCGTCTCCACCCACGACGCTCCGGCGGCAAGTGGGCGGTCGAGTCGATGCTCGACTACTACGGCCGGCTCGTCGAAGCACTCGGCTGCGACGCGTCCGATCGCCGCCCGCGACTCGGCATCGGCCCGGCCGACGACGCGGCCTGCGCGCGGCGTTTCGCGTCGCTCGACGAGAACCGGCCGCTCGTGGTGCTCAACCCCGGCGGCGCGTTCGGCACCGCAAAGCTCTGGCCGGCCGAACGATTCGCCGCGATCGGCGACGCGCTGACCCGCGAGTTCAACGCTCAGGTCGTCGCCAGCGGCACGCCGAAGGAACGCTCCCTCGGCGAAGCGATCGCCCGCGCCGCCCGACTGCCGGTGACGCTGTGCTTCGACCCGCCGGTCGGGCTCGGTCCGCTCAAAGCCCTCATTCGCCGCGCCGATCTTCTCGTGACCAACGACACCGGTCCGCGGCACTACGCCATCGCGCTCGGCACGCCGGTCGTCACCGTCTTCGGCCCGACCGACCCCGGCTGGACCGAGACGCACTTCCACCTCGAGCGCAAGGTCATGCTCGCGCTGGACTGTCAGCCCTGCCAGAAAAAGCGCTGTCCGCTCGGTCACACGAACTGCATGATGCAGCTCGACGCCGATCAGGTGCTCGTCGCCGCCCGCGCACTGCTCGCCGAACGGCTCGCCAGACGCCGCGCCACGGCGGGGGCGGTGCGATGATCGCCGAGTACACGCGCCTGCACATCGACCCGCCCTACCGGCCGGCGCTGGCCGACGCCGGGCTCGCCACGGTCGACGGCGTGCTCGGCGCGCTGGGCGACCGGCTGGTGGCCTGGAGCCGAACGACCGACACCGTCTACGCGTCGCTCCCGCGCTCCAACCTGGCCGTCTATATCAAGCGATATCACTACCCGCGACTGCGCCAGCGCGTGCGCTCCGCCTTGCGCGGGACGTGGCTGCGGGCCAGCCGCGCGCGGGCCGAGTACCGCGTCCTGACCGCCATGCGCCGCCTGGGCATACAGGCGGTGCGCCCCATCGCCTGGGGCGAGCTGCGCATCTACGGCCTGGTCCGAAGCTGTGTCCTCATCACCGAGGCGGTGCCCGAGGCCATGTCGCTGGCGACCTTCATCCGCCGATTCGGGCAGGGCGAATCCGGCCTGCCGCCCGACGCCGCCATGATGGCCCGCCGCGCCATCCTGACCCACCTGGCGCGGCAGGTGCGCTTCATGCACGACGCGGGCTTCGTCCATCGCGACCTGTTCTGGCGCAACGTGCTCATCCGGCCGCTGCCAAACCGTGAGTTCGAGTTCTATTTCCTCGACGCATCGGTCGGCCGCCGCATCCGCGTGCGGCAGTGGCGGCAGGACTCGATCGTGCGGGATCTGGCCGCGCTGGGCGTGATGGCGCCGGAGTTCTGCTCGCGCGCCGACCAGCTTCGCTTCCTGCGCGCCTATTTCGAGACCGAACAGTTCGGCGCGGAGGAGCGCGAGTGGCTTGATCTCGTCCAGCATCGCAGCCGCGAACTGCGCGGCACCGAGGAGCGACGCATGCTCCGCCAGAGCGTTTTCGACGATCTCCACGCCGAGCCGGAGCCGCGTCCATGACCACCGCGACGCGCGACGCCTTCGTGACGAGCCGACCCGCGTGCGCCGACTGACCTGGGCCGAGCCCGCGGCCGCCGACGCCCTCGCCCGCGCCGGACTGCGCCGCTACGACGACTTCGTCCGCGAGCTTCCCCTCGACCCGGTCGCGCGGACGCGTACCTCGCGGACCTTTCGCATCGAGCTACCCCCGGCCGAAGCGCCCGGCGCGGCCCGCGCGCCGGATGCGTTCTACCTCAAGCAGTTTCACTTTCAGGATGATCAGTGGCGCCACCGCTTCCGGCCGTCGAAGGCCGCGGTCGAGGCCGCCAACTACCGCCGCCTGCGCCAGGCCGGCGTGCCCGTGCCGGACCTGATCGCCTACGGCAGCCGACGCGCCGGCTGGAGACTCCTTGGCGGCTTCATCCTGACCCGCGCCATCGAGGCCGACCCGCTGGACCGCTGGTGGATCTCGCGGCAATCCATCGGCGGACCGACCGACGCGCAGCGCCGCAGCCTGGCAGCCGCCCTGCTCGACCTGCTGGCCCGCATGCACGGGGCCGGCCTGTACCACGTCGATCTTCAGTGGCGCAATCTGCTGGCGCGCTCGTCGGGCGATCGGGTCGACCTGTTCGTCATCGACTCGTCGCGCGGCGGCCGCCGCTGGTCGCCTTGGATGAAGCGTCACGGCCGGCTGCGCGATCTGTCGAGCCTCGAAAAATCGGCGCGGCAGTTCGTCGAGCTGCGCGAGCGACTGCGCTTTCTGCGCCAATACGTCGCCGCAACGAACTGCGGCGAAGCGCCCCGCGACCTGGCCCGACGCATCGCCCGAGACCGCGCGAAGAAGGATGCGTGAGCGCGGCCCACTGGCCGCGATGCCGATCCGGCTCGGTCGCCGCTCCAATTCGCCGAACGGCGGCAAAGGCAATGCATGACGGCGAACACCGACCGCCTGGTCGCACGGCAGCCCGCCCCGGATCTCCGCCGCCGGCTTTCGCGTCATCGCCGGCGGATCGGCTGCATCGTGTCAGACTCGAACGGTCGATGCGCGATGTCCCGCTCCGCCTCCAGGCAGTTGATGTGCAACATCGTCTGGCCGCCCAGCGTGTCGATCGTCTCGAAGCGCGCCTGGCGCGGCGTCTCGCGCGTGATCAGGCGGACCCCGACCGAGAGGTCTTTCACGGTCGCCGCGGCGCCCGCCGCGTCATCGAGAAACGCGCGCACCTGCTCATCGGACGGGGCCGCGTGCGCGCGGTCGTCCTTCTTCATCGCCAGCGCCTGCACCGCCGCGGCCCGCAACAGCTTCGGCCAGAGTTGCCGCAGCAGGTCGGCCGACCCGTACAGATCGGCGCTGTAGACCTCGCCGTTGATGGCGAACGCCACGCCGATCGCGTCTCGTTCCGAGTCGATGGCGTTCGCCAGCGCGCCCACATACTCGGCCGCGCGGTCGCGGATCGCGTTCTGCTCCAGCGTGAGCTCCAAACTGGACGCGGAAACCGGCGACCGGACGCTCTGCCCGACGCCCGCGCTGAGCTGCTGCTGGGCCGCGCCCACGCCCGACCACACGGCGCCTTGATCCCCGGCCACCTTGGCGGCGTACTTGATCGCATTCGACGGCGCGTAGTTCTCCGAACTCGAGAAGACCCCGGCCGCCTCGTTGCCGCGCTGCCGCCATCGGCCCTGCTCGACGCAGTATGACTCGATCGGAACGCGGCCCGATTTCGGCCGCACCAGCAGATCGGTCGCCAGCAGCCGGTCCTGCTTGCCGCCGCGGACGATCTCGCCGGACTGAATGAACAGGTCGCGATCGGAACGGTTCTCGACCAGCAACTCGTTCACGTTGCTGGTCTCGTGAATGACCACGCGCCCGGATCTCAGTCCTTCCTGAAGCGTCAGGAATAAACGACCCGGCGCGGTCTCCCGTCCGCGCAGGAACACGACCGACAGGTTGGCGTGCGACACCGGACGGCCAATCGACTCCACCGCGATCGCCGGCGCCGGTCCGCCGCCGGGCTCACCCCCGAAACTCCGATACGAGACCAGGGCGACGGCCGCGCCCGCCATGCATGTCACGACGCGCGCGGCGGAACGGATCGGGGCGTTCATGGGCGATTCTCCTCGACAGCCGCCGGCGCGCCAGGTGTGACCGATGCGCGACCGGAACCGACCCGGTCCGAGTCCACCCGCGGTCCGCCGGGCCTTCGTCTACGTCAGACGCCCGGCCGCGACGAAAGTTCCCTCGGGAGTTCCACGCCCGCCGGACGCCCGGCGTCTTCGTGCGCAATGCCCACGATCAACGCCGTGCCGACGCCCAGAATCGTGTAGATCAGTTCCTCGCGCACCGACCAGCCGTACTCCACCAGGAACGCCGCCAGCACCGTGGCCAGCGCCACCCGCACCTTCCGCGACCGCAACGGCGATACCGCCCGTCGAATGACCGACATCATGCTCATGACAGTCCCCCTTCTCGTCCGCGTTGGGTTCGAACGCCGCCGCGCGGATCATGCCGCTCCGCCTCATGCTCGCGCCGCTCGACCGTCGACTGGGGTCGGCCGTTCTCGATCCAACCGCGATCATCATCGGCGTTCCCTACCCCGCCGACCGGCAACGGGTAACGGCCGCGACGATCCCAAAGGTAATAGACCGGCGGTTCGCTCACCAGCCGCCGCAACACCGCCGCCGGGTCGGCTCGCGACTCCGACGCCGACGAGGCGCGCCCGGTCGTCGCCCGGCGCCAGTCGAACAGGGTCCGCTCGATCAACCGCCGCACGCGCGGGCAGTCGCGCACCCGCTGCTCGAAGTCGTCGCGGAACGGATCGACACGCATGCGACGCAGGCGCTCGAGCAGCGCCAGTCGTCCGCGCGGCAGCACTTGCCCGACCCGCGTCATGCCGGCCCGCTCAAACAGCGGATTCACCGCGCCCATCGCCGCCAGGCACTCGACGAAGCGCGTGCCCGCCAGCGGAAGCGTGCGACGCACCAGCCAGTGTCCGATTCCGCGGCCGCGAACGTCCGGATGCACCACCAGCCGCCGCAGGATGCGCAGCTCGCGATTGAGCCGCCGCGGATGGCCGGAAAATCGACCCCCGGTGGCCTGGTTGCGAAGCGCCAGCTCGATCGGCGGCATGGCATACACCACCACCGCCAGCACGTCATCGTCGCCGGCCTGCCGGGCGACGAACACGCGATCGACGAAGCCCGGTGGCGCGTCGCCGCGGTAGTGCGCGGCCGCCAGCTCGCGGTAGTCGCGCACCGCGCCGGGCTCGACACGCAGCCGGAACGGCGCGCGTCGACGGAGCGGCGCGCACGACTCGGCGCGGTGCGGTCGGCCCGGACCGGCCAGGCGAATCCACTCGTCCGGACGCAGGTCGGCGGCGAGATCGTCGCGCGTGCCGGCCGCGATCACGCACAGGCCCAGCGAGCTCACGAGCCGGCGCAAATTGCATGCCAACGCACCGGCCAGCCGCGCATGCAGTCCCTCGGCGAACGCGTCACACACCACCACCGGCTTCGGCACGCGCGCCAGCGCTGCTGCCAGCGCCCGCGCCAAGGCCGCTCGCGCGAATTCGCCCGCCGACAACTCGGGGACTCGTCGCAGCCACAGCCGAGGCTCGGCCAACCCGCAGACCGCCAGCGCCCGCATGGCGACGGCCAGCGGTCGCCCGGGTGCGATCCAGTCGATCAGCGCCAGTTCGCTCGGCGGCGGATCGTTACCGATCACGATCGCGTCAGGGATCGATTCCACCGCCCGCCGCAGCAGCGTCGACTTGCCGCTACCCGACGGGCCCGTCACGTACACCAGTCGCCCGGCCGCCAGCCGCAAGGTGACGCGCTCGAACAGACTCGCCGGCGACTCGCGCCGCGGCAGCCCGAACAGGCGACGCACCTCGTCGGCTCGCGGGCCGTCGTCCGCCGCGGCCGGCTCGAGAATGCAGGTCAGCTCGATGGTTCTCGCGTGCATGGCAGACCTCCAGGCAACCGAACATATACCAAACACTGTAAGCGTAACCCGATTATTGCTTCTGGTCAAGCACAAGCAATACTATTGCCTGATTATTGCTCTATCGGCGGATCCTGCCGCGACTTGTGAACGATCGAGGCGAGGAATCAGAGCGCCCGGCTCACCAGGCAGACCGCCACCCCCTGCACCGAGAACTCGCTCCGCTCGTCCACCAGTTGCGGTGGAACGGCCGGGTTGTCGCCGCGCAGGATGACCAGCGGACGGCCGTCGCGAAGCTCGACGCTGACGCGCTTCAGCGTCGGCCGGCCATCGATCAGACATGCGCAGATGCGGCCCTGCACCCACTCGGGGTTCACGTTGGGGCGATACTCGACCAGGATCAGATCACCCGGCTTCAGCGTCGGCTCCATCGAGTCGAACTCGCAGCGAAGGCAGTAGCGATCCGGCCGCCAGAGGTGGCGCAATACCGGGAACATTTCGAGCTGTTCCTGGGACTCCGCCGGCGGGCCGTTCGGAATCGCGCCGAACAGCGGCAGCTCGCGGGTATCGAGCGGCTGCGGCGCGTCATGCGCGTCACCCGAGCCGACCAGCACCGACTCGGGCACGTCGAGTGCCACCGCCAGCGCGCGCAGCGTCGAGTCGCGCGGGACGCGCTCACCCTTTTCGATCGACGAGAGGTAACCTTGGTTGATGTTCGCCGCGCGGGCCAGCGCCGTCTGGGTCAGCCCGGCGCGGCGGCGATAGAAGCGAACGCGACCGCCGAGGCTGTCGGGATAATCGCGGTGTGCGTCGCGCGGTCGGGAACGGCCCATGCGCGGCATTCTGATCGAAGCGGGGTGCAACGATCAATCAGCGGGATATTTCAGCGACAAGCGCGTCTGGATGACAAGAAAAGCCCGGTCGGCCGTCAACACGACCGATCGGGCTTGGATCTCTGAGCGAACTTGAGGCCCGACCACAACGCCGGACCCATCGGCTAGGCGTTGATGAAGCCGCCGAAGTTGATGAAATCGCAGAACACGCCCCACGGAATAATGTCCTTCGACAGGCCGAAGAACTCGAGAATCTGGCCAAAGAGGCCGCGGAGCATGTTGCTGTACGAGGTGCACAGGGCACCAATGCTGAACGAAGCCCAATTCGGAAACATGGAATTCTCCTCAGGGAAATTCTGTTGCTACGACTCAACGGGTGGTGCGCAGGACATCCGCGCACTCAACGCCGCACCAATGACTAGATCGGAAGGATGTTCTGCCACCAGCTCTGAACGTTGAGCACGTCGCAGAACCCCTTGAGGTTCGACACTTCCGCGCCGAAGAAGCCCAGCCACTGATTCACAAGGACTTGGAAGAAGTCCATGATCAAGTTGCAGGCCCCACCGACGCTCAACGCCGCGAAATTCGGAAACATGTGTACGCTCTCCTTGAAAAGGCCCTAAGCCCGATTCGTTCGTGCGGTTCGCACTCGCTCGATGACCGCTGGGCGGGAACTATACGGAACGCGCCCAACCCCGTCAATTCAAAAATCGGCACTCCGCGTCCGGTTTCTACAGCCCGGAACCAGCTGTCAACGCAACGCTTGTGAATTGTATCGGACTTCCAGGCCGAACGATAGCCCGTGCTCAACCCGACCGCGAGTCGTCACCGTAACATACTGTCATGTAATCGCTTATATCGATCATGGCCATGCCTCGCTCCCGGTCTTCCGCTGGGACGGCGGCGCCAGCGTCTCACCGCTGTCGCTCGCGCCGGGCTGGGTCGGTATTCGCACTCGCGCCAACGTCCCCTGGCCCGGCTCGCACACCAGCTCAAGCTGGCCGCCGTGCTCCTCGACGATTTTCCGCGCCACCGCCAAGCCGAGGCCCGTGCCGGCGTGACCCTTGGTCGACTTGAACGGCTCGAACAAGTGCGGCAGTTGCTCCGGCGCGATGCCAGGCCCGTTGTCGCCAATGGTCAGCTCGGCCAGATGGCGCCCCGCGTCGTAGTGCGTTCGCACGCGGATCACCCCGCTGCTGCGGGCCACCGCGTCGATGGCGTTGCCGACGATGTTCATGACAACCTGCTCGATGCCGCCGACGTCGATCGGCACCGCCGGGAACGGCTCCTCGAGGTCCGAGATGATCGTGACCGACTTGTCGGCCGCGCGCCGCGCCAGGCCGGCGAGCGCTTCCTTCACGACCGCGTTGAGCTGCGCCAGTTCGAGCCGCGGCTCGCGCTCTTTCGCGTAGGCCAGCATGTTGAGGGTCAGCGCGTAGATGCGCTCGACGTTTCGCAGAACGATCTGCCAGCCCTGATCGATCGTCGCCAACTGCTGGCGCGCCAGGCCCATTTCGACCACGTCGGCGCCGCCGCGCATGCCGTGCAGGATGTTCTTGATCGCGTGCGACAGCGCCGCCACCGTCTGCCCGGTCGCCGCCAGGCGGGCCGTCTCCAGCCGCTGCGACACCAGCCGGGCGTTCTCGATCGCCAGGCCCGCCATGCGACCGATGGCCGTCACCAGGCGAAGCTGGTCCTCGGTGTAGATGTGCGTCGACATCGGGCAGTCGAGATGAATGACGCCGAGCACCTCGTCGCGCGACAGGATCGGCGCGCAGATCACGGAGCGCAGCACGAAGGCCTGAAGACTGCCGCTGCGGCGGCGGCCCGAGAAACGCTCGTCGGACAACGCGTTGCTGCACAGCACGCCGGCGCGGTTGGAAACGACGTGGTCAACGATCGTGCGACTGGTCGTGATGGGGTCGCGGGCGTCCTCCGGATTGCGGTAGCGCACCACGCGCACGGCCAGATCACCGCCGTCGGCCGGGCGCATCAGGATGAAGCCGCGCACCACCGGCACTTCCTCGAGCAGGATGTCCATGACGCGCTCGACCAGCTCGTCGGGGCTGCCGAGCGAGCCGATGGCGTCGGCGAGCTGTGACATGACGCGCCAGGCGCGGACGGCGTCGGCCGCCGCCGGCGACGCCAGGATGGCACTGTCGTCATTGCTCGGCAGGCTGGCGAGCATCGAGACGTCGAGCGTGCGTCCGGCGGCGTCGAAGCCCGCCAGGTCGACGCCGGCGGCCTCGCGGGTACGACCGGTCGGCGCGTCGTCGTTCCAGAGCATGAGCGTGCTGCCCATGCGAACGCGATCGCCCGGTCGCAGCACGACCGGCGAGTCGATGCGCTTGTAGTTGACGAAGGTGCCGTTGGAGCTGCGCAGGTCGGCCAGGACCCAGCGACCATTCTCGCGCCGCAGTTCGGCGTGCCGCCGCGAAACGCTGCTGTCGGTCAGACCGACCGCCGGGCTGCCCCGGCCGATGAGCTGCGGCGTCTCGTCCGGCAGCTCGAACACGCGGCCCTTGTCGGGACCCAGCAGCACGCTCAGGCTGGCCACGATCGCACGTCCTGCCGTCGGACGCCGCCGACGCGCTTCGGCTCGCCGCGCCGGCGGCCCG
>CAZNUJ010000064.1:0-12541 GCA_964576285.1 uncultured Planctomycetaceae bacterium | reverse complement strand
AAGGCCGGGTTCGTATAAAGTGGTCCTATAGCACGGAACGCGGGTTCCGCGAAACGTATCTATTTACCGCCCCCCGGATGCTCGGCTACGTGGCGAAGGGTAGCGGGCAAGCGGCGGGGTCGCGGTGGGGCGGGTGGCGGAGCAGGTCGGCGAGGGTGCTGAGGGCGTCGCGGCCTTGCTGCCCTCACGTGGCGAAGAGAGTGTCGAGCGCCTCAAGCGCATCTGACCTGCTCCCCGAAATCTGATCCAGGGGTTACGAGAGTCGCAGCGGTCCCGAGCGGGCGACGGTTTCCCGATGTGGCGGAGGCGGCATTCCGGGCAGGTCGCGGCCGTCAGCGTGAGGCCGGACGTCGATGGCGCAGCGAGGTCGAAAAGCGGGTGATGGGACTTGAACCCACGACATTCACGTTGGCAACGTGACGCTCTACCACTGAGCTACACCCGCGTTGCCGAGCGAGCCGGCTGAGCCGCCCCGATCAGCCTGATTCTTAGCATACCCCGGCCGAGTCGTCAACCGTCGTCATCCCCAGCCCGCATCGAGCCGCCCCGGATGCGGCCGACACGGCGGGGAGTGGGCGTTCGAGGCCGGTCCAGCCGTTTTCGGCCGGCCGGGCGACTATTCGCTCTCGGCCCAGGCCCGCGCATGGCCGTCCGGCTCGATTCGCACCCGGATCACGTTCGCGCGGCAGCAGACCGGGCAGTCCTCGACGTACTCCTGTTCGCCGCCGGCCGAGTGGTCGATCGGGATCACGATCTCCTCGCCGCACGAGGGGCAGCCGTAACGCGCCTCGTCATCCATCGCCGCCATTCTCCGCGAGCCGATCGGCCTCGACCAGTCCCGGGGCTGGAGCCGCCTTCGACCCGGCGCGGCGGCCGCTCAGGGCTTATCGGCTTTGGTCGGCACTCCCGGGGCGACTCCAAAATGCGAAGGCGTTTATATTGGGCCGCCGTCCGGCGCGGTCTTATGCTCCCGCGATCAACCGGAGCGGCGGAGTCGGTCTCCAAGCGAGCGCGGACCATGACGAGCGAACGGAAGCTGGACCTGTCGCGCGTCGCGCCCGAGCGGCGCGAGGCGGTCACCGAACTGGCGGGCGTGTTGGTGAATTTGTTCGGCGACGACCTTCTCAGCCTGGCTTTGTACGGCCCGTGCGTGTGCGACGATGTCGGCCGCGACGCTCCGCTGACCAGCCTGGCCGTGGTGCGGAACATGGTGCTCGATCGCCTTCAGGCCCTGGCCGAGCAGGGGCTGCGCCTCGCGGATGCGGGCCTGCCCGCTCCGCTGATGATGACGCCCGAGTTCATCCGCCGCTCGCTCGACACCTTCGCGCTCGAGTTTCTCGAAGCCCGGCAGTTCCATGTCATGCTGCTCGGGCCCGATCCCTTCGGCGACCTGGCGTTGCAGCGCGAGCACCTGCGGCTCGAGATCGAGTGGTCGTTCAAACGCATGCTGCTCGACTTGCGGCAGGGCCTGCTGTCTTCGGCCGGAGACTACGTCGCGCTGGCCGAAGTCAACGCCGGCGTCGGCCGGCGGCTGCTCGTGGTGCTGCGCGGGCTGCTGTGGCTGCGGGGCCTGTCCGAGGCGCTGCCGGTGGAGCGCGTGCTGTCGGAATCGGAGCGGCTGGCGGGCGGTGGGCTGCACGGCATGCGCCGCGCCATCAGCAAGGAGCTGTCGGACCCGTGGGAGGACTTCAAGGCGCTGTATGCCGAGGTCGAGCAGCTGGTGCGGCTGAGCGATGAGCTGTCCTGATCGATCGATGCCGGGAGGGCGGAGGCGCCGCGCGGTGCGTGTGGTGATCTGGGCGGCCGTCGCGGTCATGGCGGCGTCGTCGACGACCGTCGCGCAAAGCGTCGATCTGCCCCGGCCATCGACGCACGTGGCCGATCTCGCCGGGGTGATCGACGCACGCGTCGAGGCCGAGTTGGACGGTTGGCTGACCGAGCTGGAGCAGAAGACGACGGCGCAGGTCATCGTACTGACGGTGCGGACACTGGGCGGCATGCCGATCGAGCAGTTCTGCATCGAGATCGCCCAGCGCTGGCAACTCGGCCAGAAGGGCAAGGACAACGGCGTCCTCATCTGCGTGGCCGTCGAGGACCGCAAGTACCGGTTCGAAATCGGCTACGGCCTCGAGGGCGCGCTGCCCGACAGCTGGTGCGGGACGGTCGGGCGGGAGTACCTGCGGCCGTACTTCCGCCGCGGCGATTTCGGCGGCGGGCTGCGCGAGGCGACCATCGCCGTGGTCCGCAAGATCGCGGCCGAGTACGGCGTCGAGGTGTCGGGTGTGCCCGCGCCACGCCGCAACCTCGAGGACAACGTCTCGGCGCAGACGGTCGTGGTCGTGCTGGCGATCCTGCTGATCGCTTTCGTTCTCGTGGCCCGCGGCAGCTACGTCGCCGTGCGGCGCATGGGCGGTCGCCGCTCTGATTTCCCAGCCTGGCTGGCGGCGTCGATCGCCAGTGAGATGCTCTCGGGCCGGCGCTCGCGGCGGACGTGGGGCGGGTCGAGCGGGTGGAGCGGCGGTTCGTGGGGCGGCGGGTCCTGGGGCGGCGGCTCGTTCGGAGGCGGGGGCGGCGGTTCATTCGGGGGCGGAGGTGCGAGCGGTGGCTGGTAACAAGTGCGGTTCGTGCGGTTCCGAAAACGAGGCGTCGGCTCGCTTCTGCGCGCGGTGTGGCGCGGGGCTGGGTGGCGCGGTCACGATTTCTCGCGGAGGCTCGGCGATGAGTGCGTCGAAGGTCATACTGACGGTGCTGCTGGTGCTGGTCGGCCTGGGTGTGATCGGCGGCGGCTGCGCCATGTCCGGCTACAACAAGTGCGTTCGCCTGAACGAGGAGGTCAAGAGCGCCTGGGGCAAGGTCGAGACGCAGCTTCAGCGGCGCTACGACCTGATCCCCAACGCGGTCGAAGCCGTCAAGGGCTACGCCAAGCACGAGAGCGAACTGTTCACGCGAATCGCCGAGGCGCGCACCAAGTACTTCCAGCCCGGCGCGTCGCAGAACGAGAAGATCGAATCCGCCAACCGGCTGGAAGGTCTGCTCTCGCGGTTGCTGGTGTTGCGCGAGCAGTACCCGGAGTTGAAGGCCAACGAGTCGTTCATGAAATTCCAGGACACGCTCGAGGGCACCGAAAACCGCGTGAGCGTCGAGCGGACTCGTTACAATGACACGGTGAAGGAGCTGAACGCCTACATCAAGGCGCTGCCCGGGCGGTTCTACGCCGGGCTGGCCGGCGTGCAGCCGGCCGAGTACTTCGAGGCTCAGGAAGGGGCCAAGGACGCGCCCAAGGTGGATTTCACGGGCTCGCGATGACTCGTTCCCGGCCCGCCTGTTTGTTCGCTGCTGCAAGTCCGTCAGGCCGGCAGGAGCGGCGATTCGAGCCGCCGGTAGAGCGGATGGGCCGGCGAGCCGTCGGCGTTGCGGGCCAGCACGCGCAGCGGCCCGCGCGCGTGGCGGCGGATAAGCCGCTCGACGAACGCCGCGCGCACGGCGACGATCGGCGCAAACAGCGCGCCCCACGCCAGCAGGATGCAATCCGCCGCGCGCACCGCCGCGATCAGGTGGGCGTCATGGCCCGGCCCGATCGGGTCAAGTGCGCGCAGCAGCGCCGACTTGTCGGTGCTGCGGAGTCCGAACAGGTTGGCCATTTCCAGTTCGCGAAAGCCGTGGGCCCGCGCGAGGCCGGCGCAGCAGGTGTCCACCGTCGGGTCGCGGCGCGTCAGCGAGGCGGTCGACGGATTCAGCCCGACCACCAGCAGGCGGTCGCGTCCGGCCGGATTGACCTCGAACCCGAGGCGGTAGCGATAACGACGGAGCGGCGAGGGAACCTGCCACGCGCCCGCGCGGCGGACGCGGGCCGCCCGGGCGAGCCTCACTCGGTGTATTCGCGCGCGTAGCGCCGGAACTCTTCCATGAGTTGCTTCGTGATCGGGCCGGGCTTGCCGGTCCCGACGATGCGCTTGTCAATCTCGACCACGGGCACCATCTCCGCTCCGGTGCCGCTGATGAAGGCCTCGTCGGCCATGTAGAGGTCGGTGCGCGTCAGGGTCGTTTCCTCGACCGGAATGCCGCGCTTCTGCGCGAGCTTGATGATGACGCCGCGCGTGATGCCGAGCAGCAGCCCGCAGTGCGGCGCGGGCGTGCGCAGCCGGCCGCCCTTGACCGTAAAGATGTTGTCGCCGGTGCACTCGGCCACGTAGCCCTCGTGGTTGAGCATGACGGCTTCGAGGCAGTCGGCGTCGATGGCCTCGATCTTCGCCAGGATATTGTTGAGGTAGTTGAGGCTCTTGATCTGGGGCGAAATGGCGTTGGGGTGGTTGCGAATCGTGCTGGCGGTGACGATCGCCATGCCGTTCTCGTACATCTCCGGCAAGTACATCGCGATCTTGTCGACAATGATGAACGTGACCGCGCCGGAGGTGCGGAACGGATGGATGCCCAGCGTGCCCGGGCCGCGCGTCACCACCAGCCGAATGTACCCGTCGGTGCAGTTGTTCGCCTTGACCGTGTCGTGCAGGGCCTTGGTGATCTCTTCGCGCGAGTAGGGGATCGTCAGACGGATGGCGTTGGCGCAGTAGTAGAGCCGGTCGACGTGGGCCTTGCACTCGAAGATGCGGCCGTTGTAGACGCGGATGCCCTCGAACACGCCGTCGCCGTACAGCAGGCCGTGGTCAAACACGCTCACGGTCGCCTCGGCCGTGGAGACGAACTTGCCGTTCATCCAAATCTTGAGGGTTGGCGGGGGCGTGTATTGATCGGCCGTTTCATTGCTTCGCGGCATGGCTTCACCCTAGGCGACCGTCGACCAATCGGACAATTCGATGCGCGCTGCGCGCGACCTGCGGATCGTGAGTGACCATGAGGATGGTCTGACCCGCTTCGTTCAACTTGAGCAGGACCGAGAGGATGTCGGCCCCGGTCATGGAATCCAGATTACCGGTTGGCTCATCGGCGAGCAAGACCGGCGGCTCGTTGATCAGCGCGCGGCCGATGGCGACGCGCTGCCGTTCGCCGCCCGAGAGTTCGGCGGGTCGATGACGCAGTCGATGTTCAAGTCCCAATCGGGTCAGCAGCGCCGTCGCGCGCCGCTCGAGGGCGTCGCGTCCGGCGAGCCACTCGCCGGCGTCATGTCCGACAATCTGCGGCAGCATGACGTTCTCGAGCACGTCATACTCGGGCAGCAGGTGATAAAACTGGAACACGAAGCCGAATGCCTCGTTCCGCAGGCGGTTGGTCGCGCTGTCGAGTCGCGGCATGGCGTGGCCGCGTCGGTCGCCGGAGCCGAGCCCGTCGACGTCCGGAAACCCGCGCCGGTCCTCCGGTGGGAAGATGGGCTGGCCGCGGAAGTAGGCCTGCCCGCGCTGCGGCACGTCCAGCGCGCCCATGATGTGCAGCAATGTCGATTTGCCGGATCCGCTCGAACCCATGATGGCGACGAACTCGCCCTCGTTCACGCGCAGATCGACACCGCGCAGCACGGGCAGATCGGTCCGCCCGAGCCGGTACGCCTTGTGCACGTTCTCGGCGCGCAGCACGCAGCGGGCGTCACTCATGTCGGCGCCCCCGGCGTCGGTTCGGCGGCCGAATTGCTATTCATAGCGGAGCGCCTCCACCGGCCAGGTTCGGGCCGCTCGGATGGCGGGTACGACCGCCCCGATGATCGACGCCAGCACCGCCGCGACGCCGATTTGAATCATGTCCGAGGTCTGCACGACGTCCGGAATCTTGTCGAACGAATAGGTCTCCGGGCTCCAGACGCGCCACGAGGGATTGAGCCGCGCCAGCCAGTCCTGGATGTCGTTGATGTGCCGCACGAAGTGGTAGCCGATCAGCGTCCCCAGCGCGCTGCCGACGATGCCGATGGCCGCGCCGTAGGTCAGGAATATCGCGGCGACGCCCTCGGCCGACCCGCCCACGCTCTTGATGATGCCGATGTCGCGCGTCTTCTCGATGACGATCATGTAGAAGATGCAGAGCACCAGGAACACGGCGACCAGGCTGATGACCGAGAACATGATCACCACCAGGACCTTTTCTTTCTGGATGGCGGCGATGTAGTCGGCCTGAAGTTCCTCCCAGGTGGAGACGCGCACGTTGCGCGCCATCTGCTGATCGTCGCGGTCGCCCGGCATGCGGCGGATGAACTCGAGCCACAGCGCGTCGATGCGAGCCTTCGCGGCGTCGAGGTTGACGCCTGGCTTGAGCTTGATCTGAATCTGTGAGCAGCGCGGCGGGGCGGTTCCGCTGCCATCCGCGCGCGGCGCCGCGGTCATCGCGAGCTTTTCCTGGAGCACCTTGAAGTCGACGTACACGTTCTTGTTGTCGATCTCGAAGATGCCGGTGCGCGAATCGTCGATGTATCGAAAGGCCGGCGACGGCGGTGATTCGGTCAGCAGTTGTCCGGTGCGCGACAGGGGCAGCATCGTGACGGCGCATTTGCAGCCGCGCGGGAAGCGTTCGCTCCGCTGGTATTCGCCGCTGGGAAGCCGTCTCAGGAAGATGTCGCGGCCGATGATGATGCCGGGGTACTCCTTCCCCGTGATGCCCGGCAGGCCGGCCTCGTCGTCCGATACGGCATAGACGCCCGGCCCCGGGAAATACCCGCCCGGAATGCGAGCGAACTCCTCTCGCGTTTCGGCCGGCTGCGTCTCGAGCCAGCGCTTCAGGGCGGACTCGTACGGCTCCGGCAGGACCGGAGCGCCGGTCTCCTTGTCGAAGCCGTACTCAGGCTGGCCGATCGGCGTCAGCACCGTCGTGCCGGGATAGCGACGCTCGTACCACAGGTCGCGTCCGAAGTTATTGACCTGCACGTACTCGTCCAGCGTGACGCCCCAGATGCGCACCGGGAAGGTGTCGCCCTTCTCGAATCGCAGCGTGCCGTAACTGTGGATCAGTGCGGTGGCCTGTTGCACGTCAGGGCGGGCCCGCAACTCCTCGATGAACTCGGCGTAGTACGGAAACCCCCGCAGGTCGCCGTCCATGACCAGGTCGCCGAGCAGGCCGGTGGCGCGATTACGGATGGTCTCGACGAAGCCGCCCATCACGCTGACGACGATCAGCAGCATGGCGACGCACAACGTGACCGCGCCGACCGAGAAGAAGGCGATGCGCTTGCGCTGCAGCAGCCGCGCGGCGAGGAACGCGCTGTAGAAGCGCGGCACGCCAAGCACAGGTTGAATCCGAATGGCCAGGCGCCAGATGAACACGGCGGCGGCGAGCAGCACGAGCCCGATCGCGAGGTTCATCGTGAACCACTGCGGCGGCAGCATGTCGCCGGGGTCGAAGCCCAGCCACGACAGCGGCATCAGATCGTTCAACGCGCCGTCGCTCATGCCGCCTGGAAGGCGCACCAGCGAACTCGGAGCCCACGACAGCGTCAGCCAGATCATGACGCCCGTGGCGGTCATGCGGACGATGTAGGAGATCACTCCGAACGCCGGACGGCGAGACCGCGGTCGCATGCCGGGCCAGCGGATCAGCAGCAGCAGGGTGAGCAGCAGCGCGCCGGGCAGAAAGCGCGAGTGGGCCGAGCCGTCGCTGGAGAGTTCGGCCGGGATGAAGTACCACGGGACCCCCGCCATGCGGAGCTTGAGCGACTCCGGCAGGAACGCGAAATCGAGCGAGTCGTCAGCCAGCACCTCGACGTAGAGATTGGACTCCTGAGAAGTCCGATTCGTCCCGCTGATGAACGACTGCTTCAGCTGTTCGCGGCGGGCCTGCATGGCCGGCGGCAATTCGCCCAGGCGCAGCCGCCGTCGCAGGCTTTGCGAGTAGTCGCGGCTACCCGGAACCTCGCGGCCGACCAGGCGCATCGCCATCACGCCGTCGATCGACACCGTGACGCACCAGATCAGCAAAGCGGCCCACGCGGCTCCCGCCAGCAGGTTCGGCCCGGCACGGTGAGTCCCCGTCTGCCAGCGGCCGGCGGCGATCAGGCCCTCAATGACACCCCGGGCGAACCAGACGCCGAGGTGAATGACGAGCGCGGGCGCGGCGGCCGCGATGACGAGCGGCGACAGCATCCAGAACGCGATCGCGGGGAGCTGAACGGCGCGCCCGAGCAGCTTGCGTGCCCAGACCTCGCCCAACAGGAAGTAGGCCAGGCCCGCCAGGTTCACGTAAGCGAGGAAGAGCAGGAAGAGCGGCACCGAGACCGGCGCGGTCAGAACGAACAGGATGCGGCTCGGCAAGGAGTTCATGGACCTCGTCGCCGGCGGACTATAGCGGAACCGGCGCGATGCTGCGCGCGGCCGTCGGCGGCTGACGCGGATCGCGCTACGGCGAACCCTCGCCCGGTGTCGTCGCGGATTCGTCCGTCGTCGCGGTCGGCCGCTGGAGTGGGAAGAGAATGACGTCGCGGATGCTCGGCGTGTTCGTGAGCAGCATGACCAGCCGGTCGATGCCGATGCCGAGCCCGCCGGCCGGCGGCATGCCGTACTCGAGCGCGGTCAGGAAGTCCTCGTCGAGCACGCGCATGGTCTCGTCGCCCTCGCCGGCGAGCTGTTCGGTCAGCGTCTGACGCTGAAGGTCGGGATCGTTGAGTTCGGTGTAGGCGTTCGCCAGTTCCATGCCGGCCACGAACAGCTCGAAGCGAAGCGCGATGGACGGATCGTCGGGTTTGCGTCGCGTCAGCGGGCACAACTCGGCCGGGTACTCGGTGACGAAGGTCGGTTGCATCAGACCAGGCTGCACCAGCGCCTCGAAGAGCTCGTTCGCGATCAGGGCGGGCGCGAGATCGTCCGGGACGCGACCGGCCGGATCGGCGAACTTGCCCAGCAGGTGGAGCGACGCGGCCCGCTCGCGCAGCCCGCGGGCGTCGGTCAACGCGACGCCGGCGTGCTCTGACAGCAGGCTGGCGAACGTCCGTCGTGCGAACGGCGGCGCGAAATCCAGCGTCCGATCGCCGTACGGGCGACGCACGCCGTCTCCGAGGGCCTCGATCGAGCGGACCACGATGCCCTCGGTGACGTCCATCATGTCGGTCAGGTCGCCGTACGCCTGGTACAGCTCGAGCATCGTGAACTCGGGATTGTGGCGCGGACTGATGCCCTCGTTGCGGAAGTTGCGGCTGATCTCGAACACCCGCTCCATTCCGCCGACCAGCAGGCGCTTCAGGTAGAGCTCGGGCGAGATCCGCAGGTAGAGCTGCATATCGAGCGAGTTGTGGTGCGTGGTGAACGGTCGTGCCGCCGCGCCGCCGTAGATCGGCTGGAGGGTGGGCGTTTCGACCTCGAGGAACCGGAGCTCGCGCAGGTACGCCCGGATCGCGTCGAGGATGACGACGCGCCGGCGAAAGGTCTGCATGACCGGCGGGTTGCTGAACAGATCGACGTATCGGCGGCGGTACCGCAGGTCAACGTCCTGCAGGCCGTGCCATTTCTCGGGCGGCGGCCGAAGGCACTTGCACAGCAGGGTGAGCGAATCGGCCCAGAGCGTGATCTCGCCCGTCTTGGTGCGGCCGACGGCACCCGCTGCGCCGAGCAGGTCACCAAGGTCGAGCTGCTCGAGCAGCTTCCAGTCCGCCTCAGAAACAGCGCGTTTCGAAATGCCGATCTGCAAATCGCCGTGCGAATCGCGGAGTTGGAGAAACGACAGCTTGCCCATGTGCCGAAGCAGGACGATGCGGCCGGCGGCGATCAGCCGGGGGCCGTCGGACGTCTGCCCCGGCTGGAGCTCGAGCGCCTCGGCGCGGCGACGGATTTCGTCGTTCGAGACAACGCCGGGGAGGCGCTTGCCGAACGGGTCCACGCCGAGGGCGACGATGGCCTGTAACTTGCGCCGGCGGGCTTCGAGCAATTCATCGAGCATGTGGCGGCGGGATATCGGCGGGCGAGCGGTTCGGTGCTTGACGCAAGACGGTTGACGGGCTGAGGCGGTTTCAGCCCGCGGCCGATGCGCCCTCCGCGGGCTTCGGCGCCCGTCGGGCCTTGTACTCGCCGGCCGCCTCGGTCCAGAGCTTGTAGGCCTCGGCCCGCTCGCCCTTTCGGTACTTGATGGCGGCTTCCCGGCGCTTCCGCTTGGATTCCTTCGATTTCCGCATGTCTGCGACTCCTGCTTGCCTTCCCCGGCTCAGCGGATCGGCCGCGCCGGCGGAGGCGTGATGGTAGCGAGCCGCGGCCGAGATTCAAAGCGCGGAATTGGCGGCCGCGCCGGACCTGGCGGCTGGCAAACGGGATTCGAAGACCGGCGTAAGCACTTGCTCTCCAACATGTTACAGCCATAACGCGCGGGCTCGCTTCGCGGCGACCCGAAGGGATGGATTTTGTGTTGACACGCCGGCGGTTCGTGCTACTATTCCCGAGCGCTCGCGGTGCCGTTCGGTTCAACCGGGCGTTGCGCGGGAGCCGATGTTCAACGTTGACGAATAGAGGTGAAAAGCGTTTGACGCTCGCCCCGTTCAGCAATGGAGGACAATTGATCTCGGCTTGATTGCCGACTGTGGGCCTGTCGATTGACGGACCACCGGCAGGAGCCGGTGGTTTTTTTGTCGGGTGGAGCAAACCGCTGGGTCCGCCCGCGAGGACTTGCGGACGGAACGCAGCCGAAGGGCTCGTAGCTCAGTTGGTTAGAGCGCGTCCCTGATAAGGACGAGGTCAGTGGTTCGACTCCACTCGGGCCCAGTGGCGACGCGATGAGCACGGCGCTGTTCTGGATCGCGGTGGTCCTGGTGGTCGGGCTCATCTGGGTCCTGAAGCCGGGTGGAATGTGAGGCAAGGGCGGTTGCGGCTGAGCGGTGCTCGGCCGACGACGTGAACCGGGGCCGTAGCTCAATTGGGAGAGCACTAGCTTTGCAAGCTAGGGGTTACCGGTTCGAGCCCGGTCGGCTCCACTGGGCAGGAACGGTCGAGGCGCGGCAAGCTCCGGAGCACCCGAGGGGTGCTTCAGAGCCTGCGGCGAACAGGCCGGAGGCGATGGCCGAAGGGTTGACCGGATCGCTGAGCGATTCGACCGGCCGGCAGCCGTCGAGCGTTCTTTGACAATCGAATAGGTTTGCGTGTGGTGTATCACCACCATTGCAAGTTCAAGTCGCCAGCCCGCGCAGAGCGGGAGCGACGAGCGCCGATAGCGTGAGTGTGATTCGACATCGGTGGACGGTTGGCCAAGTCGGCGACGAGCCGGCTGGGACAGCTTCTCATTGATGTGGTCAAGATCGTTAAGGGTGCATGGTGGATGCCTAGGCGTCCAGAGGCGAAGAAAGACGCGGCAGCCTGCGATAAGCTCCGGGGAGTTGGCAAACAAGCGTTGATCCGGAGATGTCTGAATGGGGCAACCCGATCGAGCGGCGCAAGCCGACCCGATCACCCGTACATGAACGCATAGTGTGCGGGAGCCTACCCAGGGAATTGACACATCTTAGTACCTGGTGGAAAGGAAATCAACCGAGACTCCGTCAGTAGCGGCGAGCGAAGGCGGACGAGCCCAAACCGGGTTTCGGCCCGGGGTTGTGGGTCCTCGAGGAGTTACAAAGGTGCGTTCAGCGGAACGGTCTGGAAAGGCCGACCAGAGCGGGTGACAGTCCCGTACGCGGTGAACGGCACTCTCCGTTGAGAGGATACCCAGAGTAGCACGGAGCTCGTGAAACTCCGTGCGAAGCCGGGGGGCCCACCCTCCAAGGCTAAGTACTCCTGGACGACCGATAGTGTACCAGTAAGGCGACTGAAAGGTGAAAAGAACCGCAATAAGCGGAGTCAAAAGAACCTGAAACCATGCATTTACAAGCAGTGGAAGACCGATGGCCTTCGGGCCCCGGTCGACCGCGTACCTTTTGCATAATGGACCGGCGAGTTAGTCCTCTGTGGCAAGGCTAAGCCGCGAAGCGGTGGAGCCGTAGCGAAAGCGAGTCTGAACAGGGCGAATGAGTCGCAGGGGCTAGACCCGAAGTTGAGTGATCTACCCATGGCCAGATTGAAGCGTCCGTAAAAGGGCGCGGAGGATCGAAGCCGTGAACGTTGAAAAGTTCTGGCATGAGCTGTGGGGAGGAGTAAAAGTCTAATCAAACTCAGCGATATCTGGTTCTCCCCGAAATAGCTTTTGGGCTAGTCTCGGGCCACTACCCTGCGGGGGTAGAGCTACTGAATGGATCGCGGGGCCTACCCGGCTACCGCCTCCAATCAAACTCCGAATACCGCAGGGACTATCCCGGGAAGCAGACTACGGGGGATAACCTCCGTGGTCAAAAGGGAAACAACCCAGACCGCCAGCTAAGGTCCCAAAGCGCGACTAAGTGCTTAAGGAAGTCAGGTTTCCGTGACAGCGGGGATGTTGGCTTAGAAGCAGCCACCATTTAAAAAGTGCGTAATAGCTTACCCGTCAAGAAACCCGGCACCGATAATGAACGGGACTAAGTCGTGCACCGAAGCTGCGGGTCCCGCGGGCAACCGCGGGGCGGTAGGGGAGCGCTGATAGGCAGATACGAGCCGTACCGAAAGGAGCGGTGCCGGGCCTATCAGGTGAGTATGCCGGTTTGAGTAACGATAAAGCGTGTGAAAATCACGCTCGCCGTAAGCCCAAGGTTTCCTGGGGAAGGGAAATCCGCCCAGGGTTAGTC
>CAZNUJ010000063.1:0-12684 GCA_964576285.1 uncultured Planctomycetaceae bacterium | reverse complement strand
GGCGGAAGCGACCTACGTCGCCGCGCTGGCGATCGAGCCGGCGGACCGTGTCGCCCGTCGAGGCCTCGCGACCGCCATCGCGCGGCAGGGCCGTCTGGCGGACGCGCTGGTGCTGTTCGAGCGACTGGCGGCGGACGAGCCGCAATACGCCGAGGGGCGCCTGAACATGGGCAACGCGCTGCTGGGGCTGGGGCGCATCGACGAAGCGGCGGCGGCGTTCGAGCGCGCGGCGCGCCTGCGTCCGACGTGGGCCGATGCGTGGCACAACCTGGGCGTGGCGGAGGCGCTGCGCGGTCGTCGTGACGAAGCGGCGGCGGCATTCGAGCAGGCGCTGCGGCTCGACCCGCGGCGAGACGACACGCGCGCGGCGCTGGAAGCGCTGCGCTCCCCGGGCGACTCACCTTGACAGCAAAGTCAGGATTGATGCCGCGAAGCCTGCCGATGCGTCTTTGCGGGGCAGCCATGCCGCCGCGGTTCCGAGAACATCCGGTCTGAACGCGGCCGGGTCGCTTCCGCATCACCGGGCGCGGAATGAGCGTGCCCGACTCACCCGGCGCGGCCTATTGTGAAGTATCGAGGCAGTGTAGATTAGCGGGGTCGCCGTACGAGCCTCGACGGAGGGTGCGGTTCATCATGGCGCGACGAGCGGGGCGACGACTCGCGGCGGTCGCCGTTGCAACAGCGGTTACCGTGTTGGGGACTGGTGGTTGCGATTCGTTTCCGTCGGTGTTCGGCACGCTGGCGGATGACCTGCCGAACAATCTCTGCGATGGCGTCGGGTTGCGGCCGGACGCCGGGGCCGGCGCGCGGACGGTCATGCCGCACGTCGTGGTGCACACGCTGCGCGGGGCGTTCAATGTCTCGTCGCGCGGCATGGACTCGCTGGCGCGAGACCTGAGCCGGCTGGGCATCGAGGCATACTCCCACTCCGACGCGGAATGGCAGCGCGTCGCCGACGAGATCGCGCTTCAATACTTCGCTTCGGGCAACCCGAAACAGATCGTCATGGCGGGGCACAGCTTCGGCGGTGACTGCATCATTCGCATCGCCGAAGTGCTCAAACTTCGCGGCATACCGGTTGCTCTGCTGTTCCCGGTGGATGCGACCATCCCGCCGCCGGTGCCGGACAACGTGGCCAAGTGCGTGCACTTCTACGTCCCCTGGCCGATCTTCGAGGCGGCGCCGTGGATTCTGCCGGGCCAGCCGATCGTGGCGGCCGAGGGCAACACCTTCACACGCATCGAGAATGACGATCTGACGCGATCGGCCTGGTGCGTGACGCACCTCGGTGTCGACGCCAGTCGCCATGTGCATCAACGCATCCTCGACGAGATCCTGGCGCTGCCGTAGCGAGTCGGCCGCACTGACGGTTTTTCGTGCGCGTCGACCCTCCGCGCGTGGCGGGATGCTGGACCAGCGGCGATGATGCCTCGGTGCGCAGCCGGCGTCGATGGTCTCGGCGGCGGCGTTCGTGCGGGAGTCGCGATGTCGATTCATCGGGTGCGCAAGCGGCGCGCACGGCGCGGTGTGTCTCTGCGGGGCGCGCTGGCGCTGGGCGTCCTGTTCGCGGCGGTGGTGGTGGGCTGGCTCTACTGGCGGCAGGGGCGGGTCGAGCCGCTGGTGGTGTCCGGGTTCGTCGAGGCCGACCAGGTCCGCGTCGGCTCGCGCGTCGGCGGCCGCGTGACCGAAGTGCTCGTGAGCGAGGGCCAGCGCGTCACGGCGGGGCAAACGCTGTTTCGCATCGACCCGTTCGATCTTCGGCAGCAACTGGCGGCGGCGCAGGCCGAGTTGGCGCGGGCCGAGGCCGAACACGCCCGGCTGAAGGCCGGCTTTCGGCCCGAGGAAGTGAGCGAGGCGCGGGCCCGTCGCGATCAGGCGGCGGCCGCGCTGGCGAAGCTGAAAGCCGGATCGCGCCGGCAGGAAATCGACATCGCGCGGGCGCGGGTGGCATCGGCCAAGGCCACGCTGACGCTGGCGGAGTCCGAGCATGCCCGAGTCATGCGTCTCAGCCGCGACGCGCAGGCCGCGCAGATCGAGCTGGAGCGCGTCGTGCGGGCGCTGAAACTGGCGACGGCCGAGGCGGCGGCGGCGGAGCACGAGTTGTCGCTGCTGGAGGAGGGCACGCGCAAGGAGGACATCGCCGGCGCCGAGGCGGCGCTGGCCGGCGCGGAGGCGACGCTGGCGATGCTGGAGCGCGGCTACCGCGTCGAGGACGTGGCCCGGGCGGCGGCGGCGGTCGACGCGGCGCGGGCACAGGCGGCGGCCATCGAGGTGCGCCTCGGGGAACTGACGGTGACGTCGCCGGCGGCGTGCATCGTGGAAGCCATCGACCTGCATCCCGGCGACCTGGTGACGGCCAACGCGCCCAGCGTCACGCTGATCAACTACGCGCGTCTGTGGGTGCGGACCTATGTCCCGCAGGCGCGACTGGACGCGGTTCGGCTGGACGGGCCGGCGTGGGTCTCGTCGGTCGCCGGCGGGCCGGGGCGATACGAAGGACGCGTGACCTTCATCGCGACGGAGGCGGAGTTCACGCCGCGCAACGTGCAGACGCCGCAGGAGCGCGGCGAGCAGGTCTTCCGCATCAAGGTGACGCTGAACGACGCGACCGTGCCGCTGAGGGTCGGCACGGCGGTCGACGTTCATTTCGACGCCGGAGACCGGTAGGGCCATGGTCGCGGGCGAGGCGGTTATCCGCGCCGACGGGCTGACGCGGCGGTTCGGGCCGGTGCTGGCGGTGGACCGGGCGACGCTGGCGGTGCCACGGGCCGCGATCTACGGCCTGCTCGGCCCGAACGGCTCGGGCAAGTCGACCCTGATCCGCATGCTGTGCGGCGTGTTGCGGCCGTCGGATGGCGCCGCGGCGGTGGTGGGCATCGACGTGCGCCGCGACCCCGAGGCGATCAAGCGGCGCATCGGCTATATGTCGCAGCGCTTCAGCCTGTACGGCGACCTGACCGTGATGGAGAACCTGCGGTTCTACGGGCGCATCTACGGGCTTTCGGCGGCGCGCCAGCGCGAACGCGAAGAGGCCGTGCTGCAACTGACGGGCGTGGGCGAGTACGCTGAGCGCTTCGCGGGTCAGCTCTCGGGCGGATGGAAGCAGCGGCTGGCGCTGGCCTGCGCGCTGATCCACGAGCCGGAGGTGATCTTCCTCGACGAGCCGACGGCGGGCATTGACCCGGTGGCGCGGCGCGACCTGTGGGACCTGCTGTTCGCGCTGTCGCACCGCGGCGTGACCATGCTGGTGACGACTCACTACATGGACGAGGCGGAGCGCTGCACGCACGTGGGCTACATCCACACCGGGCGGCTGCTGGTGTCGGGGGAACCGGAATCGCTGAAGTCGCGGCCGGACGTGACTCCGGCCGGCACGCGGCGTTTCGAGGTCGCCGCGCCGCGGGCGGCGGACGCGCTCGCGCGGGCAAGGGCGCTGCCGGGACTGCGCGACGCGACGTTGTTCGGAACGGCGCTGCACGTGCTGGTCGACGCGGAATGGACGGCCGAGGCGCTGGCGGCGGCGGTCGCGCCCGAAGGCGGGGCGTCGGCGCGGCCGATCGAACCGAGCCTCGAGGACGTGTTCGTGTGGATGAGTCGTTCGCTGGAGGAGCGGCGCGGCTGAGTGAACGGCTTCTGGGCCATTCTGCTGAAGGAGTTCGCGCACCTGCGTCGCGAGCGGTTGACGCTGTTCTTCGCGCTGGTGGTGCCGTCGATGCAGTTGATCATCTTCGGCTACGCCATCCGGGTGAAGATCGAGCACATCCCGACCGTGCTGCTCGATCTCGACGGCCGACAGGAAAGCCGCCGGTTGGTCGAGGCGATGGAGGCGACGCGGACGTTTTCGCTGCGCGAGCGCGTGCACGACGCCGAGTCGTTCCGGCGGGCGCTGACGTCGGGACGGGCGAAGGTCGGGGTGTTGATCCCGGCCGACTACTCGGACCGGCTGCTGCGGCGCGAGCAGGCCGACGTGCAGGTGCTGGTGGACGGCAGCGACTCGCAGGTGGCCACCACGGCTCAGAACGTGATGAGCCTGCTGGTCCTGAACCTGTCGATGCAGCGCGGGCGAAGCGTGGGCGAGTCGCTTCAGGTGGCGGTGGCGCGCGACGCGCGCGGCCGGCCGGCGGTGCCGATCGACGCCCGGACGCGGCTGCTGTTCAACCCGGCGCTGGAGAGCGCGCACTTCTTCGTGCCGGGGCTGGTGGCGATCATCCTCCAGCTCGTGCTGCTGTTCCTGACGAGCTTCTCGATCGTGCGCGAGCGCGAGTCGGGCACGCTGGAGCAGCTGTTCGTGACGCCGGTCGGCCGGCTGGGGCTGATGCTGGGCAAGCTGATTCCGTACACGCTGCTGGCGCTGGCCGAGCTGCTGCTGGTGCTGGCGCTGATGGTGGGGCTCTTCGACGTGCCGATCCGCGGCGACGTGGGGCTGCTGATCGGGCTGTCGGGCCTGTTCATCGTGACGGTGCTGGGGCTGGGGTTGTTCATCTCGACGGTCGCGGCCACGCAGCTTCAGGCGGTGCAGATGTCGTACCTGGTGATGCTGCCGTCGGTGCTGCTGTCGGGCTTCATGTTTCCGCGCTCGGAGATGCCCCTGCCCATCTACTGGCTGAGCTGGGCGATCCCGGTGACGTACTACGTCGAGATTCTGAGAGGCGTCATCCTGCGCGGGGCCGATCTGCGCGACCTGCTGCCGTTCGCCGGCGGGCTGGCGGCGTGCGGCGCGGTCATCCTGTCGCTGAGCGTGGCGCGGTTTCGCAAGCAGATCGACTGAGCGCGTCGCAGCGCCGGCGCGGGCGGACACGGTCTACGGCGAGAGCAGGCGGTCGACGAACACCGGCGTGTCGTTGAGGTCGACGTCGCCGTCGGCGTCGCAGTCGGCGGCGCAGAAGCTCGGGTCGGGGACGCCGGGGGCAGCGAGCACCGCTACGAACGGCTGGATGTCGTCGCCGTTGACGAGACCGTCGGCGTTCATGTCGCCGCTGCCGGAAAGCCACACGCTGAGCGTCGCGCCGTTGCTGACGCGATGGCGACAGTGGCCCATCACGACACAGTCGTAGGTACCAGCGTCCTGCAAGGTGACTGGTGAGATGGTCAGCGTCGGCAGGTTGACTCCGGCGAGATTGCCGCCGTTGGCGAGATAGACGCCGTTGCGTCGCCAGTGGTAGGTCGGCTCGCCGATGCCGGGCGAGGAGACCGAGACGGTCAGCGCGGCGCTCCCGCCGGTGCAGGCGCCGGCGGGGGCCGGGTGTTGCGAGATGAACGGCGGCGCGCCGAAGACCGACCAGCGCGCCGCGTGATACGACGGAGTGCCGCCGGCCGCGTCAAAGTTGCCGCCGACATAGACGCCGACTGGTCCGGGGAATCCGACCATCGCGTGACCGGCGGCCGCGCTGCCGGCCAGGCCGGTGCCGAGGGAAACCCACAACGCGCCGGTCCAGCGCGCGACGTGGTTGACGACCAACTCACCGGCACGAGTGAATTCGCCGGCGGCGAAGAGCGCCGTGCCGGAACCATCGTCGTACGCCAGCAGCGAGCGAACGCGCGGCGCCGGATGGCCGGACAGGCCGGTGCCCACCGGCGACCAACTCGAGCCGTCCCAGCGGGCGATGCACGCGGCGGGAGCGCCGTCGGCCGAGGCGAACGCGCCGCCCGCGTAGAGCCGGCCGTCGAACTCGGCCAATGACTGCACGCAGTCATCCATGCCGGCGCCGAGCGCGGACCACTGCGTGCCGTCCCACCGCGCGACGCGACCGGCGGAGATACCTCCGATGGTGGTGAAGTCTCCGCCAGCGTAGATGACGGGGATGCCGTTGTCGTCCGCGGCGAGCAGACAGTGAATCGGAGCACTCGCGCCGGGCGGGAGCGCGGTCCAGGTCAGCGTGTTCCAGGCGGCGATGCGTGGGGCCAGCTTGCGGTCGGCGCTGGTGAAATCGCCGGCGACGATCAGGACCGGCGTCGTGCCGTCGTGGAAGTCGGCGAAGGCGCGGACGTGGCCGTCGACGCCGTCGCCGAGCGCATGCCACGTTGATCCGTCCCAGCGGGCGACATGGTCGGCCGGGGTCGCGCCGGCGTGGGTGAACGCGCCGCCGGCATAGAGCGACGGGCCGTCCGGGCCGACGAAAACGTGCAGGGCGAAGACGGGACCGTTGAATCCGTCGCCCAGGGGTGTCCAGCCGAGGCCGTTCCAGCGGGCGACGTGGTTGAGCGCGACGCCGCCCGAGGACGTGAAGGCGCCGCCGACATAGAGCGCCGGCCCCCCGCCGTCGTCGAAGACCTGCGCGGCCAGCACCGGTCCGTCGAGGTCGATGTTGAAAAGCCCGGCGTTCCAGCCGCACTGCGCCGGCGACAGGGCGGGACGGATCAGCAGCGCGCAGAACGCGCACGGCGTCAGCAGCGTGCGGCCGGAGATCACGGTTGCGAGGCCCCTGATCAAGTCCGTGCGAGGACTTCTGCCTGAGATTGTACGAGTTCCGGATGCGATCGGTCAACGCTTCGGGGAGCGCCGAGCCCGGATGAAGAGTGTCATCGCGGGTGCGCGATCGTTTGAAAAACGGAGCGGATCGTGATTGCGATCGAACCATCGCCGGAGCCGGTTGGCGCGTCGCGGACGGCGCTGTCGATGCCGGCCTATCAGGTTGTGGCCGTGAACAGCGCGGCTCGATTCACATGGCACAATTGGGCGAGGCAAACCGGAAAGACTTTCGCCTTGTCGCTGCGGCGCGTCTTGCGCGGGTTGGCGCGACGGCGGACGCAGGTGCTGCTGTCGGCCAGTGAGCGCCAGAGCCGCGAAATGATGGAGAAAGTGCGGATGCACTGCCGGATGTTGCAGGTCGCCTGTGAGTTTCGCGAGAGTGACTGCTTCGGGGCCAGCGCCGTCCGCCGGCTGGAAGCGGCGCTGCCGGGCGGGGTGCGGGTGATCGCCCTGCCGGCGAACCCGGCCACGGCGCGGGGCTTCTCGGGCGACGTGCTGCTGGACGAGTTCGCGATGCATCGCGACGACCGCGAGATCTGGAGCGCGCTGTTTCCGACGCTGTTGCGCGGCGGCGGCGAGCTGGACGTGGCCTCGACGCCGCGCGGCCGCGGGAACCTGTTTCACAAGCTGCGGACCAACGAACGGTTCGAACATACCACGGTCACGATTCACGACGCGGTGGCGGCCGGGCTGCCGGCGGACGTGGCGCTGCTGCGCTCGGCGATGGATGACGAAGCCGCGTTTCGGCAGGAGTTCGAGTGCGAGTTCGTCGACGAATCGACGGCACTGCTGTCGCATGACCTGATCACGCGCTGCCAGGACGCCGGTCTGAGCGTCGAGCCGGACGAGGCGCGGTTGTCGTCGGCCGACGCGCGCGTGTTCGCCGGCGTGGACGTGGGGCGGACGCGCGACCTGACGGTGATCTGGCTGTGGGAAGCGCTGGAGGGGCGGTTCGTGACGCGCGGCGTGGTGGAACTGTCGAACCAGCCGTTCAGCGTTCAGCGGCGCGTGATCGAATCGCTGCTGAGCCGCCGGGCCGTGCGGCGGCTGGCGATCGACCGCACCGGGCTGGGGGCGATGCTGGCGGAGGAACTGGCGGCGCGGTTCGGCGAGCATCGGGTCGAGGGCGTGACGTTCTCGAGCGGCACCAAGTCGGATCTGGCCGGGCGGTTGCGGGTGCAGGCGGAGCGCGGACTGCTGCGCATTCCGGTCGACGACCGCATCCGTCAGGACTGGCACGCGCTGGAGCGCGTGGTGACACCGGCCGGCGGCGTGCGCTACGAGTCGGATCGGGGGCGCGGCGGGCACTCGGACCGGTTCTGGGCGGCGGCGCTGGGTCTGTACGCGGTGGATGAGTCGTCGGGCGTGATCGAATACGTGCCAGGCCGCGCGCTGCAATTCGCGCGGATGGGAGTTTGGTGATGGCGGGGGGCGTGCGCGGGTACGTGGAGCAATTCGTCGGCGCGGTGCGCGGCCGACATCGTGCGTTCGTCGCCGCGCCGCGGCCGCAGCGCGGCTGGCTGACTCGGCCGCGCGAGTGGGACGCCTGGACGGCCCGGCCGGCCGACGGGCTGACGCCGCTGCGGCTGGCGTCGATCCTGCGGGCCGCGGACGAGGGCGACCTGTCGGAGCAGATGGCGCTGTTCGAGCAAATGGAGGAGAAAGACCCGCACTTACACAGCGTGGCGACGACGCGGCGGTTGGCGGTGACGGGGCTGGGCTGGCGGATCGCCTCGGCCGGCGAGGTCGACCCGGACGGCACGTTCGATCGCGGACTGGCGGACGAGGCAGCGGACTACTGCCGCGCGGCCGTCGCCCGTCTGGAGCGGTTCGACGAGACGCTGTCGCACCTGGCGTTGGCGATCGGGCGAAACGTGGCGGCGGCCGAGCTGATCTGGGAGCTCGGCCGAGCTGGTCCGCGGCTGGCAGCGATCGAGCCGGTCCCGTTCGGTCGGTTGCGCATCGGGCGGCTGGGCGAGCTGCGGATCGTGACGCGGCCGGACGCCGACGAGGGCGAGCCGCCGCGGCCGTGGAAGTTCGTGGTCCATCGCGTGAACGCGGCATCGGGGCACGCCGGCCGGGGCGGATTGCTGCGCGCGTCGGCGCTGGCGTATCTGGGGAAACAGTTCGCGATCAAGGACTGGCTGGTGTTCGCGGAGGTGTTCGGCATGCCGCTGCGGATCGCGCGGTACGAGCCGAGCGCGACGCCGGAAGAGAAGCGCGAGCTGCTCGAGATGCTGACACGGCTGGGATCGGACGCGGCCGGCGTGTTTTCGAAGGCGGTCGAGCTGGAGATTCGGCAGACGCGCGTACCGGGCGACGTGAATCCGTACGAGACGATGTGTCATTTTTTCAATCGCGAACTGAGCAAGGCGTGGCTCGGCCAGACGCTGACGACGGACACGGCGCGGGCGCTGGCGAACCTCGGCGCGGCGGAGGTGCACGACCAGGTGCGGCGGGACCTGCGCGACGACGACCTGCGGCAGGAGGCACGGACCATTCGACGGGACCTGCTGGCCGTGCTGACGCGGGTTCGGTGCGGCGAGCGGGCGGAGCCGCCGTACTTTCGCCGGTTGCCGGAGCGCCCGCGGGACGTGGCGGCGTTCGCGCGAACGCTTTCGGTGGCGGTGAACGAACTGGGCGCGCGGGTGCCGGCGGACTGGGCCCAGAGCGTGCTGGGCATTCCGCCCGCGCGGGCGGGCGAGGCGACGCTGCCGGGAGTTCGGACGACGGTCGGCGGCGAGCGGAGGGCGGCACGGTTCGAGGGGGGCGGGGCGGAGTGAGCGCGGGCGCTGGGGAGGGGGCGACCCTCACTCTCGCCCTCCGCCTCGCGGGGAGGAACGCGGAACGTTCGGGGAGGGTGATCTGATGTCGGCGAAAAGCGGGATGATGGGCACGGAACGATGCGCGCGGATGGTGGCGCTGGCGGCGGACGACGGCGGCGCTCCGACGCGGGTGCTGCTGGTGCCGTGGGGCGAGGTGCGCAGCGTGCGGGGCGAGTTCGTGTTCGACGGGGCGTCGGCGGAGGCCACCATCGCCGCGTTCGAGCGGCACGGAACCGATCTGCCGATTGACTACGAACACCAGTCGCTGGGCGGCGAGTTCAGCGCGCCCAGCGGGCAGGCGCCGGCCGCGGGCTGGATCAAACGCCTGACGCTGGTGTCGCCGGACGCGGACGCCGCTGACGAGCCGGGGCTGTGGGCCGAGGTGGAGTGGACCGAACCGGCACGGCAGCAGCTTGCGGCACGACAGTATCGCTACTTGTCGCCGGTGGCGCTGGTACGCGGCGAAGACCGGCGGATGATCGGGCTGCATTCGGCGGCGCTAACGAACAAGCCGGCGATTCGCGGCATGCGGCCGGTGGTGAACTCGGTTGAAGCCTGGGGGCGGCTGCGCGAGGCGCTGGGATCGGCGACGGAAGGCGACGAGACGGAACTGGTGACCATGGCCGCGGCGCGGATCGTCGGTCTGGAGAGCCATTTGGCGGAGCGAGCCGCCGACGAGCGGGTGTCGGCGGCGCTGGCTTGCGGCAAGCTGGTGCCGGCACAGCGGGAATGGGCGCTGGGCCTGGCGAGGCGCGATCCGGCCGGGTTCGACGAGTGGCTGCGGCACGCGCCGGTGATGCTGGCGGCCGGTCGAGCGGTCGATTCGGCGGACGGCGATGCGGACGAGGCGGTGGCGCGTCGGGCGCGGCGGGAATATCGCGCGGGCGGGCGGGCGTTGGGGGCGCTGTGCAGCGAAGAGGCGTTCGTGCGTGACGCGCTGCGGGCGGCCGCCGGCGAGTGAGCCGATGGGTCGGGACGGTGAAGGCGGAGCGCGCGGCGGCGGTGGTCGCGGCCGCGCCGGGGGGAGCGAATCATGCCGTTGAGTGCGAATCGAGAAGTGGGTCGGTACATCGACCAGGAGTTGCGCGGCTACCGCGTGGCGGCGAACGTGCGTATTTACAAGGGGGCGCTGGTCGGGCTGAACCGTTCGAACGGCTGGGCGCGGCCGTTGCAGGCGGGCGACGCCTTCGTCGGCATCGCCTATGAAGAGGCGGACGCGAGCGCGGCCGCGAACGGCGAGAAGCTGGTGCGCGTCTACACGCAGGGCGATTTTCACCTGCCGGTTTCGGGTGTGACGATGACGTCGATCGGCCGGCCGGTGTACGCGACGGCGGATGACACGCTCGGCCTGACGCCGACCGACGGGGCGTCGCGGGCGGGGGCGTGCATCGACGTGCCGTCGTCGGGTTGGGCGATCGTGCGGATCGCGGCGCTGGCGGAGTCACAGGCGGAGCGACATCAGCACGCGTTGCTGACGAGCGCGATCGGCCAGGCGACGACGAACGCGGTGCTGATCGCGCAGCGGCCGATCGTGGTGCTGGGCGCCGAGGTCGTGTTCAACACGAAGCCGGACGCGGGCAACCTCGACGTGGGGACCGGCGACACGACGCCGAACGAACTGGTGTCGGGCTTCAACCTGGCGAGCCTGACGAACCAGCAGCGGACGGCGCTGACGCTGGCGGGCAGCCAAGTGGCGGCGGGCCAGCGCGTCTGGGCGCGGGTGGGGGCGGCCACGGCGGCGGCGGGCGTCGGCGGTCTGCTGACGCTGCGGTATATCGAGCTGCCGTGAGGCCGTTCGACGGTGCGAGCCGGAGGGGGCGGGTCGGCGCGCGCGGCGGGCCGGACCACGAGACAACGCGGGGTGATGACGATGGCGGTGATCGACACGGGATTGTTGACGAAGGGACTGCGGAGCGAGTTCTTCGACCGGCTGAACGCGACGCCGGTGCTGTATCGTGACCTGTCGACGCGGGTGGCGTCGAACTCGGATCGCGAGACGTACCGCTGGCTGGGAACGGTTCCGAAGATGCGCGAGTGGGGGACGGGGCGTCTGACGCAGGGACTGCGAACCGAGTCGTACTCGGTGGAGAACCTCAAGTACGAGGCGACGATCGAGGTGGACCGGGACGAACTGGCGGACGA
The DNA here is from genome assembly GCA_964576285.1 of uncultured Planctomycetaceae bacterium. Lineage (GTDB taxonomy): Bacteria > Planctomycetota > Phycisphaerae > UBA1845 > UTPLA1 > SpSt-539. The sequence continues at coordinate 1,248 of CAZNUJ010000063.1, read as the reverse complement.
CCAGACCGGGCAGATTCGGATTCGGGTGGGCGAGTTGGCGCGGCGGGCGGCGCTGCACAAGGACTTCCTGATTTCGCAGCTGCTGGCGCTGGGAACGAGCACGGGGCTGTCGTACGACGGCGTGTCGTTCTTTTCGGACAACCATGTCTCGGGGGCGTCTGGCACGCAGTCGAACAAGGTCGAGGCGCCGGCGGGGAACCCGCAGCTCCCGGCGGCCGACGACTTCAAGGTGGCGCTGCAGATGGCCATCGGGCGGATGCTGTCGTTCAAGGACGACCAGGGCGAGCCGATGATGGTGGACGCGGGCGGGCTGGCGTGCGTGGTGCCGCCGGGTCTGTACTTCAGCGCAACGGACGCGATCCAGGCGCGGGTGGTCGGGAATCGCTCGAACGTGATGGAGGGCGTGGCGCGGGTGGTGGCGATGCCGTGGCTGTCGGGCACGACGTGGTACCTGCTGAAGACCGACGGCGTGATTCGCCCATTCATCTTTCAGGATCGCGAGCCGGTGGAGTTCACGGCGCTGACGGGCGACTCGGACGAGGGGTTCCGGCGCGAGAAGTACCTGTACGGCGTGCGGGCCCGCTACCGGATGACGTACGGATATTGGCAGCACGCGGTGCGGGTGACGTTCGCGTGAGGCGGCGCGGGCGTGGGGCGGCGGCGGGTCGACGGCGGGTCGGCCCGCCGTCGCGCGGCGATGGGGAGGCGCGGACGTGGCCTATGTGACGGCGGCGGAGATCGAGCGGCGGCTGGGGGCGGTCGTGTACGTGCAGCTCACGGACGACGCGGGTTCGGGCGTGGCCGATCTCGACCGGGTGCACGAGGCGCGGGCGGCGGCGGAGGGCGAGTTCGACAGCTACGCCGCGGCACGCTTCGCCGTGCCGCTGGACCTGGCCGGACGGCCGGAGCTGGCCGGCGTGGTGAAGGGTGTCGTGCTGGACCTGGTGGCGTATCGGTTGCACCTGCGTCGACCGCCCGTGCCGGCGGACGTATCGCGGCGCTATGAGCAGGCGGTGACGTGGCTGCGCCGGCTGGCGGCGGGGCAGGCGCAACTTCCCTCGGCGGCGGCGATGTCGCCGAACGCGACGCGGGGCGAGGTGGCGCGAACGACGGGGCCGCAGCGCGAGTTCTCGCGCGAGACGCTGCGGGACACGTGATGCGGGCCGCATGGAGAGCGGCGGCGCGCGGGGGGCGGCATGTCGGACTTGTCGGACATCGAGGCGGCGATCCTCGCGCGGCTGGCGGCGC
>CAZNUJ010000062.1:0-13598 GCA_964576285.1 uncultured Planctomycetaceae bacterium | reverse complement strand
GGCGGCAGCAGCCACTCGCCGCGCCGCCCGGCGGCCTCGACCGGCCGAGCCGCGACGCCGCGCTCGACGGCCACGCAGACCGGATCGGCCGCGAAGTAGTCATCGACCACCTCGCGGTAGACGCGAAGCTGGTCGACCGGCGGCCGCGAGAGGGTCGCGTTCCGCCGCGCCGCCAACCCGCGCAGGTGCTCGAGCACGCGCGTCAGGCCCTGAGTCGATTCGGACGCTGTCATCGATGCTCCGCGCGGCAGGACGCCGTCCGCGCGACGTGCGGCCGGGAACTCGGTGACGCCGCCGTGGACCGGGGTTCCGTGGCGCCTCAGAGTGTACATCGCACGGTCGCGGCGTCGACGGCCGCCGATCGCACCAGCGACGGCTGACAGGTGACGACCGGCGGGCGGGCGATTACCATCGGGCTCGCGTTCGACTCGACCGGCCGCGTGGTGGACGGCGACGGCGCGGAATCACCTCTCCGAGGATGAGCGACTTGCTGGGCGACTGGCTGAGGGGACTGCTGGCGGTCGACATGGGCATCGACCTGGGCACGTGCAACACGCTCGTGTGCGTCAAGGGCGAGGGCATCGTGCTGAACGAGCCGTCGGTCGTGGCCGTGGCCAAGGGCACCAACCGCGTCCTTCAGAACGGCAACGCCGTCGGCCTGGTCGCCAAGGAGATGCTGGGGAAGACGCCCGGCTCGATCACGGCCATTCGCCCGCTCAAGGACGGCGTCATCGCCGACTTCGACATCACCGAGGCGATGCTCGGCTACTTCATCCGCAAGGTGCAGGGCGGCCGCCGCTTCGTCCGCCCGCGCGTCGTCATCGCCGTGCCGTCCGGCATCACGGCCGTCGAGAAGCGCGCCGTCTACGGCTCCGCCGAGCGGGCCGGGGCCCGCCGCGTCTATCTGGTCGAGGAGCCGATGGCGGCCGGCATCGGCGCCGGTCTGCCGATCGCCGAGGCCACCGCCAGCATGATCGTCGACATCGGCGGCGGCACGACCGAGGTGGCCATCATGTCGCTGGCCGACATCTCGGTCAGCGAGTCGCTGCGCGTCGCCGGCGACGACATGGACGAAGCCATCATCAGCTACATGAAGCGCACCTACAGCATGCACATCGGCCCGCTGACGGCCGAGCAGCTCAAGATCGAGATCGGCTCGGCCGCGCCGTTGAGCGAGGAGCCGTCGCGCGAGGTGCGGGGCCGCGACATGATCAGCGGCCTGCCGCGCAAGGCCTTGGTCAGTTCGCAGGAAGTGCGCGAAGCGCTGCGCGAGCCGGTCAGCCAGATCGTCGAGGCGGTCTCGCGCACGCTCGAGCGGGCCGAGCCCGAGCTGGCGGCCGACCTGGTCGAGAACGGGATTCACCTGGCCGGCGGCGGGGCGCTGCTGCGCGGGCTCGACCAGGTGGTGGCCGAGGCGACCGGCCTTCAGGTCACGATTGTCGACGATCCGCTCTCGTGCGTGGCCCGCGGCACGAGCGTCTACCTCGAGAACCTCGCCCAGTGGAAGGACACGATGGAGTCCGACGAGGACAACATCTGAGTCCGTCGTGACCGCGCCGCGGCGCGATCGGCGCCGACGTTCACCCTCCCCCGGTTTCTAGAACCGCACGCCGCCGGCCGGCGTCGAGCCCAGTTCCTCCGTGGCCTTGGCCTGGTCGCGGAACTCGATTTCGAAGTTCCGCGTGATGACGTTTACGCCGCCTTCGTGCGGCCCGACGATCTGGTTGCCGCGCCGCTCCACCATGTCGCGCACGTGCGTGCTGCTGACCTTGGCGAACAACTGCGAATCCTCGAGCGGGTTGCCGGTGAAGTGGATCGGCGTCACGTCGAGCTTGCGGCCGTCGAGGAATCCGAAGTTCTCGCGGAAATACGAGCCTTCGATGCTCAGCGACCCGCTGATCTGGTTGACCGCCGCGTCGCGATAGGTGAAACGCGGCGGCCCGCCCGTCTTTGGCCAGCCGACCCGCGCCGACGGGCAGGCGAAGATCTTCGTCTCGCTGCCGATCTCGCTGGCCATCAGCACGACCGCCAGCGAGCGCGGCCACTTCACCTCGTCGAACGGGTCGATGTCGGCGTCGACGGCGTTCGGCTGTCCGAAGCCGGGCACGAACGAGCCGATCCAGTTTTCGAAGCCGGACGGCGGCGGTTCGCCCGACGGCGGCACCGGCGCCGCCCCACCGCCGTTGGTCATAGGCGAGACGATCCACGGCACCCGGCCGTCCTGGGCGACCGAGTAGCTCCAGATGGCGGTGTTGATCTGCCGCAACTGCGATTGGCACACCACCCGGCGGGACTTCTCCCGCCCGGATTGCAGCGACGGCAGCAGGATCCCGATCAGCACCGAAATGATCGAGATCGACACCAGCAGCTCGATCAGCGTGAAGCCTCGTCGGGCCTTCATGGGTCAGTCCTTTCGCGTGCGCCGGGCGCGCCGCGCCATGGCGGCGACCGCCAGCGGCAGCAGGCACAACGTCGTCGGCTCCGGGATCGGCGGCGATTGGGCGATCAGCACCACGTCGTAGCCGATCGTGTCGCCGAACACCGGGTCGGGGCTGTTGCTGATGCCGAAGCCGGCCGCTTCGAGATAGACGAACGTGTCCGACAGCGGATCGACCAGCGGCGCGACGACCGCGTCGAAATACGCGCCCAGATCGACGAAGCCGGCCAGCGGCAGACCGCCGTTGTTGGGCGCGGCGAAGTGGTCGAGCGGGGTGCCCGCGTCGATGGTCGTGGTCGGCTGGAGCGGCAGCGTCGTGTTCACCGTCGCGCCGACCGCGGACGTATTGACCAGCGGCCAGAGCGTCGAGCCCAGCCCCTGCCCGGCAAGCGTCGGAAACTGCCCGTTGGCGTCGCGTTTCACGACCCAACCGCGGAAGCCGCCGAGGTACTGGAACGTGCCCAGCGTGCTGGCCGTGCTGCTGAGCGGATCGATCGGGTCCTGCCAGAACTCGTAGCCGAGATTCTCGATCTTCCACACGCCGGTCAGCGTGCCGCCGGTTCCGCTGAACGCGGTGAGCGAACCGCCGCGCGTGTCGTAAGTCGGATTAATGGCCGGGCCCGGGTTGCCCGCGGGCGTGGTGCCGGCCAAGGTGTTGACGGTGACGCCGTTGAGGGGGCGCACGCCCTGATTGCCGATGTTGGTGCCGGTGGCGTCAAAGCCCGTCAGACCGACCGCGCCGCCGGCGTAGTCGAGATTCAGGCCGACGTGGCTGGATGAGTTGGGGATGGCCACGGCGCTCTGGCCGCTCACGGGCGTGAGGCTTCGCGCGCCGTTGCCGAGGTCGCCGTCCAGATCGAGCAGCGGACCGCCGAGGTACTCGACCGCCATGATCGGCAGGGCCCTCAATCCGCCCGGTCCGGTGTTCACGGTCAGCGAGCCGCGGCGGAACATGAAGCTGAGCGAGCCGAACTGGTTCGGCGTCAGCGGCGGCGTGCCGCTTCCGGTCCAGCTGATCGGCGCCCCGATGTCGGCGGTTCCCGCCAGCCGATCGCCGTCGTCAAACTGGCCGGGCGCCAGCGTCGGGCCGGGTGACGGGAACACGTTGCGAACAATGCCGGTCGCGCGACCGGCGTCGACGCCGGTCAGGAGTTGGAACTGCTGGGCCGATGCGGAGGCGGAGGCCAACGTTATCAGCGACAAGATCGTGATGATGCAGCGATTCATTCTTCTCTCTCCCGTGTCGGGTCGGCTTCTGGGACCTGACCCGGCGATGTGTTCATTCACTGGCTTCACAGCAGAGCGTCCACGAACGCCTGGATATCCCGGCCATCCACCTTGCCGTCGCCGTTCACGTCGGCGCGGCGGAAGGCCTGCGGATCGAGAATCGACGGATTCATGAGCGCGGCCACCAGCGCGGTCGCGTCGGCGGCGTTCACCACGTCGTCGCCGTTCACGTCGCCGATCAGCCGCACGGAAGCGGCCACGACCACCAGGTCGTATCCGATGGTGTTGCCGAAGACCGGGTCGCCGGTGTTGTTGATGCCGAACCCGGACGATTCGAGGTAGATGAACGCGTCGTTGTGCGGGCCGAGCCGCGGCACGACGACCGCGTCGAGGTACGCGCCGAGATCGCCGCCGAACGCGGTCAGCGGCAGGCCGAGGGCGCTGGTGGGCGCGGGTTCGGAGTACCGGTCGGTCGGGTTGCCGTCGGTGATGTCGGCCGTCAGCCCGAAGCCCGTGTCGAACGCCCGGTTGAACGACAGACACGGGTCCTGGGGCGGACACGAGACCGTGGTGTCCGCGGCGGGCCAGCGCGTCGGGCCCAGCCCCTCGCCCGCCAGCGTCGGGAACTGGCCGTTGCCGCCGCGACGCACGAGCCAGCCGCCGAGCCGCTCGAACTGCTGGAAGGTGCCCAGCTGCGCCGGCGAGCTGCTGAAGGGGTCGATCGAGTCATACCAGAACTCGGCCTGCACGCCGTCGATGCGCCACACGCTTGTCAGTGTCGCGCTCGTACCGTTGAACGCGGTCAGCGAGCCGACGCGCGTGTCGAAGGCCGGATTGATCGGACCGGGTGGGTCGCCGTTCCAAGCCCCGTCGGCCAGGATGTTGACCGTCACGGCCGCGCCGGGATTGACACCCGGGCCGCCCTCGTTTGTGCCGGTGGCGTCGAATGCGACCAACGTCGCGGTGCCGGCGACGGTGTCGAACTCAAACGCGATGAAGCTGTTCGAGCCGGGAATCTCAACCGGCGTCTGCCCCGGCACGGGCGTCAGGCTCCGCGTGGCGTTGTTCAGGTTCCCGTCCAGGTCGAGCAGCGGCCCGCCCAGAAAGTCGATGCCCTGAATCGGGACGACGTGATTTGCGAACAGCGGAATGCTTCCGCGCCGGAAGAAGAAGCTCATCGCACCGACGTGGTTGGGCTGATAGAGCGGCGTGCCGACTCCCTGCCACGCGACGGGCGGATCGACGACTTCGATACCCGCCAGTCGCTGGCCGTCGTTGAACGCGCCGGCGAAACTGAACGCCGAGCCCGGGATCGGACTGACGAGGCGGGTCGCGCCCGGATAGCGGTTGGTGTTCACGCCCGTCAGCAGAAAGAACGTTTCGCTGCGAAGTTCGGCCGGGCTCCCGCCGAGCGCCATCAGTGCGAGAAGTCCGGCGACGCGTCGCGTCGACGTGCGTCTCCAGAGAGTGGTTTCCACGTGTTTCCCTTTCCGACTGCGCGCCTCGAAATCGAGACAGCAGACGTCGAGCTAGCCTGAGCGATGCGCGGACATGGGCAGACGTCCGCCGACGCGGCGCCGGATCACGACACGGGTTGCGGAAAAATCCGCAATCGGCGCGGAATCCTGCGCCGTCCGAGAGGGAGAGTCAGGCCAAGGGAGGGGCGCGCGGGGGCGCGGCGATTCGAGCGATGAACCACAGCGGCGTCACCAGCAGATCCGCCGGCACCGAGCGACACGGTGCCGAGGCGCGCGGGGCGGGTGCGGAGGTGGTCGGCGAACAGGTCTGGATAAGCCTGGCGATGCGACGATGGACCGGGTCGAGCAGCAACGCCGCTGAGACGCCCGCGACGGCCTGCGGGGCAAATTCCCCGGTTGCCGCGAAGCCGAGCGACTCGGCGTGGAGCACGCCGACGATCACGGTCAGCACGACCAGACTTCGGCTGTCGGTCCGAAAACGCAGCCAAGCGACGTCGGCCAGTTTGAGTGCGAAGAACAGGGCCGCCAGCGACAAGGCGACGAGCTTGGCGGGGTCGGTCGGTGTGCCCGCCAGCAGTGCCAGCCAGCCCGCCGTCAGCGGCTTGGCGTGGCTCAGCAGCATCAGCAGCCAGAGGAGCCGCCGCAGGATGGGTCCGTGCCGCTGGATGAACGAAGGCAGAGTCAAGTCGCGACCTTTGAGGCTCGGTCCAGCCATCGTGCGCTCATCATAGGAGGCCTTGGGCTTGGCTCGCAAGCACGCGGCGTCCCGGTCGTCGAAGCCTTTCCGGCCCTCTCGTCGGGACGTCTAGTGCAAGTAGCGTGCCAGCGCCGAGGCGATCTGACCGGGGGTCGCGTCGGAGAATCGGGTGATCCAAAACGCCAAGTCTCCCGCCAGCGCGGCGTGGTGAATCGTCGGCGGCAACGGTTCGTCGTCGATCCCGGCGAAGGCCTCCTCCACCTCGTCCCGCGGCGTGACGCGCATGCTGGTGCGGTCGAGCTGGTGGGTTCCGAATGGACCCAGGGCCAGCAACACGTATCGGTCCGCGCACTCGATCCGCAGCGTGCCGGGCCAGGCCGCCAGCAGGAGCCAGCGTCCGCCGGAAAAGAGCAGCGAGAGCGCCAGCGCCGCCAACACGCAGATCAGGAATGCCATCGCCAGCAGGGTGACGCGGTCGGCCGCCCACATGGTCTGCCATCGGATCGACCGGGCCGTCGCGCCCCCGGCCAGGAGCATGAGCGCCGCCAGCGCGACCAGCCACGTTCCACGTGTCGCGGCGCGCACGCGGTCGACGCGCAGCAGCGTGGAGTGCGCGCGTGTTGATTGCGAATCAGGCGCTGGCGCGGCGATGGGCGCTTCCTCACTCACGCTCATAACGACGGCGCATCGGCCGTCACCGGATTCTCAAGCCGACCGATGCCCTCGATCTCGATCGCGATGGTGTCGCCCGACCGCAGATAGACCGGCGGCTGCCGGGCGAAGCCGACGCCCTCGGGCGTGCCGGTCAGCAGCAGCGTGCCTGGCAGCAGCGTGAACTGGTGCGACACGAAACTCACCAGTTGGCGAATGGAGAAGATCATGTCGGACGTGTTCGAGTCCTGCATGACCGAGTCGTTGAGCCGTGAGCGGATGCGACATCGTTGGCCGTCGAGTTCATCAGGCGTCACCATCAGCGGCCCGATCGGGCAGAACGTGTCGAAGCTCTTGCCGCGGGCCCACTGCTTGTCGCGGACCTTCTGGCAGTCGCGGGCGGAGACGTCGTTGGCGCAGGTGTAGCCGAGCACGAAGTCGAGCGCGGCGGTCTCGGAAACGTTCTTGGCGCGCCGACCAATGATGACCGCGATTTCGGCCTCGAAGTCGACTTCGTTCGGCGCGGAGCGCGGCAGCACGATCGCGTCGCCCGGACCGCACACAGCCGTGGTGGCCTTGAGGAAGATGAGCGGCTCGGCCGGGAGGCCCTTGAGGCCCTGCTCCTCGGCGTGCCTGCGGTAGTTCAGGCCGATGGCGATGACGTTGGGCGGGTCCACCGGCGCGAGCAGGCGCTCGACCGGAACGGCCGGGCCGTCGAACGTGTGCGGCCCGAACAGTTCGCCGCGCATGACCGTCGCGCGGCCCGGTTCGACCAGTCGGCCGATGTGATGCCGGCCGTCGGAATCCAGGAATCGGACGATTCTCATGGCGTGCCATCCTAACCGGGCGGGCCGCGCGGCCGGCAGCTCGCTATTCGTGCGACGTGCCGCCGGCTCCGGCGGGTTCGACCTGCGGCGCGGCGGCGCGCGGCCGATGCGGCTCGTGTCCGGCCGACGGCGGATCGATCGTGGTTCGGCGGCGGCGCTCGTCGCGAATCCGGTCGAGCCGGGTCTTGAGTCCGACGAACAACGACAGCATCGCAGGCACGACCAGCAGGGTAAAGAGTGTCGAAACCAGCAGGCCACCCAGCACCACCGCCCCCAGGCCGCGATACAGCTCGGCGCCGGCGCCCGGCCGGAGGACCAGCGGCGTCAGCCCGAGGACCGTGGTGAGCACCGACATGAAGATCGGCCGAATTCGCGTCCGCACCGACTCAGGGATGGCGTCGGCCGGCGCGCGGCCGTACGACATGAAGTTCAGGCTCTGGTGGACGATCAGGATGCCGTTGTTGACGACGATGCCAAGCAGAATGACGAAGCCGAGGATGGTCAGCATGTCGAGTTCCTGGATGGCGGCGGTCGGGTCGGTCCAGGTCCACTCGTGAACGATCCGCAGGCCGATGAAGCCGCCCACGACCGCCAGCGGCACGCTGAGCATGATGACGAATGGATAGACCCAGGACTCGAACAGCCCGGCCATCAGCAGGTAGACGATCAGTCCGGACAGCGCCAGCAGCCACTTGAGCGAGTCCCAGGTGGTGCGGAGCTTGCTGGCGTTGCCGGCCAGCCGCACGAGCACATCCGGCTCGATGCGCGGCCGCATCAGACCCGCCGGCGTCTGCATCTCGAACGTGCCCGCCCGCATCGGCGCGACGATCTGGTTTTCGATCGTGTCGATCACGTCTCCCAGCGACAGGCCGGATGGCGGCCGCACCTCGAGCTTGACGGCCCGTTGCGTCTCGACGTGGTTGATCTGCTGCGGCGCGAGTTCCTCGCGCACCTCGCACACGCTGGACAGCGGCAACAGCCGACCGGCCGGCGTCCAGATCGGCACGTGCACCATGCGATCAATTTCGTTGCGCCCGCTGCGCTCGTCCTGCGTCCCGGCCACCTTGATCGACAGGTCGATCGCGTCGCCGCCCTCGCGATAGCGACCGATCACCGCGCCGTCACCGCAGGCTCGCAGGATAAAGCCGATGTCGGCGGTCGTCAGGCCGACGTCGGCGGCCTTGAAGCGATCGGGATAGAGCCGCGCCTCGAGTCGGCCGGCGTCGTAATTGAGCGGATCTGGCCTCGGGAAGTCGCCGAAGCGCTGCAAGCAGGCCATCTGGATGGCGCGGGTGGCGTTGGTGACCTTCACGAGGTCATCGCCGCGGACCTCGATCTCGACGCTGTTGCCGCTGGACAGGTGCCCGAAGATGGAGGTCTGGAAGAAGAAGGCGAAGCTGTCGGGCACGGCGTAGCCCGACGTGTTGAGCACGTTCACGAGCGGCTTGACGATGCGCGGATCCTGGCTGGTGCAGCCCATGAAGCAGGTTCCGCCGAAGGCGACGAAGAAGAAGTTGTTGATTGGCGGCGGCGCGACGCGCCACTCGGCGATCTCGCGTCGAATCTCACGTCGCCGGCGGCGATCAGCGCCGTCGAGCTGCTGGATCTTGGCCGGCAAGATGGCCGCTTCGACGAAGCCGCTCCAGCGCTGCTTGAGTTGCTCATATTCGGGCGTGCCGAACTTCGCCTCCCAGAACTCGCGCAGGCCGATGGTGCCGCGAGCCGGATCGCCGCGCTCGAGCAGCTCGCCGATGCGCGCGAACTCGGCCGCGTTGTAGCCGGGCGGCGTCATCAGGAATCCGAAGATCAGGTTGCGGTTGCCGCTTGGCAGATAGCTGGGTCGCGGCGCCAGTGCCACGCTGAGGGCGATACTGGCGGCCGTGAATCCCAGCACGACCGCGCCGCGCGTGACGCCGGAACGGTTCACCCGGCGGACGATGCCGGAGACCCACCGGGCGACGCGACCGCCGCCCTCGTCCTCGCGAACGTGTCGCACGCGGCCGAGCACCCGCGCCGCCAGCGGCGGGATGACGGCGATCGACACCAGCAGCGACAGCCCCACCGCTCCGCTGATGGCAATGGCGATGTCGCGGAACAGCTGCCCGGCCTCCTCGCGCACGAACACGACCGGCAGGAAGACGATCATGGTCGTCAGCGAGTTGAGCATCACGGCGCTCCACACCTCGGCCGCGCCCTCCAGCGCCGCGGTGCGATTGTCCTTGCCCATCTCGGCGTGCCGGAAAATGTTCTCCAGCACCACGATGGCGTTGTCGACCACCATGCCAGTAGAGAACGCCAGGCCGGCCAGCATGACGACGTTGACGTTTCGCCCGCACAGGGGAATGACCAGGAAGGTGCCGATGATGGAGATCGGGATCGACAGCCCGACCACCGCCGTGCCGCGCAGGCTCCGGAGAAAGGCCAGCAGCGTCGCGATCGCCAGCGCGCCGCCGAACCAGATGTTGTCCCGCACCAGGTCGATGGCCGAGTCGATGTAGACGGTCTCGTCGTAGACCTGCGTCAGCGAAAGTTCCAACTGGCGAGGCGAGAGCACTTCGCGGTTCACGCGGGCGATCGCGTCGCGCAGCCCCTCCATGACCGCCATCACGTTACTGCCGGTTTCGCGGTACGCCGGCAAGGCCAGCACGAAGTCGCCGTTGCTGCGCACGAAGCTGTAGCGCTTCTTGAAGCCGTCCACCACCCGGGCGACGTCGCGCACCCGGATCGGTCCGCCCGGACCGGTCTTGATCAGCGTCCGGCCGATGTCGTCGAGCGAGCTGAACTGCCCGATGGTGCGCACCACCACGTCGCGCTTGCCCTGCGGGCTGTTGCCGGCGGAGACGTCGACGTTCTGGCTGACGAGCGCCGCCCGCAGCTCGCTGAACGTCACGCCCGATTGAGCCATCAGCGCGGCGTCCAGCTCGACCTGAATCTCGCGCTCCAGCCCGCCGAAGATGCTGATCTTGGCGATGCCGTCGACGCGTTCCAGCAGCGGCTTGACCTGGCGATCAACGAAATCGAAGAGCCGCGTGACGTCGACGTCTGGCTGCCGGCTGCGCAGGATCATCCACGCGATGGCCTCCTCGCCCATCGCGCGGCCGGTGATGACCGTCGGGTTGTCGAATTCGTTCAGCGGGATCTGGTACTTGACGCGGCGCAGCGCGTCCGACACGTCCTGCTTGGCGACGTTCTGGTCGATGCCGACCGTGAACTCCAGCTCGATGCTGGCGTTGGCCTCGGTGGCCGAACTGGTCATGCGCACCAGATTGCGCAGGCTCTTGAGCTGCTCCTCCTGGGGCTCGACCAGCTCGCGCTCCACTTCCTCGGGGCTGGCGCCTTCCCAGAAGGTCTGCACCGTTACGATCGGCAGGTCGACGTTGGGCGTCAGTTGCACCGGCACCCGGATCGGAGACGGCGCGATCCACGGCGGCAGCACCGTCAGCAGCCCGAACAGGCACAACAGCAGCACGCCGGACGCGACCTTGACCGGATTGTCGATGCAGAAGCGAATGAAGTTCATGGATCGGACCAGCCGGTCGCCGGCGCGGGCCGCGAATGAGTTGCCATCACGTCGGCCTTCTCGCCGAAGTTTCGACCGCGCTGCCGGCCGGCTGGGTGTCGGCAGATGGCAGCGGGATGACCGGCGTGGGCGCAAACATGCGCTCGTTGCCGCGCACGACGACGCGGTCGCCCGCCTTCAGACCTGGCGACGCGACGGCGTACCGGTCGCCCGACTCGCCGATGATGTCGACGGCCTGCGGAACCGCCACGGCCGTGCCGCCCTGGTCGCGCACGACGAACAGCATTGGCCCGACCTCACGGCGCACAATGGCGTCCTTCGGAACCGTCAGCCGCGGCTCCTTCGGACTCGCCGGGAACTCGACCCGCGCGAACATGCCGGCGCGGATGCGGCCGTCCGGGTTGGGGAGTTCGATTTCGACCGGAAACGTCCGGGCTTGCTCGTCGCCATCCGGAGAAATGCGGGCCAGCCGGCCGACGGGCGCGCTGGACAGCGCGTCGATCCGTACGGACACCGGCTCGCCCACCTCGGCAAACACCACGCAGGACTCGGGCGCGTTCACGCGCACCCGGGCCGGATCCACGGCGATCAGGACGGCCACCTCGCCGCCCTGAACGACCCATTGACCCAGCTCGGTACGCCGCTCGACCACCACGCCGTCAAACGGGGCGGCGATGGTGCATCGCGCCAACTCGTCGCGGACCCGGCGGACCAGCGCTTCGGTCGCGACGATGCCGGCCGCGGCTGCCTGCTGTCGGGCTTTGGCCGCGGCAAACTCGGATTCGGCGTCGCGCAATTCCTTTTCGGACGACCGTCTGGAGTCCCACAGCCCGGCGATGCGATCGCGTTCGAACTCCCACTTCCGAACCATCGCCTCGGCCTCTAGAGCCGCGGCGCGAAGCTGCTCCAGGCGGCCCTCGGTCTCCGCCACCACCATTTCGCGCGTGTCGGCGCGCAGCCGGCAGAGCACGTCGCCCTTCACCACGCGGTCGCCCGGTTCGATGGGCAGATCAGAGACGTAGCCCGCGACCTCGGCGGCGACCGCCGATCGCCGATCGGGGCGGACCGTTCCGACCAGCGTGACCGTTCGTCGCATGGCCGACTGCTCGACCGCCGCGGTCTGAACCGTCGTCGGTCCGGGTTGGGCGCGGACGGTAGTCGTCAGCAGGCCGAGCATCGTCAGGAACGCGAGCAGGCCGGACTGGTGGGCAGCAGAGGGCGGGGCGAAGCAACGCATGTCCGGCTTCATTGTAGTCGATGTTGGGTTCCGGAACCGGGCAGGACCGAGAACTTGAAGCCGGGTCGGTACCGATTCCGCGCCCACCAGGAAACGATAATGTAGACGGACACGTTGCGGCAGCATACGATTGCGAGGGAGGTTACAAGGGCGTGCCCGGCCGATGGCACCGCAGACTTGGGTGGGACACAAGGCGGTATCACGCGGCGCGCGCGATCGGCGAACCGGCCCTGTTCCACTCAGCGTCGCCGCCCGTTCACACTCGATACTTCCCCCCTGCTGGTAGCTGAGGAACGGCGGCTTGGAGTGCCGTCTCATCTGGGCGGAGCCCGACGCGTGCGTGGACGGGCCTGGCAACACCCCCCGACTTGGGGGGCGGCCTCGCGGATTGGGTCAGGGCGATGCCCGAGTTCAACGATCCCCAGGATCCGAAGCGCCGAAACCGGCCGAAGGCCGACCGTTCGGCCGAAGGCGGTGAGGAACGCCGCGCCTCCGGCGACGGTGGCGCGGCCGCGCGCCAGCCGACCGATCTGCCGCGCCCCGCGACGCAGCCGAGCGAGGACGAACTTCCGGCCGGAACCGGTCTCGGGAAGTACCGCATTCTCGAGCGTCTGGCCGCCAGTCCGGTTGCGACGCTCTACAAGGCCCGCGACCACCTGCTCGACCGCGCGGTGGTCATCAAGCAGCTTGCCCCGCACCTGGCCGATGATCCGGCCGCCTGCGGCCGCTTTCGGAAAGAGGCGTACGTCCTGGCCCAGATCGGCCGCGACGCGCGATACGTCGTCAGCATTCACGAGTTGATCGAGCACCAGCGCGGCCTCTTCCTGGTGACCGAGTACGTGCCGGGCTGGTCGCTGGAAACGCTGATCGCCAAGCGGCAGCTTTCGCTTCAGGCCTCACTCGAACTGATCGCCCGCATCTGCCTCGGGCTTCGCAACGTGCACGCGGCGGGCTTCATCCACCGCGATCTGGCGCCACGACATGTCATCTCCGACCAGCGCTGCCGGCCGAAGCTCACGGACTTCTCGCTGGCCGCCGCCGGCGGCGCCGAACCCGACTACACCGTGACGAGTCCGATTCAGACCGCGCCGGAAATCTACCTGCGCGAGCCCTATGACGATCGGGTTGACATCTACTCGGCCGGCATGATCGCCTACGAAATGCTGGTCGGTCGCCAGCGGTTTCGACGGCTCATTGCCGAACAGGTCGGCCCGCCCGACGACGCCATGCGCTGGCTGGCGTGGCATGCCGCCGAGTCGCGGTCTGCATGGCCGGATGCGCACGAACTGAACCCCCAGGTGCCGCCGATTCTGTCGGCCATCGTCAGCCGGATGATGGCGCCGGCGCTCGAGGATCGCTTCACGACGGTCGACGATGTCCTGACGCTGCTGGTGCAGCACTTCTCGCGCACGCCGCGCGCAACGGTGCCCGGCCTCGAGCCCCGCCAGCCGCGCGTGGTGTCGGTCATGTCGGCGCCCGGTCTGCCCGCGCCCGAACACGCGCCGCCGCCGGCGCCGTTCGGTT
>CAZNUJ010000061.1:0-13616 GCA_964576285.1 uncultured Planctomycetaceae bacterium | reverse complement strand
CGGCGCGGCGCGACCGCTGAGGCACGGCGCGACACGGCGAGTCGCCATCCCGCGCGCGGCCGGCCCACCGGCTTGCGACGGCCGCTGCGCGTGTGGTACAAGAGCCCGGCGCGGTGATTCACGCGCTGACGTCCGGGACATGCATGCGGATCAATCTCCCCAACCAGATCACGCTGGCGCGGCTGGCTCTTACGCTCGTCTTCTGCGGCCTGCTGACGAAGTTCGACGCCGCCCAGCGCGACCGCATGACGACGCTGATGGACGTCTGCCTCGGCATCTTCATTCTCGCCGCCCTCAGCGACGTGCTCGACGGCTACCTCGCCCGCCGCAACAACCAGGTGACATCCTTCGGGCGCGTCGTCGATCCGTTTGTCGACAAGCTGCTGGTGTGCGGTGCGTTCGTGCTGCTGCTCGGTCGAAACTTCACCGACGGCCGAACCGGGAACAACCTGGCCGGCCTCGAAGCCTGGATGGTGGTCGTCATTCTCGGGCGCGAGCTGCTCGTGACCGGATTGCGGGGCCTGTCCGAGAGCGGCGGATCGCAGTTCGCGGCCAATACCGCCGGTAAGCTCAAGATGGTGGTCCAGTGCGTCACGGTGGCCTGGATTCTCGTCGGGCTGACGCGGGCGCACGCGTCGCCCACGTGGCTCACGTGGCGCACCGGCTGGATTCGGCTAACCTTGATCGTGACCGTTGCGTCCCTGGTGGTCTACCTGTTCCAGGCGCGGCGCATTCTGGCCCAGCAGGCGCGGGCGTAAGCACCCGGCCGGCCGCGCGGCCGGGCGAATCTCCACCAGGAGCAGCCGATGTCCGACATCCTCAAGGCGGTCATCCTCGGCATCGTCGAGGGTCTGACCGAGTTCCTGCCCATCTCAAGCACCGGACACATGCTGCTGGTCATGCCGCTGCTTCGCGTTGATCCGCTGCAGCCGCCGTGGCATGCGTTCCTCTACTTCATCCAGATCGGCGCCATTCTTGCCGTCGTCGTCTACTTCTGGCGGCGGTTGTGGAAGCGCATCATGCATCGCCCGGTCGGCGGCATTGGCCAGCACCTCCTGACCAAGCTGTTCGTGGCGACGCTCCCGGCGGTCGTGATCGGCCTGCCCCTGAACGACTGGGTCGAGCAGCGACTCGAGAAGCCGGTCTTCGTTGCGATGGCCCTGATGCTGGGCGCGGTGGCGATGGAGCTGATCGAGCGGCGGTTCCGCAAGCCGGGCCCCAGCGAACCGGACGATATCTCACTGCGACAGGCGCTGCTGATCGGCCTGGCCCAGTGCGTCAGCATCATTCCGGGCGTGTCGCGGGCGATGGCGACCATCATGGGCGGACTCGTGGTCGGACTTTCGCCGGCCCTGGCGGCCGAGTTCTCGTTCTATCTGGCCATCCCGACCCTGCTGGGCGCGGGTCTGATGAAGGTCGTCAAGCACCGCGAATCGCTGCAGGCGGGCGATGCCGGTGTGCTGGCGGTGGGCTTCGTCACCGCATTCGTCGTGGCGCTTCTGGTGGTGGAGGGTTTCATGCGATTCGTACAGCGGCATCGCCTGCGGCCGTTCGCGATCTACCGCGTTGTCCTGGGGGCGATCGTGCTGATCTGGTGGGCGACGACGAGCGGCTGACGCCGGGTGCGCTCCCTCCAACGGCTGCGCGAGTCGCGCTTAGAAGATCGGCGCGATCGGCTGGTCGCGAACCGGCGTAACCGGCATCTCGTCACCCTCGGAAGTCTTCGCGCGCTCGAAGCGGCAGCGCCGCTCGATCTGCGACGCGTTGAACCAGTCGGCCCGCAGCACGCTGCGCCGGGTCAGCATCAACATCTGCCGGCCCATGCTGTGATCCTGCTTGGCGTACGAGTCCTCGCGAACCAACTGCATATCCGTCAGCGCGGCCACGACCACCATCCGCAACCGGGGCAGTTCAACCAGCGTCGTCTTGGGGGCGACGAAATCGGCCGGGGCGGTCGCGACCGGTCGGGTCGAGGCCGGTGGGTCGATGGCCGGCGGCGTCCAGACGGCCGACGTCATCGCGAAGCACGAATCCACGAACTCGGCGCTGCGATGACCGATCTCGTCGATCATCGGCGGTTGCAGCACCGACTCGCCCGAACGGGCCGCCTTGAAGAAGACGGATCGGTCGGGGTTCATGAGCAGCGACTCGCGGCGGCTGAACTGCGGCGTTTGCCGTGGGGTGAACGCGTTGGCATGGCGAGGATCCTTCAGGTCCGCCGATGCGTTGTAGGCCGGGTCGATGCCGGCGCGGGCGGCCGAGACGTAGAACTCGCGCGCCCGCTCGAGCGCGCGGGCGTAGGCCCGCAACTCTCGCACGTCGCGCTCGACGCGATCGCGAACGAGGTCGAGGGACGCGGGGACGCTCTCGTCGGCGACCTCGATCACCCGAAACACGAAATGGTCGCGCGGCTCGCCGTCCTTCTTGTCATACATCGGCACGTCGCAGGTCTGGAACAGTGCCAACCGAAAGGCCAGCTCGCCGGCCTTGGATGCATCGAAGAACGACGGCACGCGGAACGCGCACTCACCGATGCCGACCTCGTCGCTCTTCTCGCCGACCGTCACGGCTTTCCCGATCTCGGCATCCGCCTCGAGCTCGTCGCGGCTGACGAGCGGCATCTGCCGAAAGACGAGGGGAACGCCGAACTGCTTCTCGAACCGCTCGCGCGCATCGGAGAGGTAGGTCGGCGATCGGACCTCCGACGGCATGGGCTTGTAGCCGTCGGCGCCCGGCGCCGTCCCCAGCCACGGCTTGGCCAGTTCCGAGGCGATTCGTTGCATCGCGTCGCGAACCCGGCTCGAGGCCAGGCGGCGTCGCATCTGTTCCTCGAGTCGTGCGCGAGCGTCCTCGAAGGTCATCTGCACGCGGACGATCTCCTGACGGGCCGGCTGCGTCAGCGGGCCCGGCTGCGTCGATGGCACCTCGCGGACATCGAACTTCATCCACTCGGGCTGGTCCTTCACCTTGCGCCATTGGCGGCGAAGATCGTCCTCGGTCACGGTGATCAGCGGCATCAGGTCGTCGACTCGCGCTGCCATGTACTCAATGCGCACGCGTCGCGGGAGCTTGTAGCCGAAGCCGTCTGGACTCTCGGCGGCGCTGACCCCCCGGTACTTCTCGAACTGCGCCGCGAGCTCGGCCGGATCGATGGCCTCATCGGGGTCAATGAAGTTCTTGGCCTCGAACTTCAAGAGTTGCACGCGAATCTTGTCCATGGTGTCGCGGACGAAGTGCTTCACTTCGTGAGAGGACGGCTGGTAGACGTCCGTGACGAGCGAGGCGTACTTGTTGACCAGCAGCAGTTCGCGCACCGCCTCGCGGAGCTGCGCGGGCGACGCCTGGAGCCTGGCACGAATGGCGTCGAGCGCCTCGGGCGGGATTCGCTGCTGCTGGAAGAACTCGTCGATCTCGGCCGGCGAGACCTGCACGCCGGCCTGCGTGGCCTCGCGCGTGAGCATGTACCAGTGTTCGAGCTTGAGCGGCTCGTCCTCCATCAACCCGCCGGCCAGCATGCGCCAATCGAAGCCCAGCGAGGAGAGGATCGTGGCCGATCCGTTCGTCGGCACGAGGTCGGCGTTCTTGATCGACTTCCCGAAGGCCTGCCCGATCACGATGTTCGCCTGGCTGGGCGAGAGCAGTTCGCGGAGGGGCTCGCCGATCAGCCACGAGACCAGGATCAGCGCGGTCAGGACCGCCAGGAGCTTGCGATTATGCTGGCGCAGGAACTTCATCATGGTGCGGCAGACTCCTCGTCACCGTCGGTACGGATCAATTACGAACCCCTGAGTGTACCGAAGCGGGGCCGGTTCGCAACGCCGTCAACCGTGGCGTTCCGACCGGATTAGCGCGGGCGTCAGCGCGCCTTGAACGAGGAGCGACGGCTGCCGCCGAACGGCATCAGCCGCGCCCGCGGAAGGATCCCAGGTCGGCCTATTGCAGCAACTGCAGGACCGACTGGGGCGTCCGGTTGGCAATGGCGAGCACCGCGGTGCCGGCCTGCACGAGAATCTGGTCGCGCGTCAGTTGGCTCGTCTGCGCGGCGAAGTCGACGTCGCGAATGGAGGACTCGCTGCTGGTCAGATTCTCCAGCGTGATCTGCAACTGGCTCACATTGGTCTGGACCGTGTTCTTCTCGAACGCCCCCAACCGCCCGCGCAGCAGCGAGACCTGCCGAATGGCCTCCTGAATGATCTTCGCCGCCTGGCCGGACTCGCCGTTCACGAGCGAGTAATTCTGCCCGGTGACGATCTGCGACAGGAAGCCGAGCGTGCCGTTGCCGAGCTCCGACGCGGCGATGGAGCGCACGCCCACGTTGACCTGCTGGTTCGAGTTGATGCCCGGACCCAGTTGGAACAGGGCCCCGCCGCCGGTTATGGCGAACGAGGTGGATCCGGGACGATTGAACGCCTCGCTGAGGGTCAGGGCGATGTTCAGCCCGGTCGTGTTCAGGATCAGGTCGCGGCCATTCCCGATCGAGGTCGCCCCGTTGATGGTCGCCGCCGCGTCGCGACCGATGTCGCGATTCGTCGATGCCCCGCCCGCGTCGGTGAGAGCGAAGGTTCCGGCGCTGGATGGCAGCACCTCGACCTGCACGAAGGCGTTCGAGCCGTATCGCTGCGACCGCAACACGATGCCCGATGCCGCGAAGCCGGCGTTGATCAGACCGGCCGACACGCCGGTCGCCTCGGTGACGACGTTGATGGCCGCCGCGATGGCGCTGGCCCGCGTGCCGGAGATGAACGACAGCGAGACCACCCCGTTGTTGCCCGCCACCTGGATGCTGATCGACTGGGCGATCTGGCTGTTGGCGAAACGCAGCTCACCGTGCTGGGCCGACTGGGTCACGTTGATGGTGACCGGGATGTAACTGCGGTTCCCGAACGTGGCGGCGTTCACCGAGAGCGCTTCGATGTCCCCGGCGTTGACGCCGCTGGTGAGGTAGTCCAGCGACCCGTCCAGCAGCCGCCGCCCGGCGAAGGACGTCGTGTTGGCGATGCGCGTGATGGATTCGACGGCCGAGTCGATCTGCAATTGGTTGGCCCGAATCTCGTCGGCCGAGACCGCGCCGGAATTGGCGGCCTGCACGACCAGCGCCTGGATGTCGTTGAGCAGAGCGGCGACCTCGTTGAGGGCCGCCTCCGTCGTCGAGATCACGTTCGCGGCGCGCTGCGAGTTGTCGATGGCCTGCCGCACCCCGGCGATCTCCGAGCGGAGCACCTCGGAGACGATCAGCCCGGCCGGGTCGTCGGCGCCCCGGTTGATGCGCAGACCGGTGGCCAATCGCTCAAGGCTGACCGACAGTCGGCCCTGGGAGCGGCCGAGCTGGCGGTTGGACAACAGCGCGGGGATGTTCGAATTGATCCGGGTCATGTGGCGATCCTCCTTGAAGCGGCCACCCGTCGAGCGCGCCCAGCGTGGGCGAGCGCGACGCCCGATCGTCCCGGACGACCGGGTTCAGGACCGTCAGGTCTCAGCGCCGCCGCGGGGCATCCGGCCCCGCCGGCGGTTGGTCCGGACCGGCCGGCGGCGGCAGGTCCTTGGGCTGCACGTTCGCGGCAGCGCGGTTCTCGCGCTGGATCGCGTCGTACACTTCCTTGCGATGCACGGGGATGTGCGGCGGGGCCGTAATGCCCAGACGCACCTTGTCTCCCCGGATGTCCACGACCGTGACCTCCACGTCGTCACCGATCATGATGGTCTGGTCGCGCAGTCTGGATAGCACCAACATCCGCGGCTCCTTCCTTGGCAAGGCCGAGGCGCGATTGGGTTACACGGGGACCCACTGGCCCGGATGTGACCGGCGCGCGGCGCGCATGAATCATGCGGCCGGTGGTGAGTTGGCCCCGTGACGCGGAACGGCGGCCGAAGTACCGATGATCGCGGGGTATTATAGCCCGATGACCATCGGCGATTCGACGACTCAGGCCGTCTTCGACACTGCCTCGGGCCGAGCGGGGAGCTGCATCAGCGGGTAGCGGGTCGAGTAGCGCTTGTCGGCCAGCACCAGTTGCCGCCCCGTCCGGGTGGTGACGTTGATCACCAGCGGCCCCTGGAGGTTTCCGGTCAGCGTATCGTCGACCTTGTTGACGATGACGAATACCTGGCAGCCGTCCACGCTGTCCATGCCGATGGCCGACAACTCTTCCGGCTTGATCGCCAGCTTGTAGTCGGCCACAAAGAGGCGCGGATCGCACACCACGAAGGCCAGGTCAGGCCGGGCCACAGACTGCATCCAGTAGAAGGCGCTGTTCTCGCCGGTCTGGATCAGGGCGAAATCATGGTCTTCCGGGAAGCCCAGCAGCCCCTTGGGGAACTGAATGAAGCGCTGGGCGTCGACCTCGATGCCGCCAAACCGTGACGTCTGAATCACCATACTCACAACTCCTGTCCGCCCTCATGGCGGACCGTCGTGACCGCGTCGGATCTCACCCCGCGATGCATCCATTCATCGCAAGAAGTCCAGTAGTGAGAGTCCGAGCAAACTCGAACCGCTCCGCAGGTTGGCCTGCATGGCGGTCTGGGCCTGTTGGAACTTCGTGATCGCCTCGGTGTAGTCCACGTCCACCAGCTGCGAGAGCAGTTCGCGCACCGAGATGACCGCGTCTTCCGTCCGCTCCAGGCGCTGACGCATGGCGGCCGACCGGGCCCCCACCTGGCCCTGCACCGCCGCGACGTGGCGCTGCGCCTCGCGGATCCGCCCTCCGGCGGTCGTGATTCCGCGTGTGTCGTTGGCCAGCAGGGCGTCGCGCAGCGCGTACAGCGCGGAAAAAGCGCCGCTGGCGACGTTCGGGTTGACGTCGCGGCCGGCCAGTTCCGTGGCCGATCCGCCGACGCCGCTCAACCCCAAGTCGTCCAGCGCCGGCGAGAGATTGGCCCGCGCGACCGCGATCGGCTGCGTGCCGGACGCCTGCGCGAGCCGCAGCCCATTGCCGCTCGAGACCAGGCCGGCCGTCAGCGTCGAACCGGCCAGCGAGGCCGCGGCGTTGATCGCGTCGATGACATCGCCGAACGTCGCCGCCCCGCTCAGGTCCACTGAGAACTCGATACCGTTCCCGTCGGTGATGGTCAGGTCCGCGCCCGTCACCGTGCCGAGACCCAGGCCGTCGTTCAGGCCGTCCAGCCGAGTGCCGGCATGCAGCGTGCGGATGCCGAGCAGGGTTGCATCCTGCCCGCCGTTCTCGCCGATTCGCAGTTCCGATCCGGACAGCAGGTTGATGATCTCGATGCCGGTGCCCGCCGCGTTGATTCGCGCGCGGATGCCGACCCCGGCGGTATTCAATGCGTTCAGGACGTCCTGCACCTTAACCGCGCCCGCGAACGACACGGTCGCGGCGTGTCCGCCGTTGCTGATCTGTACGCCGCTCCCCAGTGACAGGCCGCTTCCACCATAGAGATCGCTCAGCCGCGTCGTCAGCGTAACGCGCGGGCGGATATCGGCGCCATCGATGGTGGGCGGGCCGCCGGTCACGCGCAGCCCCAGGTCGGCGGCGGCCAGGCCGTTCGCCACGTCGGCGACGTCGAGGTTGAAGCCGCCGCCGGAGGTGATGCGAAGGTGATCGCCCACGACCGAAAGCGTCGCGGTCGAACCGGCGGCCGTCGCGCGATCGTTAAATCGGGCGATGACATCCGCCAGCGTGTCCGCGCCGGTCAGATCCACGTCGAACGTGACCGGCGAGGGCGAGTGTTCTGTCACGCGGACGACGCCCGGACGAACACCGCGACCCTGCGCGCCGGCCAGGTCGACCAGCCGCGTTGTCGCAGTCGCCCGCGGGTCCAGATCGGCCGCCGAGCCGATCGGGTTGGCGCGAAGATTCAGCAACTGATCGACGGTGATGTTGTACGTGGCCGCGCTTTCGACCCCCGGAGCGGTGCCCGAGGCGACGCGCGTCAGCAACGCGCCGTCGTCGCCGACGTGGGCGACGCGGCCGAGCGACGAATCCAGTGGGGCGCGATCGGTCTGTCGTCCCGCGAAGAGGAAACGCCCGTTGAACTGGCGGTTCCCGACGATCTGAAGCTGCGCGATCAGGCTGTCGATGACGGTCGCGGCCGAAGCGCGCTGCTCGGCGGTCGTGAAGGCGTTGACGTTCTCGCTGGCGATCGAGGCCGCCTGGATCAGCAATGAGCTGATGTCGGTGATGCCGTCGTCGGTCGCGGAGAGGAAGCCGTCGGCCGCGCGGATATTGGTGAGAATCTGGTTCTGCTGGTCGACGACCTGGCGATAGTTGATGGCCTGCTCGGCGGCGACCGGGTCGTCCCGGGTCGACAGGAGCCGCCGCCCGGTGGCCAGTTGCTGCTGGAGGATGAACAACTGAAGCTGGTTCGCGTTGAGCTGCTGGGTGAGCGCGCCGGTTCGCAGGTTGTGCGAAACGCGGGTCGGCAAAATGGGGTTGATCGCCATCTGGCTTACCTCATCCCACCAGGCCCAGCAGCGTTCGGAGCAGTTCGTCCACGACGCTCAGGTAGCGAGCGGCGCCCTCGTACGCCCGCTGATAGGTCACCAGCTTGACGGCTTCCTCGTCGAGATTGACGCCCGACACGGCCTCGCGCTGCGCAACCAGCGAACTCAGGATCGCGTCGGCCGCCTGGAGGCCGCTGCGAGAGGCGGCCGCGCTCACGGCCTGAATGCCGACACTGCCCTGATGAAACGCCAGCAGCGACGCGCCGCCGAGCGAAGTCGCCGGCGCTTCGATCAGCGCGGCGATCCGGCCCGCGTTGGCGCCGTCGCCGGGCAGGCCGCTGACCGAAGCGGCCAGCCGCTCGGGCGCGCCGGCGATGTCCGCCGAAACGGCGATGTCCGATGCGTCTCGGCCGGAGAAGTACGCATTCAGCCCGAGCGCGGCCAGCACGTTCGAGCTGTCGGAGGCGAACTGGAACGTGAAGCCGTCGGCGGCCGACAGGCTGAGGGTGCCATCCGCCTGCACGGTGGCCGTAAGGTTGCCCACGGCCGCGCTGATGTCGGCCGCGAGCGAGTTCAGCGTCGTGTCGCCGCCGAGTCCGTCGGCGTCCACATGAACGGCGGTTCGCACGACCGTGCCGGTCGCGGTGTTTCGCACATCGACGTAGAAGGTTCCCGACCGCGGCGCGAGCGGCAGCCCCGCCGCCGCGGAATTCAATGCAACTCCGGCGTCGCCGACGGGGTACCCGGCGGTCAGCGATGTGAAGCCGCTCAGACCCTGCCCCTGGCTGTGGACCCGATTGACCTCCGCGATGAGCGCGGCGGCGAAGCGATCGAGTCGCTCGATCTGGGTATCAACGTGCTGGTCGCGGGCAGCCGTCAGACCCGCCAGCTTGCCGGAGGCGATGGCAACTTGGCCGTTGTTCGCGGTGAAGCGAACCACGGCGTCGAACCGCCCCGCGCCGACCGATTCGGTCGTCGTGGTCAGCCCGCGCGAGGTGCCGAAGAACACCAGCGGCTCGTTCCCGATGTAGACGTTCACCGCCCCGCCGGGCTGCTCGCGCGTGCTGATGCCGACAATCTCGGACAGCTGTCGCAGCAGATCGTCGCGCTGATCGCGCAGCGCCGCGGCCGGACTCTGCGAGGCCGACTCGGCCGTGACGATGCGCACGTTGAGCTCGGCCACCTGCGCCGCCAACTGGTTCGCCTGCCCGACGGCGAACTCGATCTCGCGGTTGGCCTGCTGGCGCGTGGCGAGCAGGTCGGCCCGGGTCTGCCGGATGGTCTGGGCGAGCCGCGCTCCGGCGCTGAGCACGAGTCGGCGGCCGGCGACGTTTTCCGGATTGTTCTGCAAGCCGGCGAACGAATCGAAGAACGCCTGCAACTCACTGGCCAGGTTCGAATCGCCCAGCGGATTCAGGATCGACTCGATCCGGCTCAGCGCGGCGTCCTCCGACTCCGCCGAGGCCCGGTCGGAGCGAGACTGGCGCAGGCGCGACTCGACGGCATCGCTGATGTTGCGCTGAATGGCGATGACGCCAACGCCGTTGCCGATCTGGAGCGTGGTCCCGCTCGACGGCGGAATCGCAGCCAGCCCGGTCGACTGCCGCGTGTACGAGGCGTTCCCGGCGTTGGCGATGTTGTTGCCGACGACCTGCAGCGCGGCCTGGTAGCTGAGCAGGGCCGAGCGTCCGATCTGCAGCGCGGATGTCGTCAGGGGCATGGGCCTATCCCACCGCGTCCAAGACGCGCGTCGTGCGTGCGGATCCGGCCCGCCCGCGCGGCGTATACAGGTCCGCGTCGTCCGGGCCGCGCGTCATGGCGTCGAACACCTTGCGGTAGTGCGCCAGCATCTCCGCCGAAACGATCGTGATCACCCGGTGCAAATCCGCCACCGCCGCGACCCGTTGCCGCAGTCCGGCCGCCAGCGCCGTCATCCGGCCTCGATGCGGCTCGGCCAGCGACTCGGCCAGCAAACTCAGCGTCCGCGGCGTCTCGCCGCGCGGTCTCTCGGCCGGCCAGTTCGCCAA
This sequence comes from uncultured Planctomycetaceae bacterium, assembly GCA_964576285.1. GTDB lineage: Bacteria > Planctomycetota > Phycisphaerae > UBA1845 > UTPLA1 > SpSt-539. The sequence continues at coordinate 3,188 of CAZNUJ010000061.1, read as the reverse complement.
CAGTTCCGCGCGACGCCGGTCGAGCTGTGCCAGACGCCGGATCAGCAACCCTTCCCGTGCCGACGCCGATTGAATCGCCGCCGTATCGGCGCGCTTCATGGCGTCGAGCTTCGATCGCAGCACGACTTCGAGCTCGGTTTGCAGCCGAAGCAGTTCGTCGAGCAGATCGACCAGAGCGGCCGCGTCGGTATCCGGCATCCATGGCGTCACGCCGCCCCCTCCGACCGCGCCGCGAGCCCGGCCGACCGACTCGGTTCGATCCGCTGCATCGCCCGGTGAAGCCGATCGGTGATCGGGTTGCCCGGCGCGCGCGCGATTCGCCGGCCGATCTCCTCGATCCACTGGCCGCGAAAGACCTCTTCACCGCGACCGCCGTGCATGAGCGGCGTCTCGAAGGTCGTCTTCTGCATCTCCCGCAACAGGTGGCCGTAAAAGACCGAGCCGACGATTTCGGACACGCGCTCGCGCGGCACGCCGCCGGATTCGCCGAGCTGGCGCGAACGCAGCGCCGCCGCGCGCGCCTCGCCGGGCGGCGTCAACGAAATCGGCGATGTCAGCGGCGGCAGCTTCACGTCGGCGCCCTCAATCCTCATGCACGAGCTTGGCATGCAGCTTGCCGCTGCGATGCAGGTCTTCCAGGATGTTGATCAGGTCGCGCGCGGGAACCTTCAGGCTGTTCAGCGCATCCAGCAGGTCTCGAAGCCGCGCCCCGCCCCGGCCGGTCGGGTCGATCGCCGCGACGGTCTGCTCGCTGACCAGCGGGTTGTCCGCGGACGGCTGGGGCGGCGGCTGGACGGTGCTGATGGTCATGCCGTTGTAGGAGATGAGCACCGCCCCGATCTCGACTTCTCCGGTCACCACCACCGTGCCCTTGGCGCGATTGATGGTGACGCGGGCCTCGGCCGGCGGCAGGAACAACTCGACCGACTCGACCGCGGCGATGAACGCCGCCGGATCGGACAGCTCGTTCGGCGGGATCGCGACCTCGACGTTCTTGGGATCGAGCGCCCGCGCGATCCGCGTCAGCCGGCCGGTGTCCGACATCTCCTCGTTGATCAACTGCGCGATCGTGGCGGCCAGCGCCCAGCTCGCGTGGGCGTCCTCGAGCACGAGCGTGATACGCCCGCCCTCGATGTAGTTGTGGATCACGTCGGCTTCGAGCGTCGCGCCCTGTCGGACGACGCCCACGGTCGGCGTGCGCGGATCGTTGATGACGACCGGCCCGGCCGCAAAGGCGAAGATGGTCCGCAGGTCGGGCCCTTGGAGCGGCGAGATCAGCAATCGCCCGCCCGCCAGGCTCTTGGCCGCGCCGATCGCGCTGACTTGCACGTCGACGCGGTCGCCCTCGCGGGCGCCGTTCTCGGGCAGCACCACCTCGATCGAGACGATGGCGACGTTCTTGGTCTCGCGCAGGGCGGCCAGCGGAACCGGGTTCTCGAACTTCTGAAGCATGGCGCCCAACGACTGGATGGATGGGGCGTACTTTCCGCCGTCGCCGGTGCCGGCCAGACCGATGACCAGGCCCATCCCGTGCAGGCGATTGTCGCGCCGGCCCTTGAGGTGGGTGACGTCGGCCACGCGCGTCGCCAGCGCCGACGGCGTCGCCACCAGCACGGCCAGTGCGAGCGGCAGCCAGCGTCGCGCCGCCCCGAGGGCCCGCGCGCCGCGCGTGCGGTTGGGCTCAGAACGGCTTGAGCGCATCGAAGATCCTCGGGATGAAGCCGCGCTTGGTCGTGTCGCGCACGGCGCCTTCGTTGATCGTGTCCACGCTTAGGTCGTACACGCGGTCCGAGAGGATGGCGTTGTCGGCCGAGACGTCCTCCGCCCGGCAGATGCCGGTCAGGGTGATCGTCTGGACCTCCTCCTCGTAGCGATAGCGGGCCCGCGCCTGGAGCACCAGCGTGCCGTTGGGCTTGACGTCGATGACTTCGGCCTGGATGCGCGTGGTGAGCTGGTCCTGGCGCTGGTTGCGACCCTGGCTGCGGCGGTTGTCGGTCAGGTCAAACTTGGCCTGCGGGTCGCCGCTGGGGAACTCCTGCTGTCGCCAGCGGTGATCGGAAATGCGGAACCACTCGTCGAGCTTGGCGTTGAACTGGTTGATGCGGTTCTGCTCGAGCCGGCCGTCCGCCCGGTACTGCATGTTGTGGCGGACCACGATGTTGATCAGGTCATGCACCCGGAAACGCTTGGGCGTTTCGGGCATGACGGCGATCAATGACGCCGCCCGCAGCGGCAGGTTGGCGTTGATGTCATCCGGAGGAACCGCGCCCGCGCTGGGTTGCAACGAGCCATCGGGCGCGGTCGGCTGCGTGGTCGGGATGAATCGGGCCTGTCGCGCCGACTCGGCCTGGAGGTACAGAGACGACGACTGTGCGACGGCAGCCGCCACGGTCCAGGCGAGCACGACCGCCGGCACGCTGCCGGCGATCCACACGCATCGGATTGGACGTCTTCGCGTCATCTGGCGGCCACCTGCACCGTGCCATCCACGCTGACGGTTCGCGGGCCGGTGATGGTCGCCTCGAGCAGCTCCCGGCTGCCCTCGACCTTCACCGAGACGGACTCGCCCAGCGTCCCGGACGCCGCAGCGCGTCCGACCGTCTTGATCGCCAATCCGCCGCGTCGGCTCCACACGGTGACAAGATCGCCCCGGCGAACCAGTGCAGGCTCGCGCAGATCCTGCGGGCGCACGAGCTCGCCGGCGCGAATGAACACCCGCGCCTCCCGGCCGAGCACGGCCGCCACGTCGTCAGCCGAGCCGTCCGAGGGACGGGTGAACGTTCGCGGCTCCAGCGCCACGTCGCCCGGTTTCACGCGCGTGCCCTGATTGATCGCGCGTTTCGCCACCAGCACCGCCCGGGTCACGGCCACCTCGACCGACAGCGGGACGCGCCGCGTTCGTCCGTCGTCGCCCGTCAGCGTGACCTCCAGCGCGACGAGGCCCAGCGGCTCGCCGCGCGATCGCAGTTCGATGCCGCTGACCCCGCCACTGGCCCGCCGCTCGCGGTCCGCGGCCGAGAAGCGCGTGGAAACGGCGGCTTCGTCAACGCCGAGCCGCTTCGCCAGAAAACGGCGCACGGCCGCCTCGAGCGAGTCGTCGTCAACACGAACGGGTGCGGGCTTGGGTGATGCCACCGGCGCGGGCACGCTCGGCGCGGCCGGTTCGGGCGGTAGCACTGCGGCGGCCG
>CAZNUJ010000060.1:0-14019 GCA_964576285.1 uncultured Planctomycetaceae bacterium | reverse complement strand
AGTCAAGCGAGAAAATCGCAATCGCCCGGAATCCGGCCGCGCGCCGCCGCGACGCCACGCCGTGCCGCCGCCCGGGCGCGGTCGCCGCAATGATCTCCAGCGGGCGCGGTCGTCGAGAATGCCCTACGCCGTTTCGGCCAGTCCCAAACCACGTCCGAACGCGCCGCGTCGATCCTAGGGCAACGTGGCGCGTTTTGGGCGGGTCTGGTCGCCAGGCCATCGGACGGCGTACGCGCGTAGCGTTGTGCAGGTCGCGCGCTGGATGCAACGCCCGCGACCGGCCAGCCGTGGCAGGGGGAGCATCTATTAGCCGTCGCGCGGCGCGGAACATGGTCAGGCGGCCGGGGGAAAACACCCGCCGTTCCGGCGGTGTTTTCCCCCGGCACTCCCGTAGGGAGTGTGATAGGGCGCGCCCATGCACCCAATGAGGGCGCACTGGCGCGCCCTATGGATTGGTCATAGGGCGCGCCAGTGCGCCCTATGGAGATCACGTTTCTAGAAGCCGGTTCAACCGCCATCGTGAGGGGCCTCCCGCCAGCGTGCCGCGCTTGATCCTCGTCACCAGCCCGGCCCGCTGGAGTCCGACCAGGCCGCGCTTGACCGTGCCAGGATTGCAACCGCCACGTCGCGCGATATCGGCCACCGCCGCCGTCGCTTCGCCCACCGCGTCGGCGTGACGGTACAACACGAGCCACACCACCAGTTCGCCGCGCGTCATGTCCCTCATCGCCTTATCGACCAGCGCGTTGAACAGCGCGAACCGCGCCCGGATCGCCCCCCCGCCGCCGGACCGCCGATGCTCTGGCGGATTGTCGCTAACGACAACGCCGATGAGGTCGTCATGCTTTGGCGTCATCGTCTTTTGCCCTTCCCCCTCTTCGCCGGCCGGATCGCCTCCACCTCGTCGAGATACAGGTAGGCGCAGCCCCCGAAAAGCCGCGCCTTGCATTGCGTAAAAGCGCGGCCGTGACGCGCCTTGAAAATCTGGATCGTCAGTCGCGGGTCGCGGTCGTCGCCGGTCCCGTCGGCCTCGTCGTCCGTAACGCGCGCCATGCCAAGGAACATTCCGGCCAGGGACGCGAACCTTGCCGATCCGCGTACCGCCGACAAGTCGGCCGTGCCAAGCGCCAGTCCGACTTTGGAAATCTCATTTATCAGAATTCCGGCCGCGTTCGTTTCGTGCAGCGCTGATTGGAGTTCGGCCAGGGCACGATCGAATTGCTCCACCACCGAGCCGTCGCCGGCGCACCGCACCAGGCCGATATGGTCCACCAGCACCACGTCCGGCCTGCGCTCACGGATGATCCGCGCGATAGCCGCCGCGTCGCTCACGTTGTCGATGAACGTCAGCCGGTCGCCGATCGCGTCGCGCAGCTCGGCCGCCGTCTCGTCCAGCGTGTCGGAAAAGCTCGGTTCAAGCTCGCCGCGCAACACGCGACCGAGCGGGATGTATCGCGTGATCGCGTTGTGCTCGCTCAGTCGGACGGCGCGACCGCAGAGAATGCGCGCCGTGCGGACGGCCGTTGACGTTTCGAGATTGAACACCAGGCCGCTGATCGTCCTGTCGCGCGAAAGCGCATTGACGACAAGCATATCTGCAAAGGTCGATTTCCCGACGCCCGGCCCGGCCGCCAGTCCGAGATATTCGCCGCGCACCAGGCCGCCGCAGGAATCGTCGATCAGCGGCACGTTGACGGGGAGCGTCACCACCAACGGCCGCGCGTCGTGAACCGCGTCGATCAGGCCATCGAGCGCGGCCGCGAACGTCGTACCCGGCCGCGTTTCGTCGCGCTCCGCGTCGTCGTCGTCCGCCGCGACCGGTTCGGCCTCGGCCGCCAGTTGTTCGAGGATGCGGCGCAGCTCGTCGCCGTCGCCGTTCAGTCTGGCGAGCAAGTCCGCCACGTCGCCGCCCGGCGGGATATCCGGCCAGTATTCGCGCAGATCAACGATCCGCACCGACGCCGCGCCCGCTTCCCGTGCGAGTCGCGCCACGTCGTCGGCATACTTCCGCCCCGGCTCGTCGTGATCCGGCACAATCACCACGTCACGACCGCGCAACGGCGACCAGTCAGACTTGCCCGCCGCTTGCGAGCCGCCGGATGAGGTCGTAGCCGTCAGCCCGGACGCCGCCAGAGCCTCGGCGCAGCCCTCACCCTCGGCCACATAGATCAGGCCGCTCGATGCCACCAGTTCCGGCAGCCGGTAGAGCAATCGCGGTTCATCCGCCGCGCCGATGCGCCAGCCGCCGGCCGTCCGCGTGACGGGGCGGATTTCCTTCCCGCCGTCGCGGTCCCAGCGCGCGACGATCGCGACCAGCTCGCCCGCAGCGTCGCGATACTCGAACGTGGCCGACGGCGCGCCGAATCTGACCGACGCAATCACGGCGTCGGCCGTCGGGAATGTCAGACCACGCGCCGCCGGTTTCGCGGCCGGGCGGCTTGCCGACGGCCCTCGCCGATGCGGCCCCGCGCCGTTGTCGGGCATGAGGTCGCGCATCGTCAGCCCGAGCGCGGCGAGTATGTCGGCCGTGGCGCATCCCGCGTGACAGTGAAGCAGTACCTTGCCGTTGTCGCCGACGCCGATCGACAGGCTCGGCTTCCGGTCGTCATGCGCCGGGCAACGCGACCGCCAGCCCGTGCCGTTCCTGCTCGGCTTGCGGCCGGTCTGCGCGGCGAGCGCGTCCAACACGCGGTCAACGGGGGTCATCGGCCGCCCCCTCGTCGCGCAGCGCGGCCGCGTTCGCGGCGCGGAGATCAAGCCACTTTCGGAGTAGATGCGTCGGATACACGACGCGCCGACCGATCCGAACAAACGGCAGCTCGCCGCGCGCCGCCAGGTCCGCGACGGTCCGCGCGCCGATGCCGAGCAGCTTCGCCGCGCCGCGCGCGTCAACGGCCAGGGCCTCGGCCCGCTGTTGGGGTTCGTGCGTCATGGGCGAGCCTCCCGCTCAGCCTCGGACGCGACGCGAAGGGCTTCAAGCGCCTCAGGGCCGTACACTTTCACGCCGTCCGCGTGCCCGGCGGCAGTGATGCGGTACTTCTTGATGAGCCGCCGGATTTCGGCCAGCGGTACGCCCAGCCGCCGGGCTAGCAGGGCCTCGGTTCTCAATGGAACAATTGGCATGATGAGACTCCATAGAGCGGCCCAATCGCCGCCTCTACCAAGTCTCACCTGTTTCGTGATACACCCCTGAAATCCGCATTATCGCCACGAAAAATGCGGGTTTTGCAAGGTGTAAGTGTTTCGTTTTGTTTCAGGGTCGCGACCAGATGCGGTCACTATCGTCGCGGGCCTGATCTTCGGCCAAACGGGCGATTTCGTCGGCACGGTCGGCGGACAGTTCGGCTACGTCAACGCCGCCGGTGGCGCGCGGAGATCGTCGCAGAGCGGCCCGGTCCGCCCAGCGGGACAACGCCGCCGATCTCTTGATGATCCGCGACACGGTGGCGGGCGCGACATCGTATTCACGAGCCAGCGCGCGCACGCCGGGGAAGCGGGTATGCCGCCTTTTCTCTAGCTCGGCCGTGATTTCCTCGCCGCTTTTTCGCGGCGGAAACACCGCCGCCTCGACACGTTGCGCATCCGCCAGCATCTCCGCCGCATCGCCGCCGCGACCAGCCAGCAGGCGGCCCGCGTCGATCAGCGCGCTTTTCAAGTCGTCAGCCCAGGGCAGGTTGTCGCGTCGCGCGGCCGTATAAGCCACTTGCAGGGCGGGGACGCCGTCGCGACTCGTCAGCACCGACGCGAGGTCCGAACGATGCGGCCCGACGCCATGCCTAGCGACGCGCTTAGCGATGGCGATGAACCTTTTCAGTTGTTTCCGAAAATCAGCCGTGGCAAGAGAAGTGAGTTTTTGCGGCATGTCCCATTCCTTTTTCGCGCCGACCAGCCACGCGCCGGGGAATGGGGGGCCGGCGCGGGCTAGTCGGCATAGGCACGCGGTAGCTACTCCGCGTGCGTTACTGTAGTGAGTCGGCGTGAGAGGTCAAGCCGTAAGTGAGTCTAGCCCCTAGGGTCTTGTGCGCTTTTAGGCAACAAAAAGGCCCCGCGCGGGCGAGACACGCGCCGCTCGGTCGGCTGGCGTTTCCCCGGGAATCTACCCCCTACGCGCAAATTTTCTCGATGGTCGCGAAGCCCGACTAGTCCAGGGTGGGCCAAAGAACCTACCTAGAATGCCCCAGGTTGCACGCAATTTGCTCGGACGCGACAAACTTCGGCCCTCGTCGTTGCGTGCGTTATAGGCCAATTCTGAGCGTTTTACAAGGCCTCGCCACAAATCGCTCAATCCGCTCATTTCTGATCGTCCAAGCCGCTCGTTTTCGCTCGCTCCGTCGCAGGCGCCTGTCGGCTTTCGCTCGCTCGTCGCTCGCGTCCCCCCCTTAAGGGGGGGACGCCGCGCCTAGCGGCGAGCGACGAGCGAGCGAAACCGCGAGCAGGCGCCTCCCGCATGTTAAAATAGGTAATTTGGCTTGGCATATGGGAAAACCCTGATGAGCGATTTGAGCGATTTTCGGCGAGCGATTTTGAGCGGTTCATGACCCGCCCCCCTGCGGCTCGGTCGAGAACATGATCTGGTGTGACCGCCCCACGCGCCACTGATGGGCCAATCCGCGCGCGACGGTGAGCGGTGCACCCAGCCGCCCGGCCATGGCGCTGGTCGATTGCCCATCATTCCCGCCCCTCGGCCAGCAGTCGCCGGACGGCCTCGGCCTTCTCGCCGTCGGACAGCGGAAGCCGTAGAATGTCCCGGACAAGCCCGGCCATCGGGTCGGATTTCGGGTCGCGTGGTTCTGAAAACCCCGGTTTTGCTGGGGTTTCGGCCATACGTTCGAGTCCTGCAACGCCCAGTGAAGCGCCTTGCCAATCGGCTACTGACGCCACCCCCGATCTCCGCGATTCGCGCGGGGTTCCGGCTGAGAATCGAGCTCGATATCCGCGCCGGACTGCTGTGAGAAGGCGTCGACTGCGCCGGATATTGCGCCGCCCGCTTTCGTGTTAGACTGCACGCCATGCAAAGCAAAGCCGCGACCGTCAAAGAGTACCTCGCCTCGCTGCCAGTCGACCGTCGCGAGGCCCTTGGCAAGGTGCGCGAGGTCGTGCTGCGCCATCTCGACCGCGAATTCGAAGAAGGCATGCACTGGGGCGGGATCTGCTACTACGTGCCACACCGCGTGTTCCCGGACGGCTATCACTGCGACCCGCGGAAGCCGCTGCCGTTCGGCGGGCTGGCGTCGCAGAAGAACTACATGTCGCTGTACCTGATGTGCCTGTATGGCGACGCCGAATCCGAACGGCGTTTCCGGGCCGAATGGGCCAAGACCGGCAAGCGGCTCGACATGGGCAAGTGCTGCATCCGCTTCAAGCGCGTCGAAGACCTCGCGCTGGATGTGCTGGGCAAGACCATCGCACGCATCACGGCGCGGGATTACGTGGCGAAGTACCAGGCGGCGCTGGCAGCGCCACGAAAGCGCCCCGCAGGCAGAGCCAAGTCCGCCGCGAAGGCCGCGTCCGGGCCGCGTCGCACGACCGGCACGGCGCGCAGTGCTCGCGCGGACACGGGCAGGGCCGCGAAAGCCAGAAAAAACTAACCTCGCACGGGCGACGGGCGTGCTCCCGCCCGACTTCGGCGTGCCGACTCCGGCGGCCGGCGACCCGCGACTGATCCAAGTGACCGCATGTATCCGGAATATCGGGAAAACCCCGGTCCGCGAATGGTCGCGGGACGGCGGCGGGTGCGCCTCCAGACCCAGGTCAACCCGCGTCTCGCGATGCACGTTCTTTGCGGTCGTTCAGCCCCGCGAGGACCGATCGAGACCACGGTCAACCGGTCGCACGGCACTCGAGACCGACCGCGCCGCCGGCGGGGCACGATTTGCTGCACTCGCACTCTCGCCGAGCCGATAGCGTGGCGGAGCCGGGCCGCTCGCCCGACGGCGGAACGCACGCATGAGAATCCTGCTGGTCGACGAATCTCCCACCATTCGCAACATCCAGAAGAACGTGCTGAGGCAACTCGGACACGAGGACATCACCGAGGCGTCGGATGGGATCGAGGCGCTGACCCGCATCAGCGAGCAGCGGCCGGACCTGATGCTGGTCGATTGGAACATGCCGCGGATGAACGGCATCACGCTGGTCCGCAAGATTCGCGAGACCGACCGCACGCTGCCGATCATCATGTGCACCTCGAAAGCGGAGAAATCACGCGTGGTCGAGGCGGTGATGGCGGGCGTCAGCAACTACGTCGTCAAGCCGTTCACGACCGAGACGCTGGGGGAGAAGATCACCCAGACCATGGCGCGCTGCGGCATGGCGACCGGCGCCCAGCCGGAGCCACCGCCGACCGAGCACTGATCCGCCGCGCTAGTCGGCCATGAGCGGGATGCGCGCGAAGCGCTCCACGTCGACCAGACCCTGGTTGGTCAGCTTCAGCTTGCCGATCACCGACAGGCTCAGAAACGACAGCGCCATAAAAGGCTGCGCCAGCCGGCAGCCAAGCCCGTGCGCGGCCTGAACGATGCGGCGATGCTGCGCGGCCACGTTCGCCGCCGGGGCGTCACTGACCAGACCGGCGATCGGCAGAGGCAGGTCGGCGAGGACCTTGCCGTCGGCGACGGCACACAGTCCGCCGCGCATCTTCACGAGATGCACCACGGCCGCGAGCATGTCCTCGTCGTTCATGCCGACCGCGATCAGGTTGTGCGCATCGTGGGCCACCGACGAGGCCAGCGCGCCGCGCTGCAAACCGAACCCACGGACCAGTGCCAGACCGATCTCGCCGCTGGCGCGGTGTCGTTCGACGACCGCCAGCTTGGCCAGGTCGCGACCCGGGTCGGCCACGACCTGTCCGTCGCGGACGGCGGCCGGCTCGAAGCTCCGCCCGGTGTCGATGCGGTTCTCCATGACCTCGATGACGTGCACGTGCGGCCGCGGCTGCGAGCGCAGCGGGATCGCGAACTGACCCGGCTCGAGCCACTGAACGTTGACGCTGCTTCGCAGGACGACCGCGGGAGTCGATTCGGCCGGCGTCCAGGTGCAGGCGCCGTCGAGCGCGGTGGTCGCGCCATGGCGGATGGTTCGCGTGACGCGGAACTCCTTCCAGTCCGAGACGATCGCCAGATCGGCCTGGTAACCGGGGGCGATCGCCCCGACACGCCGCAAGCCGAAATAGCGCGCCGGGCTGTAGGTCGCGAGTCGCACGGCCAGCACCGGGTCGAGCCCGGCGGCGACGGCCTTGCGGATCATGAAGTCGATGTGTCCCTCACCGAGCAGGTCCTCGACGTTCTTGTCGTCGGTGCAGAACATGAGCTGCGAGGCCGCCTGCGGGGTGATGACGGGCAGCAGCGCCTCCAGGTTCCGTGTCTGCGATCCCTCGCGAATCATGACGTGCATGCCGAGCCGAAGCCGCTCGATCGCCTCGGCGGCGGTGATCGACTCGTGGTCGCTGGCGATGCCGGCGGCGGCATAGGCGACCAGCGCGCGGCCGGTCAGTCCCGGAGCGTGCCCGTCGATGGTGCGCTCGTCGGCGATGCGAATCTTGTCGAGAACTTCCTCGCGCGCCTCGATCACGCCCGGGTAGTTCATCATCTCCGCCACGCCGCGCACCCACGGGTCGGAAAGGAACGGCAGTAGGTCGACGGCCGAGAGTTCGGCGCCGGCGCCTTCGAGCGGCGACGCCGGAACGCATGAGCTGAGCATCACGAACACGCCGATGGGCGCGTGCTTGGCGGTGCGCAGGACGAAGCGAATGCCCTCCGCGCCCATGACGTTGGCGAACTCGTGCGGGTCGGCGATGACGGCCGTGGTGCCGCGGGCCGCGACCACGCGCGCGAACTCGGGGACGGCCAGGAGCGATGACTCGATGTGAACGTGAGCGTCGATGAAGCCGGGGCAGACCAACTGCCCGCCCAGGTCGATGACTTGCCGCGCGGAGTAGCCCTCGCCCACGGCGGCGATGCGGTCGCCGACGATGGCGATATCCGCCGCGTACACCTCGCCACTGAGCACGTTGACGACCTGTCCGCCGCGGAGGACGAGGTCGGCCGGCTCGCGGCCGGCGGCGACGGCGATCAGGTTTTCCAGGGCGGGCGATGTGGTGGCGAGATTCATGCCGAAGGCTCCTCGGCCGCCATGGTATCCGCGAACCGGCCCGCTCGGCTATGCACAATTCGGCCGAGCCTGGCGCCGCAACCTCTGGCGAGACGGCTGTTTAACGGCGCAGGCAGGGGCTTGTCCTGAGCGGATAAGCTGGTACAATCGACGATCCGTCGCAATGCAGGACGATATGAGAGAGCGGCGCCGGGTCGCGCCGAGAGGTGAACATGGCAGTCAAGCTGAGATTCAAGCGGCTCGGTCGCAAGGGGCGGCCGTTCTACCGCCTCCAGTCGGTCGACAGCCGCACGCGTCGCAACGGCCGTTCGATCGAGGAGCTTGGGTTCTACGACCCGCTCGCGCCGGACCCGGCCAAGCGGGTTGTTTTCAACAGCGAACGCGTGACCTACTGGCTGTCGATGGGCGCGCAGCCGTCCGAGACGGTGCGCGGGCTGCTCAAGTCGCTGGGCATTCGCAAGCCGCCGGCTGCGAAGTCGGCAAGCTGACAGCGGGGCGTCGACACGGGCCGCCGCGGACACGGGACGCGGACATGCGGATCGACGTGTTGACGCTGTTTCCGGAGGTTTGCGAGCCGTACTTCTCGGCGAGTATTCTGGGTCGAGCGCAGGCCGGCGGGCGTGTGCGGATCCGCTGCCATCATCTGCGGACGTATTCGCTGGATCCGCATCGCAAAGTGGATGATCGTCCGTTCGGCGGCGGACCGGGCATGGTGCTGATGTGCCAGCCGGTGATCGACGCGGTCGAGGCGATCGAGCAGGAGAGCGCCGAGCCGGCGACGAAGATTTTCCTGACGCCGCGCGGCGAGCGACTGAATCATGCCGTCGCGTGCGAGTTGGCGTCGGCCGCTCGGCTGCTGATCGTCGCCGGACATTACGAAGGATTCGACGAACGCATTTTCGACATTCTCCGGCCTCGCGAGGTATCGGTCGGGGACTACGTGCTATCGGGCGGCGAGGCGGCGGCCATGATTCTGGTCGACGCGGTCGTCCGACAGATTCCGGGAGTGCTGGGCGCCGCCGACGCGCTGGACGAGGAATCGTTCGTCGGCGGACTGCTCGAGTATCCGCAGTACACGCGCCCGCGGGAGTATCGCGGGCTGAGCGTGCCGGACGTGTTGCTGAGCGGCGACCACCAGCGGATCGAGCGCTGGCGCCGAGAAGAGGCCGTGCGGATCACCGCCCGCCGCCGGCCGGACCTGCTGTCGCCGGGCGAATGAATCGGGTCGTTCCGTCGGAGATGGTGTCATGCGCAACAGACTGATCCAGGCCGTCGAGGCCGCAAGCCAGAAGACCGCCGCCCCGCAGTTTGAGATCGGTGACACCGTCGAGGTGGGCGTCCGCATCGTCGAGGGCGGCAAGGAGCGGGTGCAGCCGTTCATCGGGGTGGTGATCGGCCGCCGCGGCGCCGGCACCGGGGCGACCTTCACCGTGCGGCGCATCGTTAACAACGAGGGCGTCGAGCGGACCTTCCCGCTGCATTCGCCCAAGGTCGCCCATGTCGACGTCATTCGTCACGGCAAGGTGCGCCGCGGCAAGCTCTACTTCCTGCGCGAACGCGTCGGCAAGGCCCGCAAGCTGGCCGAGCGGCGCGAGGCGGCCGAGGAGTCGTCCGCCGGCGGCGAGAAACCGCGCGAGCCGGCGATGGCCGGCGCGGTCTGACGCGGCCCGACGAGCATGTTCGGGCGCGGAACGGACGTCGGCGCGGCGGGCGAGTCGGCCGCTCGGCGCTTCCTTCAGCGCGGCGGCTATCGCATCCTCGATCGAAACTGGCGCTGTCCCCACGGCGAGCTCGACCTCGTCGCGCTACGCGGCGAGACGGTGGTCTTCGTCGAGGTGAAGACGCGACGCTCTCGCGATGCGGCCGACCCGGAGGTCAACATCGGGCCGGCCAAGCGGCGCAAGCTCCTCAGCGTCGCGCACGCCTGGCTGACTGCGCACGGCTACCCGGACCGAGCGTACCGTTTCGACTCCATCTCGGTCGTGCTGGGTGACACGGGCGCCCCGGAGATTCGTCACATCGAAGAGGCGTTCGTCCCCCGTGGTTGACGGCCGCATGCTGGTTGACTCGCACTGCCACCTGACGTCTCCCGCGCTGTACGAGCAACTGGCCGGCGTGCTGAGCCGCGCGGTCGCGGCCGGGGTCGGACACGTCGTCACGATCGGCACCGATCCGGCGGACGCCCGGGCCGCGCTGACGCTGCCGGATGTCGCGCCGCGTGTCTCGGTGGCGGCCGGGGTGCACCCGCATGAATCCGCGAAGGTAACCGGCGACTGGCGGGCGGAACTCGAAAGCCTCGCCGGCGACACGCGAGTGGTGGCGCTGGGCGAGATGGGCCTCGACTATCACTACGACTTCTCGCCGCGGCAACGGCAGCAGGCCGTCTTCGCCGAGCAGCTGGCACTGGCCGAACGGCTGGGCAAGCCGGTGGTGATCCACTGCCGCGAGGCGCACGCGGATTGCGTGTCACTCCTGTCGAGCCTGGGGAGCGCGTGCCCGGTGGTGTTTCACTGTTTTACCGGAACAGCGGCCGAGGCGGACGAGATTCTCTCGCACGGCTGGTGGATTTCGCTGACCGGGGTGGTGACCTTCAAGAATGCGCGAGATGTGGCGGATGTCGCCCGCCGCCTGCCGCCGGATCGGTTTATGATCGAGACGGACGCGCCGTACCTCTCGCCGGAGCCGGTCCGGCACGTTCGCCCGAACGAGCCGGCGCACGTCGCGCACGTCGCGCGGCGGCTGGCCGAGATTCGCGGCGTCGAGTTCGACGAGTTGGCGGCGCTGACCGCGGCGAACGCCGCGCGGTTCTTCGGATGGCAGGTGCGTTGACCGGCGTGCGCGAAGGTCGTCTAATGCACGTTTCACCGGCTGATCAACGGAAGGCCCCGAGGCAGATGAGACACAGCCAGCACGCGGTCGCCGTCGGCATCGACCTCGGCGGCACGGACATCAAGTCCGGCCTGGTGGCGGCGGACGGCTCGGTGCTGTTTCGGGCGTCGATCCCGACCGAGTCGCACGGCGGACCGCAACACGTCATCGCGCGCATGATCGACCTCGTGCAATCCCTCCGCGCTCAGGCCGAGCGGATGGGGCACGAGGCGGTCGCGGTCGGCGTCGGGGCGCCGGGGTCAATCCGCGCGCATCGCGGCGTGGTCATCAGTCCCCCCAACCTGCCGGGATGGGTCGAGGAGCCGGTGGTCGCGCCCATCAGCGACGCCACCGGCCTGCCGGTGACGCTCGACAACGACGCCAACTGCGCCATGCTCGGCGAACACTGGCTCGGCGCGGGCCGCGGCACGACCGACATGGCCATGCTGACGCTCGGCACCGGCATCGGCGGCGGGCTGATCCTGAACAACGGCATCTGGCGCGGGCGCTACGAGAACGCCGGCGAACTGGGTCACACGATCGTCGAACTCCACGGGCGGCCGTGCAAGTGCGGACAGCGCGGTTGTCTGGAGTCGTACGCATCCGCGTCGAGCACCGCCGAGCGTGCCGCCGAGCGAGTCGCGGCCGGCGAGGCGTCGGTGCTGACCGAGGTGATGCGCGCCAACGGTCGCCTTACCTCGCGCGACGTGGTCGCGGCGGCGCGGAGCGGCGACGCCCTGGCGACCGAGGTCTGGTCGGACACGTGCCGCTACCTCGCGATGGCGTGCGTGACGCTCACGCACACCCTCAACCTCGAGCGGATCATCCTGGCCGGCGGCATGTGCGCGGCGGGCGACGACCTGCTCGGCGGCGTGCGTCGCCATTTCGCGGAGTTGATGTGGCCGAGCCTGGGCGACTGGCCCGAGATAGTACTGGCGGAACTGGCCAACGACGCCGGCTTCATCGGATCGGCCTATCTGGCGATCGAGTGCGTCGCCAGATCGGTTTCCGGCCGGTAGTCCGCCACTTCCTTTCGGTCGGCATAGGCCACAGCGCGCGCCTGACGGAAACGGCGATCTTCGGATAATCTACCGGAGCGACTCGGCGGCACGGTGAGCCGCCCAGCGCCCCGGTCGCATCGTCGAGGATGCGGAGGTTCGAATGTCCGCCCAGCCAGCGCCGGTCAGCGGCACCGTCCTGATCGTCGACGACAATCTGCAAAACCTGGAACTGCTTGAGGCCTACCTCGAGGAAGTGCCCGGCATCACGACGCTGCGCGCCAGCAGCGGCGCGGATGCGCTGCGGGTCGTGGCCGAGCGGCGGACGGACGTGATTCTGCTCGACATCATGATGCCAAAGATGAGCGGCTACGAGGTGTGCAAGAAGCTCAAGTCGGACCCGGCCACCAGGCACATCGGGATCATCATGGTGACGGCGCTGAACGAGTTCGCCGACGTCGAGCGCGGTACCGAGAGCGGCTGCGACGACTTCCTCAGCAAGCCGGTCAACCGCCACGAGCTGATCGCTCGCGTGCAGCGGCTGCTGGCGTCCCGCCCCCCCTCCGGCGTCCGGCCGGTTTAGGTCGCCGCCGGCCGCGGGTTCAGTCCTCGCGGCGAACGGCCGATACCCAGTCTGGAATGCGCGAGCAGCCCGATTTTCTGATCGATATCGCCGGGATTGAGCCGACCGACGCCCCGCCGCCCGCCGATGCCGCGCTCTCCCACCGACCGTGGATCGGCATCCAGTTCGACTGCTGCGGGGTGTATTCCCGCATCTACCGCTCCTTGGCGGCCCCGGCGTACGAAGGCCGTTGCCCGCACTGCCAGCGCCCGGTTCGCGTGCTGATCGGCCGCGGCGGCACCACCCAGCGGCTCTTCATCGCCCGCTGAGCCAACCCCGATACCGCGGAACGCCTCCGCCCGGTGATCCAACTGGCGGTCCGCGCCTCGATTCCCAGACACCTTCACGAGTTTTCGATGACGGGGTTCGGCGGTCGTTTGCGTACTGCCATTTCGGATGGACCGACCGGCCTGGCGCCGGTCGTAAGGTTTGCCATCCATCAAACATGCAGCCGACGCCCGGTGCGGTTGACCGGGCCATGACACACGAACGCCGGCGGCCGACTGCGCCGCCAGCCGGAGATGGATGCGATGAACCGCCACGCCCGAACCGCTTATTCCGCCCTGCTGCTCGCGATGGCCTGCGTCACGGCAACGGCCAGAGCCGAATTGCTCGACCCGGCCGCGTACGCCTCGCTGGGGGCGTTCCCAACCACGGCCGGGACGTACACGATCCAATCGGGCGTCACGCCGCCGGTGATCTCGGGGCCCACCGGAACGATCAACGGCGAAGTCGTGTCGAGCGGCGGCGTGGAGATCGCGGTCTTCACGTTCGACAGCATCACCGTCGGCAACGGCATGCTTGTCAGGGCCGTCTCCGGAACGCGACCGGTGGCGTTGCTCTCGAAGACCGCACTCGAAGTGACGGGCACCGGCCTGATCGATGCCAGTGCCGGAAACGGCGGGAACCGGTTCGGCGGTCCGGGCGGCCACGACGGCGGCACGGGCACGCGCGTGGCGTTCTCGTTATCCGGTAGTCCGGTGGCTTGGTTCGGTCGCAGCGGCGAGGGTCCGGGCGGCGGAAACGGGGGCATCAACGGCGGCGGCGGCGGCGGATTCGGAGGAGGCGGCGCCAACGGACTCGGCCCGCAGTTCTGCTTCTTCGTCTGCTTCGGAAGCGAGGGCGGCGGAACGTATGGCCAGCTCGCCGGCACTCTGCAAGGCGGGTCGGGCGGCGCAGGCAGCGGGCCAGGCAGCGGCAACAACCTGCCCGTGGCCGACGGCGGCGGCGGCGGTGGCGGGCTGGAACTGGGCGCACTGGGTCACGTCATCATCGGCGGGCAAGGCGTCCGCGCCGATGGCGCGGCCGGCGGTACGCAACTTTCCGGGAGTGGCGCGGGCGGCGGCAGCGGCGGCGGAGTCATCATTCACGGCCGAACGGTCAGTCTCACGGCGGCCGTCACGGCCCGCGGCGGGGCCGGCG
>CAZNUJ010000059.1:0-14078 GCA_964576285.1 uncultured Planctomycetaceae bacterium | reverse complement strand
CGGTCGACGCCGCGCCGGACGCCCCCGCGCAGGCGGCGACGGCGGCGCCGACCACCAGCCCGTCGTGAGGCCGACATCGGCCTGAGAGACACGCCGTGATTCGAGAATCCCTCAAGTCGCGCGGCTATCACGTCGGCGTTCGTTTCGGACCGCCGGCCGTCTTCGACAAGCAGAAGCGCCAGGACTTCCAGATCAAGATGTCCGAGGGCTTCGACTGGCGCCGCCAGGAGTTCAACGAACATGCCTGGGTGCTGGCGTCGCCGCAGGCCGACGGCGATCAGCGCAGCCAGATGAAGCTGACGCTCCAGCCCGACCTGCTGAACTTCGAGGAGTTTTTTCCGATCTCGACGTTCGACCTGTTCCTCGACAATCTCAAGCTCGTCCTGACCGGCCTGGTCGACTCCTTTTCGCCGCGCGTCCTGATGGGCTCCGGCTCAATGATCCGCCTGACCGTCAACGCCCCCGGCAGCGACTCGCGGCTCTTCCTCGGCAATCGCTGCCTGAACCTTCAGGAGCGCCTGACGCCGCTGCACCGGCCCGTGCACGCGCTCGGTCTGCGCTTCGTGCTCCCGCCGATCGACACCGCCGGTCAGCCCACCTGGCAGGGGGAGATCAAGATCGAATCGCTGGTCGAGGACGTGAGCCAGCTCTTCGTCGAAGTCGACGCCAAGTGGGCCGCGCCGCAGGCGTGGTCGATCGACACCGTCGTCGACCGGGCCAAGCTCGCGCACGAGTTCGCCACCGATCGCGTGGTCTCGTTCCTCGAACAGTTCGAGAGCGCGTAGCGCCCGCGCGTCGCCGCGGCCCCGCCGCCGCGATCGCCCTTTCTAATCGGCCCCAATCGGCAGCCCCCCGACCTGCTCTCCCAGCGTGCCACCGTCCTGGAAGCTGGGCGGGAGCGAGAATGTGTCGCCCTTGCCCGCGTCGAGATGCGTGACACCCGACGAGATGATCGTCTGACCGTCCGAGTTGACCACGCGGTACAGCCAGTCATTCCTGCCGGCATCGCCGAGGTCCTTCACCCGCGCCCGAAGCACGCCGTTGGCGCGGTTGTACCACCACGGCGTCAGTCCGCCCGCCAGGACCCGCTGTGGCGGATGCATCTTGCTCGCGACGTTCACGACCTCGACGCCGTTGGCGCCGGTCGGACCCTCGTACATCGGGCTGGCCGGCACCGCGCTTCCGGCGAACCACGTGCCCATCACGTGCGACGGGAAGTCCGGCCGCGTATAGCGCACGCGATACACGTCGATCGCCGTGGACATCGTGCGGAGCAGGTTCTGCGTGGCCGCGATGCGGGCATCCAGCGACGCGTCCGTCATGTACGGCATCGCCAATCCGGCCAGAATGCCCAGGATGACGACGACGATCAGCAACTCGACCAGCGTGAAGCCGCGCGCCTGCCGCCCGGGCCCGCCGGCGTGAGCCGGCTGGTGCCGCACAACGCGCGAGATCGCCGCCGACATGAATCTGATCGCCGCCGACATGGCGCTCCTGACCGGGGGCCGCGCGAAACGGCGCCCGTCGGAACTATCGGCCCGCAGCCCAGTGCGGCCAAGCTTCCCCGTCGCGGGCGCCGACGCCGCCTCAGCCGCTACAATCGCGATCGTGAAGGTCCGCCGGCGCTGGCTTGATTATCTGACCTACCTCGCTGTGCGCATGCTCACCGCCGTGCTGCATTGCTTTCCGGTGGATGCCAACCTGCGCACCGCCCGGTGGCTCGGCCGCGCCTGGTACCGTTTTCCCCGCTGGCTGCCGCTGATCGGGCCCGCGCTCGCCAAGCACGGCCGCCGCGCCGAGGAGCACATCCGCCTCGCCATGCCCGAATTGCCCGAGGCCGAGGTGCGGCGCGTCGCCTGCGAGTCCATGCAGTCGCTCGCCATGCTCGCGATCGAGGTGCTCTTCACGCCCCGGCTCATCAGCCTCTGGAGCTGGCGACGCTACGTCAGTCTCGACGGGCTGGCCGAACCGCTCCGCATCCTGCTCGGCCGCGAGGGCTGCATCATGCTCACGGCCCACTACGGCAACTGGGAGGTGCTCGGCTTCACCTTGGCGACACTGGGCGCCGACATCGTGGCCGTCATGCGTCCGCTCGACAACGAATATCTCAACGATTTCCTGATGGCGCAGCGCGAGCCCAGCGGCCTGCGCCTGCTCTACAAGAAGGGCGCGACGCGTTCGATGAGCGACGTGCTCGACGACCGCCAGGCGCTCTGCTTCATCGCCGATCAGAACGCCGGCTCGAAGGGGCTGTTCGTCCCGTTCTTCGGCCGCCCGGCGTCGACCTATCGCTCGATCGGCCTGCTGGCCATCCAGCATCGCGTGCCGATCATCGTCGGCTGCGCGCGGCGCGTCGGCCATCGCTTCCGCTACGAAGTGGTGGTGAATCGCATCATCCGCCCGGCGGACTGGGAGCATCGCGAGGATGAGCTGACCTGGATCACCACCGAGTTCACCCGCGCCATCGAGGCGTTCGTCCGCGCCGCCCCCGAGCAGTACCTCTGGATTCACCGCCGCTGGAAGAGCCAGCCCCGCCCGCCGCGGGCGAACGCCGTGACGACTTCGACCGCCGAGTCCGCGGCGAGGCTGGGCGACACTCCGGCGGATGGCTGACCCCCCCCACGTCGCGCGGACGAGCGGCCTGGACCGGGCCGCCTGCCGCCCTCTTGACTTCCCGTGGTGCGGGGGCACTATGAAGGGTTCGCCGGGCCGCTCCATCCGCCGGTCCGGGCCGGCGAGAACGGGTCAGGATCGTTGGACATGTACATCGTCTGGTACCGCTACAAGAAGCCCGGCGACAAGGCCCTCGGCCCGGTCGTCCAGTACCGCATCTACGCCCGCGACATCAACGAGGCCTGGGAATCCGCCCGCCAGTTCGCCAATTACCAGGGCGTCGAGATCGTTGACGTCGTCCCGGTCTGACCGCGCGGACGCGGCGCCGTGAGCGGACGACCGGACGATCGCGCCCGCCGCCGCTCGACTCAGTTCCCGCCCACGATCGACGCCGTGCTCATCAGCTCTTCCAGCAGCGCCAGCGCCACCCGCCCGGACACCGCGAACGGATCCAGGCGCGGTTTCTCGGAATACTTCAGAATCACGCCGATGTTGAGCTTGTCGAGATCGACGCGGCCCATGCGCCAGCTGGCGAATCGCCGCTCGGCGATCTCGGCGTAGTCGAGCAGCGTCACGTCGGTATGTCGCTCGTCGCGCTGAATCCGGCCGTACAGCCGGTTGACTTCGTCGCGTCCGCCTTCCAGCGCCTGGATGAACACGTCGCCGTGGCAGATGCACAACACGCCGGTGATGCCGGCCTCCGCGTTGTAGCGGCGCGACTTGACCAGGATGGCGTCGATCAACTCCTCGTTGATCGGCCGGGTCGAACGGCTGGCGTACACAAGGCGCACGAGCATGGGAATTTCCTCACGACCGATCGTTGCCGTTCAGCAGCGCCAGGAACTCGCGGCGCAGGTGCGCGTCCTTCAGAAAGCTCCCGCGCATCACGCTGTTGACCATCTTCGAATCCATGTCCTTCACGCCGCGCCACAACATGCAGTAATGATCGGCCCGAATCACGATCGCCAGCCCGTCCGGACGCATCTTCTCCTGCAGCAGGTCGGCGAGCTGGATGACCGCCTCCTCCTGGATCTGCGGGCGCGTCATCACCCACTCGACCAGTCGCGCGTACTTCGACAGGCCGATCAGCGCCGAGTGCTCGTTCGGCATCACGCCGACCCACAGGCGGCCGATGATCGGGCACAGGTGGTGCGAGCAGGCGCTGCGGACCGTCACCGGCCCGATGATCATCAGTTCGTTCAGCCGCTCGATGTTGGGGAATTCGGTCACTGGCGGCATCGGCACGTAGCGTCCGCGGAAGACCTCGCTGATGAACATCTTGGCGACGCGCCGGGCCGTGTCGCGCGTGTTGTGGTCGCTGGCGGTGTCAATCACCAGCGCGTCCAGCACGCCCTGAAGCTTCGCCTGCACCTCTCCCTGGAGCGACTCCAGTTCGCCCGGCTCGATGAACTCAGCGATGTTGTCATTGGCGTGGAAGCGCCGCCGCGCGCGGATCAATCGCTGGCGAATGCGGTCGGCCACCGGCGTGTCGGAGCGGTCGTAATGGTCGGCCACGGTTCTCTCCCAGCAAGCCGGAGTGTAGCCGCCGGTCGATACCGCGTCCCGACCCCGGTCGTCCTCCCGTTCCGCGCCCGCCGCGCGTGCGTTAGCATGACGGCGTGAAGACCTGCTTCCGCGACGCCACCGTCGTTCTCCATCGCGGCGACCAGCCCGTTGTGCTCGAGCATCACTCGATCGTGGTCGACGACGCACTCGTCGCCAACGTCAGCCCGGTCGCCGACATCGACCGGCTGGTTGCCTCCGCACCACCCGACCTCACCATCGATGCCGCGCGACACATCATCATCCCGGGGCTCATCAACACGCATCATCACCTGTTCCAGTCGCTCACCCGCTGCCTGAAGCCGGTCCAGACCGCCCCGTTGTTCGACTGGCTCACGCAGCTCTATCAGCGCTGGCAGCACCTCGACTACGAGACGCACAAACTGGCCGCGCAGGTCAGCATCGCCGAACTGCTGCTGGGCGGCTGCACCACCACCAGCGACCATCACTACCTGTTTCCGCCCGCGCGCGACATCCGCCTCGAGGCCGTGCTCGAGGCCGCCGACGAACTCGGCATCCGCATTCACGCTTGCCGCGGCAGCATGTCGGTCGGCCAGAGCAAGGGCGGGCTGCCGCCCGACGCCTGTGCCGAGGATGAGCGGCGCGTGCTGGCCGACTGCGAACGCGTGCTCGACCGCTTCCACGATCCGCGGCCCGGCTCTCTGCGGCGCATCGATCTCGCGCCGTGCGCGCCCTTCAACGTCAGCGCCGAACTGCTGGTCGACACCGCCATGCTCGCCCGGCAGCGCGGCGTGCTGCTGCATACGCACGCCGCCGAGACGCTCGACGAGGAGCGCTACTGCCTCGACCGCTTCGGCTGCCGGCCGATCGAGTATCTCCGGCGGCACCACTGGCTCGGGCCGGACGTCTACCTGGCCCATTGCGTCCACCTGAACGCCGACGAGATTGACCTGCTGGCGCGCACCCGCACGGCAGTCGCCCATTGCCCGTCGTCCAACATGCGCCTCGGCAGCGGGCCGCCACCGATCCGCGACATGCTCGATCGCGGCGTGGTCGTCGGCCTCGGCGTCGACGGCAGTTCCAGCAACGACGGCGGCTCGCTCACCGTCGAGATGCGTCAATCGCTGCTTCTGCAACGCGTCGTCCGCGGCGCCGACGCCATGACCCCGGCCGAGGCTTTCTCGATGGCGACGCGCGGCGGCGCGGCCGTGCTCGGCCGATCGGAACTCGGGAACATCGAACCCGGCTGCCCGGCCGACCTCGTGTTCTACCGCGCCGACGACATCGCCCTGGCCGGCGCGGTCGCTCACGACCCGCTCGCCGCGCTGGTGCTCTGCCAGCCGCCGCGGCCCGAGCGCGTCCTTGTGCATGGCCGCACGGTCGTCGCCGACGGCCGACTGACTCGGGTCGACGCCGCCGCGCTGGCCGACCGCTTCAACGCCGTCGCTCGTCGCTTCCGCTGAACCCGTGACCCCTCACTGATGAAAGGACTATCTCGCATGCCATCGCGGATCATCCCGGCCGTCCTGCTCGGCTCACTGCTCGTCGCCGCCGCGCCGGCTCGCGGCGAGAAACGCCCCTTCACCGTCCACGACATGCTCGCGATCGACCGCGTGCAGGACCCGCAGGTCTCGCCCGATGGGCGCCACGTCGCCTTCGTGCTGCGCGTCACCGACTTAGAGGCCAATCGCGGCCGCACCGACCTGTGGCTGGTCGGCGCCGACGGCGGCGGCCTGCGACGGCTGACCGCGCACCCCGACGCCGATCACTCGCCGCGCTGGTCCCCGGACGGTCGCTCCCTCTACTTCATCTCAACCCGCTCCGGCTCATCGCAGGTCTGGCGAATCGCGGTCGACGGCGGCGAGGCCGAGCAGATCACGCGCGAGCCGCTCGACGTCGCCAACCTGGTGGTCGCCCCGGGCGGCCGGGCCATCGCCTACAGCATGGAGGTGTTCGTCAACGCCAAGTCGCCGGCCGAGACGCAGGCACGGCTCGACGAGATCGCGAAGCGAAAGGCCACCGGCCGCGTCTACACGCGCCTGCCGTTTCGACACTGGGACACGTGGCGCGACGGCCGTCGGTCGCACCTCTTCGTCCGCTCCCTGCCGGCCACGACGCAGCCGGCCGTCGACGTCACCGCCGGCGTCGATATGGATGTCCCCACCCGGCCGTTCGGCGGCACCGACGAGATCGCCTTCACGCCCGACTCGAAGTCGATCGTGTTCGTCGCCCGCAACGCCGGCCGCAACGAGGCGTGGTCGACCAATGGCGACCTGTTCGTCGCGCCCATCGACGGCTCGGCGTCGCCGCGCTGCCTGACGATCGACAACCTGGCGCTCGACACGCACCCGCGCTTCTCGCCCGACGGGCGCACCCTCGCCTGGCTCGCCATGACGCGACCCGGCTACGAGGCCGACAAGCAGACCATCATGCTCAAGCCCTGGCCCGACGGAGAAGCCCGCGCGCTGACCGCCCAGTGGGATCGCTCCGCCGGCTCCTTGGCCTGGTCGCCCGACGGACGGACGATCTATACCGTCGCCGACAACCTCGGGCAGCGCTCGTTGTTCGCGGTCGACGTCGCCGGCGGGCAGGCGCGCGAGGTGGTGAAGATGGGCACGGTCGACGCCCCGCAGCCCGCCGGCGAGCGCATCCTCTACGCGCTCGACACGCTCACATCCCCGGTCGAGCTGTTCAGCGTCCGGCCCGACGGCTCCGACGTTCGTCAGATCACTCACATCAACACCCAAAGGCTGAAGGAGGTGATGGTCGGCCAGCCCGAGCAGTTCAGCTTCGAGGGCTGGAACGGCGAGACGGTCTACGCCTATCTCGTCAAGCCGGTCGACTTCAACGCCGCGCCGAAGAAGTACCCGGTCGCGTTCCTGATTCACGGCGGGCCGCAGGGTTCGTTCGGGAACCACTTCCACTATCGCTGGAACCCGCAGGCCTACGCCGGCGCGGGCTACGCCGTCATCATGGTCGACTTCCACGGCTCGACCGGCTACGGGCAGGCCTTCTGCGATTCGATCCGCGGTGACTGGGGCGGCAAGCCGCTGATCGACCTCCAGAAGGGTCTGGCCCACGCCCTGCGAAACTACGCCTGGCTGGACGACGATCGCGTCGCGGCGCTGGGCGCGTCGTACGGCGGTTACATGATCAACTGGATCGCCGGCAACTGGCCCGATGCGTTCCGATGCCTGGTGTGCCACGACGGCAACCTGTGCGAGCGCATGGCCTACTACGACACGGAGGAACTATGGTTTCCGGAGTGGGACCATCTCGGCACGCCCTGGGACAACCCGCAGGGCTACGAGTTCCAGAACCCGATCAACTTCGTGAAGAACTGGCGCACGCCGATGCTGGTCATCCACGGCGCACAGGATTTCCGCGTCGTCGAGACGCAGGGCATGTCGACGTTCACCGCCCTGCAGCGCCGCGGCATTCCCAGCAAGTTCCTCTACTTCCCGGACGAAAACCACTGGGTGCTCAAGCCCGCCAACAGCATCCTCTGGCACGACACCGTCATCGATTGGCTGAACCAGTGGACCAAGCCGCGGCCGCGCCCCGATCGGCCGCGTTAGCGCGAAGGTTCAGCGCTGGAGATCGTCGTCGGCGCGGGCCGCGCCGCACTCGTGCGCCGGCGCGTCTCAGGCCGCCGGATGCCAGCCGGCATCGACCCACAGCGACCCGCTGACGGCCGAGTTTCGCATCATGAACACGATCGCGTCGGCGATCTCGTCCGGGTGCAGCAGGCGTCGCAACTGCGTCAGCGGCAGGATGTGTTCCTCGATCAACTGGTCGCCCATCGCCCGCACCATCGGCGTGTCGGTGTAGCCGGGGTGGATGATGTTGCAGCGCACGCCGTAGTAGATGGCCTCCTTCGCCAGAGTGGCTTGCGCGCCTTCCAGTCCGGCCTTGGCGGCCGCATATGAGATCTGCCCCTTGTTGCCGGCCGACGAAACCGAGCCGATGAATACGATGCAGCCGGTGATGTCCTCGTTCGGACTCCAGCGCGCCAGGTTGCGCCGGGCGCGATCTTCGGCCACCGACGCGACCGTGTCGATCGCCCACAGGATCGGGGCCATCAGGTTGATCGAGAGCACGTCCTCGAGGTCCTTGCGCGGATAGGTGTCGGCCGCGCCGGTCTCCTTGTTGAGCTTGACCGCCAGACGATCGCGCGTGATGCCCGCCGCCGGGACGCAGATCGAGACCGGCGTGCCGCGAGTCTTCATCTCACGGAACACGCTCTGCCGGAAGGCGTCGCTGGCCGCATCGCCGACGAACGGCACCAGCACCTCGCGCCCAATCGCCTTGTTGGCGCGCTCCGCCATCTCCTGCACCGACCCGCTGCGATCGACCGCCGCGATCGAGCGGATCTGCGCGCACAGCAGCGCCTCGCAGGTCGCACGGCCGATTCCGCTGGCTGCCCCGGTGATCACCGCGCACTTGCCTTGAATTTCCATGGCAGGTCTCCTGATGCATCCGCACCAGATTGTAAACGATGCGCTAGCCCGGCGTCCCAGCCAGGCAGCCATTTTTGCGGCGCCGAGACCCTAGGGAGAAACCCTTGATCTGTGATTGTAATGTATTGTTATTTATCTTGTTATGAATAAAATGCGACAATTATGAGCGTTATTACCCCCAGCGCGACGTCAATTCCGCCGCCAGCTGTTCGAGTTGTTCGCGCGTCTTTCCGGCAAACGCACGACAACCGACCGTGCAGAACTCGCCCGCCAGCCGTTGCTGGTCCTCCGGCTGCATGATGCGATCGCCCATCATGAACAGGATGTTGTCTTCCTTGTAGATGTGCTGCGTGAGCAGATCGATGTACTGTCGGGCCGCGTCGCGGAAGCGATTCCCCGCATCGCGATTTCCGGCCTCGATCTCATCCAGCGCCGCGCCCATCGCGCGCACGAACTCGCGCGCCACCTTGTGTTCGTGCAGCATCACGCCGATCGGGCCGCCCTCGCGCGGCATGCCGCGCCGCTCCAGCACCGGGAAGAGCAAGTCCTCCTCCTTGGCGTGGTGGCAGGCGTCCGCGAAGAGCTTGAAGAACTCGACGCACTTCCTCGCATCCGGCAGGGCCAGCGTCGACGTGTCCTCCGCCCGCGCCGTCAGCCTGTCCAGCACGTGCAGGACGCGCTCGATGACCCGGTGCTCGGCTCGAAGCACGCTCGAGGGTGCGTCCGACCCGGAGGGTTGCTGCGACATGCGTTGCCTCCCGCGGCGTTGGGTGCTCGACGCCGCGCATCCTAACGAGCGCCAACGCGGGCCGCAAAGCACCCGCGATCGTGCTCCGGCCGGATCTTCCCGCACCCCATCAGGTAGCACTTGGCCGTTTCCGGCCCCATGAAGCGGAACGTTCGGCACATCGCATCGAACAGCGCCGCCCGCCGCCGCGCCGTGTCCGTCGCCTGCGCCGCGAACCAGCGCGCGTACGAGCCGTGTTCAGCCGCCAGCGCCAGCAGCCGCCGCGCGTTCTCGATCGTCGCCTCGATCTTGCGCCGATTGCGGATGATGCCCGGGTTTCGCATCAGGCGGGCCACGTCCGCCGCCGTCAGCCGCGCCACCGCCGGCGGGTCGAAATCGAGAAAGGCATCCCGCAACGCCGGTCGCTTGACCAGCACGATCCGCCACGACAGCCCGCACTGGAACACTTCGAGCGTCATGCGCTCCAGATGCCCGGCGTCGTCGTGAATGGGCCGGCCCCATTCGCGATCGTGATAGTCGATCAAGAGCGGGTCGCCCGCCGTCCAGCGACAGCGGCGCCGACCATCGGCGTCGACCGGCCGACGCCCGGCCGTCCTAGCCGGAAATGCCATGACGCTTCTCCCACACTTCCTCCGCCTCGGGACGGCGAAGATACATCGGTACCAGCTCGCGTGCGTTCGCGAACCGCTCCGCGCACGCCAGTCTCCAGCCCAGGCGGTGCACCGCATCGGCTCGCGGAAGCCACAGCGCCGCGTCGAGCCGCGTCACGCCCGCGCCGTCAATCGCCTCGGCGTGATACGGTACGCCCTCGCCCATCACCCACAGCGGCCGCGGCAGCGACGCCAGCCAGGCGCTCGGCTCGACCAGCACCGGCTCGCCGACCGGGGCATAGTCATCGCCTCGCCGCTCAAACAATCCGGCGTACGCCTGCCGCCGCTTCGCGTCCAGGATGACGGCCACGCGCGGCGGAGGCGGGTCGGCCAGCCGCGCGTTGTCCGCGATCACGGCCAGCGACGGCACCGCCACCACCCGCGCCCCCAGCGCCAGCGCCAGGTGCCGCGCCGTCGTCACCGCCACGCGCAAACCGGTGAAGCTGCCCGGCCCGATCGACACGTGCACCTGCCTGATTTCGGACGGCGGCCATCCGGCCTCGCGACACAACCGGTCGATGCTCGGCAGCAGTTCCACGGCGTGCTGCTGGTCGGCCGAGAACTCGGCCGTGGCCCGCAGTAGCGGACCGTCGGCGATGGCCACGCTGCCGCGACGGCTGGACGTCTCGATGGCGATCAGGCGTTCGGCTGCTTGCATGGTCTCGGGCCGGGGTCGTCGGGCGTCGCGGACAAGCGGGGATTATCTTACAATGGGTGGTCCATTCGTGTCGGAATGGGCGCTCCCGTCCGCACCGGGCGGGCCCCATCGCGATTTGCCGAGCGCTGCGCCGGTTACGGCGAATGA
The DNA here is from genome assembly GCA_964576285.1 of uncultured Planctomycetaceae bacterium. Classification (GTDB taxonomy): domain Bacteria; phylum Planctomycetota; class Phycisphaerae; order UBA1845; family UTPLA1; genus SpSt-539. The sequence goes on along the minus strand of CAZNUJ010000059.1, from coordinate 3,278 downwards.
CTCGTTGTCAGCCGCCGTCCCGGCCGGGTCGAGAGGAGATCGGTCCATGCCCGTGACGGTCAAGCGAGCAATCCTATGGCGATCGGAAACGCGCAACGCCCCGGGCATGCTGGCCCGGACGCTGCACCCGCTGGCCGACGTGCATCAGGACCTTCAGCTCGTCATCGGTTACGCCTACCCGGATCGCCACTCCGCCGCGATCGAGGTCTGGCCGGTCGAGTCGGCTCCGGCCCGCAGCGCGGCCCGTCGGGCGGGACTATCGAGTTGCAACTTTCCTTGTCTGGTCGTGGAGGGCGACAACCGCGCCGGGCTGAGCTACGACATCGCCCACGCCCTCTCCGATGCCGGCATCAACCTGAGCTTCTTCATCGCCCAGAAGATCGGCGCCCGCTACTCGGCCCTGTTCGGCTTCGACGCCGACTCCGAGGCCGACCTGGCGGTCAAGCTCATTCGCAAAGTCACCACGGCCGCGGAGGCGCCGGCCAAGCGTCCGGCGACCCGCGCCGCCAAGCCGACCGGCCCGCGCCGGGCTGTTCGGACCCGCGCGCGACGCTGAGCCCTTCGCCCGGCGGCCGTCGATCCCGGAGATTCGACGCATGAATCGACACGCATGGGTCATCAGCCTGATGGCATTCGCTCCCGCCTGGGCCCAGCCCGTTCAGTCGGGCGTGCCGACGCCGCCGCCCATCCAGCCCGACCCCAGGCCGCAGCGCACCACCGGACCGCTCTTCACCTGCGAAAACTCCCCCTACGACTTCGGCGAGGTCTGGGCCGGCGCGCGCATCGAGCACCAGTTCAAGGTCGTGAACAAGGGCAACGAAACGCTCCAGATTCTCGAGGTCAAGCCGGCGTGCAGTTGCACGGTGGTCGGCGACTACAAGCGCGTGCTCGCCCCCGGCGAGTCCGCCGTCTTCCCGGCCGTCATGGACACCGCTCACAAGCGCGGCCGCACCGACATCGCGCTCGAAATCATCACCAACGAGCCGGACCCCGACTCCCGCCGCAAGCTGCAACTGGTCGGCACCGTCAAGACCATCGCCCAGCTCGAGCCGCTCGGCACCAACTTCTTCAACTCGGTCTCCAACGACAAGCCGGAGACGCGACGGCTGGTGCTGAAGAACACGTCCGGCCAGCCGCTCAAGTTCGAGCTGTTGCCGCTCCCGTCCACCTCGCCCTTCAAGGTCGCGCTCGAGGAGAGCAAGCCCGGGCAGGAGTTCGTCGTCGTCGTGACCGCCGCCGGCCCGTTCAAGGAGGGCAACACCAAGGAAACGGTCAAGTTCAAGACCAACGTGCCCGAGGCGCCGACGTTCACGCTCGAACTCAACGCCTTCCGTCACCCGCGCATTCACGTCAATCCGCCCTACATGGCGGTCGACGGCAACCAGCGCCAGCCACAGTCCCGCAAGCTGTGGATCACGAACAACGGCGACAAGCCCTTCGAGATCACCAAGGTCGAGGCGACCCACCCCCGGCTCGTGCCGAACCTGGTCAAGAAGGACGGTAACCGCTGGGAATACGAAGTTATGATGCCGGCGTTCTACCGGCCGCGAACGTCCGGCGAAGCGATGACGCTCCACACCACGGACGCCGAACAGCCCACCATCGTCGTGCGCGTCGTGCCCTACGGCCGACCGCCGCCGGCCGATCTGGTGCCGAGCGATGCCCGCGCGCTGGCCGCCGGCGACCTCGGCGCGGCGACGCCGACGTCACGGCCCGCGAGCTGATCGCCGTCCGCGCCGTGGCCATTCGCGCCGGCGCGGCCCGATTTCGTCACGCGGTCCCGCGCGATCTTTTCGCCTCGCCGTCGTCGAGCGGACCCGTGCGGTTGCCAACGTCCGTCAAATCGCCACAATCGCCCCGCGTTTCCCGCGAGGAACGCCTGTGGCGGCACGGATGCGCGTGGCGATTGGTCTGATGAGCGGCACCAGCGCCGACGGCATAGACGCCGTCGCCGCCGAGGTCTCCGGCTGCGGTCTCGGCATGCGCGCCCGAGTCCGTGCTCACGTGCATGTGCCCTACCCGCCCGCGCTGCGCCGCCGCGTGCTGGCCGTCATGGCTCCGGCTCGCACCCGCACCGAAGAACTCTGCCGGCTCGACGTGCAACTGGGCGAACGGTTCGCCAACGCGGCCCTGCGTCTCATGCGAGCCGCGCGACTTCGGCCCGCCGACGTCACCGTCGTCGGCTCCCACGGTCAGACGGTCTGCCACCTGCCGCGAGTCGCGGCCACGCTCCAGCTCGGCCGCGCGGCCGTCATTGCCGCCCGCGCCGGCGTGCCCGTGGTCAGCGATTTTCGCTCTGCGGACCTTGCCGTCGGCGGCGGGGGCGCGCCGCTCGTGCCCTGGACCGACTGGGTGCTGCTGCGATCGCACCATCGCGATCGCATCGTGCAGAATGTCGGTGGCATCGCCAACCTGACCTGGCTGCCGGCCGGCGGCGGGCCGGGCGACGTGTTCGCCTTCGACACCGGGCCGGGCAACATGGTGATCGACGAATTGGTGCGGATCGCCACGCGCGGCCGTCGCTCGTATGACCGCGATGGCCGGATGGCCGCGGGCGGCGCGGTCTCTGGCGCGTTGCTCGACGCCTGGCTCCGGCATCCCTTCCTGCGGCGCCGACCGCCGCGCTGCTGCGGCCGCGAGGAGTTCGGCCGCGAGTTCGTGGCCCGGGCCTGCCGCCGGTTCGCCGCCCACCGGCTCGACTGGGCCGACTGGCTCGCCACGGCCACCATGCTGACGGTCGAGACGATCGCACGAGCCATCGAGCGGTGGCTCCCGTCGCCTCGCCGGCGCGCGGTTCCGCGCGAGTTGGTCCTGTGCGGCGGCGGAGCGAGAAACTCCACGCTGCGCGCCTGGCTGGCCGACCGCCTGCCCGCCGTCGCTGTGCGGACGATCGACGAGTTCGGCATCGACGCCGGAGCCAAGGAAGCCCTGTCGTTCGCGCTGCTCGCCTGCGCCCACGTCGACGGCGTGCCCGCCAACCTGCCTCAGGTCACCGGCGCGCGACACCCCGTCGTCGTCGGCCAGCTTTCCCCCGCGACCCGAGTCGGAGCCCGCGCATGACCTTTCGCCGAGGACACCTCCTCACCGAACGCCGCCACGACGACTCGCGCGACCTCGACCGCCTCCCGCTCGAGAAGGCGTTCGCGCTGATCAACGCGCAGGATGCGCTCATTGCCGACGCGGTGCGCCGCGCCGGCCCCGCCATCATCCGCGCCGTGCGGCGCATCGAGCGCGCCTGGCGCGGCGGCGGCCGGCTGATCTACGTCGGCGCCGGCACC
>CAZNUJ010000058.1:0-14296 GCA_964576285.1 uncultured Planctomycetaceae bacterium | reverse complement strand
CGCCGCCCAGCTCCTCGACGATGTTCTTGATGCGGCTGCCGCGCACGCCCACGCAGGCCCCCACCGCGTCGACCTTGGTGTCGATCGAGGTCACCGCCACCTTGGTGCGGTAGCCCGCCTCGCGCGCCAGCGCCCGCAGCTCGATGATGCGCTCCGCCACCTCCGGCACTTCCAGCTCGAACAGGCGGCGGATGAAGTCCGGGTGCGCCCGTGACAGGATGATCTTCACCGCGTGCGGCGCCTCGCGCACCTCGAGCACCATCGCGCGGATGCGCTCGCCGGGCTGGTGCGCCTCGCCGGGGATCTGCTGGCTCCGCGGCAGGAAGCCCTCGGTCCGGCCCAGGTTCACCACCAGCGTGCCGCCCTCGAAGCGCGACACGGTGCCCGTGACGATCGTGCCTTTCTTGTCCTCGTATTCCTCCATGATGCTGCCGCGCTCGGCCTCGCGGATCTTCTGGATCATCACCTGCTTGGCCGTCTGCGCCGCGATCCGGCCCAGGTCCGCCATCGACACCGCCTGACCATCAACCGCCGCCGAAATGTCGCCCGACAGCCGGTCGATCGTCACCTGCGCGTCGCGCTCCTGGCCGTAGGCCTTGCGAATGGCCGACAGCATGGCCGTCTCGAGGTCGACCAGCACCGATTCCTTGTCGATGTTCTTGTCGCGCGAGATCGCGTCGACGATGCGCATCAGTTCTGCGTTCACGCGTTGCGTCCTGTTATTGCCGTCCTGCGGCCGAGATGGCCGATCTCACCAACAAAAAAGCGGGCCCTCGTTCGTCGCGCCCGCTCCTCCGCCTTCGGGCCGACCGCTCGGCCCGAATCCTGCCTGCGACGGTGAGGTGTCAGCTCATCCGCGCGCTCCGCGATCGGGCCGAGCACCGATCGACCGGGGCGGACACCTGCGGCTCAGTTCGCACGGACGGCCTCGGGCGTCATCGGCAGACTCACGTTGCGCCCCATGGCGCCGGGCTCGAACAGGTGCGCCGCCCGCAGATCCACGAAGACCCGCCGCGTCTCTCCCTCGCGCACCGACACATCCGACTCCATCCGGCCGACGATCCGGTCGTGCGCCGACGTCGCCATGTGAACGTCCTTCTCTTTCCCGAGCGGCTCGACCAGCGTCACCCGCACGTCCAGCGCCGGCAACGCGTCGCGGGGCACGTCCGCCCCGGCGCCGAGCCTGGCCCGTTCCGCGTCCAGCGACAGCGCTTCCGGCCGCACGCCCAGCACCAGCTCGATGCCGCGGTAGGCCCGCGCCGCCTCGGCCAGCCGGCCGTAGAAGGGCAGCCGCGCGCCGCCTTCGTTGAACACGACCGTGTCGCCGTCGCCCTCGATGCGACCGGACAGAAAGTTCATCGGCGGCGTCCCGATGAAGTCGCCCACGAAGCGGTTCACCGGGTGGTGGAAGATCTCCAGCGGCGACCCCAGCTGCTGCACCCGACCGTCTTTCATGATCACGATCACGTCGCCGAGGGTCATCGCCTCTTCCTGATCGTGCGTCACGTAGATCGTCGTCGTCCGCAGCCGCCGGTGCAGCTTCTTGATCTCCGACCGCATCTCCACCCGCATCTTCGCGTCCACGTTCGACAGCGGTTCGTCGAACAGGAACGCCTTCGGGTCGCGCACGATCGCCCGGCCGACCGCCACGCGCTGCCGCTGCCCGCCCGACAACGCCTTCGGCTTGCGGTCCAGCAGCCCCTCGATCCCGAGGATCCGGGCCGCCTCGTGCACCTTGCGATCGATGTCGGACTTCGACAGCCCGAGCTCGCGCCGCCGCAGCGTCAGCCCGAACGCCATATTCTTGTATACGGACATATGCGGGTAGAGCGCATAATTCTGGAACACCATCGCAATGTCGCGGTCCTTCGGAGCCACGTCATTCACCACGCGGCCGCCGATCTCGATCGTCCCGGAGGATACCTCCTCCAGGCCCGCGACCATCCGAAGGGTCGTGCTCTTCCCGCAGCCCGACGGGCCGACGAGAACGACAAATTGTTCGTCCGCGATGTCCAAGCTCACCCGGTCGACTGCGTTGACGCCGCCGGGGTAGGTCTTGCAGACATCACGTAAGGTCACTCGTGCCATGCGGTTAGGCGGCGCGGCTGCCCGAGCCGCCGCACCCGCGCAGCGATTATACGGGACGCTGGCGGGGTGTCAATCATGCGTTGCGGCGACGTGCGTGCGACCCACGCGCGACGGGCACGGACGGACGGCCACCCCGGTTGCGGCCGAACGGTGCGGCGCGCAGCGGCGGTTGCGTTCCGGACGGGTTTCCGACGCCCATGCGATGCATCCGCCGATCGGCGGGCGACGCGGCTGGGGTGGGTGGGGGAAATTCCCCACTTCGTCGCAGCGGTGGCCAGCGGGGGCTGAACGGAACGGGTCACGGGCGTGGCAAACTTGGTGCTCGTGCATAAATCGCCTTGTTTGCCAACCATAACACCATGCTGATGCTTTTATTATGTCATCATCATAAACAAAGCGACTTGGTGCGAATGAACAAAATTAAAGATCGCTCCGGCTCATCGTGGCCCTCGACTTGCTACGATGTAAAGGGAGCGGGGAGAGTTCGCGGGCTTCGAACGCCGCGACGGCGTCGAACCGCATCCGCCCCGCCAAGGTCCACACCCGAGGTTGCCGTCATGCCCGACAACTGGCGAGATCGCTGCAAGAACAAGCTGATGCCGCTGCCGCGGGCCATCGCCCTGATCCGGCGCGGCGAGAGCATCCACATTTCGGACGGGTCGGCCACGCCGCTGGGCATCCTGCCGGCGCTGGTGGCCGACGACGCCCCGCTGGGCGACAACGTCATCACCCACCTGCTGACGCTGGGCGAGGCGCCCTACGTACGGCCGGAGTTCGCCTCGCGCTTCCGGCACAACGCGCTGTTCATCGGTCCCAACGTGCGGCCGGCGATCGCCGACGGGCGGGCGGACTACACGCCGGTGTTCCTGTCCGAGATTCCGCGGCTGTTCCGGTCGGGGCGCATCCCGATCGACGTGTCGATCATTTCGGCGACGCCGCCCGACCGCTACGGCTTCGTGAGCCTCGGGACGCACGTCTCCATTTCGCGGGCGGCGGTGGAGTCGGCGCGGCTGGTGATCGCCGAGATCAACCCGCGCATGCCGCGGACGCACGGCGACACGCTGATCCACATCGACGAGATCGACGCGATGGTGGAGTGCGAACACCCCATCCCCGAGCTGAAGCCGCCGGCGGTGCGGCCGGAGACCGAGGCGATCGCGCGTTACATCGCCGAATTGATCCCGGACGGAGCGACGCTGCAGATGGGCATCGGCGGCATTCCCGACGCGGTGCTGCGCTTCCTGACCGAGCGCACGGACATCGGCATCCACACCGAGATGTTCAGCGACGGCGTGATCGACCTGGTGAAGCGCGGCGTGGTGAACGGCCGGCGGAACAAGCTGCACCCCGGCAAGATCGTGGCCAGCTTCCTGATGGGCAGCCAGAAGCTGTACGACTTCGTGGCGGACAACCCGATGGTGGAACTGTACGCGGTCGACTACACCAACGACCCGTTCGTGATCGCGCAGCACGACGACATGGTGGCGATCAACACGGCCCTCGAGATCGACCTGACCGGTCAGGTGTGCGCCGACTCGATCGGCACGCACTTCTACAGCGGCATCGGCGGACAGGTCGACTTCATCCGCGGGGCGGCCCGCGCCAAGCGCGGCAAGCCCATCATCGCGCTGCCGTCGACCGCCTGCGACGGGACGGTCTCGCGCATCTCGCCGCGCATGGACGACGGCGCCGGCATCGTGACGACGCGCGGCGACGTGCACTACGTGGTGACCGAGTACGGCGTGGCCGACCTGCACGGGCGCAACATCCGCGAGCGGGCCATGGCGCTGATTTCGGTGGCGCACCCCAAGTTCCGACCGTGGCTGCTGGCGGAGGCCAAGCAGCGGCGGTTCGTGTACGTCGACCAGCTCGAGCCGCCGGTGCGCGTGCCGATCTACCCGAAGGAGCTCGAGCTGAAGGTGCGCACCAAGGACGGCCTGCGGCTGCTGCTGCGGCCGATCAAGCCGACCGACGAGGGCCCGCTGCGCGACCTGTTCTATCGCTTCAGCCGCGAGACGATCTACCAGCGCTTCTTCGCGGTGAAGAACTACATGCCGCACAAGAGCCTGCAACAGTTCTGCACGATCGACTACGACCGCGACATGACGCTGGTGGCCTCGATGAACGAGGGCGAGGTGGAGACGATCGTGGGCATGGCGATGTACGCGCTCAACCCGCAGACCGGTCTGGCCGAGGCGGCCTTTGTGGTGGCCGACGACTACCAGGGTCGGCAGATCGGCTCGATGCTGATGAAGCGTCTGACCGAGATCGCGGTGGCGCGGGGCATCAAGGGCTTCACGGCCGACGTGCTGTCGGACAACGTGCGGATGCTGCGGGTGTTCCAGAAGTGCGGCTACCCGATGGTGACGACGCAGGAAGGCGACGTGACGAGCCTGACGATCCGCTTCGAGGGCGAGCCGACGACGGCGCCGCGGCGCGAGGCGGTGCGGGCGTAGGCCCGCGGCGGCGGCGTGGAGGTGGCGAGCCGCCGCGCGGGCGAGCGGTTGAGCGGGGGAACGGGGGCGAGCGTCGATCCGGGCCGCGACGCGCCTGGCCGATGCGCGTGTGTCCATCAATCAAGGCCGCGTCGGCCGACGCGGCGCTCCTTGGGGCATTCGCTCCCCTCACCGCCTGCGCCCCTGATCCCTTTGATCGCTTCCTTCTTTGCGCCGCTCACTACCTGCGACGGGGCAGCGGCTCACCCGTCGGGGAAAAACACGCGGCGGCGCGGATTCGCTATGATAGGGTGTCGCCATGAACCGACAGACTCCCTGCGAGCCCCGGGAGGACGGATGGCATTGTCTGACGCGATCCTCAGCACGCATGCCATCGATCAGATGAACGCCCGGCGAATCTCGGTGGAGCAGGTGCGTATGGTGTTGGACGAACCGGAGCAGGTGTTTCCGGTGCGGCCGGGGCGTGTGGTGGCACAGGGCATGATCGACCGCCACCTGTTGCGGGTGTTCGTCGACGTGGACCGAAGTCCGCCTCAGGTGGTCACGGTGTATCGCACGACGAAGCTCGAGAAGTATCGGAGCCAGCCATGAAAGTCGTCTACGATCCTCGGACGGACACGCTGACGGTGCGCTTCAAGCCCGGCGCGGTGGCCGAGAGCGATGAGTCGAAGCCTGGGATCATTCTGGATTTCGACGCAAAGGGGGATCTGCTGGGCTTGGAGATTCTGGACGCGTCGACGCGCGTGGAGCAGACACAGTCGGTGCAGTTCGAAGTCGCGGCGGCGTGAAAGCGCGGGCGAGCGGTTGAGCGGGGGAACGGGGGCGAGCGTCGATCAAGGCCGCGAAGCGCTTAGCCGATGCGCGTGTGTCCATCAATCAAGGCCGCGTCGGCCGACGCGGCCAGGGCGATTCGTTCCGGGCGGTTACTGGCCGGGCTTGACAGTTTCCGAACTTCTTCCTAATCTCGGGGCTTGACTTCGGACGCAACTACCGTGCGTCGGGATCGCGCAATGAAATTTTACGCGCACACACATCCCAACGACCCGGATGGTTCGTTGGGTCGCTGGCAGCTGCTCCCATGCCACCTGCTCGCCGTCGCGCGGCTCGCGCGCGACGCGGCGCTCGCCGCGCGGCCGGACGACGCCGACTTCGCCGATGCGGCCAACTTGGCCGGTCTGCTGCACGATCTGGGGAAGTACCGGCCAGAGTTCCAAGCCATGTTGCGCCGGCTTCGACCGCGCGGCGAGCAGACGCGCCACAAGCACGTCGGCGCCGCATACGCCATCAAGCTGAAACGCTCCGACATTGCGTTCGCGATCGCCGGGCACCACGGCGGTATGCCCGACCGGGCTGAGTTGCGCGAGGACGCGGGAAAACCGGAGATCAGGGAGCTGACGACCAAGCTAACCGCCAGCCCGCAAGTGCGAGCTGATCTGGGCGACCTGCCAGGCGGCGTTCAACCGCCCCGTCTCGGAAATACGTCGAGCTTCGACATCCACACCCGGCTGTTGTTCAGTTGCCTGGTCGATGCGGACTGGCGCGACACGGCGGACCATCAGCGGCAGGCATCCGGATTGCCGCAAGAACCACCACCGCCGGCGTTGAACGCCGCGGCGCGTCTCGATGCGACGCTCGGGTACATCGCTGAACGATCGCAGCGCTGCCGCGATGAGACGTTGCGCCGCAGTCGCGACGCGGTGCTGAAGGCCGCACTGGATGCCGCCGAGAGTCCACCCGGCTTGTTCACGCTCACCGTGCCAACCGGCGGCGGGAAGACATTGGCGTCGCTTGCGTTCGCACTTAGCCACGCGGAGATTCACGGGCTTCGGCGCGTCATCTACGTCGCGCCCTACCTCAGCATCATCGAACAGAACGCCCGGGAAATCCGCCGCGCCCTCGGCGAAACCGACGAGTCGGCGTTCGTGCTCGAACACCACAGCCTGGCCGAGCCGATGGGGGGAAGCGAAGACGAGCCGCGCGACGAGCGCTCGCGCCTGGCCGAGAACTGGGACGCCCCGGTCGTGATCACGACCTCCGTGCAATTCTTCGAGAGCCTCTTCTCGAACCAGCCCGGCGCGTGCCGGAAGCTGCACAATATCGCGCGCAGCGTCGTGATCCTGGACGAGTGCCAGACCGTGCCGCCCGGCCTGATCGCGCCGACATGCGCCATGCTGGAGAGTTTCTCGAAGCTTGTCGGGTGCAGCGTGGTGCTCAGCACGGCCACGCAGCCAGCTTGGTCGAAAAGCGAGCGCATGCGCGAGGGGCTGACCGGCGTGCGCGAGATCGTGCCGGCCGATGTGGGGCTTTTCGAGCGCTTGCGCCGCGTTCGCGTCCACTGGCCCGCTCGCGATGCACGAAAGCTGACCTGGGAGGAGGTGGCGGACGAGCTGGCTCAGCAACCCCGCGGTCTGTGTGTCGTCAATACGAAGTCGGCCGCGATCGAGGTGTTCCGCGCCGTGCGCCGCAGTCGCGCCGATGCGTTGCACTTGTCGACCAACATGTGCCCAGCGCATCGCCTTGCGGTTATCGACACGGTGCGGACGCGCCTGGAGCGCGGTGAGCCGTGCCTGCTGGTGTCGACGCAACTGATCGAGGCCGGCGTGGACTTGGACTTCCCGCTAGTCCTGCGGGAGATGGCGCCGCTGGACAGCATCATCCAGGCGGCGGGGCGATGCAATCGCGAGGGGCTGCTCAACGGTTCGGACGGCGAGCCCGGCGGCAAGGTCGTCGTCTTCCGCAACGCGAGCGGCAAACGCCTGCCGGACCACTGGCACACGGCCGGCACCGCCGTGCTCGAGCAGAACTTCCTGGCCGCCGGCCACGAGCCCGACATCGGCAACCCGGAGGACATCCGCACGTACTTCGAGCGGATGTACTGCGCAGGCTCGCTCGACGAACGAGGGATTGAAGACGCGCGCCGCAACCAGAACTTCGCGGAGGTGCGCGATAAGTATAAGCTCATCGACGACGCGACCACGCCGGTGCTGGTGGAGACGTGGTCGCGAGCACAGGAAACGGTCAAGGAGCTTCTCGAACAAGCCCTGCAACACGGCGGTCGGCGCGAGTTGCGGCGACTGGCGCCCTATCAAGTGAACCTGCGTACGTGGGAGCTCGCGGGGCTCGAAGGCAACATCGTGACGGTCACATCGACGCTCCGTCGCTGGACGGGGCACTACGACGACGACCTGGGAATCACAACAGCGACCGACGTATCGCTACAGCCGGTCTGAGGCCCGGCGTTTCCTCGAAAGGACCGCCATATTCCGTGTCGAGCCGTCGCGCGAGCAAAGAACCTCCGAGTTTGCCTGCGGCGAACGCACGCGAAAAAAGAAGGAAAAAATTGGACCCCAACCACATGAACGTAATTGGGGTCCTTGTAAGAGGTTACGCAACACTGTTTCAATCCGCTCGGTGTCTTTCGCGAACCGAGACCTTGCTTGATTTACTACGCCAGTGTATGGTATCCTCTATACGCAAAACTTGTTCAAGGTCCGGCGATTCGGAGGCTACATGACGCTCATCCACCCCATCCTCCTCGACGCCATCCTCATCAACGCCTATCGATCCTTCGGCGTTCCAACCGACCGCATCGTCACCGACGCCAACCTCCTGCACGACTACATAGCAACACTTCCGCCGCAATTCCATTCCGTCGACCCCGGCCAGATCGCTCGTCGCCTGCTCAACCTTCGCAAGGGTCGCAGGCTGCCGACTCTCACCAAATCCCGACGCACATCAACCAACTGAGGAGGTCAACGCATGGACACCATAACCGTACGAGTCTGGGGCGACTACGCCTGCTTCACGCGGCCGGAGTTGAAGGTCGAGCGACTCTCCTACCCGCTGATGACGCCGTCGGCGGCACGGGGCGTACTCGATGCCATTCTCTTCAAGCCGCAGATGCGCTGGCACGTGCGCCGCATCACGGTGCTCAAGCCGTGGTGGCTCCCGCCCGATCCGGATCGACCGCCGTATCGACTGATCGCGTTTCGGCGAAACGAGATCCAAGACAAGATCGCGCCGCGGGCGGCTGCCGGCTGGATGGCCGAACCTGGCACGTTCGAGCCCTACCTGGTCGACTCGGCCGGGCGCGAGGGCGCGCAGGGGCAGAATCGCACCCAGCGTAACACCCTGGCCCTGCGCGACGTCGCCTATCTCATCCACGCCGTGCCGATCCTGACGAACCGAGCCAACCAACCGCGCTTGCGGCCGGCGGACGTTGACGAGTCCGACGGACCGGACACGGTCGCCAAATACACGGCCATGTTCGAGCGTCGCGTCGCCAAGGGACAGTGCTTCCACCGCCCCTATCTCGGATGCCGCGAGTTCGCCTGCCACTTCAGTCCGGCGGACGGACACGAGGAGGTGGTCGACTGGACCGAGGACCTCGGCCTGATGCTCTACGACCTGCGTTTCGGCTCAGATGGCACGAACGTCCCCGGCTTTTTCCAAGCGCGGCTCGTGAAGGGCGTCCTGCACTGCGACACGCTGGCGCCCAGCCCGGACGGGCGCCCGCCCATTCGCGTGGTCGGATGGGACAACGACTGCGATCAGAGGGCCGCGTCATGATCCTGCAACGCCTGTACGAGCTCGCCGAGCGCGAGAACCTGCTCGATAACCCTTCACTCGCGCGGCAGCCGGTTCCGTTCGTGGTGCAGATCGGTCCGGGCGGCAACTACCTCGGAATCCAAGAGCGGCGCTCGCCGATCGAGGTGCCGAGCCGCAAGAAGAGCGCCCCGCCCAAGACCAAGCCCGGCCGGGGCGACGACCTGTTCGTGCCCAAGCCGCACGGCAACACGGCCAACAAGGGGTTCGCCTGCTTCTTCGCCGACACCCTGGCGCGCGTGCTGCCGCTCGACGATGACGCCAAGAGCGCTCGCAGCCGGGAGACCTTCTGGAAGCAATTGGGGCGGGCGGCGGAGGAGACGGGAGACGCCGCCCTCGTCGCGGTGCGCGACTTCAGTCGCGCTCTCTCATCCGACCCGGCTCTGGTCGAGCGGATCCGAGCCGACCTGTCGGAGAAGAAGGCCAAGCCTTCTGAACGATGCACCTTCGCCTACCACCCCGACGGCGGACCGACGATCTTTGAGCGACCGGCCGTGCGCGAATGGTACCGGTCGTTCTACGAAACGGTCATGGGGGCCCGTGCCGATTCGTCGGTCCAGGGATTGTGCCAGATCACCGGCGAACGGACGGCGCTGCCCCGCGCGCATGCCACGAAGATCGCCGGCGTTCCAAACGGGCTCTCCTCCGGCGTCAGCGTCGTCTCGTACGACAAGGCCGCGTTCGAGAGCTACGGGCTGGACGGCGCCGTCAACTCCGGCATCGGCGCTCGAGCGGCCGATGCCTACACGCGGGCGCTGAACGACCTGATCGCGAACAAGCTGCCGGGAGGCCACCGAACCCGGCGCGTCATCGGCGAGGTGCTATTCGTCTACTGGACGCGGCGGCGGGTCGATGAGGACGCCCTGGTTCTGCTGGACGATCCGACGCCAGAGCAGGTGGAACGCCTGCTGACCTCCGCAATGGACGGCCGGCGGACCGAGACGACCGAGCCGAACGACTTTTACTGCCTGAGCCTGACGGGCAACGGCGCTCGCGCGATCGTGCGCGAGTATCTCGAAGCCCCGCTGTCGCTGGTGCGGGAGAGCCTCGCCCGCTGGTTCACCGACCTGCGGATCTTCGACGAATCTCGACTCGAAGCCCGCTGCGACTTCCCGCTCTGGATGCTGGCCAATGCCACGGTGCGGGAGAGCAAGGACCTGCCGCCTGACATCGCGACCGCGTTGCACTCGGCGGCGCTGAAGGGCGCCGCCCTGCCCGATCACGTCCTGGCCGCCTGCCTGCGGCGGATACGAGTCGAGGGCGCAAGGGCCGCCTTCCCGCCGCAGCGGATGGGGCTGATCAAGCTGATTCTCAATCGCAGTCCAACGAAAGGAGTTTCCGCGATGACTGAATCCCTGAACCCTGAAGCGGAGAGCACGTCGCCCGGCTACGCCTGCGGCCGTCTGCTCGCGTGTCTGGCGCGATGCCAGCATCCCCGGAGCTTTGGCGCCGAGGCGCAGATTCTCGAGCGCTACTTCGCGTCGGCCTCGACCACGCCGCGATTCGTGTTCCCGGTGCTGCTGCGCCTCAATCGCCACCACGTGCGGAAGCTTCGCGAGGAGTATGCCGGCCTTGCCACCAGTTTGGAAAAGGAGCTTGAGGAGCGCATCGCGCCGTTCCGTCCCGGGCCGGGCGGCGATCCCGACTTCCCGGCCGTTCTCTCGCTGCACGAACAGGGCCGCTTCGCGCTGGGGTACTACCAGCAGCGGGCTGCCTACCGGGCCGCGTCGGCCCAGCGCAAGGCGGCCGAGGCGGCCGCGGCTGAAACGTCGAACGAGTCCCTCTGACACAAGGAGCATGTCCAGATGAGCACGAACGCCAAGAATCCGACCGAGATTGTGAATCGTCGTTACGACTTCGTCCTGCTGTTCGACGTGGTCGACGGCAACCCGAACGGCGACCCGGACGCCGGGAACCTGCCGCGGCTCGATCCGCAAACCATGCAGGGCTTCGTGACCGACGTGTGCCTCAAGCGCAAGATTCGCAACGCCGTCGCCGTGATGGCGGGCGGCAAGGCGCGGCACGAGATCTACTTCCAGACCCAGGATGCCGCCTATGAGCAGCGCATCCTGAATCGCCAGCACCAGCGGGCTCTCGACGCGGTGAACGCCGGCGGGAACGGCGGTAAGTCAGGCGACGCAGCCGCGCAGGCGAAAGCCCGGGCCGACACCACCGCCAAGGCACGGGCCTGGATGTGCGATAACTTCTACGACGTCCGCGCGTTCGGAGCGGTCATGACCACCGGCGTGAACTGCGGCCAGGTTCGCGGCCCGGTGCAGATCACGTTTGCGCGGTCGATCGATCCGATCCTGCCGACCGAGGTCTCCATCACGCGCAAGTCGGTCACGACGGATGCGGAGGCCGAGAGTCAAGTGAAGGGCGACGGCAGCATCACCGGCACGATGGGTCGCAAGAGCACCGTGCCCTACGCCCTCTATCGCGCCTTCGGCTTCGTGAACCCGTTCCTGGCGCGCGACACCGGCTTCACCCATGCCGACCTGCGCCTGTTCTTAGATGCCTTGGTGCGCATGTTCGACTTCGACCGGTCGGCGTCGCGCGGGCTGATGGCGGTTCGCAAGGTGGTGGTCTTCGAGCACGACTCCGCGCTCGGCGCCGCCCCGGCGCATGTGTTGTTCGAGCGCGTGAAGGTCGCGCCGCTCGGGCCCGAGCGGCCCCCGCGTCAGTTCGGCGACTACGCCGCCGGCCTGACGATCGATCGCCACGATCTGCCGGCCGGCGTTCGCGTGTACGAGCTGCCCGAGCAGCTCGATGGGTTGCTGTCGCCGCACTGACCGGCGGCGGTCGGGCTCTTTGACAAGTGAATACCGAGTCACACATGACGACCCCATCGACCCTCACGGATCGGGAGGGGGAGGATCTCCTCCCCCTCTCGGCGCTGAACGACCTGCTCTACTGCGATCGCCGCTGCTGGCTGCACCGCGTGGCCGGCCTGGATCACGACAACGCCCATACGCTCTCAGGCCGCCTGGACCACGGCCGCGCGGACCGGTCGGAGCATGAGAGCCGACCGGGCGTGCGAATCGAGCGGGCGGTACCGCTCGTGAGTCGACGTCTCGGACTGATCGGTCGAGCGGACGTCGTCGAGTTCGTCACCGTCCGTGGCGCCGAGGCCGAGCATTCGACGATCGAACGCCCCTACCCCGTGGAGTACAAGCACGGACGGCGGCGGAAATGGAACAACGACGACGCGCAGTTGTGCGCGCAAGCCTTGTGCCTGGAGGAAATGTTCCACGTGCCGGTGCCGACGGGCGCGGTGTTCCACGTGCGGGCCAAGCGTCGCCGCGAGGTCGCCTTCACGCCGACGCTGCGCCGGCTGGTCGAGTCCGCCGTCGAGCAGTTGCACCGCCTGCTGCAATCCAAGGCCCCGCCACCCGCGAGACTGAAGCCGCAATGCGACGGCTGCGCGATGCGCGGTCACTGCCTGCCGGAGGCCTCGGCGGCTGCACCTCGCATGGCGGCGCAGTTGTCGGCGCTGTTTGGCGTGGAGGACGCGTCATGAGTGATCTGATCCAGAACACGCTCTACGTCATGACGCAGGGCGCGTACGTTCACCGCGACCACGAGGTGGTCAAGGTCGAGGTCGACCGACAGGTCCGCCTGTCAGTTCCCATTCACCACCTCGACTCGCTCGTGGCGTTCGGACGCGTGATGATCAGTCCTTCGTTGTTGCAGCTTTGCGCCCAGCAAGGCGTGGCGGTGACGTTCCTGTCCGAGCACGGCCGGCTGCTCGCGCGGCTCGACGCGCCGCAGTCCGGCAACGTGCTCCTGCGACGGGCGCAATACCGTCTCGCCGATCAGCCCGATCAGTGCCTGCGAATCGCCCGCAACTGCGTGGCCGGGAAACTGCACAACGGCCGCAACCTCTTGCTTCGAGCGGCGCGCGAAACCGAGCAGGATGAGGACCGCGCCGAGCTGCACACGGCCGCCAAGTCGATCGGACAGGCGATTGAATCCTTGCCGGGGGCGTCCACGCTCGACAGCCTCCGCGGGCACGAGGGGGCGGCGGCGGCGGCCTATTTCGATGCCTTCAACGCGCTGATCCGACAACAACGCGAGACCTTTCGGATGAACGGCCGAACTCGCCGTCCGCCGCTCGATCCCGTCAACGCCCTGCTGAGTTTCGCGTACGCACTCCTCACGGCGGACGCTGCGGCCGCCCTGACGAGCGCCGGCCTGGATCCAAGCGTCGGGTTTCTGCACGTCGACCGTCCCGGACGCCCGGGGTTGGCGCTCGACCTGGTGGAGGAGTTCCGCCCCATCGTGGCCGATCGACTGGTGCTCGCGATGATCAACCGCAAGCAGATTGCGCCGACCGACTTCTCCACCCGGCCCGGTGGAGCGGTGGAACTGAGCGACGCGGCGCGCCGGGCCGTGATCACCGCCTATCAACACAAGAAAGCGGAGTTGGTCAAGCATCCAACGCTGGAGTGCACGGTCAACGTCGGTCGCTTATCGTTCTTACAGGCGAAGCTTCTGGCTCGGACCGTTCGCGGCGAAATGGAAGACTACGTCCCCTTGGTTCTGAAGTGAGCGAAGGCATTCCCATGCTGGTGATCGTCGCGTACGATGTCGAAACCGTCACACCGGCCGGCCGACGCCGGTTGAGGCGGGTCGCACAGGCATGCCTGGACTTTGGCCAGCGCGTGCAGCTCAGCGTCTTTGAGTGTCATGTCGGCGACAAGGAACTCGTCATGCTGAGGAGCCGGCTGCTTGCGGAGATCGACCCGAGCCGGGACAGCCTGCGGTTGTATCAGCTCGACGAGGCCAGCCGTGAGCGAACTGAGAACTATGGCGTCCAGGAGATCAGGGATCTGGAAGGGCCGCTGATCGTGTAGCGGTGCGTTTCGCCAACACCGCGGATGGCGGCCGCGAACCCGAAGCGCGCAGCCGTTTCCTCAGCGGTTCGCGGAAACTTGTAAGTGCGGACAAGCAGACCACTTGCGACCGACCGAAAGCCCATGACGCTCGGTTTCTCGGGCGAGAGATCGAGCGTTCGCGAGTTTTCGATCCCAAACCCAAGCTGCTACGACGGTTGCAAGCGGGCTATTTCGCCCGGCCTCACGGCCGGGCGCGGATTGAAACGCAGCCGGTGCGCGGCATGACGACAGAGGCGTGGTCATTTCGCC
>CAZNUJ010000057.1:0-14604 GCA_964576285.1 uncultured Planctomycetaceae bacterium | reverse complement strand
TGCCCGCTACCCTTCGCCACGTAGACGGGTATCCGGGGAGCGGTAAACAGATACAAGAGATCAACCCCCGCAGGGCCTGAGCGTAATCCCCCGACCGGCCCTACGCAACGCGGCCGCGGCGCCTCGACAGACACGGTTTGATCGCTTGCAGGGCGCGGGATAAGCTGCGTGGCTGATCGGCGCCGGTCGGCGAGGTTTGTCGCCGGGCGGTCGGGAGTCGCCTGCAATGAAACCCGGGCTCGAGCCGGGCGTGACGGATGCGATCGAGTTCGTCGTCACCGACGAGATGCGGCCCATCTTTGACTCGATCCCGGTGCACCAGGTCTGCTCGACCTGGACGCTGGTGCATTACATGGAGCTGGCCGGGCGAAAGATTCTGATGCAGTTCCTCGAGCCGCACGAGGAGGGCGTCGGCAGTCACGTCACCATCGACCACATCGCCCCGGTCAAGGTCGGGCGGACGGTGCGGGTCGTGGCCACGGTCGAGGAGGCCGGCGACCGGCGACTGGTCTGTGACGTGGACGCCTTCTGCGGCCAGCGAAAGATCGCGGCCGGCAAGACGGTGCAGCAGGTCTTCCCGCGCGAGGCGTTACAGCGCATCCTCGATCGGGGCTGAGGCCCCGGCGTCCGGCCGCGGCCGCGGGCCCGGCGAGCGCCGTCTGGCGAATCAACTGGAAGGAGCATGGCGTGGTCAAACTGGTGGCCCTGTATCGGCAGCCCGAGAACCCGGCCGACTTCGATCGGCAGTATTTTGAGACCCACGTGCCGCTGGCGATGAAGATGCCCGGTCTGGTGCGCGGTGAAATCGCGCGGGTGTCGGGCGCCCCGATGGGCGACGCGCCCTACTACATGATCGCCGAACTCTACTTCAACGACATGGCGACGCTGAACGCCGCCATGGCGTCGCCCGAGGGCAAGGCGGCCGCCAAGAATCTTATGGGCTTCGCCGCCAAGCTCGTGACCATGTTTTTCGCGGAAATCCGGACCTGAGCCGTCCGCTCGCCGGCCGATCCCCCGGGGGCCATCGGCCGCCGCGCGTTCGATCGACTTGTCTTTGGCGCGGCGGAAGCTGTAAACTAAGAAAGTTGCTGCCCATTTCTTTCATGACCCGGGCGCGCTTGCGCTGGGGGTCGAATTCGTAGGGGAAGAAGATGATGTTGAGCGGCTCGTCGTCCTCGCTTGCCGGTCCGTCTACCGTGCGCACCAGAGACCTGAAGATTCGACTGAAACTGCTGGCCCTGTCGTGCGCCCTGACGGCCGCGACCGTGGCGGTCTCGTGCCAGACGCCGACGCCGACGCTCCCGGCGCCGAGCATCTCGCCGAACTCGGGACCGCTGGCCGGCGGGACCGTCGTGACCATCATCGGGCTCGGTTTCGGCGGCGTTCCGGCCGACCCGGACTACCCGCTCGCGCGGCGACCGTTCTTCCCGTTCATCGCCGCCCGCACGGCCGTGACATTCGGCGACCGGGCGGCGACTGAGGTGGTCGTCGCCAATGACGCGCTGCTGACCTGCAAGGCGCCGCCCGGCACGTCGGCCGGGCCGGTCAACGTCAAGGTCTTCAATTCGCTCAGCGACAAGGGCGTCATTCTCGAGGTGCCGAACGGATTCACCTACCTCGCGCCGCCGACGCCCGACCCGGTGCCCGGACGGCCGCGCATGGTGGGCGCCAGCTCGCTGAGCAACACGTCGGTGATCGTGACATTCTCGGAGCCGATGGGCCCCGGGCTCGACCTGCCGGCGAACTACGTGATCGTCCAGGAAAACGTGAACCCGGAGGTGGGCACGCTGATCGTGCAGGCGGCCGTCGCATCGGCTGATCGGACGTCGGTCACGCTGACGACCAGCTCGCAGAACGAGGTCACCTATCGCGTGACCGCGACCAACCTGGTGGACACGGTCGGCAATCCGCTGGCGCCGGCCGAGCTGCTGGTCGACCCGACCAGCCGCACGTTCGCCGGCACGCCGCCGGCCGGCGCGATCGTCGACAGCGACGGCGACGGGTTGTCCGACTCGGAGGAACTGCGCGGCCGCCTGGTGATCGTGCTCGAGGGCGACCGCGTCGTTGAGCAGCGGCAGGTGACCAGCGATCCGATGCTCACGGACACCGACGAGGACGGGCTGAGCGACTTCGAGGAATACGCCATCGGCAGCAACAGCCGCAGCCGCGACACCGACCAAGACACGATCGACGACTACGTCGAGTGGAACGTGTATTACAGCGATCCGCTCAATCGCGATTCGGACGGCGACACGATCGGCGACAGCCTTGAGCTGTTCTTCGCCACGTCGCCGATCGTGGCCGACAGCGACGGCGACCAGTTCGACGACGCGGTCGAGTTGTTCTCAACCAACCGCGACCCGCGCATCGCCGACCTTCCCAAGCCTCGCATCATTGTCGGCAACATCGTGCCGAGGCTTGACGTCCGCTTCACCTACACCGACACCATGGGCCAGTCTCAGACGCAGCAGCGCAGCGAGAGCTCGACCCTGACTCAGGGCCGCGAGCGCAGCCTGTCGACCAGCGACGAGGACAGCACCAAGGCCACCATCGAGGCGTCGACCGAGCTGGAGACGTCGGTCGAGTTCCCCAAGGGCGGCGGCGTGAAGGGCACCTTCGGACTCAAGGCCGGCTTCGAGCTGGGCCACACCTCCACCATCAGCACCGAGTCGAAGGAGTCGTCCGAGCAGGCCTTCGAGCGCTCGCTCAGCACGACCGCCACGGTCGACGTGACCAAGTCGGTGACGCGCGAGGTGGTCGGGGCCACCCTGCTGCTCGACGTCACCCTGCGCAACGAGAGCGACACCGCCTTCACCATCAGCAACCTCGAGGTGTCGGCCCTGCAACAGGATCCGTCGGACCGCCGCCGCTTCCTGCCGATCGCCTCGCTCACGCCGCAGAACCCCAATCTCGGCTCGATCAACCTCGGTCCGTCCGGGCTGGTGTCTGAGCGCGGGCCGTTCATCTTCAACGCCGTGCAGATCTTCCCGCAGCAGGTCGAGGACCTGCTCAAGAACCCGCGCGGGCTGATCGTCAAGCTTGCCAACTACGACATCACCGACGAATTCGGCCGCAATTTCGCGTTCACCTCGCAGGAGGTGTTCGACCGAACGGCCGGCATCACCATCGACTACGGCAACGGCCAGATCGACAGCTTCCGCGTCGCCACCCACAGCACGTTCGACAGCCGCGGCCGACCGGTCGGAATCACGATGGCCTACGCCCTGCAGGACATCCTCGCGCTCGAGCCGGGCGCCGCGGTGGGCTACGACACCCGGGTCGTCAACCGCACCATCGACGGCCAGACAGTGCCGGTGCAGATCCTGACTCGCGTGCTGAACGTGCAGTCCGGCTTGACCGACGACCCGCTGACGCCCCCGCCCGGCAGCGTGACCGAGCGCGTGTTCGACGAGCGCCGCACCTTCTGGGCGGTGTTTTCGAACGGCGCTCTGAACCGCAACGCCCTCAACTTTGACGAAATCGTGCTCAAGGCCCGGGACCAGTTCGCCTTCGTCTTCGTGCAGGACAAGGACGGCGACGGCGTCTTCGCCACCGAGGAGTTCATCCACGGGAGTTCCGACAAGAACCCCAACACGGACGGCTGCTTTGACGACGATCTGTCGACGCCGGTGTTTGACGGCACCTGCCCGCCGCGCACCTATGACCTGCTGACCGACTTCCAGGAAATCAAGGAAGGCTGGAGCGTGCAGGTCGAGGGACGCCCGTCGCGGCGCGTCTATCCCGACCCGACGTCGTTCGACTCCGACGCCGACCAGCTGCTCGATCACGAGGAGAAGGCCTGCCTGCTCGATCCCCGACAGCGCGACACCGACGAGGACGGCCTTTCGGACTTCGCCGAGCTGACGGGATACAACGTCAGTACGCAATCGGGCATTCTCATCACGACCGTTCCGGTCTACGCCGGGGTCGTCATCCTCGACGGCGGCAACGGCCTCCGAGAGACCAGCGCTGCCGGCGACGACGTGCTGGCCGTCGCCGGCCCGGCCGTCCCCAAGGGCGCGATCCTGATCCGGCCCGGCCCGAACGGCACGATGGACTCGACGCCGGGAGGCGACGACTTCGTTGGCGCGCTGCACCCGGTCGTCGCCGGTTGTATCGCGCCCGGCCAGATGGCCGAGGGCTACGCCAGCGATCCGCTCAACCCGGATACCGACGGGTCCGGCATCCCCGACGGAGCCGAGGTCCGGCTGGGCATCAACCCCAACGACCCGCGCGACGACTTCCGCTTCCGCGACACCGACGGCGACGGCGTGCCCGATGCGATCGAAGACGACGGATACTTCGCCGACATCAACGGCATGATGGTGCACGTCATCTCCGACAAGTTCGATCCTGACAGCGATGACGATCGCCTGCCCGACCTGCTCGAGCACAAGCTCCGCAGCAACCCGCAGAGCGCCGACACCGATGGCGACGGACTGACCGACTTTGACGAGTTCAACGGGCCGCTCACGTGCGTCACGACCGCCGTGCCGTGCGGGCGATTCACCGCCGGCTGGGCCGAGTTCCTGGTCGACTGCGCCGACCCCGACGCGGTCAACTGCAACTTCACCCTGGCCGACCTCGACACCTTCGGCTCGCGGCGGCTCGGTACCAACGTCAACCGGGCCGACACCGACGGCGACGGCCTGTCGGACCTGATCGAGGTGAACGGCTACCAGATCACCGTCAACGGTTCGCTCCGCACGGTCGATCCGGACGAGTTCAATCCGAACTCGGACTCCGACGGCTGGAACGACGGCCGGGAGTTCAGCAACGTTCCCAAGACCGACGCCACCCTGGCGGACACCGACGGCGACGGGACCAACGATGACATCGAGCCGACGCGTTGTGCGTCCAACGGCTGCCGCAACCCGACCGTCAGCGACCAGCGCGTCACGCTGGGCTTTTCGACGTTGTCGCTCAGCGGTGACTGCGACACGTTCTCGGTCGACATCTGTGTCGACATGGGCGAGTTCACCTACGACCTGCGGACGACGGACCTGACCGGCGCGTTCGTCAGCGTATTCAACACGAGCTCAACCATCAGCGGCGTGCCCGACTGCAACTGCCGGACCACCGCCGACCCGAACGACCGCCCCACGTGTTTCGGCTCCGCGTGCAGTGACGGACGGCGCGTCCTGCGGTTCAACGGCGGCGTGACCATCGACATCAACTCGGCCACGCGCAGCTACATCGCCCCGCACGGGACGGTCTTCAGCTTCGCCGGGCTTGTCCGCGAGCTGGATGACGACGCCTGCAACGTCGATGATTCCATGTCGTTCGGACCCACCCCGTGCAACCAGCCCGGCTGTCCGTTCCTGGGCGATCCGAACACGGCCAACTCCCAGGGACAGGTGTCGTACACCGTGCCGATCAGCGGCAGCCAGACCGTGCAGTGGTCGCGCTCCGGCAACTGCGCGCCGGCCGACCCGCTCAGCTTCACGTGGACCGCGACCGGGTCGATCGTCGGCGACTGACGGGATGACGGCGTCGCGGAGAACCGCTGCGATGAACGATGGCGGAGGCCGAGTCCGTTCCGCCATCCGGCGCGATCGAGGCGCCGGTCTTGGCCGCATGGCAACGCGCCGGGCTGCCCTGCAACGCGGGGGCCTGGTCGTGTTCATGGCGCTCGGGCTGCTGGGCTGTCGCGGCAACAACGGCCCGGTCCGGGTGCCGTTCATTCCCTATCCGCCCGCCGAGCAGCCCGCCGGGGAGGATGTCGCTCGGCCCACGGACGAGCAGATCGCCGTGCTGCTGGCCGACCAGGACGGTGACGGCGTCATCACGCTCGAAGAACTCATCGCGGGCACCGACCCGCTTGACCCGGACTCCGACGACGACGGACTGACCGACGGTGAGGAGCGAGCCGCCGACACCGACCCGCTCGACCCCGACAGCGACGATGACGGCGTCGAGGACGGCGAAGAGGTCGACGACGGCAGTGATCCCAACGATCCGGACTCGGATGACGACGGCGCCGACGACGGCGAAGAGAAGCAGGACGGCACCGATCCCAACGACCCCGATACCGACGACGACGGAGACGGTGACGACGACGAGGATGACTGCGACGGCGACGGCAACGCCGACGACGATGGCGACGGACGGTCGGAGGACGACGGTGACGACGATGACTGCGGCACCGACCCGACCGACCCCGATTCCGACGACGATGGCGTGCTGGATGGCCAGGAGAAGGCCGACGGTACCAACGGCAACGACCCCGACTCCGACGACGACGGGCTGAATGACGGTCAGGAAAAGTCGATCGGCACCAACCCGCTCGATGCCGATAGCGACGACGACGGCCTTACGGACGGTCAGGAACAGCGGCTCGGAACCGACCCGCGTGACAGGGATTCCGACGACGACGGCCTGAGCGACGGCGACGAGTTCGCCCGTGGGACCGACCCAAACGACTCCGACACCGATGACGACGGCATCGACGACGCCAGCGACCCCGACCCAACCACGCCTTGACGGAACAGACTTCTCGAGGTTGCAGCGGCCGCGCCGCTCAGCGCGCCGGCCGCAGGCGCGTCAGGAGCAGCATCGGCCAGCCCTCGTACTTCGCGGCGCGCGGCGAACTCGCCGCCAGTTCGGCGTCGACCGCGTGTTCGCTCATCAGGTCGATCGTCAGCCCGGCCCGCACCGCGGCCAACACGTAGTCGCTGATTTCATGCGCGTAACTGGCGGGGCACACGTCGTGCCCGCTGACCGGGTCGCGAAAGTGGGCCTGAATGCCGCGCAGCATCATGGCCGGGTGCAGGTGCGTGACGACGATCCGACCGTCCGGCCGACACACGCGCCGCGCCTCCGCCATGAACGCCGTCAGGTCGCGGAGGTGTTCCATGACCAGGCACGACAGCACGCGGTCGAAGGCGGCATCGGGCAGCGGCAGCGGCCGCTCGAGGTCATGCTCGATGAACCGCACGCGGTCCGCGCCCGGCTTCCGCCGCGCCAAAGTCAACATCTCGCCCGCGAAGTCGACCGCCGTCACCCGCGCGCCCTGCGCCGCGCACCGCAGCGCGTGGCGGCCGGTGCCGCAGCCGAGATCCAGCAAGTCCAGATTCGCCACTGCACCCAGCGCGGCCGGCAGATGCCGGCTCTCCAGCGCGATCAGCGGATTGTCCTCCTCGTCGTAAATAGCCGCCCAGCGGTCATAGCCTTCCTGCACGGTGACGCGCTCGGCCGGCTGTCCGGGCTTGAACGGCAAGTCAGGTCGCATGTCGTTGGGCTCCCCCGCGCCGACGCCGCCGACGAACCGATCGGCATCCGGGCCCGACCGATGGCGGCGCGTCAGTACAGCGGATTGATGACCAGACCGGTCGCCAGCTTCGGATAGAAGTAGGTCGTCTTCTGCGGCATCAGTTCGCCGGCGGTGCACACATCCCGCAGTTCGGCCATCGAGCAAGGCTGCATGAGGAAGGCGACGCCCTTCGACTGGCGGGCCTCGGCCACCGTGTCGTCCAGCTTGCGAACATAGTGGATGGTCGGCGCCCGTCCGCCCAGCAGGCGCGGCGTCACCACCTCGTCGAGCACGTAGCGATGCAAGATGGCGTAGCTCAGCCGACGCCACGCGGCCGCGCGCTTCGGCTCGAAGGCCGCCAGCAGGTCCGGCTCGCGCGGCGCCAGCGATCCCATCCGCCCGCTCACGCCGTCGAACACGCCGAACGCCTGCGGCCCCCTCTGCCCGAGGGTCGCCACCAGCGCGGCCGGCGCGTCGCCCTCGTGCGGCGTCCACTCGACCCGATCCGCCAGCGCGCCAGGCAGCCGATCGAACAGGTCGGGCACATCCAGCAGCACGCGGTCGGTGGCCTGAATAATGACGCCCGGGTCCTCCATGGCGGCGAACACGCACAGCACGTAATTGGCCGGGTCCTCGGGCTCGAGCCGGCCGCGACCTGCGGCGATCTCATCGCGGTAGTTCAGGGCCGTGCCGTAGCGATGGTGGCCGTCGGCGATGAAGACGGCCTTGCTCTCCATCTCGCGGCGAACGCGCTCGATGGTGGTCGGCTCGGTCAGCACCCACAGGCGGTTCTCGACGCCGTCGAGGGTGGCGATCGCGTGCGGCTGCTGCGACACCAGCGACTCGAACAGGCTCGCCACGGCATTCTGCGGATCGGTGTACAGGCCGAAGATGGGCGAGAGATTGCAGCCGGTCGCCCGCGTCAGCTTGAGGCGATCCTCCTTCGGCCCGCCGAAGGTCTGCTCGTGGGGAAACACCTGACCGCGCCCGAATTCCTCCAGCTTCAATCGCGCGAAGAACATGCGGCGCACGAACTCGCGCCCGTCGACCCGATAGTGCTGGTGATAGACGTAGATGGCCGGTCGCTCGTCGGCCTGCAATGTGCCGACGCTCATCCAGCGGCGCAGCGTCTCGGCCGCGGCGTCGTAGGCCGAGTCCGGTCCGGCCTGCTTGGGCGGCGTGTGCGGCAGGTCGACCGCCACGATGTTCTGCTCATTGACGGCGAGCAGGGCGGCCTTTTCGGGCGCGTCGAGGATGTCGTAGGGCGGCGCGATCAGGCCCGTCTGGTCGCGCTGCGTGTATCGGATGCCACGAAACGCCGCGATGGTGGCCATGCTCGGAATCCTCCGGCCTCTTCCGCATCTTCGGGCGTGATCCGTCGGCTGTCCAGACGACGCGGCACCGTGGCCGTCGCCGGGATGGCGGCTAGCGGGTCGGTCGTCCCGGCAGCCCGCCGTGTTTGCGGACAAACCTCACGAAGCTGCGGAAATGATGCCAGCCGTGTCGCGTGAAGACGGCCCCGCTGCCGCGGCGATGCGCGTGGATGCACTCGACCCGCGGCCAGTACACCACGCGCCGGCCGCGCTGCCACACGCGCCGGCACAGATCGACGTCCTCGAAGTACAGGAAGAACCGCTCATCGAACACGCGGCCGCCGGGATGGTCGCCGCGGCGAAGGAACATCGCGCCGCCAAGGCCCCAGTCCACGTCCGCCGGTGCCGACCGATCCATGTCCTCGCACAGGTAGCGGCGGAAGAACGCGGGCCGCCAGATG
Source organism: uncultured Planctomycetaceae bacterium (assembly GCA_964576285.1). Taxonomy (GTDB): domain Bacteria; phylum Planctomycetota; class Phycisphaerae; order UBA1845; family UTPLA1; genus SpSt-539. The sequence goes on along the minus strand of CAZNUJ010000057.1, from coordinate 5,578 downwards.
CGCCGCAGCGGAAGGCGCGCGTAAAGCGCCACCGGCCAGGTGTAGAACCGCCGCACGGACGTCTGCACTGAACCGCCCGGATGCCGGAGCAACGGCAACAGCACGCCGATGTCGGCGTGTTCCTCCAGTGCCCGACGCGCCTCGGTCAGAGCTCCGCGCGTGACGCGGACATCCGGGTTCGCCAGGAACAGCCACTCGCCGCGCGCCAGACCGGCCGCGTGGTTGACGCCGGCCGCGTAGCCGGCGTTCGGCCGCTCGACCACGCGCGAAAAGCCGACGGCCGCGTCGGGCAGCGCGACGCGCTCGCGCGGCGAGTGGTTCACGACAATCAACTCGATGGACTCGTCGCCGCGATGCTCGGCCAGCGACGCCGCCAGCCCGCACACGTCCGCGCCGCTGCGGTAGTTGACACACAGAACGCTGATCATGATCCACGCACAGCCGCCAGCAGCTTGCGGATCTTCGAGCGCACGTGCACGCCCCACCAGTCGCGCTCCAGCGCCGCCTCGATGGCCCGCTCGTCCACCCGCGAGAACACCTCGCGCTGCCGGCGCTTCTCCGCGATCCGCGCGCGAAGCCGCCAGGCCGCCGCCTTGCCGGCCAGAAAGGCCCGGCCGCGGCCGTTGTAGGTGTCCGCCGCCAGTTGCAAGGCGAGCATGAGCACGTGCAGCGCGAGATACTTGCGTCGCAGCCGCCGGCCCAGATGGGACCACCAGACAATCTCCGCGTTGCGCGCGGAATGAAAATGCATCGCCCAGCCGTCGGGGTCGTACGAGGCGTTCAGGTAGTGATAACAGATGGACTGCGGGGCCAGCACGCAGCGCCAGCCGGCCCAGCGCAGACGAAAGCCAAGATCGACGTCTTCGTAGTAGCTGACGAACTCCTCGTCGAGCAGGCCGACCTCGCGCAGCGCCGCGCGGCGGTAGAAGGCCGACGCCCCGCACGCGGAGAACGTCTCGGCCGGAACGGCGGCCGCACGCGCCACCGGCTCGCCGTGCAGTCGCTTGAAGGCCCCGCCCGCGACCGAGTATCCGTCGCCGGCCGAGTCGATGCGCTCCCCGTCCGTCGCGGCCGCGCCGGCCAGCAACACCAGCGATTGAACCGACCCGACCGACGGATCGTCGAACGCGGCCACGGCGTGCTCGAACCAGCCGCGATCGACGTGGGTGTCGTTGTTCAGCAGGGCGACGTACGGCCGCTCGATTGCGCGCACGCCGGCGTTGCAGGCGCCGGCGAAGCCCAGATTTTTCGCGTTGCGGACGATGTGCACGTCGGGCCGCGCCCGGCGGGTCCATTCGACGCTCTCGTCGTTCGATCCGTCGTCGACCAGAACAATCTCAAAGTCGCCCCGCGACTGAGCGGCCAGCGACTCCAGCAGCCGGGGCAGAAAGCGCATCCCGTTGTAATTGGGGATGACGACCGTTGCGATCGGGTCGGGCATGGGCGGCGGTCCGTCCCGCGATCGTACCCGAATTCCGCTCGCGGTGACCGCCGGATCGAACGCCGCGCCGCGCGGACGCGCGCCCGTCGACTACCGCGAGGCCGGCTGCGTCGCGGCCGGCTCCTCCGGCGTCAGCCAGCCGTCGACCGCCGCCTGAGGCCAACCGGTCGACAAGACCCGTCGCGTCTTCACGTCACGCACCAATTCGATGCGGCTCGTCGCCGCCGGGTCCGCCGGCAGCACCTTCACGCAGGCCTCTTCGCTGTTCCGCCAGACCGGCACCGTGCGGCTGGTGCTCTTGCGGTCGCGCGCCGGCGCCAGTTCCGTCGTCGCCCCGCTTCGAAGGTCCAGCAGGGTCACCCGTCCCTGCCCGCCGGCCACCAGCACGCGCTGACCGTCCGGGCTGATTTCGAACATCGCCACGTCCTTCTCAATCGGCAGGTTGACATCCCGGGGCACCAGCCGCTGCACGGTCAGATCGGCACTCGGATCCAAGGCGAACAGCGTCCAGCCCTGCGGCATGTCGCGCGTCGTGGCCGGGAGGGACACCTCGTAGGTCGAGAACACGATCCGGTTCGGGCTCGGCCAGCGTACACACAGCAGGCGGTTGAACAGCACGCCGGCGCGATCCTGCATCGAGCCGATGGCGAGCGCTCCGCTTGCATCGGTCACGTCGGCGGTGGCCAGCGCGCCCAACTGCACCGTGCCGCCGTCGCCCCCGCCCGGCGGAGCGTGGATGAACGCCAGCGAGCGACCGTCCGGGCTCCAGGCGTACTCCACGGACACATTGCGAGCGAGCAGCCGGGGCGCCGCGCCCGAATCAACAGCGCCGACGAACAGGTTGAGCGTCTCGCGTTCGCCGCTGCCGTCGGAGCGCAGCACCGCATAGCAGCGCCCCAACGCGGACACCGTCGGCGTCCGCAGTTCGTCCAGCGAGACCAGAAGCGGCTTGCCGGCCGTCGCGGACTCGCCGTCGAGCGTCACGACCTGCGTGTGCCACACGACACACTCGAGCTTCTCCAGGTCGGCCCACTTCTCGCCGACATGCGCGGCCAGCCCCTCGCCCAGCCGATCCCGCAGGTAGAGGAAGGCGGCTACCGCCTGTCCGCCCGTCAGCGGTCCGTCGTCGGGCTTGAAGGCGTCCCAGTCTCCCTTATGGGCCAAGAGCTGTTCGCGAAGCCGCGCCGCGCCGCCGGCGATCGGCGCGTGTTCGGCCTCCGGCAGCATGACCGCCACTTCCTTCCACGTGCCGACCTTCACGGCCTCGATGCTCAGCAAGCGCTTCCCGTCCGGGAACCACGCCACCCGCCTCGCCAGTGGCCGCAGCGGCGGGGAGATCCGGCCATCCGGATACGCGATCCGCAGACCGTCCCCGGCGATAACGGCGGCGCGCGAACCATCGGGCGACCAGACGACTCGCTTCTCCGGGATGCAGCCGGCCGCCACGAGCAACGCCGCACCGACCCATGCCCATCGGTTCCAGTTCGAGTGACTGCGAATCACGATGCACCTCCCATTCTCGGCCAACGCAGCGGCGATGACCATCGCACGACTTCCTCATGGCGCGCCGGCTCGGCCGTGCGCCGGTCCTCATAGCTCCAAAAGCCACGATCAACGCGCGTCGGGGCGTCCGACGCCGCGATGCGGATGCCCGGAGCGCCAAGGGACGTCTGATCGCGAGGTTTCATTCGCCAGCCGGCGGCAAACGCCAGTCCGAGGCAGGCCGCCAGCGCCGCCGGCCGGATCCATCGCAGCACGTTGTGTTGAGATATCGCCTTCGCGACGGCACGGGCCGGGAAAGCCGGCACCGCGGTCGGCCGCGCAGGCTCCGCCCGACGCCAGAGGTCGCACGTCATGTCGAGCGTCGTTCGCAGCGATTCTCGCCGCGCGGACGCCGCAATGTCGGAAGCCGTGTAGGCATCGAGTAACTCGGCGACCTCGGCCGAAAGCTCGCCCAGCGCCTGGTCGATCAGCAATCCGTCCAGCGTTTCACGCTTCATGCTTGTCGCTCCCCGTTCGCCGTGCGACGGCGTCGGTCAATCGGGCGACCGCCTGGTGCAGCCGCGACCGGACCGTACCGATCGGCACGTCCAACGCTTCCGCGATCTCGGCGTAGCTCAGGCCGTCGCGGATGCGAAGCTCGAGCGTCTCGCGCTGGGTCGGCGACAGCGCGTCCATCGCCTCGCGCAGCGCCTCCAGCCGCGGGTCGGGCTCGTCGGCGTGCTTGCCGGCGAGTTCGGCCGGCAGCGCCTGCGTCGCCCGCAGACGCAACCGTTTCGCGGCCGCCATCGCCACGTGGCGCGCGACCCCGAACAACCAGGCCCGCGCCGACCGCGCCGTGCGCCAGCGCTCCGCGTGACGGGCCGCTTCGACAAAGGTCTGCTGCAAGAGGTCCTCCGGCTCGCCCGCGCCCGCGCAGCGCCGCTCGAGAAACCGCAGCAGGTCGGCGGCGTGCAGCCGGTAAAGGGTCTCGAGTTCGGTCTGCCGAGGCGACACGCGGTCTCCGTCGAGTTGTGCCGAGAGCGCTTGCATCATCCACTCGCTACGTGGCGCAAGCCAGACAGGAAGTTCGCGCGGAGTCGTGAAATGGCGGCTTGGAATGGCACGCGGACGCCGAGTGCTCTGCCATGCGGGGAAAACCCCGGAGCAGACCCCCGGCAGGGAGAGGATTGCGCGTGCGCCGGACGAGCCAGTAACGCAGGCTACGGTTGCGACGGGGCGCGCGGGCTCTTGGATCGCGACCCGGCGGCGCGAATCCGCCGCTCGAACTCAGACTTCAACACGTTCGGAAGCGCGGGGCGCGCTTCCTCGTAGAGACGCAGGGCTTCGCCCCAATCGCCGCGCGCGGCGGCGGCATCGCCCCGTTCGAGGGTGTCCAGCGCCTTGAGCGCCGGCTCGAGTTCGGCCAGCGCCTCGCGGGCGCCGCAGTCGGGATCCCGCCACTCGGCCGAGCGGAACTTGTTGGCCGCCTGGCGGAGCTGCCCGGTCTCGATCAACTCGCGACCCTCGGTGAGCAGCCCCATCGCCACGGCGCGCTTGAGCTTCTTCTCCAGCTCCGGGGTCGTGCCGATTCGAATGGCTTCACGCAGATGCTTGACGGCCTGCTCGTACTCGCCCGAGTTCATGGCGGCGTCGGCCAGCTTGATCTCCTGATTGCGAGCCTGGAACTGAAGAGCGTCGGCCAGCAGATTCTCCGCCTCCGGGGTCGACATGACCGTGTTGGCCTGTCGCGCGAAGTCGGCCGCCTCGGCGTAGTCGCCGCGCTGCATGGCGTCGTGGGCCAGATCCATGACGCGCTCATAGGCACGCTGCCGCTCTCCGCCCTCCGCGGCCGGCGGCGGATCGGCCGAACGCGGAACGTCGGGGCTGCTTTCGGTCTCTCCGCCCTCGCCGACCGGAGCCTCCTTGAATCGCTTGCGGAGACGCGCCGCGCTTTGCTTGCGAATCAGCTCACGCTGCATCTCGCCGACCAGGTCGGAACCGATGCCCAGCTCGACGGCGGTTCGCAGGCGGTACTCGGCGTCTTCAAGGTTGCCTTGCGACAACGCCACGCGAGCCTCGACCAGCGCCAGCCATCGCACGGCTTCGTCGCGGGCCTGGTAGCCGCGTGCTCCCTGGGCCGAGACGGTCGTTGCGTTGTGGAGCAGTTCCAGCGCCTGCGCGTGATTGCCGTTGGCGTAGGACAGCCGCGCCTCGGATACCAGTGATTCGATCGTCTCGGCCGAGTCGGCGAACAGCAGCGGCAAGGCGCGGTATCCGCCGTATCCGCCGCCGGCGATGAGCGCCAGCGTCGTCAGCGAAATCCAGGCGCGGCGCACCGTACGGCGGGAACGCCGTCGCTTCCCCGTCGCATTGCCGTCCGGTTCCGGTCGCGCCAGCCAGACCGGCGGGACCACGGTCTTGACGCTCGAACCGAGTTCCGACGCGGTCCACGGCGGCGCGTTGGACGCCACCGGGGCAACAACGTCGATCCGGCCCAACGGCACATCGATCGTCTGCGTGCGGGCTTCGACCGGCGTCGCGGTCGGCGATTCCCACGGCATGCGCGCCGGCGTCGCGGGCGGCGACCAGCTCGCGGGCGCGGCAGCGCCGAACCCGGCGACATGTCCCGGCATCGGGCCGGGCAGCGAACCGAAC
>CAZNUJ010000056.1:0-17480 GCA_964576285.1 uncultured Planctomycetaceae bacterium | reverse complement strand
CGGCGCGCGCCGCGCCAGCGCCGCCACCGCTTCCGACGTGCGTCCACGCGCGCCGGCCTCCAGCCAGCGGCCGACCGCCACCAGCAGCAGGATGACGGCGGCGGCGTGATAGTGAATGAAATCGGGTCGCAGCGAGAACGTGCCGTACACGCTGCTGGCGAACGCCACGACCACGCCGAGCGAGATCAGCACGTCCATGTGTCCGCTGCCGCGCGCGATCGCGCGCAGGCCGCCGACCAGAACCGGCGCGCCCGCCGGACCGGCCAGCAGGAGCACCATCAGGCAACCCTGAAGCAGCCGCCAGCCGAACTCGCCGGCCGCGTGCGTGGCCTGAAGCCCGTGGCCGACGTGATCCAGCGCCACGATCGGCAGCGCCAGACCGGCGGCGATGATCACCGCCTGCCGGCTGCGACGCAGCAGCTCGCGCCGGCGAGGATCGTCCGCGGCGTGGCGCGGCGCCGACGGCGAAACGATCTCGGCGTCGTAGCCCGCGGCCCGGATCGCGTCGATCAGCGCGGCGGGCGGGCTCTCGCCAACGACCACCCGCGCGCTTTCGTTCAACAGATTCACGCCGGCATCGCGCACATCGGGCACAGACCGCAAGGCGCGCTCGACGCGCGACACGCACGCCCCGCACGTCATACCGTAAACGTGAAGATCGATGCGGCGCGGCGCGCTCATGCCGTGTCCGGCGGCGCGGCGGCGAGCTTCTCGTATCCGCGCAACTCGAAGCCGGCCGACCGCACGGCCTCGATCAATTCCGGCAGGCCGCCCTGCGACGGGTCGATCGCCACCTCGGCGCTGCCGACTGTGACCTGTGCGGATCGCACACCCGCCGCTTCCCGCAGCGTGGCCTCTAGCGCGCGAACACAGGCAGTGCACGACATGCCCGAGATCGACAGTCGCACGCGGTTCATACCCCGAACTCCCGCTGCTGGCAGAGCCGCTCGAGCAGGTTCTCGAGGAAGTCCATGGCGTTCACGCCGCTGATGGCATCGACGCCGCCCCCGCCCGGCGACAGTCGCGGCCGCGTGCGGCCCGCCTCCGCCCCGGCGGTCACAACGTCGATCGCCAGTCGCGTGCGCACGAACAGCTCCGGCCAGATGCACGCCCCCACCGCCAGCGCGTCATGAATGACGAACCGTCCGGGCCCGGCCTCGGTCGAGTGACGCATGGGATACGCCATCACCCGCGCCAGGAATTCGCCGGTCCGCGTCTCGCTCGCGGCCAGGTGCGCGAGGTGCGACTCGTCGAACGTCACGAAGCGCGTCGCGTCCAGCGGCACCACGCTGATCGGCAGCCCGCAGGCGAAAACGGCCGCCGCCGCCGCCGGGTCGCGATGCATGTTGAACTCGGCCGCGCCGACGTTGCCCTTGCACCACAGAGCGCCCCCCATGATGACAAGTCGGCGGACCCGCCGCATCGCATCCGGATAGCGCACCAGGGCGTGCGCGACATTGGTGAGCGGACCAATGGCGACGATCGTGAGCTCGTCGCCGCCGGCGAGGAATTCGCCATAGACGTCGTCGAGTTCGCGCACCTCGACGCCGTCTGAATCCGGAAGGCCGCACTCGCCCAGTCCGTCCGCGCCGAAGACATGCCGCGCGTCCGTCAGCCCGGGGCCATGCTGGTCGAGGCCGCGCCCCACCATCGGCAGCGTCGCCGGCCGCATGGCCGCAAGTTGCCGGCCGATATTGCGCGTGGCCTGGTCGAGATCGACGTTGCCCCCCACCGAAACGAGCGCCCGCACGTCGAGCTCGCGCGACAGGAGCGCCAGCGCAATGGCCACCGCGTCGTCCACGCCCATGTCGGTGTCGATGAGAACGGGTATCGCCACGCGCGGCATCCGGGCGTCGCGCGGCCGAAGCGCGACCAGCCCATTCTCGAACCGTCCCGACAGGGGGTCAACCGCGACCGCTGCGCGGCGAATCGCGATGGATCACGACCCGGCCTGTGAGAAAAGTGTTTGACACATGCGGACGATCCGCTAGCCTGTTTCCCCGCTGCCCGGCGACATTGGGTCCGAACCAACCAAGTTGCGGCTTCGCAACCCAGAGGGCTCCGCATGAAAATCACGCTGGTCTCGACCTTTACGCATCCCATCGCCCTGGGACTGCGCTACGTCTCGTCGTACCTCAAGGCCGCCGGCCACGACGTCGAGATGATCTTCATGAGCTCCAAACGCGACACCGCCCGGGCCGACTGGAGCCCGGCCGCCGTCGAGCACTTCATCGAACGCTGCCGCGACCGCGACGTCATCGGCATGGGCTTGATGACCAACACCTTCCATCGCGCCACCGTGCTGACGCAGCGACTACGCGACGCCGGCGTCAAGGCCCCGATCATCTGGGGCGGCACCCACCCCACGGTCGCGCCCGACGAGTCCGCCGAGATCGCCGACGCCATCTGCATCGGCGAGGGCGAGGAGCCCATGCTCCAGTTCGTCGAACGGCTCGAGGACGACCGCGACCCGACCGACGTGCAAAGCCTGATGTTCAAGGCCGACAGCCGCTTCGGAAACGCCGGCGTCATCCGCAACCCGGTGCGCACCCTCGAGAAGGAGCTGGATGACTTCCCGTTCCCCGACTACGAACTCGAAACCCACTGGGTGGCCGGCAAGGACGGGCTCGAACCGGCCCGGCTCGACAACCTGCGCGGCACCCTGCATCGACTGCGAATCGAAACCACGCGCGGCTGCCCCTATCCCTGCACCTTCTGCAACAACGCCGCCCTGCTCAAGGTCTACAAGGGCAAGGGCTCGTGGGTACGGCGGCGCACGCCCGACAACGTCATCGCCGAAATCCAGCAGGCCCGGGCCTGCTTCCCCACGGTCGAAGCCGTCAATATCGTCGACGACCTGTTCTTCGTCCGCAGCGAGGAGGAGATCGAGGAGTTCGCCATCAAGTACAAGGAGCAGGTCAACCTGCCGCTTGAGCTGGATGCCTTCCCCAACACCATCAGCGAGCGCAAGGTCCAGTCGCTGGCGCGCGTCCCGATCGGGCTGATCAGCATGGGCGTCCAGAGCGCCAGCCCCGACACCCTCAAGAACATCTACAAGCGCCCGACCTCCATCGAGGACATCAAGGGTGGCATCGATATCTTCCACAAGCACCGCATCCGCGCCGAGTATCACTACATCATCAGCAACCCCTACGAACCGGAGCGCAACGTCATCGAAACCATGCGCTTCATCGCCGACCACCACCGCGGCCGGGCGGTCCTGCGGGTCTTTCCACTCATGTTCTACCCCGGCACGCCGCTCTACGACCGCGCCAAGGCCGACGGCCTGATCGGCGAGCGCGACCAGCACGCCTACGAGTTCATGTACACCGGCTCGCTCCAGTTCGCCAAGCACGACTACCTCGGCACCTGGCTGCGGACCGTGCTGCATCTCCGCAACATCGGCGTGCCGTCGTGGGCGGCACACCGACTGATCGATGTCGTCACCAACCCGACCGTCCGGAAGGCGATTGATCGGCCCAGCTTCCAGAAGGTGGCCTTCGGCACCTACCAGGTCGGCCGCAAGATCTACAAGAACCTGATCTTCCAGCCGTTCATCCGCCCGCTGAAGTATCTGAAGCGCAAGCCGCGCTACCACGAGCTGCATCCGGAGGACGAGGTCACGCTGCCGCGCAACAACATGGCGATGGGCGGAACCGAACCGGCAACCAGACACGCGCCCGGCGCCGGCGGGCCGCGGCCGACGCGGCGATGGACCGTGCCGAGAGTCAACCCGCACGCCGCCCGCTATCGCCCCGGCTTGGTCGAGCGTGCATCCGGCGCGGGACTGTCCCTGCCGGTCGTCGCCGCCAACTGACGCCGCCCTGACCAAGGCGCCTGCGCGCGACGGTTCATCCCGACGTCCGGTCGATATAATCGAACGGCGGAAGGAGTCGCGCGATGCCGGTGGGCGCTTCGGCGCAATGGCGTGAACCGTTTCCCAGCCATCCGCTGGTGTGGACGGTGCTGGCCGGACTGCTGGTCATGGTCATCGTCGCGCGGCCTGGCACCGCTCCGCAGCCGGCCGCGTCGGTCGCCACGCCGGTGCTGTCGCCATCGCCGCCGCGGGTCGAGCTTCCGATCGCCGAGCGCGCCCGGCAATACGCGTGGCTCTCGCGGGCATCGCTCAAGTCCTACGAACCGCTCGTTCGCCGTATCGACGATCCGCCCGGCTTCCGCCGCGTGGCCGTGGTCGCTGGCGGTTTCGACGAATGGCTCCGACACCTGCCGGTGCAGCCGGCGGGCGCGCCGGTCCGCAACGGGCAGCGCAAGACCGTCGTGCCGGGTGACGCGCCGTCGCTGGCGGCAGTGGTCGACCTGCAACCCGGCAACAGCAACCTGCTCACCGCAGCCAACATCGTGCTGCGGCTGCGGGCCGAATACCTCTGGGCCGCCGGCCGCCGCGAAGCGCTGACCTTCCATTTCACCAACGGGCAGCCCTTCGAGTGGAGCGTGTGGCGCGAGGGCGTTCGGCCGCTGGTGAGCGGTCGCGAAGTCACCTGGCAGCGAAACGAGCAGCCGGACGAATCGCGGACCTCGTTCACCGGGTACATGGAGACGCTGTTTCGATACGGCTCAGTTTACAGCCTGCACCGCGACACGCGGCCGGTCAGCGACGAGACCGTCCAGCCCGGCGATGTGTTCGTCGTGCCCGGCCGCCCCGGGCAGGCCGTGCTGGTGCTGGATGTCGCCACCGACGCCGCCGGTCGCGTTCGCGCGCTGCTCGGTCGCGGCGGCGCGCCGTCCCAGACGTTTCACGTGCTCGCGGCCGCGCCCGGGTCGCCGTGGTTCGAGCTTCGACCGGGGACGAACGTCCGGCTACCCGACGGCGGCAGCCTGTCGCTGCGGCAGCTTCGCCGCTGGTGACGCGGGTTTAAGCCCGCACGGAAGAAAAAGGAGAGACGCATGGGCATCAACCCCTTCTCGCGCGATGAGGGCTTCTCGGTGCGGGACCTTCAGAGCGAACTCAACCAGCTCTTCGACCGCTTCTGGCACGCCGGCGTGTCGACGCCGCCGCTCGATGGGCAGGACTGGGCCCCTCGGCTGGATGTGATCGAACAGCCGCAATCCTACCTGGTGCGCGTCGAACTGCCGGGCATGGCGGCCGGCGACGTCGAGGTCACCGTGCTCGGCCAGACCGTCAGCATTCGCGGCGCCAAGACCCGCCCGGCCGTCGAGCCGCGACAGTACCTGCGGTCGGAATGCCGCTTCGGGGCGTTTCGACGCGACGTCGAACTACCCGCCAGCGTGCAGGCCGACCGCGTCTCGGCGGTCTGTCGCAACGGGGTGCTCGAGATCGAGGTGCCGAAGTCGCAGTCGGCGCGGGCCCAGAGCGTGAGGGTGGAAACGCGCGAATAGCCGCGGCGCTACTTGGACGCCCCGGACTTGCGTTGCTCGCGCCGCTTTCGCTTCAGCCGTGCGCGGCGCTTGCGGTGCTTGTGCTGAGCCAGCTTGGTCTTCTTGTACATGCCGGGGACTCCTTGACCACACGATCCTTGTCGCCCGCCCTGGACCGGCGGGTTTGCCCGCGACGAAACGTCCATTGATAATACGGCGACGGAGCGCCCGCAACGTCGAACCCCAGGAAGCGCGCCTCATGGAACCGGCCACGACGCGGCAGCACGTCCACTTCGCCGGACGCGTGCAAGGCGTCGGATTCCGCGCGACGGCCGCATCGCTCGCCCGCCGGCACGGCGTGACCGGCTACGTGCGCAACCTCCCCGACGGACGCGTGGAGGCCGTGGCCGAGGGCGGCACTGAGCAGGTCGATGCATTCCTCGACGAGCTCCACCGCGTCTTTGATCGCCACATCCGCGACACCCAGCGCGCGGAGCACGCCGCCACCGGCGAATTCCGTACATTCGAAATCAGGTATTGACGCAATCGCACAAGGCGGCAAAGAAACGGGGTGCGTCAAAAAAAAAAAGAAAGCACCCGCCGCGCTCGGCGAATCGGGTGCCTTCCGGAGGGGAAAGAAGCTTGTCACAATGGAGTACGCGAGCGTGCTCCATTTCTGCCGTAAATATAGTGCCTGCCGAGTGCTCCTGCAACCACAAAGCTGCTGATTCTGCCGTCTTTGCGGTTTATGACGGACATCACGCGGCCAAACCGCTAGGATGCGAATAAGTCTCTTCCAGATCGCATGTTATATAACGATCAGCCTGCCCGGCAAGCGGGGAATTCCCCTTGCTCGGCAGTGCTGAAAATTGGGGTGCGGACCATTTTTTCAGGGCCGCGGGCGGGTGGTGCTGACAGCGCCGGGCGGCTTGGCCACGAACTGCGCCACCGTCGTCGGCAGCTGCGCACCGCGCAGGGCATCGCCGGACGCCAGCACCGTCATGGCCTGCGTATCGATCAGCAGGAGCTTGGGCACGCCGCGCACGCCGTACATCTTGGCGATCGGGCCGGAGAACCCGGACTCGGGACCGTCGTCGACGACATGCGGCCAGCTCAGCCCGGCGGAGGCGGCGTACGTTCTGGCGGCATCCCGCGCGTTGGCCTTGTCGACGCAGACGCCCAGTGCCGCGAACGACGGGTTGTCGGCGAAGCGCTTGACCGTCTCGACCAGCGTCGGCGCCTCGCGTTTGCAATAGCCGCACCACGACGCCCAGAAGTGCACCAGCACGACCTTGTTCTTGTAGTCCTCCGGGAAGCGGACCGGCTTGTCATCAAGCGTCTTGCCGGCGAACGGAAACGCGAACTCAACGCCCGGCGGCGCGACCAGCAGCTCGATCTGGCGCCCGTCGCCCGACAGCGACTTCAGCGAGACCTCGCGGCCGAAGATCGTCGCCCGGGCGTTGCTCCGCATCCATTCGGGCGGTCCCGGCCGGATCAGACCGTCACCGTTCACGTCGATGCCGATCATCAGCTGCGCGGCGCCGGCCCCGGCGGGATATGCGAAGTCCCCGAGCGACGCTTCATCGGCCACCATGATCGGCAGCCGGGTCGTCGCGATTTCGACCGTGCCGGCGGCGGCGTAATCGCGATACACGAAGAGCAGATCCTCGGGCAGGCCGCGGGCCTTGGCCGCCTGCGGCAGATAGCGATACGCCACCAGCCGAGCGCGCGGCGCGTCGGCCGCCGTCCCGACCGGCAACTCGATCGCGCCCTCGTAGCGCGACGACTCCGGCCGATCGCCGTCGACCAGTTTCCACTCGGCCGGCGGGTCATCCGTCAGGTCGTCGTTCCGGTTCAGGTCGACCCGCAGCCCGGCGCGGGCCGGATCGGACTCGTCGACCGCAAGCGCAATTCCCTTGGCGGGCATCTGCGCCGGACCGAAGGGAATCACCGCCCACAACACACCCGGCTTGTCGGCCGGCGACTTGACGTGCGGCGGCCGATCTTCCGTGAGCGCCACCCGTCGCGGCATCGGCGACGGCAGCGTCGGACCCGCGCCCGAGGACCGCAGATTCAACTCGGCCTTGACCGTCTCGATCGACGCGCCGGCGGCCGACCACGCGCAGAGCAGAACACAACACGAGATCACGGCGACCCCTCTCCGAACCGGAACTTCGTTTCAGACCGGCACTGAGTGTACCGGCGCGCCGTTCCGCGCGGCAACGCCGCGGATTCGCCGCGGCCGGGATCTCGACAACACCCCGCGGCGCGAGAAGGCCCGATCAAGCCACAGAGCTGCTCGGCAGCCCGGAGAATGCCGTAGAGGCTGTTGCAAGACCGCTTGAACCATCGTGGTTTTCTGGCGCAGACAAGCGTTGCGGCGAGGTCGCGGAAGGCCCGAAAACGGTCGCCGGTTCGTTCGTCGCACAACTTCAGTCGTCCGTGGTTGCCGAACCATGCCAGGCTACGTTCGACAACCCAGCGGAACGCCGCGCCGCGCTTTGGTCAGTAGCTGGCGTTTGCAGCGTTTCTTGTCCGATCGGTGGAGGTTCGGTCCCGTGTGCGTTCTCCAAAAACCGCGCACGCCGGCCGAGTCCATGACGTCCGGCGAGGCGTCGAGTCGTCCGCGTCGCCCTAGAAGGCCCAGCAGCTTCTCGTGGATGCGCGGCCACACCCCGGCCTTCGTCCAGTCGCGCAGCCGCCGCCAACAGGTCACGCCCGAGCCGCAGCCCAGTTCGGCCGGGATGAAGTTCCACGGCATGCCGGTTCGCAGCATAAACACAATACCGGTCAGGCAAGCCCGGTTGTGCACGCGCGGCCGGCCACCTTTGGGCTTGGGCTTCTCGCGCGGCAAGAGCGGCTGGATCTCGTTCCAGAGTCGATCGGGCAGCAGCGTGAACGCCATGGCACCGCCTCCATGTATTGCTCGTCCGTTCCTGTGCCGGCAGAATCATGGGCTTTGAAATAGGCTTTTAGGGCGCGATGCCTCTCGCCTGGGCTGCATCAACTCATGCGGTGTGGATCACTGTTCCCGCGTCATGTTACAATGCCAACGAGCCTTCAATTGGGGCGATTGGAGGAGGCGACGCCGTCTCGAGTAGTTGGCGATGATCGAGCCGGAAAGTCTGGATACGCTCCGGGCCGAGCTGCGGGCCCGCCTGGCCGAGGACCGTGGCGTGCTCGATGAACTGCGGACAGAGATAGCGCCGCTTCGGGCCACGACTCGGCGGATTCAACCTCGCTCCACGACGTCGGTCTCGCTCGTCGGGACTGATGGCGGAAACAATCGGGTGGAGTTCGATCCATTCCTGATCCAACTCGTGCGCGTTGTCGACTCGAACAATAACGAGTATTGCCTCGAAGCCGTTACCCCGACGACCGACCTGCACCGCCTCAACGCGCGGCACCTCGACGAGCAAGGGCGACCCCTTACCGCAATGGGTCGGATGATGGCTACCGTCGGTGTCCGGACGCTGTGGGATCTCTCGCACATGATCCCCAAGCCACCGGAACCCGGTCGGCCGCACGAGCCGATCTCGCCGAGCTGGGTTCAAGTCTACCGCGAACTTATGGAGTGGGCCTTTCTGCTCACTTTTGTGTGCGATACATCCTTCGGTTCCGACACCGTCATCGTGCGGGATGGCTTCCTGCGAAGCAAGGTGTTCCGGGGCGAGAACTTCCGCAAGTATGCAGTCAAGCTGAGGGAGGGCATCGAGAGCCAGCAGCGCCAGCGCAGGCGACGTATCTTCTTGGCCGGTGTCGCCAAGCATAGCAAGGTTCTACAGCGCTACCAGCTTGCAATGGCCCTCGAGGGCGTCATGCGGCACTCCTTTCCCTGCTTCGTGGCAATCCCGCGGCAACTCGAGATGCAGGCGTACAAGTGGCAGGAATACGCTCGCGGTGAGGAGGAGACGGCTGGGGGTGGCGAGGCAAACAAGTTCGTCGCCGGTCGCATGCACTTCGTGAAGTTCGGCGGGCAGCCGCACGATCCGATTTGGCCGATCGACGTGTTTGAGGCGCAGGTCGACGAGGCCTCGACCGTGATCAGCTACCTGCTCGCAGATGCGAACGAGGGTTTCCCAGTCCCGTTTTATCCCCAATGTTTGCAACGGGCGCATGAGCATGCCGCCCTCGTCGATTTCGACATGGCGATCCTCCAGGACGCGATTTACGACGCGATCCGCGAGACCTTGGGCCCCCGCCGCCATATCCTAGACGAGTTCTCCATGGCAACGGCCGATCCGAGTGCACGACGCTATTGAAGGGGCGATTATGCCCGAGCCCGTTGAGCTTTTCCCCGCGGACCAAGTGATCGGTATCTTCCGCGGCTTCAGCGAAGGCGGTCTCGAGTTCCATGCCGATCTGGTTCTCCCCTACCGAACGGAGTTTCACAACGTCCCGATGCACGGCCAGTTCCTACTCGTTCGCCTTGAGAGCGAGGACGAAGCGGTGCTGGGCCGGATTACCTCGCTCTCATCCGAGGGCCGCCTGACGGCTTCCAGCGGCGAGGACTTTACGATCCGCGCGATCCGCGAGCGACGCTCGGTCTCGGAGCAGCTTCGCGAGGATTACCTCAAGTACCGGGTCAACATCCGGGTCTTGGGCGTGCTCCGGCGCGGCACGGATGGTGCGCTCACGTTCGTGGCGTCGCACCGACGGCTACCCCATGTGGGGAGCCCGGTGGCTTTTCTGTCCGACCGCGTGCTGCGCGAAATCGCCGGTCACAACGTCGAGGGCGCGCCGATCGGCTACCTGGCGATGGGCGAGTACATCTATGCTGACGGCGAGGTCGCCCTTGAAGTGCTGCCGTGGATGCAAGTCAAGAGCCCGGCCGTCGTCGTCAAGTTCTCGGTCGACAGTCTGATCTCGCGACGGACGTTCGTCTTCGCCCGGGCAGGCTTCGGCAAGTCCAATCTCAACAAGCTGCTGTTCAGCAAACTGTACCATGAGACGCCCACTGTAGAGAAACGTGGCGGCCGGCGCGTCCCCGTCGGGACGGTCATCTTCGACCCGGATGGAGAGTACTTCTGGCCGGACGACAAGGGCCGCCCCGGACTGTGCGACGTTCCCGAACTTCAGGACAAGATCGTGGTTTTCACGTCCCGCCAAGCACCGAGCCCGTTTTACGGTTCCTTCGTCGCCGGCGGGATAAAGCTCGACATCCGCCGCTTCAGACCCGCGGACATTGTCGCATTGACACTTTCCGCTGAGCGGCAAGATCAGCAGAACGTCGCCAAGATCAAGGGCCTCGACCCCGGCCGTTGGGGCGAACTCGTCGATCTGATTGATGACGAGCGCAACGGCGCCGACGTCGATCGGATTCGAGAACTCCTGCGCCTGGATGATCGCCAAGATTACGAGGCCTTGGCCGCTCGCTCCAACATGACGCGAATTGTGGAGATGATCCACGATCGCACAAGCCAGCTCATGGACATGCTCCTCGAGGCCTTGACTGCCGGCAAACTGTGCGTCGTTGATGTGTCGCAATTGCGTGGCGGACCCGCGCTCAGCCTGTCCGGGATCATCCTGCGACGAATATTTGATCACAATCAGGAACAATTCACCAGCGCCCAGCCCAGGACGGTTCCAACGATCGCCGTGGTCGAAGAAGCCCAAGCCGTGCTGAACGAGCGGGCGCCAGCTGCCAGACCCTATATCGAGTGGGTCAAGGAGGGACGAAAGTATGACTTGGGCGCGCTGCTCATCACGCAGCAGCCCGGGGCGATCCCAACCGAAATCCTCAGCCAGGGCGACAACTGGTTCATTTTCCACCTCCTGTCATCATCCGACCTGCGGAATGTGCAGGCGGCCAACTCGCATTTTAGCGGCGACTTGTTGAGCTCGCTGCTGAACGAGCCCATCATCGGCCAAGGCGTATTCTGGAGCAGCGTGAAGGGCACTCCCTATCCCATCCCGCTGCGGATACTTTCATTCGAGCACATACATAAACGGCAGGACCAGAACTACACGCGGGGGGCGGTTGAGACATACGCAACCGTGCTCAGACAGAAACACGCGCCTAAGATCGCCGATGCGGAGGCAGCTATCGCGGCGGTTTCCCAAACGACCGGCGGCGGACTCTTTCCATCCTCACCGACACCCGTGGACGACGACGGCATCGCTCCACTCGACCAGCCGGTCGATGCCCTGCGGCTCGCCCAGCATCGCGCCATCGAAGCCCTTCGCGCGAAGCGGGTCTTCTGGGAAAGACTTGATTCCAGCGGCATCAAGTGGGGCTACGTTACCAAGCTGCTCGAGGAAGAACTGCCGGAGACGATGAGCGACCGGAATCAGATCGCCTACGCACTGGTGAAACCGGCTCTGGAAAGGCTAATCGGACCAGAAAACGAGAAGTGGCGAACCGAGAAGCGCAACGCCAGCACATTCATCGTTCGCATCTGAGGGTACTACGCCGGCCGCGCGTAGTAGTCAAACTCGCGAATCGGATCGCGGCGCAGCAGCCTGAACTGCTCGGCCTGACGCTTCCCGTTGCTTGCCGTGCCGGCGTCACGAACCGTCACCAGGCGCCAGCCCGCCTCACAAAGAGACCGACGAATGAGGCGATCCGGGTCGGCCTTCCGATCCGTAATCCCGCCAAATCGGACGGCGAGCAGAGCGTCATGGGTCGCGACCGCTCGGACGTTCCGCCAGATGGAAGAGAGTTCTGAGGCGAATTCCGCGGGGCTGTGGTGCGACAGCTCGCCGACCGACGGTCCATAACTCACGTGGGGTGGCCCCCCCAGGAACCAGTCACGAAGCCATTGGTCCGGCACGTATGTGCGCATCCCGTAATACGGTGGCGAGGTCACAATCCAGCGGAATCGTCGGCGTCCGAAGCATCCATGCTGCCTGGCATCGGCGCGATGGACGAAGGACGGCGTGCGCTGGGGCCGTTCCGTGAGGTAGCGCGACGCACGGCGGCGCACCACATCGAGCACATCGACCTGCGGCGGTTGCAGGTGACGCGCTCGCCAGAACGCGACAGCGTAATCCGGCTTGGGAGCAAACGTCCGCGGGCACTGATTCGAGAGGTGCGAAGGCTCGTACTTGGTGCGCGGCCCGTGCAGGGCACCGAGCAAAATCGCTCTCAGCAGAATCCTCGCGTCGCTCCGACAGTTGTCGAGCAACGCTCCGCGGAGACGACAAAGGGCGTCCAGCACAACGGGGTGATAGGCGTAGCGCCAGAACTCGCCTGTGGGCGCACAGACTCGACGCCCAGAATTGCGCAGCAAGCGCTTCGCCACACTTAACACCTCATCGATCGTCGCGTCCGCGACCTTGGCCTGCGCCAATGCGACGGCCACACGGCTCGTGTCCACACCCACCGACGGCAATCCGAGCAGGCGAGCCGCGAAATTCGTCGTTCCGCGGCCACAGAACGGATCAAGCACCCAGTCCCCGAAAGCGGCGCGCTCGCGCAGGACCCGCATCGGGAAGGACAACGGGAACGTCGTGTAATATGGGCAGACCGCGTTGAGCGCGCCGGTCAACCCGCTATTGAGGGTTCGTCGCACGGCTCGTTTCCCTGGCTCTGCTCTGGTCTGCTCTTCAGACCACCTTCGTCAGCTACCTTGAATCCGTGGATTGGTGTCGCGAGTTCGTCTGGCCTCGTTCTCCCGGTCCACCGCGCGCCACGAGCCGCCCGCCGGGCTCCGCCGCAACGGCGTCACAACCGACAACGATCCGCCGGATCGCTACCTCGGGCCCATGCCGGGGCGGATGCGCCATTGGTCATCATCAATACTTGGAATCTCTCGATCCACCTCGCCGTTCGGGTCGAACTCCTTCCGCCAGAACTCGTTGAACGCCGACACCGCCGCGCGGATCTGCTCGATGTCGCCGGTCGTCCGCCAGGCCGTGATCGGCCGCGCGCCGAGCACGACCGGCACCTCCATCCGACGCCCGCCGCGCACCAGGCTCAGCACCACGCGATCGCCCACCTGCCGCTGCCCGATCACCGATTGCAACGCGCCGTTCGGCGGCTCCGGCTCCTTGAAGCCCTGTCCATCGACGCCGATGATGATGTCGCCGACCTGCAACCCGGCCGCGGCCGCCGCCGTGCCCTCGATCACCCCCAGCACCTGAACGCCCAGGCCCCCCTCACGCGTGCGCGGCAGGCCCGTCGTCCGCAACTGGATGCCCAGGAACGGCGAGGGCGGGCCCTCGCGCTGCCGGAAGAAAATCTGCTGCGCGGCGCGGCGGATCTGCCGCCGAACCTCGTAGCCCGGCTGCGACGCCATCGCCCGCTTCAGGGCCGGGTAGGCCGCCGGACCGGCCGCGATCAGCTCGCCCAGCGCCTGCTCGCGGTCCTTGGGCCGCGGACTGCCGAGCCGCTCGATGGCCCGCTCGATCGCGCCCGCATCGGCCGGCGCGGACGCGGTGACGGACTCGCCGCCAAGCACGGCCGCCATGATCGCAGCCCACCACAGCAGAACCACGCTCATCTCCGAACCTCGTCCCGTTCTGTCGGCCTCTCGATCATCGGTCTCACTGGTCGACGTTGGCGGCCAGCCGCGCCGCGTTCGCCGCGATCCAGGCCACCTTGCGGCGCACCATTCGCAGGAAGCTGACGCCGTCGAGGCTCGCGAACCGGCCGGTGTTCCACACCGGGATGACGGCCTCGGCGATCAGCGCCTCCTGCATCAGGTGCGGAACGCACTTCAGCTCCGCCACCGAGAGGATATTGATCTCATCGTAACCGCGCAGGAATCGCTTGACGCGAGATTCGTCGGTGTAGTCCGGCCAGTTGTCCGGGTTGCGCGTCCCGGTCACCATCGAGAACTGGAGCACGCCGTTGGCCACGTCCATGACGCGCGGCTGAACGCGGGCCGCGTCGTAGTCGATCACCGCCACCACGTGCCCCTCGCGAAACAGCATGTTGCCGGGGTGCCAGTCCGAATGCACGATCTGCGGCTCCCACTCCGGCAGATCGAGCGCGTCGGCCGCGGCGGCGGCGGCTTCGTATGCCTCTTTCAGGGCAGCGCTCACCCGCTCGATCTCGCTCGCGGGATGCGGCGTGCGATGCACGTTCGCCATGCGCGCCGGCAGGTTGGCGAGATACTGCCGAATGATGGCCGCGTTGTGGTAGTGGCCCTCCGGCGGGCGGTACTTGGGCTCGTACTCGTACACCAGCCGGTGGTACAGCCCCAGCATCTTCCCGGCCTGATAGGTCGGCAGCAGGCCGCCGTCATATGGTTGGCCGTCGATGAACTCAAACACCTCGCACACGCTGTCGCCGAGCTGCACCATCGAGTGATTGCCTTCGCGCGTGCCGATCAGGTGCGGCAGGGGAAACTGTTTCTGGATCAGGTAGGTCTGCAACTCGTGCGCGAACGCCACGCGATGCGGGTCGGTCCGCCCCTGCGGCCGCCGCTTCAGCAGGTACCGCCCGCGGTCGGTCCGCAGCACCAGCTTGGCCGCCCGGTGCGAACCTCGCGCGAACTCGCGCACTTCCTGAACCAGGCCGAGATCGTAGTGGCTGAGGACGATGGCCAGTTCCTCGGCCGACAACTTGTCGCGTGTCGTCGTCAACCGGGCCCACCACCATCGCCGCCGCGCGTGACCGGCCGCGGGCCGCCTCGCGTCGCCCGCCGCGAATCCGCGCGCCACGTTCCGGGCTGAAAGCTAGGGGCGCTCGCGCCGATTGTTCTCATCGTCCGGATCGTCGCCGCCGTCGAGCTCATACTTCCAGCGATCGGCGTCCTCGGCGTCGTCGATCTCGCGTTCCATGTGGCGGATCATCTTCTCCTGAAGCGGCGCCAGGCGGCGATAGACCGTTAACTGGGCCTCGTAGGCGAAGACCAGGCGCTCCAGGCGCTCGACCTGCTCAGACTGCCGGGCAAGCTGCCATTTCATCAGACATTCTGGCTCTTTAATGTTACTAAATGGGTCACAGGCGAAGCGGGCTGTCCCCGCCCCGCCGGCCCGGAAGTGCTCGCACTCGTTGCACTGGATCATCGCGGCCTCCCGCCCCCCGCCCGCCTCAGTCGATCAACTGCGCCGCCGTGCTCTGGGCCCGTTCGAAATCGCCCTCAAGCAGCTCCCTTGTCACCCGGGAGTACGCCGGCTGGTTCCCGCGCCAGCGTTCAAACTCGTCGGCCCGCATCTCGTCGTACCAAGCATAGTTCTGCGCCCGGGCGCGATCGTGGAATTTCTCGATTTCGGGAATCTCGTCCAGGTCAGCCTGGAAGTCGCGGGGCCGACGCGCCTCGCGCTCCCCGAGTGTCCGGAGCACCCGATCAGTCGCCCGACCCCGGGCAAGCGACCGTTCGCGAGCGATATCGGTTCGACACCCCGACGCACCAGCCAGAAGCAGTACCGAGACCGCAGATACCAGCCTCGCCGTGATCACAAGATCCTCCGGAGACCTGCCGAAGCAGAACACCAACTGTTCTATCGTACCGCCTTCGGACTGGTCGCGACATCCTAGCGAACCCCGACATTAGGTGTGGGCATTTTTCAACATAACATATTACCAATTAACATGTTATGTTGATAAATTCATGACCGTTTCACGTGGAACGTCTTTGGTACAACCCATCGGGGTCCATCGTGCCGTCGGCATGCAGTGGTCCGCCGCTTTCGTGTTGACGAGCCTGTCCGCCACGGATACGATCCGGCCGAATACCACTCGCTGGCGCACGGAGGCTCCAAATGTCAGCCAAGGAACAACCACGCCGACTCGGACGCGGGCTCAGCTCACTGATCTCAACCGATATCCAGCCGCCGCAGGAACAGTCGGGCCTCAGGCTGACACCCGGCCCAGAGACCGGCCCGAGACTGACTGAGCTCCCGCTGGACCAGATCACGCCGAACCCGCTGCAGCCGCGCAAGCTGTTCGATGACCGGTCGATTAACCAGCTCGCCGCTTCAATCAAGGAGCGAGGCACGCTGCAACCGGTGATTGTTCGGCCGGCGTCCAGCGGGTTCCAGCTCGTGGCGGGGGAGCGGCGCTGGCGGGCCGCCAGGCTGGCCGGAGCGACACACATACCTGCCATTGTGCGATACGCCAGTGACGGCGACGCTCTGGAGTTGGCATTGATCGAGAACCTGCACCGGGAGGACCTGAACCCGGTGGAGCGTGCGGAGGCGTATTTAGAGATAAAAAAGAGAGTAAATATCTCCAATGATGACCTAGCCGACCGACTGGGAGAGGACCGCTCCACGGTCGCCAACTACCTGCGGGTGCTGGACCTGCCGCAGGACGTGCTCGACATGCTGGCGGACGGACGATTGTCGATGGGTCACGGTCGCGCGATTTTGGGCGTGGCCGATCCGCGACTAAGATCAACCCTCGCGCGCACCGCGGCCGAGCAGGGCTGGTCGGTCCGACAGACCGAGGCCCGTGTCCGGGCAATCAGCGAGGGTGCGGCACGGCGCGCGACGAAGGTTCGCCGGGCGACCGTGAGCGACGTAGAGCGGCGATTGACCGAGGCGGTCGGGACGCGCGTATCGATTGTCGAGGGTCGCAAGCAGGGGACCGGGCGGATCGTGATCGAGTACTACAGCCTCGACGACTTCGAACGCATCGCCGACCGGCTCGGAATGGAACGCGAAACATGAACAAGCTGGGCGATGCGCGGGAGCCCCAACCGGCCGGCCGGTGGCGGTTTCTTGTCGGCCATCTGGCGGCCGGCCTGCTCGCGTGCGCGCTGACCGTCTCCATCCTGGGGTCGCTGTCTTATCTCGGAATCAGCACATATCGGGATCGCGAGGAGCGGCGGCGCGTGGCCGCCTTCGTCAGCGGGCTGGAACTGCGCGATCGCGATGAGCTCGACTACATCGTCAGTGAACTGCGGCGACGGCCGGCGCTGGCCGCGCGTGTGCTGCCGACCGTGCTGCGCGCGGCGCAGCGTGACGGGATTGAGCGCCGCCAACTGGCGGCGATCGACGTGACGGCGGCCCTGCTGGACGTGCCGGGCTTTGACGATCGCCGCATCGAGCACATCCTCTTTTCGCTTCGCACCAGCGGCAACCCGGTGGTGGCGGCGCGGGCGGTGGCGGCGCTGGCGCGGCTCCAGCCGGCGCGGCGGGCCTGCGAACGCCTGACCGATTGCCTCGACACCGACGCCCCGGCGGTCGAAGACGAGGTGTGCGTCGGGCTGCTGGCGCTGGGCGAGAGCGTCGTGTAGGGAAAGAGTGTA
>CAZNUJ010000055.1:0-18093 GCA_964576285.1 uncultured Planctomycetaceae bacterium | reverse complement strand
GTCGGGCGCAGGCCCAGCCCAGCACGAGCGTCAACAGGGTGCCGATCGGGTAGCTCCACGGGTAGGCCAGCGTCAGCCGGGCGGGCGCGTCGCCGATCGGCGTCGTCAGCCAGTGCAGCAGGCCCACGAACGCCACCGCGACGATGACGGCCGCCAGGGCCGCCGGCCGTTGTCGCAGTCGCGCGATGCCGAGCGCGACCAGCAGCGCGGCGCACGTCGCCAGCGCCGGGCGGACCCACGTCTGATGAAACGTCAGCGCGACGATCGAGAGCACCGACGTCGGAATGGCCCAGATCAGGCCGTGGTCATCACAGCGGCGCGACAGCAGCGCGAGCAGCAGCATGCCGAGCAGCGCCCCGTACGTAAACCCCGGCACGGCCAGCGCGAGATCGATGATGTTGCGATACGCCTTCACGGGGATCAGCGCGGTCGCCACGCCGGACAGCGCCACACCCCAGAACACGACGAACACTTTCGACCACCACACCCAGCGATCCGCGCGGCGCGGCTCCGCCTCGGAGGTGTCGCCGCGCAGCCCGCCCAGCACGGACACCGTCGTCTGCGCCAGCGCCGCCAGGGTCGAGTCGAGCGTTGAGATGGCGGCCGCGAACACGGCGGCGATCAGCAGCCCCGTCATGCCGACCGGCAGGACCTGCACGATGAAGATCGGGAAGACTCGATCCGGCTTCTCGCTCACCATCGCGGCCGCGTCGCCGCTGAGCGGGTGCTGCTGGTAGTAGGCGAACAGCGCCGCGCCGACCAGCAGCATCGTGATCGGCACGGCCAGCCCGAGCAGGCTGGCGATCACGGCTTTGCGGGCGTCGCCCGCGCCGCGACAGCAGAACATGCGCTGCGCCATCACCTGGTCGGTGCCGAGCGACGCCAGGTTGTTGAAGGTCATGCCGAGCAGGCCGCTCCAGAGCGTGTATTCGAGCGCCGGGCTGAGCGAGAGATTCCAGACGCGCAGCTTGCCCGCCGCCGCCGCCGTCTCGAGCGCGCCCGCCAGTCCGCCCGAGACCGAAGCGCTGACCCACGCCAGTGCCACGATCGCCCCGGTGATCAGCACGCCGAACTGGATCACGTCGGTCCAGATGACAGTCGTGATGCCGCCCAGGAGCGTCCAGACGACGGAGGTCACGCCGATGATCCAGATCGACTGCCACAGCGGGATGCCGGTCACCACTTCGAGCACCAGCGCCGTCAGCAGCACGCGCACGCCCTGCGCCAGCACCGCGCCGAGCATGAACAGCGCGGTCGACGCCCGGCCGGCCCCCGCGCCGAGGCGATTTCGAATGAAGTCGTACGGACTGTAGATTTCGCGTGCGTAGTAGGCCGGCACGAGCCACGCCGCGATCAGCAGCTTGGCGACGATCGCGCCCAGCGCCAGTTGCAGGTAGCCGAAGTTCCCACCCGGCGAGAACACCCGCCCCGGCACGCTGATGAAAGTCACCGCCGAGACTTCGGTGGCAACGATCGAGCCGGACACCGCCCACCACGGCAAGCGACGGCCGCCGAGAAAGAACTCGCGGATGGTCGACTGCTTCCCCGCAAGCCTGGCCCCGAGCCACGTCGTGCCCGCCAGGTAGACCAGAAGCACCAGCCAGTCCCAGCCGGTGAAGTGGGCGGCGATTGGCGCATCCACGGCGGCGAGCGGCCGACCGGCGCAGGCGATCAGCTCGGCGAGGCCGGACATGCCACCCTACGCTTCCGCCGTCGGCGACGGCGGCGCTTCGATGGCGGCCGCGCCCGGCGGGGGCAGATCGCGGATCTTGCGGGCGGGGATGCCCGCCCAGAACTCGTTGGGGCCGATCACCGTGTTCGGCATGATGAGCGACATCGCTCCGATCATGCTGCCGCTCTTGATGTGCACGCCGCCGGGGATGACGGCATAGCCGCCGATCAGCACGTCGTCCTCGATGACCGTCCGGCGGATGGTGATGCGGTCGCGCTCCTGGACGTGCCCGGCGATCATCGCCTGGAAGCCGATCACCACATTACGACCGAGCGTGACCATGTGCGGGTCAATGATGTGCGGGTCCGTCACGTTGACCGACTGGGAGCGAGGCCCGAAGACGTAATTCAGCAGCCAGAAGAAGGGCGGCAGGCTGGCGACCTGGTGCATCAGGAAGCCCGGGAAGGGCGCCTCGTAGCGGGCCTTGGTCAGCACGGCGATCAGGCACGCCCACACGAGTTGGCGGTCGGGTTTGCGGCCCATGACATAGACGCCCTCACGCGGCGTCGGAATCAGCACGCGCAGCGCGATGATCTCGAGCAGGTACACGTTGTGGTAAATGATGACCCAGGTCGCCAGCTTCTGCGTCCAGGTCCAGCAGACGGCCAGCGGCGAGCCGAAGAACGGCTTGTCCGGCCATCCGAACCACGCGCCGAACAGGGCCGTCGTCAGCGCTAGAGACGACGTCCAGAGAACCAGCCGAACGAGCGAATCGAGCGCCAGGAATGCCTGGAGCCCGAACAGGGTGTTCATCGTCTTGGGCGGCGCGGATGCGCCGTCGATCGCCGCAGACTGCATCTGTCACTCCACCGCTCGCGTTCGAGGTCCGCAAGCGAATGGGCGATTGTGCGGGCGTCCGCGCGGGTGGGCAAGCAGAGCGATGGCGCGGACACCCATTGCTTCGCACGTGCCGGTCGGGCGTTGGGACGGCTGGTCAGCCGCGCTCGGTCGCCAGCGGGCAGCGGCAGACGGCCACGTACTCGGCGCCCTCGCGTTTCAGCATCGACTCGAACAGCACGATCTCGTCGACGCCCTGACGGCCGCCCTCGAACGCGCGCACGCGCGACACGGCTGCACGAATGGCGGCCGACGCCGACGAATCGCGGACCCGGCCGATCGTCAGGTGCGGCGTGAAGGCCCGCGCCTCGGGCTTGAAGCCCGTCTCCGCCAGCGCGTCGTCGCAGCGCCGCTGACAGTCGCTCAGCGTGCCGGTGGGATCGGACAATCCGGCCCACACGATGCGCACCGGGCCGGCGGGCGGAAAACAGCCGACGCCGGCGACATCCATTTCGAACGCCGGCGTGGCCTCGGCCGCTAGCTTGAGCGCGGCGCACACGTCGTCCACCTCGCCATCCGCCACCTCGCCCAGGAACTTGAGCGTCAGGTGCATCTGGGCGGCCGAAATCCAGCGGACGGCGGCGGCGGGCAGGTTCAATTCGCGCTGCAGGCGCAGCAGCCGGTCGGTGACGCCCGTGTCAAGCTCGATCGCGGCGAAGAGCCGCATGGCAGGCGGGCCTCAGTCGAAGTGAACGTGACGCCGCAGCTCATTCAGGCGCTGCTCGATGGCGTCGCGATTGGCGCGGATCAGGCCGGTGTACGAGAAGCCCTCGATCGTGAACGAGGCGGTGACGATGCCGCGCGCCATGGCCGCCCGCAGATCGTGGCTCTCGGTGCGGCCGACCGACGCCAGGTAGCCCAGCATGCCGCCGGCGAAGCTGTCGCCCGCGCCGGTCGGATCGATCACGTGCAGGGTCGGATAGGCCGGCAGCACGAAGAACTCGTCGCGCGTCACCATCACCGCGCCGTGCTCGCCCTTCTTGATGGCGACGAAGCGCGGACCCCATTGCAGGATCTTGCGGCCAGCCTCGATCAGGTGCGTCGAGCCGGTCAGCATGCGGGCCTCGGCGTCGTTGAGCACCACGCCGTGCACCTGCGAGAGCGTCTTCACCAGCTCGTCGCGGGTGGTCTCGATCCACAGGTTCATCGTGTCGGCCACGATCAGCCGGGCCTTCGGCAGCCGGGCCAGCAGCTCGCGTTGCAGGACCGGGTGCGTGTTGGCCAGAAAGACGTACTCGCTGTCCGCGAACGACGGCGGAATCCGCGGGCCGGCCTCGCCCAGCACGTTCAGGTCGGTGCGCAGCGTCTGGGCGACGCTCATGTCGCCGTCGTAGCGGCCCTGCCAGCGGAACGTCCGCGAGCCTTTGCGGATTTCCATGCCGGCAAGGTCGATCGGGCGGTGCTTGAAGATGTCGAAGTGCCGCTCCGGGAAGTCCTCGCCGACCACGCCGACGAGCCGCACGTTGGTGAACACCGATGCCGCCAGCGAGAAGTAGACGGCCGACCCGCCCAGGACGTCTTCGGCCGTGCCGTGGGGCGTGTGGACGGTGTCGATGCCGATGCTGCCGGTGACGAGCAGGGTCATGAGCGGTCGCTCCTCGCCGGCGGCGCTGCCCGCCGCGGCGCGTGGGGCGCGATTCAGCGGCGCGCCGGTTCGGTTGGGGTCGTGCCGCTCGCGGTCGCGGGCCCGGCGGCCGGCAGGGTCAGCACCATGCCGGGGCGCAGGCGATCGGGCTTGCCGCCCAGCTGTTGGCGATTGAGTTCGAACAGTTCCTTCCAGCGGCGCGACGCGCCCAGCTCATCCTCGGCGATCGAATAGAGCGTGTCGTTGGCGCGAACCGTGTAGGTGCGGGCGGCCGGCGCTGCACCGGCGCCTTGCGTGATGGGCAACGAGGGCTTCGCCGCCTCAGGCTCAGCCGGCGCGGGCGTTGGCGCTCGCGCGATCAGGCTGACGGGGCGCGGTTCGCTGATGACCGACCCGGCCGAGGCCGCGGGCATCGGCGACGGCATGGTCAGGCGCGTGCCGATCTTCACGGATCGCGGATCGACGACCTCCGGGTTGGCGGCGAGGATGAGGTCCACCTTGCCGGCGTCGCCATAGTACCTGCGCGACAGACCGATCAGCGTCTCGCCGCGCTCGACGCGATGGTACTTGGGCCACTCGCGACCCGGAGTGGTGTCGGCGGTTGTCACGAGACGCGGGCTGTCGGCCGGTGGCTGAACCGGCGTCGAAGCCAGACGGGGCGCAGGCGAGGCGATCGGGGTGACCTTCGGAGTCTCCGTCGTCTTGTCGGGGGCGGCCGACTGGGGCTGCGCCCTTGCGACCGGTGGCAGACTCGGACCGGAGGGCGTCGCCCCGGACCCCGGCGCCAGGCTGGCCAGTGCCGGCGGCGTTGCGGCCGACGACATGGGTTTGTCGATCGGTTGCTCACGCTCGACCGCGGCCGAGCGGCCGGGCGTTGCGCCAGCGGGTGCCGCTGCGAGCTTCTCGGCCGCCGGGCGATCTTGCGTCATCGTCGGGCGATCGGAACCGGGCCGGGTCGGCTCGGCTGGAATCATTGAGGCCAGGTCGGTCGGGGGCTGAAGGGACGGACCGAGCACGGGGGTCGGCCCCAAAGTCGGCCCGGGAGTCGGACTGGCGGCGAGCGTGGGCGTCTGGCCGACAGGCTCTCGCGGCTGCGGCTGGACCGCCACCATCGGCGACGGCGTCGCCGGTCGCGCCGGTGACGGCGTCGGCGTGACCGCGACCGTCTTCAGGGGCTCGGCCGGCGCGGCGATCGGCGTCACCGCGGTTCCCGGCCGGGGCGTGAGCGAGACGATCAGGTCCGTCTCGCCGCTGCGGCTGCGCCAGATGTAGAAGCTGGCCGCCACGACCACGACCAGTCCCACGACCACTCCGACCTTGGTCTCGCTGCGCATCGGGATCCCTCCCTGTGCCTTACGCGACCGGCTGCGGCGCCTTGCTCCGCGTCGCGCTGCCACTGACTCTCGCCTCGAGAGCCGCCAGCAGCGGGCTGGCCACGAAGATCGAACTGTAGCTGCCCGAGAGCGTACCCACGAACATCGCGAACATGAAGCCGTGGATGCCTCGGCCGCCGAAGATATACATGATCACCACGACGATCAACACCGTCAGCACCGTCAGGATGGTTCGCGACAGCGTCTGGTTGATGCTGTTGTTGATCAGCGACGGCCGCAGGGCGCCGGCGCGTCCGCGGTTTTCGCGCATGCGGTCGAACACCACGATGGTGTCGTTGACCGAATAGCCGATGACCGTCAGCAGCGCCGCCACCATGGCCAGGTCGATGCGGAACGGTTCGATCAGCAGCCACTGTCCGATGGCGGTGCTCGCGAGATAGCGCGAGATCGCCACCATGCCCAGCGCGACCAGCACGTCGTGAATCAGCGCCAGCACGGCGGCCGCGCCCCACGAGGCCTTGCCGAAGCGGAACCAAAGGTAGATGACGATGGCCAGCCAGGCCAGCGCCAGCGCGATGTAGGCCTTCTGCTTGGATTCGGCCGCCACCTGCGGGGCGAACTGCGTGATCTTGGCCAGCGAGGTCTGCCGCTCGAGCGCCTCGCGGACCAGCTTCACCTCGGGCTCCGCCAGGTTCGAGCGCCACGCGTCGGACATCTCCGACATCTCCTCGAACGGGAAGTTCTCGTCAGAGACCAGCACCGCCACGGCGGAGAACGTGTCGCCCGCGCCGGCCCGCGCCAGCCCGAGCACCTCCGAATCCCGCCAGCCGTACTGCTCGAAGCCCGGCTGGAGGCGCATGCCGCGCAGCCGCTTCTCCAGCGACGCCAGCGTCTGGGGCGGGTCGATGCGGTCTACGATGACCGCTACGCCGCCGCGCCACTGACCCACGTCGCCGGCGGGTCGGGAACCGTCCGCCAGCATCAGGTCGCCCGTCACCGTTGTCAGGTCCGAGTCACCGATCGGGAAGAACTCCACGTCGCCCAGCCGCCGGTTGCGGCCGAACTGGAACGAGACCTCGCGCGGGATGTCGACCAGGTCGCCCATGCACGAGAGCAGGGAGGCGACCACGACTTCCTTGCTCGTCAGTCGGCTCACGATCTCGAACGAGGCGTTGCTGACCGCGCCCGGCTCAAGCGCCGCCACCGCCTGCACCTGCGCATCGGCCAGATCGGCCGCCCAGGCGCGGGTCTGGCGCGCGACGCTCTTCAGCTCGTCCTTGATCGAGGCGTCGGTCAGGTTCAGTTCGGCCTTGGTCAGCAGCCGCAGCTGGTCGGTGCCGACCTCGCGGACGCCGTTGGGGGCGAGCGAATCGCCCATCACGCCGCGCACCAGGTCGGCCACGCGGTTGGCGGGCGTACCGGGGATCATCACCTGGAACTCGCCGGCCTTGCCGCTCACCGCGGCCTTGTTCTCGATCGCGTCGGCGATCTGACGCAGTTCGTCAGCGCCCCGCTCCAAGCGCCGGGTCAGCTCAGTCTCGTTGGCCGAACCGGCGGTCTTCAGATCGATCTGCGCGGCCGTGCCTCCGAGGAACTCGATGTCATAGAGCTGCTTCGGGTCGCTGGTGAAGAACAGCGCCGCGCCGCCCAGTGCCATCACCGCCGAGAAACCGTAGAAGAACCGCCGCATGCCGTACCAGTCGATCGACGGCACGCCGATCAGGCGCAGCATCGGAATGCGGGCGTTGGCGGCCGGCTGCACCGTCCGGTGAATGGTGCGGCCGATGAGCATGAGCGCGAGGATCAGGAGGACCGCGATGGCCATGTAGGCCAGCAGGTGACCGAGCGCCAGCGTGACCGATTGTGAGCGGGCGTCGGGTTCGACGAACTTCCAGGCCACGCCCCAGAGCAGCGCGCCGAGCACGCCCGGGCCGGCGGCCGCGACCAGCGGGTTGCGCACCAGCTCGGTCGGGACGCGCGGCATGGTCATGAACTCGAAGAACAGCCGCGTGGCGAACACGGCCGTGAGCAGGTTCAGCACCACGCCCGCCGCGAGGGTCAGACCGAAGCCCTTGATCTCCTCGCTCGCGATCCAGTAGAGGATGAGGCTGGTCATCAGCGTTGTCAGGTTTGAGTCGATGATGGCGCTGAAGGCGCGCTCGTAGCCCAGCCGGATGGCGGTGCGGATGCCCGCGCCGCGGTTTTCCTCCTCGCGGATGCGCTCGTTGATCAGCACGTTGGCGTCGACCGCCATGCCGATCGAGAGCACGAGTCCGGCGATGCCGGGCAGCGTCAGGGTGGCCCCGAGCGTCGCCAGCACGGCCAGAGTCAGCAGCACGTTCAGCACCAGCGCGAAAACCGCGATCATGCCCGCGTAGAGGTAGAAGATCAGCATGAAGGCCACCACCGCCGCCGCGCCGATGTAGGCGGAGCGCATGCCGGCCTTGCGGTTGGCCTCGCCCAGGCTCGGCCCGATGGCGCGGACCGAAATGGGCGGCTCCTTGAGCTTGCGCGGCAGGCTGCCGGCGTTGAGCTTCTTCACCAGCTCCTGCACTTCCTTGACCGTGAACGAGCCGTGGATGATGCCGCTGGTGCGGATGGCGCTCTGGATGGTGGCGTAGGAAACCGCCTTGTCGTCCAGGAAGATGGCCAGCAGTTTGCCCTTGTTCTGGCGCGTAAGCTGGTCGAAGCGCGCCCCGCCAAGTTCATCAAGTTGGAACTCGACCGCCGGCTTGCCCTGCTCGTCGCGGCTGGGGCGGGCCCCCTTGAGCGACCACTCGGGCTCGCCGGGGCGATGCGTCAGGGCCTTGTTGGTCGTGACGTAGGCCAGCACGTAGTACTTGTCGCCGTAGTGCTCGACGACGTAACGCTCCAGCAGCTTTCGCTGATCGAAGTTGGTCAGCATGTCGGGCGTGTGCTTGAAGAAGTCGCGCGGCTTCTCGATTTCGAACCACTGAAAGCTCTCCTCGCCGGGGCGCGGGCGCGGTCCGAAGCGCTTCAGGTTGTCGCGATAGGAGTCGAACTGGGTGGTGTTGGCGGGATCGACCTCCGCCAGCATGCGAAACTCGAGCACGCCCGCGCCGCGCAGCAGCCGTTCGAGATCGGCCGGGTCGTCCAGCGCGCCTTCCCGTCCGCGGCGCACCCGCCAGGCGTCGTACGCGGCCACCAGTTTGCGAACCGACTCGCTCCGTTCGGGCGTCGCCGCGGCGATTCGATCCAGCTCGTCCTTGCGGAACTTCGACTTCGGCGGCGCATCCAGCAGCGCCTGGATCTGGCCGAAGTCGATGTTCTGAGCCAGCAGGGCCTCGAGCTTGGTCTCAAATTGCTCTTCGGCGTTGGCCAGTTCGTCGACGGAGATCGCGCCCTGCGTCGCCGCCCGGCCGGCGCTGACGCGGTCCCGCAGTTCGCCCAGTTCGATCAGGGCGGCCCGCCGCGACTCGACGCCGCGCACCAGCGCCTCGATGGCGGCGCCGCGCTCCGAGGCCGGCCGCGAGATGGCGGTCACGACCTCGCCGCGCTTCAGGTTGCCCGCCCGCAGCTCGTCGCGCAGCCGGTCGTACTCGGCGCGGAACTGGAGCACCGCGTCCGACGGCCGCGGCATCTGGATCTCGAGTCGATTGGTGCCGACCGGCCGCCACACCAGGTTGAGCACGCCCTCCGGGTCGACGCGCTCCTGCAGGACCTTCATCACCTGCTCGCCGATGGTGCGCTTCTGCTCGATATCGAGGCCGCTGTCGTCGATCTCGTACAGCAGGCTGTAGCCGCCGTAGAGATCGATGCCGAACTTGAGCTTCTCGGCCATCGGAAACGTGATCTGGTATCCCAGGCCGGCGATGGCGGCCACCAGGACGATCTTCCACCACATCTGACGCTCGTACATGCTTGCACCTTCGCGATAGGCGACGAACAGGGTTTCACGACGGGCCGCCCGGAATCAGCCGGCGGGTCGCGGAATCGCAATCTCACTGACCATGACAATACTCATGCCCGCGCGGCGCGCGGGCGACGCCCGTGGAGTGCCTAGGCGCGCGGCGGCGCGTGGGCGAAGTGAGTCGGCCGATGAAGGCGCTCGTGGCGTCGCGGCGCGCGGTCGTGCGCGGCAATGCCATGCACGGCGGCGGTTGGAAGCATCCGCGCCATCAATGGCGCGCCGCCGCCGGTGTCGCAACGCGCCTTGGGCGACTGCCCGGCCTTGGCGGAGGCGCCGTCGGCGGCCAGAACGGCCGGAGTCGCGCCGCGCTCCGGACTGGGAATCGCCTTTTTCCGCGGCGGCTCACCCGGCTTGCGCGCCGACTCGGGGTTGGCGCGGGCCGTCTGCGATCGCGCCGCACGGCGGATGTCGGCCGCGCGGGCCGCGTCATGGGCCGGCTGGACCAGCATGCCGCCGGCAATCACGATCGCGAAAATCACAGGCTTGGACGCCCGGTGAGTTGGCCGCATCTGGAGAACTATACCGCAACTCGACGCTTGGTCCAGCGGACGCGATTCGCTTCGTTCGCCTCGATCGTTGGGCCCGAAAAACGCCTCCAGCCGGGCGAATTCCGCCGCGCGCGGTCCGCGTCGGTCGCGGTTATGCGGCCGCGCGGCGGAGGATCACGTCCGCGATCGCGGCAGAGGCAAAGACGAGGCTGACGACGCCGTTGATGGTGAAAAAGGCCAGATTGACGCGGGAGAGATCGCTCGCGCGGACCAGGGACTGCTCGTACGCCAGCAGGGCCGCCACGCCGCCGACGCCGACGTAGTAGAGCGTTCCCAGGCTCGCCGTGACGCCGGTGGCGATCAGTAGCCCGATCGTCAGGAGGTGACACGCACGCGACGCCCACAGCGCCGCGCCGACGCCCCAGCGTGACGGCAGGCTGAACAGGCCCGCCTGGCGGTCAAACGTGGCGTCCTGGCAGGCGTAGATCACGTCGAAGCCGGCGATCCAGACCGCCACCGCCGCGGAGAGCAACACGGCCGGCCAGCCCAGCGAATCCGGATCGACCGCCAGCCACGCGGCCATCGGCGACGACCCGATGGCCAGGCCGAGAATGAAGTGCGAATAGGGCGTGAAACGCTTCGTGTAGCTGTAGACCGCCAGCAGCCCCAGCACCGGCAGCGACAGTCGAAACGGCCAGGGGTTCGCGAACGCCAGGAAGCCGGCGCAGCCCGCGACGAACAGGATCGCGGCCGTGGCCATGAACGCCCAGGCCGCCGAGCGCGTGATGCGACCGCTCGGCAGCGGGCGGCTCGCGGTGCGCGGGTTGCGCGCGTCGATGGCGGCGTCGACCAGGCGATTGAAGGTCATCGCGAAACTGCGGGCCGTCACCATGCACCAGACGACCAGCGCGAACTGGCCGGGGGCGGGCAGCCCGGTCGGTCGCTCGCGGCCGGCCAGCATCATGGCGATCAGGGCGAACGGCAGGGCGAAGACCGAGTGCGAGAACTTGACCATCTCGCCCCACGTGCGAATCGCGTGGGAAAGGCTCATGCCAGCGCGGGCACGCGCCGGCTGATAGCGTCGCGGTAGACTCCGACGCACTTCTCGGCCGAGTCGCGCCAGGTGAGCTTGCGGATTTCGAACTGACCGTGCTCGCGCAGGGCGGCGTGCAGCGGCGGGTGCCGCAGGACGGCGATGATCTTGTTGGCCATCTCGTTCACGTCCCAGAAGTCGACCTTCAGGGCGTGCGACAAGACCTCGGACACGCCGCTCTGCTTGCTGATGATGACCGGGACGTCGTGTGCCAGGGCCTCGAGCGGCGCGATGCCGAACGGCTCGCTGACGGATGGCATGACGTAAAGGTCGGCCATCTTGAAGACCCGCGCCACGTCGTCGCCGCGCAGGAAGCCGGTGAACAGCACCTTGTGACCGATGCCCATCTGGGCCGCCAGCTCGATCACGCGCCGCATCATGTCGCCCGAACCGGCCATGACAAAGCGGACGTTGTCCATGACCTCGAGCACCTTGCGGGCGGCGGCGATGAAGTACTCCGGCCCCTTCTGCATGGTGATGCGGCCGAGGAACAGGACGATTTTCTCGTCCTTGCGGATCGGCGGCGGCGCGCCCGAGCCGGCCTCGTCGATGGCGTTGTAGACCACTTCGATCTTCTCCGGTGGCACGCCGTAGCGGGCCACCAGAATGTTCTTGGTCAGGTGGCTGACGGCGATGACGCGCTGGGCCGCGTGCACGCCCTGCCGCTCGTAGGAGTAGATGCGCTGGTTGACGTGCTCGCCGGATCGGTCGAACTCGGTCGAGTGCACGTGCACCACCAGAGGCTTGCTGGTCATGCCGGCGATGGCCACGCCGGCCGGGAAGGTCATCCAGTCGTGGGCATGAATGACGTCGAAATCCTCGTTCTGCGCGATGGTCACGCACATCGCCGCGTAGCGCTCGCACTCGCCGAACAGGTCGCCGCCGTAGTGCTCGCCCGGTCCGCCCGTGACGAATCCGGCGGCGCCCGGCCGTCGGATGCGCCGGGTGGTGGCGGATTGCCCGGTCTCGGTCACGTCGTATCCGCCCACCGCCTCCGCCTCCGGGGGGGCGGCGTCCTCCGACGGCGTCGCGTACGGAAAAAGGCTGGCGTTGACCGTGCGGAACACCACGTTCGGCAGATCGCCCAACTGGTAACGAGACGTCTCGGCTTCGTCGCCCTTCTTGGGCGGCGTCAGCAGGGTGACGTGCGAGGCGGTGCCCAGGTTGATCGGCCGCGGCAGCACGAACAGCACGCGCGTGCCGATTTCGTTCATCGCCTTGGTCAGGCCGAAGCAGGCCGTACCGAGTCCACCGCTGATGAACGGTGGAAACTCCCATCCGAGCATCAGGACTCTCATGGTCGCACCCAACCGGTCGCGACGTTGCATCCGCGCACGGGCGACCCGGCTTTCGGGTCGATGTTCGTGAACAATTTCACGATGTGATTGTGTGCGATGCGATCGGACCCGTCAAGAACGGGAGCGCGGCGTCAGCCTTCCGAAGCGGAGTCTCGCAACACCTTGGCGGCGACGCCCGCGTTCCGACTGCGCAGCGTCGTGATGATCGCAACGCCCGACAGGATGGTCCCGGCCGCCGCCAGCGTCCGCGGCGTGACGGGCTCGTTCGCCAGGCTCCAGCCGAGCAGGACGGCCACCACCGGATTGACGTAGGCGTAGGTGCCGACCCGCGCCGGAGCGGCGACTTTCAGCAGCCACACGTAGGCGCTGAACGCGACCAGCGAACCGAACACGATGAGATACGCGAGCGCGGCCAGCGACCGCGTCGACACGTCCGTCAATCGCAGACTCCAGAAGTCGCCGGCGATGATGGCCGGCGCGAGCAGCAGGCCGCCGCCGCACAGCATCTGCATGGCCGTGGCCGCCAGCGGCGAGTCCGGCATGGCGACGTGCTTCGACAGGATTGAGCCGATCGACCACGACAGGCAGGCCAGCACCAGCACGCCGGCGCCGATCGGCGTGACCGCGCCGTGCGAGGCCGCGCCGCGCGACGTGACCAGCAGGATGATGCCGATGAAGCCGATCGCCAATCCGCCGACGATGCCCAGCGACGGGCGCGACCCACCCGGCCGGAGCCACTCGATCAGCGTCATCCAGATCGGCACGGCGGCCACCATGACGGCCGTCAGGCCCGAGGAGACGTGTTGCTCGGCCCATACCACGCCGCCGTTTCCCCCCAGCAGCAGCAGGCCGCCCACCAGCGCTGTGGAGCGCCAGTGTCGCGGTTGAATCACCGGGCGGCGCGACGGTTCGCCGCGTCGCGCGCTCCACCAGACATAGGCCCACAGGAGCACGCCGGCGATGAGGAAGCGCGCTGCCGCCATCAGGAACGGGGGCAGCGTCTCGATGGCGATGCGTATCGCGAGGTAGGTCGAGCCCCAGATGAGGTAGATCGACGCAAAGGCGGCGACCAGAAGCGACATCGGAGGCGCGCCGTCCCTCGCGCCGGGGTCTGAACTCACGCCGCGCGTTCCCCGGTGTACGCCGGCGACGGGGGCACGGTTCGCACGGCCGATCCCGCGTCGCTCAAGGTTCGGATCGCGCCGTGGACTCCTCGGCCAGCAGCTTCTCCATCTCGGCCAGCTTCTCGGTGAACAACTTCATGCAGGCCCGCACCGGCTCGGGCGTCGTCATGTCGACCCCCGCCAGCTTGAGGCAGTCGATCGGATAGACGCTGCTGCCGGCCTTGAGGAAATTCATCAGGCCGTCGACCGCGCCGGGCTGACCGCTGACGATGCGGCGGCCGATGTCGGTGGCGGCGGCGTAGCTGGTGGCGTACTTGTACACGTAGTACGCGCGGTAGAAGTGCGGAATCCGCAGGCACTCGGCGTCGGTCTCCTTGTCGACCACCAGTCCGGGTCCGTAGTACTTCTGGACCAGGTCGCGGTAGATCTTCTGCAGCACGTCGGGCGTCAACGGTTCGCCCTTCTCGATGTGGGCGTGGGTGGCGCGCTCGAACTCGGCGAACAGCGTCTGGCGGAACACGGTGGTGCGGGTATTTTCGAGCAGCTCGTTGATGAGCTCGAGCTTCTCCTGCCGCGACTTGGCCTGCCGGTAGAGGTATTCGTTGAGAATCACCTCGTTGACGGTCGAAGCCACCTCGGCGCAGAACAGGCTGTAGTCGCCGTAGATGACCGGCTGGGTGCGCGTCGTGAACCACGTGTGCATGGCGTGGCCCATCTCGTGCGCGATGGTCGACCGGTCGTGCGGCGTCTCGTTGTAGTTCAGCAGCAGGTAGGGATGCACGCTGTAGGTGCCGCTGCAATAGGCCCCGCTGCGCTTGCCCTTGGTTTCGTATACGTCAATCCAGCGCGACTCGAAGCCGCGCTTCATGGCCTCGCCGTACTCGGGTCCGAGCACCTCGAGCGCCGTCAGAATGGTCTTGACCGCGTCGTCGTACTTGACCTTGCGGTGGCTCTCGGCGATCAGCGGCACGTACAGGTCGTAGGGGTGGATCTCCTTGAGCTTGAGCACCTTCTTCCGCAGCGCGGTGTAGCGATGCAACGCCGGCAGGGCCTCGTTCACGGCCGCGACCAGGTTGTCGTAGACCGAGACCGGGATATTGTCTGG
This sequence comes from uncultured Planctomycetaceae bacterium, assembly GCA_964576285.1. Classification (GTDB taxonomy): domain Bacteria; phylum Planctomycetota; class Phycisphaerae; order UBA1845; family UTPLA1; genus SpSt-539. Next base: position 3,566 of record CAZNUJ010000055.1, on the reverse strand, counting down.
AAAAAGGGCCGCCTCGACGCAGCTCGGATAGTTCCGCGCCCGCGCGTAGAACCAGTCGCGCTTGTTCTGATAGGCCAACAGCGTGCCGATCGTGTTCTCGAATGCCTGGTAGGTCGCATGCATGCCGATGAAGGCATCCCGGCGGACACGCACGCTGGGCGAATTCAGAAACGCCATGAACCGGCCGGGCGACAGCTCAACGTCGCGGTCCTGCTCGTCCTTGATGGTCGGCCACTTCATGTCGGTGTTGGAGAGCAGTGAGAACGCCCGCGACATGCCGTCCGACATGTCGCCCGACATCGCCAGCAGCTCCTCCTCTCGCGGCGACAGGGTGTGGGCCTTCTGCCGGTGGATGTCATCCAGCGCGTGGCGATAGACGGCCAGTTCCTTGTCTTTGTCCATCCACTCGTTCAGCGTGGCCATCGGCACGGCGGTGATCTCGGGCAGCAGCCAGCTCCAGGCCTCGGAGAACTTGTTGTACAGGTCGCTCGCCCGGCCGTAGCGGGCCTGCGCGGCCTTGTCGTTCATGTCCTGATCGGTGGCCAGGTGGGCGAAGACGGCCAGTCGATCGACCAGCACATACGTCTCGTCGCGATGCTTGAGGACCTTGAGCAGCGCGGCGCCGCCCTTGGCGGGGCCGCCCTTCATCTCGCGGGCGATGGCGATCATGGTCTCGGCGCGGTCGTAGTCCGCCTCCCATGCCGCGTCGTCCTTATACAGGTCGGTCAGGTTCCACTTGGATGCCTCGGCGACCTGGTCTCGCGTCGGCACCGCCGACGCGGCCGTGCCTTCGGCCGAAGCCGCCCGAACCATTCCGATCGTCCCGAACATCACCGTCATCGCCGCCACTCCGATTGCCGCCGTTCGAACGCCGCGTGGAATCATGGTAGGCACCTCCGCGCCCGGCGGACGCCGGGACCGCGTCGGTTCGATACCCCCGCGTCCGTCCCCGGTCAAGCCGGCCGGCGGGTGGAGCCGCGGGCCGCGATCACTCGAGAATCAGGATCAGGACGATGACCGCCAGCAGCACGGCCGCCACCGCGATCAGCGCCGTGATCCACCGGCTCGAGGTCGGACTTCGCGAGGCGGGTCGCGCGGCCGTGTGGACTCCGGACGGGGGCAGTCGGTCCGACGCGGCGCTGGGTTCCGGCGGCAGCGCCGCCGCGCCGACCACGGTGCGCTCGCGGGCGTCGGCATCGTGGACGACGGCCGGATGGGCGGCGGCGCCCGGTTCGTGCCCGAGCACCACGGTCGTGTCGTGCCCGGGCGCGCGGGCGGTGGGGATGGTCACGCGGATCAGGAAGTCGCCGATGCCCAACCCGGCGTTGTGCTCGAGCGCCACCGAGCGGATGCGCGCGCCATTCACGAAGGTACCGTTGCCGCTGTCGAGATCCTGCGCCAGCCACGCGCCGTCCTGCCAGACGATGCGGGTGTGGTGCCGCGAGACCCGCGCGCCCGGCAGCACGAGATCATTCTCGTCGGCGCGGCCGATCGTGACCGGCTGCGGCGGCGTCAGTGCGACGCGCTCGCCGACTTTCGGGAGGCCCCATTCCACCGTCAGGTAGCCGGTGCCGGGCGGCACGTCGAAGACGTGTTGGCAATCGCGGCACTTGACCTGCAAGCCGATGGCGGCGCGCGACACCTCGGCGTTCTTGCGGCAGGCGGGGCAGCGGACGAGGATCGGCATGCGGGCTTCCGCGGCTCGGTTCCCAGTATCGATTCTATCGACCCGCGGACGGCCGGCCTGCACACCTCCCCGCGGCGCCCAGGCGGCGGTACGATTCCCGTGGCGCTCCAGGGAGTTCAGCCATGAAATCAGTGATCCTCGGCTTCGGCCTGCTCAGTCTGCTGCTGGGGCTCTCCGCCTGCGACAAAGCCGAGGTGGAGAAGGCCGCCGTGCGCACGCGTGACGCCACGACGCAGGTCGCGACCGAAGTACGCGAAGAGGTGCAGCCCGTCATCGACAAGGCCGTGGCCGTCGCCACCCAGGCGGCCGAGACGGCGCGGTCCTCGGTCCGCGCGGCGCACGACAAGGCCGAAGAGGCCATCGAGCGCGCCAAGCCCGTCGTCCAGGAGGCGGGCAAGGCGGCCGGCGAGGTCGCCGCCGAAGCGCGGGCCGCCGCCACGCAGGCGGCCGAGCGCGTACGCCGCGCCACGACGCGCGCCGCCGAGAAGGTGCGCTGAGCGGCGCCATGACGGCACGCACGTCCGGGGCGCCGGCATGCTGAAGGGCAGGAGCGCCGTCGTCACAGGCTCCACCTCGGGCATCGGGCAGTCCATCGCGCGCGCCTTGGCGAGCGCCGGCTGCGACGTGCTGCTCAACGGCTTCGGCGAAACCGGCGCGATCGAGTCGGCCCGCGCCACTCTGGAGCGCGAGCATGGCGTGCGCGTCCTGTATCACCCGGCCGACGTCGCCTGCGCGGAGCAGGTGCGCGAGCTGGTCGATTTCGCCGTCGAGCGGCTCGGGGGCGTCGACATCCTGTGCAACAACGCCGGCGTGCAGCACGTCGCGCCGCTCGAGTCGTTCCCCGCCGAGCAGTGGGACCGCATTCTGGCCATCAACCTGTCGGCCGCGTTTCACGCCGCGCAGCGGGCCCTGCCGCACATGCGCCGCCGCGGCTGGGGCCGAATCATCAACATCGCCTCGGTGCACGGGCTGGTGGCGTCGGTTCACAAGGCGGCCTATGTCGCCGCCAAGCACGGGCTGGTCGGCCTGACGCGCGTGGTGGCGCTCGAAACGGCCGGCGCGGGCATCACCTGCAACGCCATCTGCCCGGGATGGACGCGCACCGAGCTGGTCGAACGGCAGATCGTCGCCCGCGCCGCGCAGGCCGGCGTCGAAGTCGAGGTGGCCACCCGAGACATGCTGGCCGAGAAGCAGCCCTCGCGCCAGTTCGTTCGCGTCGAGGACATCGCGCAACTGGCGATGTTCCTCTGCTCGGATGCCGCCGCGCAGATCACCGGCGCGGCCCTGCCGATCGACGGCGGCTGGTTGGCGCAATAGGCGCTCGACGCGCTGGGCTGGGATCGCAGCAACCCCGCGCCGCACCCGTTCACCGGGCCGCCTCTCGCAGCCGCGCCGCCGCCGCGGCGATCGACGCGTTGGCCTCCGGCAGGATCGGCCCGAAGCCGCTGAAGACGTGCGGCATGTTGGGCCAGACGCGCGCCTCGACGGTGACGCCCGCCGCCGTGGCGCGTTCGGCCAGCCGGGTCGAGTCATCCAGCATGACTTCGGCGTCGCCGACGTGAATCAGCAGCGGCGGCAGGCCGCGCAGGTCGGCGAACAGCGGGGAAGCCAGGGGATCGCGCGGATCGTGCTCCGGCGGGAGATAGAGCGCGGCGGCCCGCTTCGGCGCCTCGGGCACGATGATCGGGTCAACCGCCGCCCGCGTTCGGATCGAGTTCCCCGACGCCGTCAGGTCGGTCAGCGGCGAGAACAGCGCCGCCGCGCGGGGCATCGCGCGGCCGTCGTCGCGGAATCGCAACAGGGTCGAGAGCGCCAGCGTGCCGCCGGCCGAGTCGCCCGCCAGCCACAGCGACGACGCCGGGGCCGGGCCGTCGGGGCC
>CAZNUJ010000054.1:0-18704 GCA_964576285.1 uncultured Planctomycetaceae bacterium | reverse complement strand
GGTGACCCGCCGCCTGGCAGCGCCGGGCGAACCCGTCGCGTGGGGCGCGGCGCGGGCGGCGGTCGCGATCGGAGCCCGGCGGCTGGCCATCCTCGATCGTTCGGACGCCGGCCACCAGCCCATGTCCGCGCCAGACGGGCACGCCTGGCTGGTGTTCAACGGCGAGATCTACAACTACGTCGAACTGCGCGAGGAGCTGCGCGGCCGCGGCCTGTCGTTCCAGGGCGAGAGCGACACCGAGGTGGCGCTGGCGGCCTACCGCGCCTGGGGGTCCGCCTGCTTCGCGCGCTTCCGCGGCATGTGGGCCATGGCGATCATCGACTGGGTAGCCGGCCGGGCCGTGCTGTCGCGCGACCGACTCGGCATCAAACCGCTCTACTTGGCCGAATGGGAGGGCGGACACGCCTTCGCGTCGGAGATCAAGTCGCTGCTCACGCTGCCGGGCGTCGCGCGCGACGCGCACGAGGGCCGGCTGCGCGACTTCCTTGTCGAGGGGCGGCTGGACCACACCAACGCGACCCTGTTCGAATCCGTCTGGCAACTCGGCCCCGGATGCCGGCTCGAGATCGACCTGCGGCCGGCGACCATGACCTCCACGCTGGGGCAGATTCACCGCGACTGGCCCGACGGCGTCGCCGAGATGGGCGACTGTTCGCCGCCGGCCGTGCGAGCGCGGCTGGATGACGCCATTCGCCTGCACCTGCGGAGCGACGTGCCGGTCGGATCGTGCCTGTCGGGCGGGCTGGACAGCGCGGCGATCGTCACCAGCGTGCATCGCATGACGCCGCCGGCGGCCTGGTCGCGACACGCGTTCACGGCCATTCTGCCCGGCGACGCGCTGGACGAGTCCCGCCATGCCGACGCGGTGGTCTCGGCGTGTCCGGGCGTCGTTGCGCACCGCGTCGCGCCCGAGCCGCAACGGCTGCTCGCCGACATCGACCGCATTCTCTGGCATCAGGACGAACCGATCGCCTCGCCCTCGGTGTTCATGCAGTGGGAAGTGATGCGGCTGGCGCGCGAGACCGGCGTCGTGGTGCTGCTGGATGGTCAGGGCGGCGACGAACTATGGGGTGGCTATCCCGGTTACCTTCCGCCCTACCTCGCTGAACTGATTCGAAGGGGTCGGCTGCTGCGGGCCGCGCGCGAATGGCTGGCAGCGGGCGGACGCCGCCACTTCACGCGGACATCGCTGCTGACTCGCGCCGTCGCGCAGGCGCTGCCGGCGGCTCTGCGCGAGGCGTTGCGCCATTGGCGAGCCGCGCGCACCCATTCCCATCTCGCGCCGGAATTGCTGGAGGCGGCCGAGACCGCGCTGCTGCCGCACCGATTGCGGGTCCCGCGCGGACGACGCGATCTGCCCGACCGTGCCCGGGGTGTTTTCCTACGGTTCTGCTGGGAGCAACTCCTGTCCACCAGCCTGCCGAGCCTGCTGCACTACGAGGATCGAAACTCGATGGCGTTCTCGATCGAGGCCCGCGTGCCGCTGCTGGATGCGCCGCTGGTCGAGCTGGCCATGCAAGCGCCGGCGTCCGCGAAGGTGGCCGGGGGCGTGCTGCGGCCGCTGTGGCGCGCGGCACTGGCCGACCGCGTCCCGGCCGACGTGCTTGCGCGGCACGACAAGATCGGCTTCGCCGCGCCGACGTCGGCATGGGTGCGCGGGCCGCTACGGCCGTGGTGGCAGGACCTGCTGGCGTCGCGCTCCTTCCGCGAGCGTGGCTCCTTCGAGCAGAAGGGCATCGCCCGGCTCGTGCAACGCGCCGAGACGGGCAACGAATCCGCCGCGTTGACGCTGTGGCGGACGGCGATCGTCGAGGCCTGGGCCCGCCGCATGCTGGATCAACCGCCCGCGTCGTAGCCGCGCCGGCCGCGTTCAGGCGTTCGCTGGCAGGAACTCGAGCACGATCGGGTCGTGGTCGCTGAGGCGACCGACAGGGCCGCGGATGCCGCGCACCACGCGGGCCGCGGCCACGCCCGGCGTCCGGGAGACCGGCTTCAGACCGCGACCGGCGAACCAGTCGAGCTTGAGCGAGGCCACGTTGTTGAACGGCGCCAGCTCGCGCTCCACGTGCGCCAGGCACCAGCGCGGCAGCCAGTCTTCGAGGTTGCGGCGATCCTTGTGCGACAGGATGCAATGGTCGAGCGTCGTGGCCCCCGGCTCGTTCAATTGTCGATAGTCGAAGCCACGCCGCTCGAGCAGCCGAAACAGGCCGCGCTCGAACAGCCGATCCGGGTAGGGATAGTGCCGGCGAAGCACGCGCTCGACGCCCATCGCCACGCGAACCCAGAACCCGATGATGGCCCACGCGGCGCGCTGCGTGTTGTGGGTGCTGGTGTTGAAATCGCCGCCGACCAGGGCGGGGGCCGCCGATCCCGGCCCCGAGTCGACGGCATCAAGCACCGATCGAAGCTGTCGCCGCCGATGAGCGCGGCTCGAGTGAGCGTCGAGGTGCACGGAGGCGCATTGCAGCGGGCCGACCGGCGTTTCCACTGTCGCCAGCACCGCCGCCTGTGAACCGATGCGCTTCTCGCGCCCGGCCATCTTGTCCTTGCCGTTGGCGAGCCGCACCGACCGGGGATCGCGGATCGGCCAGGGCGAGAACAGGGCGTTGCCGTGCACGGCCTGCCGGTTGTCGCCGACGGCGTCGCGTTCGGTTCCGCTTCCGCGCTCGAGATTGATGTAGCACGGCGCGAAGACCCCGTTGAGTTCGAGCCGCCGCGCGATCTCGCCGGGAATGTCGCGATTGCCGGAGCGGGCCATGCCGACATCCAGCTCGGTCAGCAGCAGGACGTCCGCGTCGCGCAGGTCGGCGTGCGTCCCCAAGCGGTCGATGATCTCATCGACATGCACGCCGCGCTCGATGTTCCAGGCCACGGCCCGCAGCGGCACCGCGGCCGAGCACGAACGCCGACGCGCCGGCGCATGTTCGAGGCGAACCACCGCGTCGAGCACGCGACGGATGTCGGCTGCGTGCGAGCGGTAGAGCGGCGACGCCTCCATCGCGGCGGTGGAGGAAAACTGCCGCAGCAACGGGAGAATCGGCCCGAGTGCGTGGTGCAGTGACTCCGCCGCGCCGCCCGAGTCGAGCGGAGCGCTAGCAAGCCGGCGCGGCGGGCGCGGCGACGGTGGAACTCGGGTCGGAGTGGCGGACACCTTATCGTTCGCCGGCCTGCGTCGGCGACGACGAAAACAGCTCCGCGAAAAAGTCGCGCATGTATTGCCACGATCGTCGATCGGCGGCCTCGTCGTAGGCGACGCCCTTCATGTTGGCCCGGCCGGCGTCACGATTGGTGAAGCTGTGCACCGCCCGGCCGAAATAGACCATCTGCCAATCGGCGCCGGCCTTGCGAAGCATTTCCTGGAACTCGCTGATGTGCGTCGCAGGAATGAGCGGATCGTCGGCGCCGTGCAGGATGAGAATCCGGGCGGTGATCCTGACGCCGGGCCGCGGTTCCATGCCGCCCAGCGCCCCGTGCAGGCTGACCACGCCGGCGACATCGACACCGGACAGCGCCATCTGCAACGCGGTCGAGCCGCCGAAGCAGTAGCCGATGACGGCCACGCGCTTCGGGTCCACCCGCGCGTCCTTGAGCAAGACATCCAGTCCGGCACGAGCCCGTTCGACCAGCAGATCGCGGTCTGAGCGGAACCGGCCCGCCAGTTCGCCTGCCTTGTGCGGGTCGTCGGTTTTCATGCCGTCCCCGTACATGTCGAGTGCAAATGCCACATAGCCCTCGCGCGCCAGGCGATCGGCCTGCCGGCGGGCGTGATCGTTCAGCCCCCACCACTCATGCACCACGAGGATGCCAGGCCGCCGCGCGGCCTTGGCCTCCTCGCCGGCCGGAGCGACGAGGTAACCGCGCAGCGACAAGTCGCCATGCCGGTAATTCACATCCTTTCGGTCCAGATCGCTCGCGACGGCGGGCTGGGCGGCGAAGACAGGTAGCAAGCAAGCGCTCATCAGGGCAAACATGGAGACCTCGGTGGTTTCGGCAACAGCCGGCCTATCTTGGACCGACGGCCGGGAGCTTGCAATCACTCGGCTAAGTCGCGACCGGCCGACCGGTTTTTCCGTCGCCGGAAGACCGCCTCTCGGATAGCATACAAGCCCAAGCGCACCGCGACGCCGTCCTATTCGCGCTCGTGAGTGCATGAACCGAGCGGGAGCCATGGCGGACGCACACACGCCCCAACCTGCCCCGGCGCCGAGCGACGATCCGACTCGCGCGTCGTCCGACATTTCCGGCGGGGCCCCTCCGCTCATCAGTCCCGACAATTTCCCCGGATATCGCGTCATCGGCCCCATCAGCCGCGGCGGCCAAGGCGTCGTGCTGCACGCGATTCAGGAAGGCACGCAGCGCGAAGTCGCGATCAAACTGGCGGCCGGCGACGCGTTCGAGTCGGCCGTCGCCGAACGGCGATTCGAGCGAGAAATCAACCTCGTCGCGAAGCTGCGTCACCCCAACGTCATCTCGATCTTCCATGCCGGCCGCACAACGGCCGGGCGGCCGTTCTTCGTCATGGACTACGTGGACGGCCTGCCGCTCACCGCGCATGCGCGCTCGGCCGAACTCACGGTCCGCGGCGTGCTGGCGCTGTTCGAGCCGATCTGCCGGGCGGTGCACCACGCGCACGAACAGGGCATCATCCACCGCGACCTCAAACCGTCGAACATCCTGGTCGATCGCGACGGCGAGCCGCGCGTGCTCGACTTCGGCCTGGCGCGCCTGCTCGCGGCGCCCTCCGACCCGCTGATCACACACAGCCACGAGGTCGTCGGCACGATCCGCTACATGTCGCCCGAGCACGCCGCGGGCGACCCGGCCCGCCTGGACGCCCGCTCCGACGTGTATTCGCTGGGCGTTGTGCTGTTCGAACTGCTGACCGGCGATTTTCCGTACCCGGTCGTCGGCCCGCCGATGGAGGTGCTGGATCGCGTCGCGCACGTCCCGCCGGCGGCGGCCCGCGCCCGCTGGACCCCGGCGTCCGGAGCGCGACCCGATGCGCCGCAGGCCGGACGCGACGGCAAGTGCCCGATCGACGCCGAAGTCGAAACGATCGTGCAGCGCTGTCTCGCCAAGGAGCCATATCGGCGCTACGCCTCCGCCGCCGAGCTGGCCGACGACATCGCCCGCTACCTGGCCGGCCGGCCGATCCACGCCCGCCGCGATCGCCCCTCCTACGTCGTTGCGAAGTACGGCCGGGCCTGGCTGACGAGCCATCGCGCCGCGGCGTTGATGCTGGTCGTGGCCGTCGCGTGCCTCGCGGCCGATTCGATCGGCCGGCGCATCGTTTTTCAGTGGACGCCCGCGAACCGCTGGGTCGAGACGGCGCTGACGAGCGGGCTGGCCGGCGCTCCCGCGGGGCGCGTACTCGATCAAGTGCGCGTCTTGGCGCTCAGCGACGCCACGAAACCGGAGGAACTCGCGCGGCGCGAGGGACTCGCCGAGGTCCGCGAGGCCGATCGCCCCAGCCTGCGCAGGCTGCACGGTCGCATGATGGAGCGACTGACCGCCGCCCAGCCGCGCGTGCTGGTCTGGGACGTCATGTTCGTCGCTCCCAGCCCGTACGATGACGACTTCGTCCGGGGCGTGAGGGCCCTGCGCCAGTCCGGCGTGCCGGTCGTCGTGGCCGCGAGAGGTTTCTGGGCCGGAGCCGGCGGCCGGCCGGCGATGAGCGAGCTCATCGCGCGCGAGGTCCGCTGGGGCAGCGCCACGGCGGGCTTCGGCGCCGGCGCCGCCTGGCGCGCCCCGCTTGCCTTGCTGCACGGCGCGGCCGACCCCATTCCCTCGCTCTCGCTGGCGACGCTGGCCGCGGCGCGGCAGCCGGAATCCGAGTACGCTGTTCGCGTCGACCTGGAGCGCGAGATTCTTGAGCTCACCTACTGGCGCGAGGACGCGGTACTCTCGCGCGCCCGGAACTGGCTCGAAACCAGCGACCGCGTGGTGCTGACGGCGATGTCGCGGGCGAAAGCCGACACCCCGGAGCAGGGCGTTCGCGCCGGCGACCTGCTGGCCGACTACGTGCTCGACATGCCGGCGGACGACATCCATCGTGCTGCCACGATCGACTATCGCGACGTGTTCGAGCAGGACGCCGACCGGCTGCGCGAACGAGTGGGCGGCAAAGTGCTGTTCGTGGGCGACCTGCGCGGGACGACCGATCGTCACCCCCACCCGGACGGGCGCACGCTCGCGGGCGTGTACGGCCACGCGGTATGCGCGGACGCACTGCTGCGCGGCGCCGTCGCCATCCGGCGGCCGCGCAACACCGAACGCATCGGGCTCATCACGCTGGCCGCCGTCCTCGGCGCGGGCGTGCCGCTGATCGCGCGAAGCACGGCGGTGCGCCTCCTGCTGGTTGCGGCGGTGGCCTTGGTGGCGTGCGCCGCCAGCGCGGCCGTGATGCAGGCCGCTCATTTTCTGTGCAATCCGCTGGTGCCCGCGTTCGCGCTGCTCGTCGCGGCCGGACTGGCATCGGCGATTTTTCGACTGCGGCTTTCGCCCGTGCGGACGCCGCCACGACAAGGGAGTCAGGCATGATCCGGTACCTGCCGTTGGCTGTGTGTCTCACGGTCATCATCGTGACAGGGTGTGGCGAGCCGAAACCGCCGAAATCGAGCGGGCGCGGCGCGATGATGATCGCCTCGACCCAGGAGAAGAACCCGCGGGCGATCGTCACGGGCACCCTGTTGCGTCGGGACGCCCGGATCGTCTCGGACCAGATTCACCGCATCGAAGTCGCGCGAGAGATCGACAGCGTGACGAAGCGGTACGTCGTTTTGTTCGGCCCGTATCCTGAAATCCCATTCCCCGCGACCACGCAGACGGCTGAGGGCGTCTATCTGGGGCACGCTCCGTACTTCTTCCTGGCCTCCGGTTGGGGGATCCTCTCCGGCGACTGGCCCTTGGCGGAGACGGATCTCGTCGCTGCGGGCGCGGAGGGCACGACGTTCATCCTTCAGATCGACGGCGCCGTGCATCGAGTCATCCTGGTCGCGATCTCGGGGTCGGAGACGATCACTGTGGACCGCAAGGCATCGCCCGGCAGTCCATTCGTCTGGACCTCCACGGTGGATTCGTACATTGAGTATCGCGCCGGCGACCCGTGGCCTCCAACCACCATGCCGGTCGCCAACGACGAAGAACTCGAACTGTTCGTCAAGGTTGCGTTGGAGCGCGCCGCGGGCGCGGACCTCCCGGATGCGGTCAAGATCAGGCTCCGTCTGACATCCTGACGAGCTGCGACGCCGGCGGCGCCCCGGTGACAGCGTGACTCGGTTGCCATATATTTCGTGCACGATCGCTGCGGCGATCCGGTCTGATTCGCCACGCGATTGGCGCGCGGTCGATCGCCGCGCGCGACCGGACCGCCACGGGAACTCGTCGTGAAATCGAAGCGGCCGGTCGTCGGTCTGTCGGGCGGCATCGGATCGGGAAAAAGCGCGGTCGCCGGCATCCTGGCGGAACTCGGAGCGGCCGTCATCAATTCGGACGAGCTCAACCGACAAGAACTTGAAGAACAAGAGGTTAGGGATGCTCTGGCGAGCTGGTGGGGGCCCGGCGTGCTGGGCCCGGATGGCCGCATCGACCGCTCCGCCGTCGCCCGGATCGTTTTCGCGGATGAGGCCCAGCGGCATCGCCTCGAAGGGCTGATGCACCCTAGAATAGAGAAACGACGGGCCGCTCTCACGGCCCGGTACGAACTCGATCCACGGATTCGGATGATCGTGATCGACGCGCCCTTGCTCTACGAAGCGGGTCTCGATCGGCAGTGCGATGCCGTCATCTTTGTTGACGCGCCGCGCGAGCTTCGGCTGGCGCGCGTCCGCGAGACGCGCGGCTGGTCGGATGCTGAGCTGGAGCGCCGGGAAAAAAACCAGCAACCCCTTGAAATGAAACGAGCCCGCGCTAATTATACGTGTACGAACAACTCCGACTTGGACGACCTGCGGCGTCAGGTCGAGTCGATCTTCTCCCGGATAGTTGCCAGTTCCGAACTGATCGTGTAACAAGGTTGTCTGTTGTTTCGGCGTCACCCGCCGCTCGCAACGGCTATCCCCCAACGAGCCCATTCATGAACAAACGCCCGGGCCCCAAGGCCCCATCCAAGGATCGCCCCAGCGGGCGGCAAGCACATCGGAGGTATCAACCCATGGCCAAGACCCAGGGATCCACGCGGACCCGCACCACGCACACCCGCACCGCCCACCCCAAGCCGGCCAAGCCGCGGGAGATGCCCTTCGACGAGGGGCTGGACGAACCCATCGTCGAGGCGCCCGCCCCGGTCGAGCCGGCGGCCGAGCCGGAACCGGTCGAGGACCGCGGCGACGACGTCGAGCCGGCCGGCGAGCAGCCGACGACCATTGATGCCGAAACGCACGAGAAGTACGAGCAGGTCAAGCGCGGCGACCTGCACATCCGCGACCTCCAGAAGATGAACGTCACCGAGCTGCACGAGGTGGCGCGGCGCGAGGGCATCTCCGATTTCGCCTCGCTCAAGAAGCAGGACCTGATCTTCAAAATCCTCAAGGAGCGGATCAACAAGAACGGCCTGATGTACGGCGAGGGCGTGCTCGAGGTGCTGCCCGACGGCTTCGGCTTCCTGCGCAGCCCGGAGTACAACTATCTGCCCTGCCCGGACGACATTTACGTCAGCCCGTCGCAGATTCGCCGCTTCGGCCTGCGCACCGGCCACACCGTCTCGGGTCAGATTCGACCGCCCAAGGAGTCGGAGAAGTACTTCGCGCTGCTGCGCGTCGAGGCCATCAACTACGAGGACCCGAACGTCGTCACCGAGAAGACGCTGTTCGAAGACCTCACGCCGCTGCACCCCACCCGCCGGCTGATCCTCGAAACGACGGCGACCGAGGTCAACATGCGCGTGGTCGACCTGGTGACGCCCATCGGCATGGGCCAGCGCATGCTGATCGTCGCCCCGCCGCGCACCGGCAAGACCGTGTTGCTCCAGAAGATGGCCAACGCCGTCTCGAAGAATCACCCGGACGTCGTGGTCATTATCCTGCTGATCGACGAGCGACCTGAGGAGGTCACCGAGATGCAGCGGCACACGTCGGCCGAGGTGGTCAGCTCGACCTTCGACGAGCCCGCCAGCCGGCACGTGCAGGTGGCCGAGATGGTCAGCGAGAAGGCCAAGCGCCTGGTCGAATACGGCAAGGACGTGGTCATTCTGCTCGATTCGATCACGCGTCTGGCGCGAGCCTACAACACCGAGGTGCCGCATTCGGGCAAGATTCTCACCGGCGGCGTCGACGCCAACGCCCTTCAGAAGCCCAAGCGCTTCTTCGGCGCGGCCCGCAACATCGAGGAGGGCGGCAGCCTGACCATCATCGGCACCGCCCTGGTCGACACCGGCTCGAAGATGGACGAAGTCATCTTCGAGGAGTTCAAGGGCACCGGCAACAGCGAGCTGCACCTCGACCGCCGCCTGGTCGACAAGCGCGTCTGGCCAGCCATCAACATCCCGGCGTCGGGCACGCGCAAGGAAGAGCTGTTGACGCACCCGCAGGAGCTCGAACTGATCTACAAGCTCCGCCGCGTGCTGACCGACATGAACCCGGTCGAGTCGGTCGAGCTGCTCACCAACCGGTTGTCCAAGGTGAAGTCGAACGCCGAGTTCCTGATGACGATGAACCTGGCGTAACCGACGGGGCGATCATGACCTCGCAGCACCTTCGCCAGCTACTGACGGCGAGGCCGTTTCGGCCCTTCACGATACGCACGGCCGACGGAACGCGGCTGCGCGTCCGCCATCCGGAACTGGCTGCGCTGTCACCGAGCGGCAGAGTCGTCGTCGTCTTCGGCGATGATGACGCCTTCCAGATGATCGACGTCCTGATGATCACCATTCTCGAGGGCGGCAATGGTCATCATCGCAAGCGCAACGGCCGTTCGTCGAAGTAAGCCGAGCTAGCCCTCGGACGGCGGACGGCGGATCGACACGCCGAGTTGTACGGCGCCGCCCGATCCCGGCGGCGCACCGCGAAGTTCGGCCGCGCTCGGCCGCCGAAACGCCGCCAGGTCGCTCGCCACGGGAATCGTCACCTCCAGCCAGACGCAATCCGTTTCGGTTCTGAGCTTCGCCGAAGGCAGCGCCGCCGGAAGCACCACCACGTCGCCGCGCGTGAACGGCTGTCTGCCGCCGCGCCCGTGGAGGACCTCGCCGCGCCCTTCCAGCACGACCCAGGCAACCAGCTCGGCGTAGGGGATGTCCATCTCCATCCCCTCGATGAAGCGGACCTTCTCGACCTTGAACGCGGGACACTCGACCAGCGTCGACACCGCCGTGAACAAGCCGGCCACGTGCTGCCGCGGCGGGGGCGCGGGCGGCCGGTCGTCGAGCCGGACGCTGGCCAGCGCCTCGTCGATGTGAAGCCCGGCGTCGCCTCCCGGGCGGGTGCGGTTCCAGTCGAACAGGCGGTAGGTCGTGTCCGACGGCGTCTCCACCTCGGCCGCGACCACGCCGGCACCGAGGGCGTGCAGTGTGCCGGGCGGAACGTGAAACGCCTGGCCGGCGCGGACGGGAACCCGATTCATCAGCGCCTCGACCTCGCCGCTGCGAGCCGCGCTGCGAAGGTCGTCGAGAGACACGCCCGGCTTCACGCCGAGATAGACGCAGCCCTGCGGCTCGGCCGACACGATGTAGAACATCTCTTCCTTAGGCCGCGCCCCGCCGCCGAGCCGCCGGGCCGTCTCGGCATCCGGATGCACCTGAATGCTGAGCGGCTGGCACGCATCCAGGAACTTGATCAGCAGTGGAAAACGGCCGTCCGCGGGCACCGCTCGACCGAGCAGATCGGACCCCCACTCAGCGACAAGTCGTTCCAGGGCTCGGCCGGCGGCTGGACCGGCCGCCACCACGCTCTGACCCTCCGGCAGGTCCGCGCACTCCCACGACTCGCCGATCGCCTCGCCAGGCGGCAGGGCCTTGCCCAGCAGGCGTTCGAGATTGCGCCCGCCCCAGGTCTTGGCGCGGAAGATCGGACGAAACACCAGCGGACAGACGTTCTCGGCCATCGCCGCGGATTGTAGGACCGCGCGCTGATTCGGCCGAGCGGTTCAAGATCAGGGCGATTCGGCCGTCCTATCGGACGCTCGATCCTTTCGGCCGAGGGCCGGCCGGATGATCGCGGCCGCCCGCCCGAACATATCGCATATTCCAAGAGTTGGAAGCAGGTACGACTGGAGGAGTCCGCATGTCACAAGCACGCACAGTCGCCGCGCTGGCATCATGGGCGGCGATCACGCTGGCGATGGCCGGCTCGGCCAACGCGGCCACGTACTACGTCCGCAAGTCCGGCAGCGACGCGAACAACGGACTGTCGCCGGCGACGGCGTTTCTGACCGTCGGAAAGGCCGTCTCGGTCGCCCAGCCGGGCGATCACGTGTACATCGGCGCCGGCATATACGCCGAGTCGGTCACCAGCGCACGCTCCGGCACGGACGCGGCGCCGATCCTGCTGCAAGGCGACGCCAACGGTTCGCGAACCGGCGACGGCGGGGAGGTCGTCCTCGCCGGGACGGGTACGTTCGCCCTGAGAATCAACGGCCATTCCTACATCGGGCTGAGCGATCTGACCTTTCGCGGCACGACCAACCCCGTCCAATTGACACAGGCTTCCCATGTCTGGCTAGCCGATTGCCGCATGGAAAACGCCGCGGCGGAATCGGTGCTGATCACCTCGTCCAAGGCGCGGCTGTTCGGCTGCGTCATCCGCGACGGAGCCGGAGCGGGCGTGCGCGTGAGTGGAAACTCAAGCCAGTTCACACTCGATCGAGCCACGATCGAAGCGGTCGGCGGACACGGATTCGACATGTTCGGTGGGAGCGCGGTGATCTCCAATTGCATCCTCCGCGATTGCGGAGGCTGGGGGCTCCTGAACGAAAAGGGAACGGTGACCCTGACCAACTCCCTGATCCAATCGTGCGGCTCCGGCGGCATTCGCACCGCGACCGGCGTGGGCAACACGTCCACCATCGCCTGGCACAACACGATCGTGAGCTGCGGTCCGCACGGCGCATACGTCCACGCGGCCAATCTGACGTTGCGGAACAACATCATCGTCGGCGTCACGACCGGCCTGACCCGCTTCAGCAACGGCGGCAATTGCACGCATTCGAACAACCTCTATTGGAACTGCAATCAGAACTACTCCGGCGCCTCGGCCGGCAGCGGCGACCAGCACGCCGATCCCATGTTCGTGAACTCCGCCTCGGATTTCAGGCTTCAGGCCGGCTCGCCAGCCATCGACGCCGGCGCGAACGCCTCGAGCGTGACGTACTTCGACTACTTCCTCGCGTCCCGTCCAAGCGGCAGCGGCTACGACATCGGTTTCCATGAGCGCCAGCCGACGCTCGTGCCGGCGAGCACGCCGTACGCCAACGATTTCGAGTCGCCCATGGGTGCGGAGTGGTCGGTGAGCACGCGCTCGTCCGGCGCACATTTCTCGACGTTCGCCGGGCGGCACGGCAACAACCGGCTGTCGCTGCTGCTCAACACCACGCCGGGGCGAACCTATTCGGTCAACTTCGATCTTTACGCCATCGACTCGTGGGACGGCCTGAACACCGACTACACGCTGGGCGGACCCGACAGCTTCAACATCGCCGCCAACGGAACCGTGTTCTTCAGCCACACGTTCTCGTGGGAGTGGGGCTACCCCGTCTCATACTCGAAGCCTCCGGATCAGCAGGGGCACCTTGGCTTCAATTCGACCTGGACCGACGCGATCTTCCGCAACGTCTCCGCGACTTTCCGGGCCGATTCGACCACGACGCAACTCGACTTCTACGGGCGCGGATTGCAGGCGATCGACGATGAATCGTGGGGGATCGACAACCTCCAGGTTCGACAAGGCGGCGTTCGCATCGTGCGGTGGCGGGAAGTCAGCCAGCCGGAGCTCTGAGGAGCCCGCGCAAAGTTCGCGACCGCCAGCCCGGACAACATCGCCGTCCGAGAACAACGACCCCACGTAGCAGGATCGAGCGACGCTCGCATCCTGTCGCGCGCGAATCGTATGGTTCGAATGGATCACCGCGCGGCCGCCCACGCGATCGACCGGCCGTTGAAAAATCCGAGGGAGCAGCACACGTGTTGAACACGCGACCGACTCAGCGACCGGACGGACCGGGCACGCGCCTCGCGCGCGACTTGCTGGCGACATTCGTCCTGCTGGCAGCCGTCGCTTCCGCCCGGGCCGAAACGTACTACGTCCGCCCGAGCGGCGACGACTCGAAGGACGGCAAGTCGCTCGCGCACGCCTTCAGGACCGTCACGAAGGCCAACAGCGTCGCGGCCAGCGGCGACCGCATCTACATCGGCGCGGGCACCTACGACGAGTCGATCACCACCGGCGTCGCCGCCCTCATGTTCATCGGCGACCCGACCGGACAATTCACCGGCAGCGCCGGCGAGGTGAAGATGACCAGCGCGACCGCCCCGGTCATCAGTCACCTCGGCGGCGGCACCTGCGAGGTCCGCTCGATCCACATCGAGCGAACCGGCGGCGGCTCGGCGATGGTGCTCAACAATTCGGCCGGCGAGCTGCGCCTCACCTTCGTCCGCATCAGCGGCTCGTTCGCCACCGGCATCGACAAGACGGCCGGACTGGTCCGCATGTTCGACTGCGACCTGTCGGGCTTCTCCGACATGGGCGTGCGCAGCGCCGCCGGCTCGCTGTCGTTCCAGCGCACCCGCATCGTCGGATCGTCGCCCAGCTCGACCGACGACAATTTCGGCATCGGCGTGCGGCACGGCGGCTCGTCGACCGCCACGCTCAACTGCTGCATCATCGAGGACTGCCACCTCGCCGCCCGGCAGGACGGCGGCACGTTCAACTTCAACAACTGCAGCCTGACCGGCAATCGCGACGGGTTCCTCGCCGGCAGCGCCACCACCAATGTCCGCAACACCACCATCGCCGGCAACACGCGCTACGGTCTGCGAAAGAACGGCGCGGGCGCGATACAGGTGGTCAGTTCCATCATCGCGTCGTCCGGCACGGCCGCCTGTCGGATCCAGTCCGGCAGCATCAGCGGCAACGTGGTCGTGCTGCACGACAACCCGATGGTCTCGGACCAGGGAAGCCCCAGCTTCACGAATCTGATCAACGCCGATCCGAAGTTCGTCAATCCGGTGGCGCGGAACTTCCGCCTGCAAGCCGGTTCGGCCGCCATCAACCCCGTTGTCACGCCCCAGTACTGCCCCGGTGATGACTTTCTCGGCATCGTCCGAAGCTACTACGGGACCAACGACGCCGGCGCCTTCGAGTACACCGGCGTCCCGCCGCAGCCGACGCCGTACACGTGCGACTTTGAGCAGTCCTCCAACCCAGGCTGGACGCGCCAGGGCCGGATCAGCGTGCCGGACGGTCAGTCCATGGTCTCGGGGCAGTTCGGCAAGCCCGCCAGCGGGCCGAACGATACGCAGACGCTCTTCATCCAGACCGCGCCGGGCGAGACCTATCGACTGACGTTCGACCTGTTCAAATTCGGCACATGGAGCGACAACCAGACGGTCGGCGTGCGCATCGACGGACGCATGGTCTGGACCTACGCGCTGGTCGGCTCGACCAGCTCGACGCCGGTCATGCCCCAGACCCCGACGTGGACCAGCGGGGCGGACCAGGCATGGCGGGCGTCGATCGACTTCGTTCCGACCGACTCCGTCACCACCGTCACGTTCGACTCAACCGTCGGCTCGGGCATGTCGGTTCAGTCGTGGGGAATCGATGATGTCAACATCAAGGAGCCGACCGGCATCAAGATCGTGAAGTGGCGCGAGATCGGCAGCAACGTCGTGCAATAGCCGCCGGGCGGCCGAGAACGCCATTGGCGCGCGGCGCGACCGCGGACATGATCGGCGGCTATGACACGCGCCTTCGTCGTCTGCCCGGGCCGCGGAAGCTACAACGCCACCGAACTCGGCTATCTGCGCCGACCGGGTCGATCGACCCTGCCCGAGGTCGTCGCGGCGGCCGACGCCATTCGCGCGGCCATGAATCTGCCGACGGTTTCGTCGCTGGATGGCGCGCCCCGCTTCGATCCGCAGACCCATCTGCGCACGCGGCACGCCTCGCCCCTGATCTTCGCGTGCTCCGTGGTCGACGCGGCCCTCATCGATGACCGCTACGAAATCGTCGCCGTGGCCGGCAACAGCATGGGCTGGTACACCGCCCTGCACGTGGCCGGAGCACTGGGATTCGACGACGCCTTCCGCCTGATCCAGACCATGAGCCTGCTCCAAGAGGAGCACAGCGTCGGCGGCCAGATCATCTACCCACTCACTGATGAGCAGTGGCGGCCCGATTCGTCGGCTGCCGACGCGGTCGAGCGGGCGCTGGCCGAGGTGAATGCCGCCCCGGAGCCGATCGCCTACTGGTCGATCCGGCTCGGCGGCTACGCCGTGCTGGCCGGCTCGGACGCCGGCGTCGCCGGGCTGATCGAGCGCCTGCCGGCCGTGCAGCGCGGCGGACGGCAGTACCCGATGGTGCTGACCGGACACGCCGCCTATCACACGCCGCTGCTCCAGATCACCTCGGACCGGGCCGTCGAGCGCTTCGCCGACCTGCACATGCAGCCGCCGCGGCTGCCGCTGATCGACGGCCGCGGCCACGTCTTCAAGCCGCTGCTGACCGACCCGGCCGAGCTGTATCGCTACACCTTCGTGCACCAGGTCACGCGGACCTACGACTTCACACACTCGATCCGCGTCGGGCTGCGCGAGTTCGCGCCGGACTGCATCATTTTGCTCGGGCCGGGCGAGCAACTCGGCGGCGCCATCGCACAGGTTCTGGTCGCCGACGCGTGGGGCGGCATCGACAGCCGCGAGGCGTTCTCGGCGCGGCAGAGCGCCGAGCCGTTCCTGCTGGCGATGGGCCGCGCCGAGCAGTTCGCCCGCGTTTCAGCTGTTGCCTGAGCCCCCTACCCCGGCCCGCGCCGACCGCGAATGCGCTCGAGCAGGGCCGTGGTGCTGTAGCCCTCCAACAGTCGGATCAGCACGACGCGCCCGCCGCTCCGCTCGACGACCTCGCGACCGACGACGCCGCGCTCGGCCCAGTCCTCGCCCTTCGCGAGCACGTCCGGCCGGATCGCCTCGATCAGCCGAAGGGGCGTGGGCTCGTCAAACCGCACGACGTAGTCGATGTCGGCCAGCGCCGACAGCATACGGGCGCGGTCGTCCTCGTTCATGATCGGCCGATCGTCGCCCTTGCCCTGCCCGCGCACCGAGGCGTCGCTGTTGAGGCCGACCACCAGCACGTCCCCCAGCCGTCGACACTCGGCGAAATAGGCGATGTGCCCCGGGTGCAGCAGGTCGAAGCAGCCGTTGGTGAAGACAATTCGCTCGCCGCGCCGCCGCCGCCGCTCAAGTTCGGGCAGCAACCGCGCCAGATCACGCCGCTTGCCAAGCTGCTCATGCGAGAGCCGAAGCAGCTCGCCGAGCATCTCGTCGCGGGTCACGGGCACGCAGCCGAACTTTTCGACCTCGATCCCACCCGCCACGTTGGCGATCGCCGCCGCCTCGAGCAGCGTGGCCCCGCGCGCCGAGGCCACCGCCAGCGCGGCCAGCACGGCATCGCCCGCGCCGGTCACGTCATACACGTCGCGCGACCGCGTCGGAACGTGCTCGACCCGGCCGTCGGCGGTCAGCAGCGCGATGCCCTCGGTGTCCAGCGTCACGCACACGTGCTCGGTGCGGCAGGCCGCGCGAATCCGATCGGCCGACGCCGTCACCGCCGCGACGCTCGGCAGCTTGAGGCCGCTGACCAGCTCGGTCTCGCTGCGATTCGGTGTGACCAGCGTCGCCCCGGCATAGCGGCTGTAGTCCGTCGACCGCGCCGGGTCGACCAGCACCGCCGCGCCAGCCCGTTTCGCGGCCGCGATCGCCCGGCTCGCCAGCTCGGGTGTCACCACGCCCTTACCGTAGTCCTGAAGGCAGATCACGCCGCAGTGCCCCAGTCGCGATTCCAACTGCGCCAGCAGCCGCGCGACCACGTCCGGACCAATCGGATCCGTGTTCTCCGCGTCGATCCTCATCATCTGCTGGCGGTGGCGGTGCTGCGCCAGGCCGACCAGCCGCGTCTTGCGCGTCGTCGGCCGGCTCGGAACGGCCAGCAGTCCCGAGACATCCGCGCCCAGTTCGGACAAGAGCCGCCGGACGGTCCGACCGGTCTCGTCGTCCCCGACGATGCCGATGCACCAGGCGCGATCGCCCAACGCGGCGATGTTGGCGGCCACCGAGCCAGCCCCACCGACGGCGGCGGTCTCACCGACCACGCGCACGACCGGCACCGGCGCCTCCGGGCTGATGCGCTCGGCGTCACCGTACAGGTACGAGTCGAGCATGTAGTCGCCGACGACGACCACGTCGCGCGGCTCGGAGCCCTCGATCAGCTCGATCAGGCGTTCCCAGGGAACCATCGGGGAGTTCGCGTTCAAGATGGGGCGGATGGTAGAGGCACCTCCGCCATGCCTCAAGCTGTGCTCCGATCTCGCTGAGTTCGCACTGCCAATTCACAGGACGATTCAGTACTACCGTTTTGATTCATCAGCAGTTACGTCACGATCCGCAGGGCAGAATCAGGACAATCCCTCGTGTGTTATCAGGAACCCCACTTTCCAGCACTGTCGTCCCATAAAGTTCTCAAGTTTCCTGATTGGCGGGGCCGATTCTTCAGGATGTCAAAGATTACCGGGCCCTGAAGGGCGCAGGATGTGCCCGGGCCCGTATCGCGCCTAGTCCATTGCGACATAAGGAATTGCCGGCATGAGGATTCTCGCGATCGCAAACCAGAAGGGTGGCTGCGGAAAGACCACCGTGGCGATCAACCTGGCGGCCTGCCTTGCCCGCGAGGGCCGGCGCACGCTGCTCGTCGACCTCGACCCGCAGGGCCACTGCGCGCTCGGTCTGGCCGTGCCCGAGGAGCAGATCGAACTCTCGATCGGCGACGTGCTGCGCGACCCGGACAGCCGCGCCGTCGAACTGCCGCGCACCATCTGGCAGATTTCGAGCAACTTCGACCTGGCGCCGTGCAAGACCTCGCTGGCCGCGCTCGAGACCGAGCTGGCCCACGTGTCCGATCGCGAGGTGCGGCTGCGCGGCGTTCTGCAGGGATTGGACGATCGCTACGACTTCGTCCTGATCGACAGCCCGCCGACCATCGGGTACCTGATGCTGAGCGCGCTCTACGCCGCCGACGAAGTGATCGTCCCGGTCGACACCGGCTACTTCGCCCTGCACGGCCTCAGCAAGCAGCTCGACACCATCCGCGAGGTGGCCACGCGCACCGGTCGCCCGCTCAAGCTGCGAATCCTCGGCAACCTCTACGACGTGCGCACCAAGCTCGCCCGCGAGATCCTCGCCGAGCTGCGCAAGCGTCACAGCGGCGAGATGCTCACCACCTTCGTCAACTTCAACACCAAGCTGAAAGAGAGCACCTCGCTCGGCCAGCCCATCACGGAGTACGACCCGGCCAGCATCGGCTGCCGCGACTTCGTGCGGTTGGCGCGCGAGATCATCGCCGTCGGCCAGCCGCTCGAGGTGCCCGACGCGATCCGCGACCAGGCCGACGCCATCGCGGCCGACGCCGAGCGCCTGCTGGCCACGTCCGAGACGCTGCTGGGCCCGCATCGCGCCACGCCCTCGACCATCACCGACGCCCGCGCGGCCGCCGCGGCCACGCGACCGG
>CAZNUJ010000053.1:0-18882 GCA_964576285.1 uncultured Planctomycetaceae bacterium | reverse complement strand
CCTTGTTCGTGTAGGCCTGCTCGCCCAGCGTGCCGTGCTTGAGCTCGCCGCCCGGGGCGACCTGCTCGTACTGGTCCTTGCCGATCAGGCGATAGCTGGTGACCGTCTTGAAGTCGCTGACGTTCCGAACGGCGCAGATGTTCCGCCACGTGCGCTCGACGCTGAAGAAGCCCTCGAGCAGAAACTTGTTCGCGACGTTGCTGAGGATGCCGCCGATGTCGATGGTCGAGAAACCCGCCTGGAGGTTCTGGCCGAAGGCACAGCGCAGCACCTCGCGACTGTCGCGGAAGTTCCGGCCGGTGTAGCCGTTGGCGTACGCCGCCTCGAGCAGTAGCTCCTGCAGGCCGATGCCGCCGCGGAAACGCCGCTGGGCGGCTTCCAGCGTCGGCTCGTCGTACAGCTCGTCGACCTTGTTCAGGCCGGCGGTGAGCATGCACGCCGCCTCGAGCACCTGGGCACCGGCGGCGTTCTCGGCCGTGTGGATCGCCGGGGCCTTCGGACGGTTGGCGCGCAGGACGGCCAGTTCCGTCTTGTCGCGCGACCAGCCCTCGGTGATTGCCTGGGCCTCGATCTCGGCGTGCTTGCCCGCGCAGATCGTGCGAATGGCGGCAATGCGCTTCGTCTCCGCCACGGCCTGCGCCCGGAGTTCCGCGACCGGGTTGGCGGCGGGGCCGGCCTCCGTGCCGGCGCCCGTCGCCTGGTCACGCGCGACGTCGTCGTGCGGCGCATCCTGCGCCTCGGTCTCGAGGACCTCCGTGTCCTTCGTCTCGTCCATGAGTTCGTGCTCCTGCTGCTGTGCCGCGATCGTGGCGGAGGTGTTCCCGTCCGCACCCAGATCCACAAAGCTGATCTCGCCCAGCACCGTCCGCCGCGCCACGTAGAGCGGTCCCTCGAACGTGCGGCTGTTCACGGTGACGCTCTTGCTCGCCCGGATGAACTCAGCCTGCGCCACCTGCGCCCCGATCGACGCCTGCCAGGGGAAGCCCCGCTTGCCGCTGGCGACGACTTCACGCGCTGCCACCGTGTCGCGCGACACGATGCCTTCCGCGATCAAACGCCCGCCCTCGACCGCAATCCGCTCCGTGTGCCCGACGCCGGCATACATGCTGTGGCCGAACCGCACCGGCCGGCGCTGTGACGGGATCGACAACCCCTCCAGGTCGACGACGACTGGAAACCGCCAGCCCTCCACACGCAGCGGCTCACCGGTGTAGGCCAGCATCGTGAAACGCGGGATGGCCTCGGTCTCGCCTTCGACCGCCAGGGCTTCGAGCGTGATGCGGCCCGGCAGGCAGCGGAGCTCGAGCTGGTCGGGCACCTGCTCCGGGACCTCAAGCGGCCGCGCGGTCTTCGACGTCTTCCGTGACATCGTCGTCTTCCTCCTGATCCTGCGGATCTGTGTTCTGCGCCGTCGGTGCAGCAGCCTGAGGCGTGAGCCCGAGTTCGCGCATCAGCGTCATCTCGCGCGCCCGCTGGCGGAGTTCGGACTCCCAATCCAGCCCGGCCTTCGCGTACTCGGCCGCGAGGGTCGTAGTATTGCTCTGCAGCCGAGTGGCCTGGGCCGTGGCTTCCTTCTGCGGGTCGACGTGCTCCAACCCGTCCCAGAACCACTGGTGCGACAGGTCGACGCCGAGCTCGCGCAGCCACTGCGGCAGGTAGCCCTCGACGAGCACCGCCTCGTCCAGCCACGCTTTCAGCAGCCGGTCGAGCACCATGTCGCCGAGGAAGTTCTGGTCGATGCGGATCGCTTTGAAGAAAGCCTGATGGTCGAGCCGCCCCGAGGCGTAGTTGTAGCCGGCGCTGTTGCCGGCCGCGATGTTGAACGGCATGTTCAAACAGCGGGCGATCTCGTTGATCACCTCGTGCTTGAAGTCGCCGTAAACCGTGGTGGGCTGCTCGGCCTTGACCTGGCCGATCTTCCAGCCGTACGGCATCGTCATCCACGTGCCACGATCCATCTCGACCGTGTCCATCGGCTCGACCGCGGCCGATTCGGCATCCGCCGGCGCGTCGGTGTAGATCACGCCCGACGGCAGTGCGGCCTGTTCGGCAGCGCCGAGCACGGCCAGCGTGTAGCGCCGCAAGGTGGCAAACAGGGACAGCGAACTGGTGATCTCGGGAACGCCGCGACTCTGGCCCGGGCGCTCGGCCCGGAACAGATGCACGACCGCCTCGGCCGGCATCAGGTCATAATCATCCACACCGGCGCGCCAGGCCCGCTGATCGCCCGGGTGGCGCCGCAGGACGTAGTACGCGACCGGGTTCCCGAACCCGTCGAAGACGATCCCGTCCACCGCGCCCTCGTCCGTGGGCCGGACGCCGAACGGCGTCGAAACTTGGTCGGCCTCGATCAGTCGCAGGTCGAGCTGCACTGGCCCGGCGATCCGCGGGTTGCTGGTCAGCAGGCCGAAGCACTCGCCCGTCTCGCACTGCGCGATGCGCATGGTGCGGAGCTTGTGAGCCAGGCCAATTGCCCTGGCCCAGCGGGTGAATTCCCGCTCGATCAGGCGATTGGCTTCGGGATCGTCGGTGAGCATCTGCAGTCGCGGACCGGTGCCCACCACGTAGTTCGCGAGCGTCAGTACGATGCCCTTGGCATAGCTGTTGTTGGCCGCCTCGTAGCGCGCCCGGCTGCGCAGGACGCGCCGGACCTCGGCGCTGGCGGTGGAGTTGGCAGACAGGTGATCCGCATGCGCCCAGTGCCGACGGTTCTCGGGCGTCGTCTGCGCGGCGTCATACTTGCCGCGCACGATCAGCAGCCGACCGCGCGGGGCAGTGGCGCTGTGGTTCTTGTGTGCGCCGAGCTGTCGCAGCCAGTTGAACACCGTCACACCGCTCCGGGAGGCACGATCTTCGTCATCCGCACGCCGAGGCCCTGCTTGGCCGCCTCCTTGCTGGCGAGGTAACGGTCGGCCTCGATCTGGTCCGGCAGCGGCTGCTGTTTGACCGTCTGGCCGTCGACCGCTACCTCGGCTGGCTGCTGGGCCGCCTCGCGGATCGCGCTAGCGATTTCCTCAGGCATCGCGTGCTCCAACTTGCGGGAGCGGGACTTGAACCCGCAGCGCCGGCGCATGAAGCCGGCATGTTGCCGTTACACCATCCCGCTACGGGTTACATACGCCACGCCGAGCCGGGCTGTCGGATGGATGCTGCCGACCACGGGAATTGTTCCACCGGTAGACATGGCGACGGTGGGACGGGCTAAATGCCGACGCGTTCGGAGGTGGTAATGCGGCGTCCACAGTGTCGGCATTCCCGGCGCCGCATGATGCGGCCCCCTTGGGCAGCGCGCGTGTAGACCACTCGGAAATGCCGGCACCCGCAGCGCGGACATTCCAGCCCGCGGGGGGCCTGCCCAGCGGTCGTGCTCGGCAAGGCCTTCATCGCCGGGATCTCCGCAATTCCGAAAGCCGCACGGCCGGACGGGCCTTCGGCGTGTCGCCCACCAGCCCGGGCGGCGCAGCGCCGCCCATCGAAGCCGCCACGGCGCAGCCGACGAGGCAATCCAGCCAGTGGTTGTCGAGACCGTCCACCCGCAGTTTCCACTCATCGACGGTCCGGCCCCGGCCTTCCGTCTTCACGCGGTACTCGCTGGTCAGATGCTCCGCGAGCAGGCGATGGCGCTCTGCTTGCCGGCCAAACAGGGAAAGACAGCCCGGATCGCCCATTGGCACGGCCAGGCGTGCCTGAATGAACGACTTCCAGTAGTTCGTGTCGAAGACGACGTGCCGGACGGTGCGTCGGCCGGTGATCACGGGAATGCGCCAGTTCAGCCCCACGCGATCGCCGCGCTTGCGCTTGTACTCGCTGAACGGAATTGAAGACGCACCGACGTATCGGCCGTGGCTGGGCAGCACCACGCCGGCAAAGTTGCTCTGCCGGCAGAACTGGTAGACGACGTCCGACGACTGGCCCCAATTCGCGTCGATCAGGCAGCGGTCGATCCGCACCTGCGCCCCATCGTCGCGCTGCCACTCGCGCCCCAGCGTGCGCTCCACCAGCCGCTCCAGGCCCGCGTAGATCGCCCCCTCGATCCCGGCCCGCGGTGCAGCGGCTCCTAGCGTGCGCCGAATGTCACGCAGCGTGAAGTACTCGGCCTTCTGATCCGGCTCCGTCCCGTAGTCGAGGACGTAGCCGCTGAAGTCGTTCTCCCACGCGGCGACGAGCCAGAACAGCGCCTTCGCCTGGACGTCGACGAACATCGTCACGTGCGTGGCCGCCAGCGGCACCTCGCCGCGGCGCTGACCGTTGAGCTTCGCCAGGATCTGATCGACCGTGAGCAACTCGTCATCGACCTGCTCCTCAGGCAGCGGCTCGTTCTGGTACTCCGCCCAGAACGCGGCTTCCCCCCGGTCGAGCTTGAGGTTCATGGCGTGCTGGATCGCCGACAATTCGTCCGGATGGTGTCGCTCGGGCCAGGCGATCACCGCGCCGGCGTCCATCGCCGCGCGGTTGGCACGGTAGAACTCCGTGGCGTCCGCGATCCCGCGGTCGGCCTGCATACCCACCCGCCACAATTCGGCGTAGCGCGTCCACAGCGCTTCGTCCGTGGGCCAGGCGTAGACCATCTTCGTCCGTTCGCCCTGCCACTGCGGATGCTTCTCGCGATCGAGGATGCGGTCGGCCAGGTCGTCCGGCCGGACCACCGTCAGTGTCATCAAGCCGGCAATCTTCCGCCCCGGTCCGGCCAGGCCCAGAATCGCGCCGGCGAGGATGCGCTCGCGCGTGACACACTGGCTCGGGCTGCGGGCGGATTCATCGGTCTGCGGATCGTCAATCAGCACCAGCGACGGTCGCACGGACGAACCGTCGGCGCGCTTGTGCTTCATGCCGCGGATGCGGCCCGTAATGCCGGCCACGCACACGATGGCTCCGTTCGACCGCGGCGAGTGGTTCCCCAGCCACTCCAGCGGCGGCAACGTGGGCAGCACGATCTCGCGCGCTGTCCAGCCGATGTGCGTCTGCTTCCCCTGGTAGAGCTGGCCCGCGGCGCGCTGATGGATGCCCTCCAGCGCCCGCACGGGGCCGACGACTTCGGAGAAGTCGTCCTCGAGCAGGTCGTTGGTCTCCAGTTCGACCTTGATGCTGTCGAGCATGCCGGCGGCATGCTCCTCGTCGCTGCCGATGAGCGCGACGAACTCCCGGTGACCGTACACCAGCGCCCACAGGCAGGCGACTTCACACAGGGACGTCTTGCCGCTGCCGCGCGGCATCGCCATCGCGAACAAACCGCCTTCCAGTACGGCCTGCTCGATCTTCGCGATCACCTTTAGGTGGTCAGGCGACCACGGCAGGTGGAACGTCTGCGGAAAATACACCTCGCAGAAGTGGCGGAAGTTGCGTTCGGCCCGCTGCCGTTGCTCGGGATTCCGTGGCGCGTGGACCCACTCACCCGTGGCGATGTCACGGCCGAGCAGTGCCATCTCCCGGTTGCGCTGCGCGGCGCGCTCCTTGTGCGCCTCGTAGCCAGTGAGGCCGTCCGTCTCCGTCCGCGGCTTGTGGCGCTCGAACGCCAGCCATGCCACGTAGCGCAGCAGGTCGAGCGTGCGGCCGTCGCCGATCCGAAAGCCCGCCCGCGCGCGATGGCGGTGCAGCTGCCGCTCGGAGATGACCTCGCCGAGTGGCGTGCTATTGAGCAGCCGAACCAGTTCGGTCGGCTTCAGTTTGCGCGGGTCAATCGGCACCGGACGCCATCTCCCGTACGAGCCACGCCGCGTAGTGCACCAGGTTGAGCGTGCCGTCGGCGTTGGTCGGCGCGCCGGCGGCCAGGTCGGCCTGCAGCATCTCCACGGTGACGGCTTGGCCGCCGACGGCGGAGAGCAGCCGGGCAGCCTCCGCCACAGGGAGCGCCGTGGGGTTCAGCTTGGCGTCGGCGCCGGCCATCACGCCACCTCCCGCCTGGGTACGCCCACGGGCCCGACAGGGCGGCCCCAGGGCGGCGTATGTAACGAGTAACGGGTCCAAGCCGCCCAGGTGCGGGCGAGAGCGCTCTCAGGGCCCGGCGGGCCGCCGACTCGGACCTGGCGCCAAGACATGCAAGAATCTCTCGAATTCCTCGCGACATCGCCTTGCTTTCCCGCGAAAACGAGCGACTCATGTGTCTGTACGCATGGGGCGTACGCGATGGAGAAACGACGATGAACGCGACCACGAAAACGAACCGCCGCCTGACGCCCGGGACCCTGGTGGTCAGCCGCGAAGACGGCGAGCCCGGCCAGATCGTCCGAGTCTGCACCTTCCGCCGCAACGGCGTCGACGCCTGGTCGTACCTGGTCGACACCGCCTCCGGCCGCGAGATCTGGGAGGTCGGCGAGCTGTTCGTCCCGACGCCGGCGTAACCCCTCAAACCAACGCGAGGAGCAATTCCGATGACCACGAAGCGCAACACGTCGAAGCGGACCACGCGAATCAGCATCCGGAAGGTCGACGGCGGCTACCGCATCACGGGCGACACGCGGACGTTCCGCAGCCACAGCACCGCGTTCAACGCCGCGTGGCGGGCGGCGGCTCGCACGGGGGCCAGCCTGTACGCCATCACGCCCGACGGTCGGGCCATTCCGCTGCTCACGGGCCGGGTGACCCGGGAGATCGAAGGCTGGTGAGCGCAGCGCGCACCCAATGGAGCCATGACCATGTCGAAGCGCAAGACAAAGACGACCACGCCCACCCGCATTGAGGCGCTGCTGCTCGGCATCGCGCAGGGCCGCCTGGGAATCGAGACGCTCGAGCGACGCGGCCTGGACCGGCTCGACTTCCACGAGGTGTACGGGCCGCAGCTCCGCCGCGCCCTCCTGCAGGCCTACGCGCAGGGCTACCAGGACGGCGCCCACGACCGCGGCGCCGGGTTGGACGCGCTGGTCGCCATGCTCAACGCGGGCGAAAGGCGGGTTTCCGCGGCACCCGAGAGCGCACTCGGACCTGCCGCAGATTCCGCTGAAAAATCGCAGAATTCCGGCCCCGCGAGTGGATTCCCGGCGAAAAGCAGCGAACTGATGTGACTGTCGCAACGCGAAGGAGAAACGCCGATGACGACGATCCACACGAACCAGACGCCGGACGCGAGCGAGATCCTGGAAACGCTGCGGATCACGAAGGTCCAGCGCCGCACGAGCTGCGGCGGGTCCTGGGTGGTCGGCACGATCGCCGGGCACCGCTTCGACGCCCTGGTCTTCCCCGAGCACGCCGAGTCGCCGGATTTCGAACTGGACGACAGCCGCATCTCGAAGCTCTGGCTCAAGCACCTCGACACGCAGACGACCGCCGCGAATTTCGACCGCGGCTGGGACATCCGCCCGACTACGCCGCTGGCCGCCACGGTCGTCGACCTGCTGGCGGCCGGGCTGGCCGAGCACGTGTTTGGCAACTAGCGCGGAGGAGCAGCGATGAGCATCGAATTCAAAGCGATCGAGTTCCCGACAGCCCACGAGGCCGTCCAGTGGACGTACGCGAGCGGCAAAGGCGAAGCGATCCTGCTTGGCGGCAAGAACTACGTCGCCGAGCAGACTGAGATCGACCGCC
This sequence comes from uncultured Planctomycetaceae bacterium, assembly GCA_964576285.1. Lineage (GTDB taxonomy): Bacteria > Planctomycetota > Phycisphaerae > UBA1845 > UTPLA1 > SpSt-539. The sequence goes on along the minus strand of CAZNUJ010000053.1, from coordinate 11,364 downwards.
TGGCCGCCGCGGGCGTCGAGTTCGCGTACCTGTGCGATCACGAGATGCCCGACGGCACGCACCGCATCATCACGGTCCCCGTCAACTAGCCGGAGGAGAGCACCATGCCAGCGAAGAAGAACGAGAAGACGCTGCCGATCGTCGAGCGGGCCCTGGCTAACCGCATCGCCGCCCACCGGGCCGGCAACATCGGCGACGCGACCGAGGACGGCCGCAAAGCGGACCTGACGGTCAAAGCCGCGTACATCGCCCTGAAAGCCCACGAGGACATGTCCTGGCTCCGCGACAAGCTCAGCGAGGCCATCGGCCGGATCGAATGCGCAGAGAACACGAAGGACGCCCACATGGCGCTGGTGTGGCTGCGCACCAGCCTGTGGGACGACGTCCAGGCCGCGCTGACCAAGCTCGAGGCCTACGACGACCTGCTCGCCTGAAGCCGCCGAAACCCGCCGCGGCGGGTCGCCCGGGCGCTGGAGACCCGGGCCTGATGAGGCCAACAACACAAGGAGACGGCCATGAAGAAGGACGAGATCAAGATCGGGCACACGTACAGCGCGAAGGTGAGCGACCGCATCGTGACGGTGCGAATCGACAGCACCAACACGCATGGAGGGTGGAACGCGACGAACACCGCCACGGGCAAGCGCATCCGCATCAAGAGCGCCCAGCGCCTGCGGCGGGCGGTGGGCGACGAGGCGCCGACGAGCCGGCGCTCGAAGAAGGCCGCCGCGGAAGTCACGCCCGCCGATCAGGGCATCGCCGCCGCTCGGGCGGAGTCCGCTCAGCCCGACGTCAACCCGACGGTCGAGGTCGTCACTGGCCAGCCGGCGCCCGCGAAGAAGACCCGCGCGCGCAAGCCCGCCGCCGAACCGAAGGCCAAGCGTGTCAGCGCGCTCGACGCCGCGGCCCAGGTCCTGGCCGACGCCGGCCAGCCGATGCGGGCCAAGGAGATGATCGACGCGATGGCGGAGCGTGGGCTGTGGTCGAGCCCGGGCGGCAAGACGCCCGAGGCCACGCTCTACGCCGCGATCATCCGCGAGATCGCCACGAAGGGCGACGCGGCCCGGTTCTGCAAGGTCGAGCGCGGGCAGTTCACCCGCGCTGCGGTGTAGGAGGCCCCCTCCGTGAACAGCGAACTGGACCGGCTCCGCGAGGTCGTCACCGCCGCCGAGGCGGTGCTCGCCGCCCGGGAGAACCAGATGCTCACGGCCGAGGAATGGGATGCACTCGAGCACGCGGTGGCCGAAGCCACCCAGCCGCCCCCGGACGAGCGCGACGAAACCTTCGCGGTCGAAGACGGCGCGCTCGTCCGCCGCGTCGTGCCCCGCAAGGGCCAGCCGTACGAACACCGTTGCCCGCAGGACGCCTTTGAGGCTGCCGCCCACGCAATCGCCGAACTCCCCGCCGGCTTCGTCCTGGAAGACGTCCGCCGCGCTGCGGAAATCACGTGGACTGAGGCGGCGGTCGCGGTGGCCTTCCTGAAGGAGCGCGGTTGCGTGGTCCCAGTCCACGGCCGCAAGCACGCCGCTGCAGCGAGCACGGTCTTCGAGGATGCCATGACCGAGTACCACGCGCCTTACGAGGAGAAGTGAGCCATGCGACTGACGTTGACCAACGACGACTGCGAGGTCCTGGCCGCCTGGGACCTGCCCAACACGCTTCTGACCGCCCAGGTCGAGCTGATCCTGACGGACGGCCTGTGGCACAAGCACCGGCTGGATCGCTGCGACGAGTGCGGCGGGTTCGCTCCGCACGCCGAGATGGTCGAGCGCCATGAGCCGCACGGCCCTGAAGCGCTGTGCCCGGCGTGCGCCGGCGCGGTGAAGGAGGCCTGACCCATGCTCGATGTGAGCAGCCAGATGACGTTCCGTGTCCACGCTGACGGCGACGGCCGGCTGACGCTGCGCTTCCGCCGGCTGTTTGAGGACGAAAGCAACCGCAACCGCTGGCAGTACGACGTCCCGCTGGACGACAAGCCGGAGGACGTCGTCCCGCGCCTGCGCGACATCGCCACGCAGGTGCTCGCCGCGGAGCACGAGCGGCTGGGCCAGGCCCTCACGCACCTGCGCGGCGGCGAAGCCAAGCAGCGCAAGTCCAAGCCATAGCGCGCGCCGCGCGCTCATCCCTTCCCCAACGCCTCGGCACACGCCGGGGTGTTGCTTCGGTGCGACAGTCAAGCCGGCTTGACTACGTGCCCGCATTCGTCAACTCCGCTTTACCAACAACCCGCTCCGCCTTCCGCCCGGTGAACTTCTCCCAGCGCTGCACGATGACGTCGCAGTACAGCGGGTCGAGCTCCATCAGGAACGCCCGCCGCCCCGTCTGCTCCGCCCCGATCAGCGTCGAGCCGCTGCCGCCGAACAGGTCGAGGATATTCTCACCGGCGCGCGACGAGTACTGCATGGCGCGCACCGCGAGCTCGACGGGCTTTTCCGTCAAATGCACCATGCTCTGCGGATTGACCTTCTTGACCGACCAAACATCGGTCGCGTTGTTCGGCCCCAGGTAGACGTGCGCCGCGCCTTCGCGCCAGCAGTAAAAACACCATTCATGGTTGCCCATGAAGTCTTTGCGCGTGAGGACCGGATGCTCCTTCACCCAGATGATCGCCTGCGAGAAGTAGAGGCCGCAGGCCTTCAGCACCGGCGGGTAGTTCGCGCAATTCGCGTAGCCACCCCAGCAGTACAGCGCGCGACCGGGCAGTAGCACGCGGGCGATGTTGCCGAACCAGGCGCGCAGCAGCCGGTCGAACTCCTCGTCCGACACGAAGTCGTTGGCCAGCGGCCGGTCCTTGGCGCGCAGCTTCCGATGCGTCGCCTTCGCCTTCTCCGGATGGCGCTCCAGGTCGAGCTTCTGGTGGTGCTTGATCCCGGTCTTGCCGCGGGCGACGTCGAAGCCGCTGTGGTGCAGCCCCTGCGCGTCCAGCGCTTTGACGCCTTTCTGCGTCCCGGCGAATGACGACAGGCCCGCCGCGATCGCGTTGTTGCTGCGCGGCTCGACCTTCACGTTGTACGGCGGATCGGTGTTGACCAGGTGAACGGGCTGGCCAGCGAGCAGCCGGTCCACATCCCCGGGCGCGCCGCTGTCGCCGCAGAGCAGCCGGTGATCGCCGAGCAGCCACAGGTCGCCGGGCTGCGTGATTGCTTCGTCGGGCGGCTCCGGAATGTCATCTGGATCGGTCAGGCCGTCCTTCACGCCCGGATCGAACAGCCGTGCGAGCTCGTCCGCGTCGAACCCAAGCAGCGACCAATCGAGGCCGGCACCCTGCAGTTCGGCCAACTCGATCGGCAGCAGCTCCAGGTTCCACTCGGCCAGCTCGGCGGTCTTGTTGTCGGCAATCCTGTACGCGCGAACCTGCTCGGGCGTGAGGTCGCGCGCGACATGCACGGGAACCTGCTCGAGCCCGAGCTTCTGCGCCGCCTTCCAGCGCGTGTGCCCACAGACGATGACGCCGTCCGCGTCGACCACGATCGGCTGGCGGAATCCGAACCGCCGGATCGACTCCGCGACGGCATCCACCGCCGCATCGTTATCGCGCGGGTTCTTGTCGTAGGGTTTGATGTCGGCCAACAGCCGCAGTTCAACGTTCAGCATGGTTCAGACCTCCTTGTCTTGCGTTGCGGGCGGACCTCCGCCGCCCCGTTGGCCCCCACGCGGCCCCGTTTGGCCACGGGGCGTAGCGGGGCGGCTGGGTGGTAGGAACGGACGACCGGGCTACCCCGCGTCGCCCACGGCGGCCCCGTTGGCGCCCGTCGGCCGTCCAAAACGTCGAAACAAACTCAGAGAACCCTCGTCGGTCGTTCCGCGGACCCAGACTGCCCATTTCCGCAGGGAGGAACCGCTGGCGGCTGGCGCCGGTGCTCATCGCGCGTCCCCTCCACGGCCCGCCATGAGCGCGGCAGCGCTGCGCAGTTCCGCGGCGCGCTCCGGATTCAGCTCAGCGCAGCGCCCCGCGAGTTGGAGCAGGCGGTTGTACCAATCCCGGGGCGTCCACCCGTCACGGCGGCGTGCCAGCTCCAGCACCGCCTTGGGCTGGCTATCGCCATTGCCCGCGTACCACGCGACCCCATTGTCGTGCTCGGATGGTGCGGCATACCCTGGCGGCGCGGCGGGCAAGGTATGCCCAAGGTATGCCGGAAGGTCTGCCCGCTTATCCTGCGGCGGCTGCTCTACTTGCGACGGTTGGCATACCTCGGCATACCTTTTTCCGGGGGTCGCCTCATGCGCGGGCGCGCGTGCGTGCGCGGGCGCGCACGCGCCTGTACACATGTGCGGGGGGTCGGGAAAAGGTATGCCAAGGTCTGCCGACTGCTGTAACTCTTCATCAGCACTCGACTTCGGTTGGCATACCTCGGAAGTCAAGGTATGCGAAAGGTATGCCTTTTCGGGAAAAGGTATGCCGTCGGTCCTAATTAGGCAGTACTGCTGCCGACCACTTTTGTCGGGATCGGCCGCCGTGATGCGATAGCCCGCGATGACACAATCGCGTTTGCGCGACACGCGCATACCCAATTGCGTCAGCGCACCGCGTTCCGTCGGCGCTGATACCTGCGTGGTGAGCAAGTCGGTGCGCTTGCCGCCATCCTCCCACAGCAGTGTGGCGAGATCACTGACGCCGACGCGCGCCTCGCCCCAGCGCTGCCACCAGGCGAGCACGAAGGCGCGCCAATCGGCGGTCTCGACGTCCGAGCGCCGGCGGAGCTCGTCGGCGTTCGCCAGGAAGCCGGGGATGCCGGCCACGCTGAGAATTCCGCCCATCACCGCGACGTACTGCTCGAAGCTCCCCATCACCTGCGTTCCGGCCGGTCGGCCAGAGGCCAGCCACGCGCGGACGAGTGTCAGCGCCGCATGCACGAGCTGCGTGCGGTGCGCCCGGACGTGCGCGAGCAGGTTGGGATGCCGGAATCCACTGCGCGACTCCGGAGTCTCCATGCGGGCATCCAGCCGAATCCACACGACGCGCCGGGCCAGCTCGCGGCTGAACGCCAGGTTGTTGCCAGTTGTTGCCCAGACGGCGCGGTTGGGCAGCAGCAGCTCCCGCGTGTGGCCGAGCTGGCGATCCCGCCAGAGGGTGTCGGTGAGGGCCGCCGCCAGATGCTCGCTGTCCAGGCGCTGCACGACGTTGCCCCACAGGATTGCGAGACTGTCGGCCAGCAGCGCCGAGGTGATCTTCTTGCGCCACTCATCGGGGTCCTTCGCCGCGGTGGTCGCGCCGACTTCCTGGCCCAGGGCGGGCAGCAAGGCTGCTTTCACGAGCAGGTCCTTGCCCGTCGCCGGCGAAGGGGCATCCACCGCATGCAGGGGCGTCGGCCCCGCAATGAGCGGCCGCACGAAGGGCAACAACAGCAGCGCGACCGCGTTCGCGCGACTGGCATCGTCGATGAAGGGGAAATCAGCCAGGATGTCGAGCAAGGCGCTGCGCGCTGCCGCAATGGCTGCCACGTCCGGCGCTTCAGTGACCGGCGCCAGATCCGTCAACGTGCGATGGTGCCACAGGCCGCTCGTCGCGTGGTAGCCGTCCGCGACTACCAGGCTGCCGTCGGCTGCAAAGGTCGGGCATGTCACCACGCCGTACAGCGGCGGCAAATCCAGGCTGGGTTGTGACAGGATGTCGCGCGCGATCGACAGCGGCGGCAGGTCGGAGGTGACGTAATCGCCTTGCTTGCCGTGCTTGAGCGTGAACCAGTCGGCCACATTCGTCAGCTCGCCGCGTAGAGCGTCGGGGTCGAGCTGCTGGACGCGCGGCAGGATCGTGGCCTGCTCCTGCTGCACGAAGGCAATGCGCGCGATCCCGCCCGCGCGCTGAAACAGCCGCGGCGGCTGATTCGCGCCGTACAGCGCCGCCAGCGCATCGCCGCGAATGTCCCGCAACTGGCGCTCGTTGCCCTGAATCTGCGGCCGGCCTGAAGAGGCCGGCGGGGCCGGGGGCGACCGCGATGCCGGCGCGGCGCCGTTCTTCGATGACCTCCGCGGCTGGTATTGCCCGGTGACCGTCGCCAGCGCCTTGGCGATCGTCATCTGGCCGTACGTTTGCTCGCCGTGCTGCTCATCCCACTTGTCGCGCATCAGGCCCGAGCGGCGGAAGATGCGGTCAATCTGCGCGGCGTCCTTCGTGTAGAACGCGAGCGTGAACGCGACGGACGAATCCGCCTCGCTGCGCGAGTTGAAGTGGTCGTTCCAGCGGCCATCCCACAGGGCCTTGAACTTCTCCCCGGATTTCCGGCTCCTGCCGGCTAGGCGCAGGATCTCGTCATCATCCAGCACGGGCGGCGCGCTTGCGGGGGGCGACGGGGACGGCACCGGTTGTGCCGCAGCCGGCGCGGGCTCCGCGCCGATCACCGCTGCGTAGACTGCGTCGAACGCCGCCTGCCGCGGCAGGACGTCCACCGCGTACTCCGGCATCCGCACCCCCGTGACCGTGAAAAACCGCCCGCGGTCGTACATCTCGACCTGGCCGTCGGCGTAGGGCTTGCGGCATTTCGCGCCGGCCTTCCGCGCCTCGACGAACACCTTCACGCCCGTGCCGGACGGGCTAAGCTCGCTGTAGCTGTCGAGTTGCGTCAGGAACGCCAGCGCCCACGGTTTGATCTGCCCGCTTTCGTCGATGCATTCGTCCAGATCGATGCCGGCGTACGGGTCGTCGGGTGTGAACACGAAGCCCACGCCCACCAGGTCGGTGCAGTTCTGGCAGGCCGCCAGCGCTTGCTCGAACGTGCCCCAGGTCGCCGGGTTGATGGACGAGGCCTTCCCGCCCCGCGTCGGACTCACCGGGCACTTCGTCTTCTGCCCGTCGCGCAGCACGTAGGTCCAGGCCACCCACTGCGCGCGTTGCCGCAGGCAGGCTGGCACTGCCGCAATCAGCCGCTGGGCGTCGAACGTGCGCGGATCATCCGGCACAGGCCACCTCCGCGGTGATCGCGCTCACCTCTGATCGGGCCCAACGATCCAGGAAGGTCCGGCGATTGATGACGTGGTTCTTCCGCGCCGCGTTGCGCAGCCCCCAGCGATCGCCCAGCAGCACGCAATAGCGCGCGGCGCGCGTCACGGCCGTGTACAGCCAGTTGCGGTCGGCGAAGAAGTGCGAACGGTGACACAGCACGACCGCGCAGGGGAATTCGCTACCCTGCGCCTTGTGCGCCGTCAGGGCGTACGCGAGCTGCACGCGGTGCACGTCCTCCCCGTGAATGCGCCGCTCGCCGACGCCGTCGAATGCGATCCAGTAGCCGCCCTTGGCGCCCGGCTCGTACGCCAGCACACGGCCCTGCGTGCCGTTCATCACGCCGAGCTCGTAGTCGTTGGCGGTCTGGATGACCTTGTCGCCGACCGCGAATTTCCGGCCGGGGTCACCGTGCAGCAGATGCTGCATCATTTGATTGATCGCCTTGGTGCCGAGTGCGCCCAGGTGCGTCGGGGTGATGATCTGGATATCGCGCACTGGATCGAGTCCCAGCCGCTGAGGCAGCATCTTGAGCACCAGATCGCGTAGGTAGGTTTGGATCGGCAGCGCGTCCTGGAAGGCATCCACGACCGTCCAGGCGGGGTCGTTGACGGCGGTTGGCGACACCACGCCCGTGAGCACCGCCGTGCTGTTGGTCTTGAGGATGCCGGCTTGGCGTTCGACGGTCTCGAGCACGACCGTCGGAACCAGCCGGTGGGCGATCAGGTCGCGCAGGACGTTGCCGGGGCCGACGGGCGGAAGCTGGTTGTGATCGCCGACCAGAACCAGCCGCGTACGCTCAAAATCGACCCGCTGCAGCAGCGCGGCCATGAGCGGCACATCGACCATCGACACTTCGTCGACAACGACGGCGTCGTACGGTGGGTCGGGCTCCACGTCGGGGTCGTCGCTGAAGTAGAACGGCTCCGATACGCTCGGCCGGCGGAACTTCTGACCGTCGTAGCCCAGCAGGCGGTGAATGGTCCGCGCCTCGAGGTCGAGACCCTGGGCGCGCAGCGTTTCCTCGATCCGTTTGGCAGCCTTGCCCGTCGGTGAGCACAGGGCGACCCGCAGTCCCGCGTCGCGGAAGGCGCGCGCAATGCGGGCCAGGACGAACGTCTTCCCCGTGCCCGCCGCCCCCGAGATCAGCGCAATCGTGCACCGCAGCGCCGTACGCAGGGCGTCGACCTGGCGGGAGTTGAGCTGCTCGGTCAGTCCGCGGTGTCCCAGCGGGCGCTCCACCCACGCATGCGTCGCGAACGTGCGCTGGATCAGCCGCTCAGCCTCGAGCATCGCTGGCAGCGCCACGGCGCTGCCGTCCGCGACCAGCGCCCCATCCTGCAGCAGGCGCTCGCCCGCGCCGCGGATCACGTCGCGGCTGTCGAGCGTGTCGAGCAAGAGCAGCTCGTTGCCTTTGTCGATCAGGTCGGCGCCGTTGATCCAGGTGTGGCCGCCGGCGATCTCCTCACCGACGACGTACAGCAGGCCGGCCGCGATTCGCCCGGCGTGGTCCTTGGGCGTGCCCATGGCGCGGGCGATCTTGTCCACCCGCTTGAACCCGTAGCCGTCGACGTACCGGATGAGCTGATAGGGGTCGCCGCGCAGCACGCCGACGATGCTGTTGCCGAACGTCTTCAGCAACGTCTCTACTTGGTGCGGCGTCAGCCCGAAGCTGGCCAGGTACGATCGCACCTCGTTCTCGGCGCTGTTGGCGATCCAAGCCTCACGCAGCGATTCCAACGTCGTCCGGGGAATGCGCAACTGGCGGTGCAGCTCGTCGAGGTCCTGACGGATGATGCGATTCAGGTTGGCGGCACTTGCCGCGTATGAGACGATCTTGCGGGCAGTGATTTCCCCGACGCCGGTGAAGGTGGGGTGCTTGGCCAGATACTGCACCAGGCCCTCGATCGTCTCCGGCAGCTCGTACGACAGGGAATCGACGGCGAACTGGCGGCCGTATTTCGGATCGTGCTTCCAGCGGCCCACCAGCGCGACGACATCGCCGACGTTAGCGCACAGCTTCCCCGCAAAACGCACGCTGCGCCCGTCGTCGGCCGCCAGCACACCCGCGGAAAAGCCGGGGCTGGTGTGGTAGGTTCGCTCGATCGTGCCGCGGATCGTCTCAGGCATCTTGGGCCTCCCCGTGCGCGCGGGCCGCGGTCTCCCGCGCGACCATGCGCAGGTAGGCGTCCGTGAAGGCGCGGGCCGCTTGCCGCGATCCGCACCAGAGCACGGGCACGTGGAAGCGGGCCTGGATGTGCACGGCAGCCCCGAGTAGCGACTCAGGCGAGGCGCCCCGCAGCACGTCCGCCGCCTGGCCGCGCAGGACATGGTCCAGGTCGGCCTCCACCACGATGCAGGCGTGCGGCAGCTGCGCGAGCTGGTCGAGTTCGGCTGCGAAGCGCGGGAACTCGTGCAGCACGGTGCGTGTGAAGTCGGCCAGGCTCTTGCGCTCGACGGCCACGGCATGTTCGAGCCCGTCGACGGAGTAGTCACCGGCCGGCAGGGCACGGCGCAACGTCGCGCAGGCGAAGCTCCAGGGCTCCTGCTCGCGCGTATCGGTGATGATGCGGAAGTCGTTCACGCGCGTCGGGCCCTCACCAGATCGCCCCGCACGGGCAATTCCTGGACGCGCTCGCGCAGCACGCGCTCGGTCTGGTGGGCGCCGGCGCTGTACGGCTCCCACCAGCGCGAACCGCAGGCCGGGCAAATCGGCATACTGCTGCGGTGCAACTCGTAGGGGCGGAACATGCGGAAGGCTTGGCAGCGCTGGCATTGGTATTTGCGGCGGCCGCGCGCTGAGCCGTAAGCACGTCGGTAGCGGTTCATCTCTGCCTCCGTGCAGAAGAAGAGCCGGGGCGGGCCCGGGCTGTCTGAACCCACCGGCGGCCCGGAGCCGGCGATCTCCAGGCACACGTGGCCGATGGGTTACGCCATCCCGCCCCGACCGCACCCTTGACGGGCGGTGCGTCGAACAGCGCCGGCTAGAACGGCGTGGCGCCCTCCGCCGGCGCTGCGCCCGCCGGCACCTGAATGCGCTTGTTGAAGTACACGTTCGAGTACTCGCCCTTGGTGCGCTTCGTGACCTCCAGCGTCAGGTCGAGCAGCTCATCCAGATGGTGCGGCAGCTCGCTGAAGCGCGGCACTTCGAGCCCGAGCGTTTTCAGGTCGCCCTTCACGAACGGCAGCGAGGCCTGCGTGATCACAGCGTTCTTGAAGATGTGCCGGTTGGCGTGCTGGCCGGAGAGGACGACCAGATCCCACTTCAGCATGGGGTCGCCTTTCTGGCTGCGGTCGAGCTTCACGCGCTGCACGCGCACCTGGTACTTGCCGTCGGGGACCTCGTCGTTGTCGGCGGGCTCGACGGCGTCGTACTCTTCGTCGAACGCACTGAGGTCGAGCGGCGCGGGCGCGTCGTACGGCGCCGGCGGATCAAAGGGTGTGTCGGCCATGTTCATTTCACCTTTCCGTTGTTACGGGTGCTCCCCGGCTGACCGTTTCCGCTCGCCGGCGCAGCGGCCGGGGTGACCTGCGGCGCGGCGGAGGTGAAGGCTCGGCAGAATGCCTCGAAATCCAGCGGCAACACCTCGGGCAGCCGACCGGTGCGGTCGCCCGCCTCGTAGGTGGGGTGGGGCTTCGTGCGGATGACGCGCTCGACGCTCAGGTTGCCAGCGGCGTCCTTTCGCGTGACCGCGTCGCAGTAGAGGATCATGTCCACGAGGCCGAGCACGACATTGCGGGCCCGGTCCGGCAGGCTGGGCTGCGTCTTCGTGTACTCGCCGGTGCGCGTCTCGACCGTCTTGTCCTGCGCGTGCGAGATCAGCACCAGCCCGTATGGCAGGCTGGCCAGCCGCGTAAGCACACGGTGCCACTCGTTCTTGACGAGCGCCCAGCCCTTGCCGTGCGGCATGTCGCCTTCGTATTCAATCGAGTGCTTGCCACAGACGTGGTCCGTGCAGTACTTGAACGCGTTGTCGATGGTGTCGACGACGACGGTCTTGAAACGGTGCTCGCCACTGGCCACAAGCTTGCAGGCCGCGAGGAAGTCATCCCACGAGTACGTGGGCACTTTGAAGACCTCGAGCTGGTTCAGCCCCGGCTCGCACTCGAAGAACAGCGCGTCGGGGAAGCGGCTGGCGAATGAGCTTTTTCCGATCTTGGGCGGGCCGTATACGAGCACGGTCTGCTGCGACAGATCCGCCGTGGGTTTGCTGCGCTCGGTGGGCAATGCAACGGGCATGGGGTGCTCCTTCAGAATGCGGGCTCGGAATCGCCGGAGGACGCCGCCGCAAGTTCTTCGTGAGGCGGCGCGATCTCGAACAGGTTGTCGCGGACGTTGGGGTTGAAGCCGGACTGGCAGTACGGCAGGTACTCGCAGGGGCGCTCGTAGGCGAAGCAGTTCGACGTGTTCAGCAGCCACTTCCCGC
>CAZNUJ010000052.1:0-19126 GCA_964576285.1 uncultured Planctomycetaceae bacterium | reverse complement strand
CGTGGCCGGCAGCGCGCTGGAGGTCGCGCACGGAGCAAGCGTCGCCGCCGCGAGTTGCACCGGCGCGGGCACGGCCAGGTGCGCCAAACCACAGCCCGATCGCAGCGCGGCGTTGGCTGCCAGCGCGGGCGCGCCGATCATGCCGCGCGAACCGCCCACCACCAGCACGCGCCCAAACACGCCTTTGTGCGCGTCGCGCGGTCGCGCGGGCAGACGCGGCAATCGCTGGATGCGTCGAAGCACGATTCGCCTGTTCAGTCGTTCGAAGACCCGTCGCCGGCCTCGCCATGGCGGTCGGCCAGCCGGTTGATCGTGGCCGCGATGTACCCCGCGCCGAAGCCGTTGTCGATGTTCACGACCGCGACGCCGGACGCGCACGAATTGAGCATGGTCAGCAACGCCGAGATGCCGCCCAGGCTCGCGCCATAGCCCACGCTGGTCGGGACCGCGATGACCGGCGATTCCACCAGTCCGCCCACCACGCTCGGCAGCGCGCCTTCCATCCCCGCCACCACGATGACGACGTTGGCCTTGCGAATGTCCGGGGCGCGGGCCAGCAACCGATGAATGCCGGCGACGCCGACGTCGTGGTACGACTCGGTCCGCTGATCCATGATCTCGGCCGTGACCCGGGCCTCCTCGGCCACGGGCTCGTCGCTCGTGCCGGCGGAAACGATCGCGATCGTGCCGCTCGACCAGCGCGGCTCGCGTTGCCGCAGCGTGATGCAGCGCGCCGCCTTGTGATACTCGGCATTTCGGAATCGCTTGCTGATGCGGTCGAAGTGCTTGCCGCGGGCCCGCGTCGCCAGCACGTTGCCGCCCGACTCGACCAGCTTCTCGAAGATCCGCAGGGTCTGCGTCGACGTCTTGTTCTGGCAGAAGATGACTTCCGGAAAGCCGCATCGCAGGGCGCGGTGATGATCGACCGTGGCGAACCCCAGCGACTCGAACGGCAGGTGCCGCAGCTCATCCAGCGCCGCGTCGACCGACGTCCCGCCCGCGCGCACGGCGTCCAGCAGCTCCCGCAGGCGATCACGATGCACGGCCGGCTCCCATCGCGATCATCATAGCATGATCCCACGCCACCCGATCCGCGCGATGCCGGCTCGCCGGGCGCGATCGTCCGAGATCGTGGGCCGGCCGGCGTTCACGCCAGCGAGCGCAAATATCGAAAATCGTAGATTCCGGTGCTGTGCCCGTCGCCCCACACGATGTTGATGGCGTAATTCCCGACCAGCGACGCGTCGACCACCTCGGTCGCCCGGTCGATGCCTTTCGGGAGAATCGTCAACGACAGCCCGCCCGTCCCCCGGCCGGTCACCGCGGATGAAGGCCGATCCCGCTCGGTGCGACAGGTCGCGCACGGGCAGTTCTTGCGGAGCATCGCCAGCGGAAAGACCTGTTCGACGCCGTCGCCCCAACGAATGCGCAGTCCGGCCTTGCGATCGAGATTCAGTTCGCCCGGGCGGAATCGCGGATCGTCGAGATCCAGACGCTGCGACTCGTCGATCCGCTTCTCGATGCTCACGGTGACCGACTCCCCCGGCAGGACGTGGCCGCCGCCGGACCGGGTAGTATACGCGAGCCGCCCGAACCGAGGTGTCGAGTGTCCGAATCCGAAGCCATCCGTGACGCCACCCCGGCCGACCTGCCTGCCGTCAACGACATCTACAACCACTACGTCGGCCGATCGACGTGCACCTTCGCCGAACAGCCCGAGACCCTTGCCGATCGACGAGTCTGGTTCGAAGCGCATGGGCCGACGTTGCCCGTCATCGTCGCCGAGTCCGCCGGCGAAGTGATCGCCTGGGCGTCGCTCTCGACCTTCAACCGCCGCTGCGCCTACCGCACCACGGTCGAGAGTTCGGTCTACGTCCGCCACGATCGGCACCGCCGCGGCCTCGGCCTGCGGCTGATGGAGGAATTGATCCGCCGCGCCGGCCGGGTCGGCCATCACACCATCATCGCCGGCATCTCGGCCGACCAGCCCGCCAGCATCGCCCTGCACGAGCGGCTCGGCTTCGTGAAGGTCGCCCACCTCCGCGAAGTCGGCTACAAATTCGGACGGTGGCTGGACGTCATCTACATGCAGCGGATGCTCTGACGACCCCCGCCGGCGCCGCCATCGCCGCCGCCCCGCAGCCGCCGCGGACGACACGAAAGGCACGCGCCATGGACCTGGCAATGGCCGCCCTTTCGGCCGCATGGTGGGGCGGCTTCATCATCAAGGACGCCATCCCGGCGCTGCAACCGCTCTACTTCATCCCGCCGGTGTTCGTCGCCGCGGTCGGCGTCGTCTGGCTCCTGTTTCGCGGCCGTCGCGCCCGACCGCAGATCTCCGCCCTGGTCGCCATGACGGCGGCGGCCGCGTCCGCCAAGGTGCTGGTCGGCGATTTCTCGTGGCGCGGCGATTCATGCGCCGCGCCACGCGGCACGGTCATTCGCGTCGCCCACTGGAACACCGCGTGGGGCCGCTTCCGCGGCGCCGACATCTGGACGCACCTCGCGTCCGACCGCCCCGACGTCTGCGTCTTCTCCGAGCCGCCGCTGCTCGGCTTCGAGGCGGCCGCGCACCGCCTGCTTCCGGGTTGCCGAACGCACGTCGGCGCCGGCATGGCGATCATCTCGCGCTATCCGCTCGAGATCCTCGGATCGCTCGTCGTCCCCAACGTGCTCAGTTGGCACGCCCGCCTGACGACCCCCGACGGACCGCTCGACATCCTCGGCGTCGACCTGCCCTCGGCGCCGTTCATGGACCGCCGCGCGTTGCTCGCCGCCATCGCCGAGTGGGTCGGCCGGCACGATCCGGCCGTGCCGCTGCTCGTCATCGGCGACTTCAACACGCCGGTGGACTCGATGCACCTCGCGCCGCTGCGCCGCATGATGCGCCCGGCCTACGAGCTGGCCGGTCGCGGCTGGCCGTACTCCTGGCCGATGCCGGTTCCGATGTGGACCATCGATCAGATCTGGACGTCGCCGCTGGTGCGCGTGCGCGTGCACGACTACCGCTTCGCGGTGTGCAGCGACCACCTGCGCGAAATCGCCGAGATCGAACTGCTCCCGCCGGAGCACGCCACGGGCTCGCAGCCATGACCGCGCCGATTCTGGATGTCCGCCGGCCGGATGCCTTCGAATCCGGTCACGTGGCCAACGCGGTCAACATCGCGCTCGAGGAGCTGAGCGAGCGGATTCACGAACTCCCGCCCAGCGGCTCCACCGTCGTAATTCATGACAGCGACCCGGCCCGTACGCAGGCGGCGATCGACCTGCTCGGCCGGTCTGATCGCTGGCTGCTGAGGCCCGCGACGCCGGACGACCTGCGGGCCGGCGGCCCCATGACCACGGGCCCGTCGCGCGCTCGGCTCTGGAGGCCGCATGCGTGGCTCGAGTCGGCGCTATCACTCATCCGCGATCGCTGGGGCGATCTCGCGGGACGCAGCGCGTGTGATCTCGCGTGTGGCACCGGCCGCGACGCGGCCTACCTTGCGATGGCCGGACTTGACGTCGTCGCGGTGGACCTGCTGCCGGATGCGCTCGAACGGGCGTCCACGCTCGCGAAGCGCTGCGGCGTCACGCTGAAGACCGTCGGTTGCGATCTCGAGTCCGACGACTGGCGCGCGCTCTGGACGTTCGACATCGTCTGCATGTTTCGGTTTCTGCATCGCCCACTATTGGCGGACCTGCGAGCGCTGGTCCGACCGGGCGGATTCGCGATCGCGGAGACGTTCCTAATTGGACAGCGCGACGCGTACGGCAAGCCCGCGCGCAACGCGCACCTGCTGACGCCCGGCGAACTCGCCCGCGCTTTTTCGGAATGGGAAGTGCTTCGTTATCAGGAAGGCGAAGCCGCGCCGCGAAGCATCACAGCGGCGATCGTCGCCCAACGACGGAACTGATGCGCGGCTGAGCATGCCCGGCCGCCGACTCCCTCGCCTGAGGCGACACAGGGAATCGGCAGCCGGACCGCTCCGGTCGCTCGGCGCGCGCATGACGATTCGCCGCGCGTCGATCGACTCAACCGACTACTTCTTCGCACCGAGAATCGCGTCCTTGGCCGCTTTGGCGACGCGGAATCGAACCACCTTCTTGGCGGGAATCATGATCTCCTCGCCCGTGGCGGGGTTGCGACCCTTGCGCGCCTTGCGGTTCACCAGCACCAGCTTGCCCAGGCCCGGCAGCGTGAAGCTGTTCTTCGCCTCCTTGTAGGCCGTCTTCACCAGCAGGTCCATGAACAGGACCACCTGCTTGCGGGTGAGTTCCGTCTTCTCGGCCATATGGCGGTACAACTGAGACTTGGTCATCGACTTGGCCATGGTTCCTCCTTCGAGAGCCGACGCAACCGGGCCGCTCGGCCGCGGTCAAATGCCGCAGGAATCTAACACGCCGTCGGCCGGAATCAACGGTTTTCCCTAGGAAATTCGCGCGATTCGCCGCCGTCCGCCGCGATGCCTTCCGCCCCTACCGCGGCGACCGCCGCTCCAACACCCAGGCCACGGCCATCCCGGTCCGACCGCGTCGCACCGTGTGCACCGCCGCAAAGTCGCGCGACAGCTCCGCCTCGGGCGGCATGTCGGGCGGACGGTCGCCGTATCCCAGCACGTTATTCACATGCAGCAGAACGTAGTCGGCGCGGTCGATCGCGGGCCCCGGAGGAAGCCGGTCGCTGGCCTGTGAGATTCCGCGCAGCTCAATCTCAAACCCCGGCGCCGGCTGGAGCAATCGCCGGATGATGTGATCTTCCCACAGGTAGCTGACAACCCGCCGCCCGGCCGGCACGTTGTGCAGGCACCAGCGAACGACCTCCTCGCAGCCGTCACTGTTGGTCTGAATCAGGTTGCGATAGCCGCGCGCCTCCGCCCCCAGCCAGCGGGCCCCAACCACGTCATCCGGAAACAGGTGATAATCCGGGAATCCCCGGGCCGCTCCCCACGCCAAGCCGGCCGTCGGCGCGAGCAGGATGATGGCCCGCGCGGCCACCTTCCCGGCGCCCCGCCCGCCCCATCGTCGTGACAGCCCGGCGCCAGACCCGGCCGCCGCGATCATCCACAAGGGGTAGATGCCCATCAGATAGAAGGTCTGCCGCAGCGGCAGAGTGCAGAGCGCGACCAGCCACAGGACGACGGTCGACGCCAGCAGCCGACAACCCGGATCCCGGCGGGCTTTCCAAATCGCCCAGGCAAGACCGCCGATCAGCAACGCGCCGACCGGCCGGGTCGCCTTGAACCAGATGATCCCGGAGTAGAGCCGCAGATGGTCGGCAATCAGCGCGCCCGGCGCGCGCTCATCCCAGCGGAGGGCCCGCCCAGCGACGCTTCGCAAGATGCCGGGCGACGTGCAGTGCTCCGGCATCCACACCAGCCACGTCAGCGCGCCGACGACGGCCACGCCCGCCAGTGCTCGCCAACGGCCCAGCGCGGCGAGGTCGTCGCGCATCGCCGCGATCGCGATCCATGCCCACGCGGCCGCGAGGACACCCCACACCCACGCGCCCGAGTGCGGCTCGATCTGCACCAGGCATGGCCCGACGATCGCTGCGAGTCCTGACAGCACCAACGCCGTCCACAGGCGACGCCCGCGCGCTCTGCCCGAAGCCGGCGCGGAGGGCATGTCGGCGGGAACCAGCGCGAACGGCACGATCAGCAGGGCCGCGTGGACCTTGGCCCCCACCGCGAGTCCGAACAGGATGCCGAGCAGCAGCCATCGCCCCGACGAGGGCCGTCGCCCATACGCGACGCAGGCCCAGCAGGCCGCCGTGACGGCGGCGGCCACGAATACGTCGCCCTCGGTCATCGCGATGCGCGAGAATCCGAGGTAGTACGGCGCGAGCGCCAGCAGCAGCGACGCCCACGCGGCCGCCTCCGCCCCGAACAACGACCAGGCGAGGCCGCCGGTCGCCAACACGCCCAACGCGCCGACCGCGACGCTCACGCCCCGGGCCAAAGCCAGATCATCGCGGCCCGTCAGGCGCTGCGCGAGCGCGGTGACGTACATCGGCAGGCGCGCCTGCGTCGGGTCCTGCGGCGCGGCCTCGCCCATGATCGGCGCCCGGGCCAGATCGGCCGCGATTTCCAGGTCCACGCGCTCGTCCCACAGCGTGTCGAGTCGGCCGGCGGCGCGTCCCGCGATCAGCGCATGGGCAACCGCCGACGCTAGGATGATCGCGGCGGCGGCATGTCGACCGGCCCGTGCGGGCGGCGGCATGTCAGCGTTGTGACGCAATCGCCTGGGCGAGCGGCTGCACGATGGCCGGAACGACCCGCTCGGTGGCCATCTCCTCGGCGCGCTCCAGCAACTCGGTGTGCACGTTCAACAGCGTCTGAGACTGGCCGAAGCCCCAGTACTTTCGCAGCGTCAGGAAGACGCTCAGTGCCTGCGACTCGTACTGGCAGGTGCGGACCTCGTAGGTCGTCGTGCGGCTCTTGATGTCCACATAGGCCTGCAAGTCGCAATCATCGGTCAGCGCGACCCCGACGAACGGCTGGCAGTCGATCACCGCCCGGGCCTTGTCGTCCATCAGCAGGCTCACCAGCGGATGATCGGCCAGCAGCGTGTCGGCCACGAGCTGGTCGTGGTTGCCGCGGTACTCGAGGTCGAAGCCGAGCACGCACTCGAGGTGGTCGAAGTCAAGTTCGCCCAGCGTCAGGTGCGCCGGGGCCATCTCGAGCACCACCTCGCCGAAGCGCCGCACCTCCTCGACGCTGGACGGATTGCTCACGCCGAAGCGCAGCGCGCCGGCCTCGAGACGCAGCCAGCGTCGCTCGCCGTCATCCGAGAAGTCCTCCTCGAGAATCAGCGCTTCGTCCTCGCGTCGCCGGAGCTTCCGCATCTGCGGGAATTCCCGTTTGACGCTGTCGAAGAAATGCAGGACCGTCTCGCGCTCCAGCGTCAGGTCCAGCTTCAGGAACAGGCGGGTTGAGACTTGAAACTCGTCGCATACGCCGCCGAAGGGAAAGCTCATCGATCGTGCCTCCGCCGCCGGTGGGGTCGACGCCGAGCGGCGCCGTAACATTTAATTATCGCCAACCTCGACGCATTCTTCAACCTCGGAGTCCGCCGGCCGCGACGAGGCTTCCGCTCCAGTAGAATCCCGATCGCATGACCGACGTTCGACCGAGCCGCGTCACGCCCGAGACGATCGTCGGCCTGTTCATCCCCTGCTTTGTCGATCAGTGCCGCCCCCGAATCGCCGCTGCGATGGCTCGCGTGCTCGAACGCTGCGGATTTCGCGTCCACTTCGACCCCAGGCAGACCTGCTGCGGCCAGCCCGCGTTCAACTTCGGCCATCAGCGCCACGCGGCGGCCGTCGGCCGGTGCCTGCTGGAAGTGCTCTCCCGGTACGAGGTCGTTGTCGCCCCGTCGGGCTCATGCGTCTCGATGGTCCGCCGGCGCCTGCCCGAACTGGTGCCCGACCTGGCCGGCGTCTGCGGCCGGGTATGGGAGCTGTGCGAGTTCCTCGCGAACCAGCAGGTCGCCGCCCGCCTCAACGCCATCTGGAGCGGCCGCGTCGCGTTGCACATGCCCTGCCATCTGCTCCGCGAGTTACACGCCGCGCCGGCTGTTCGCGCCGTTCTGGCCGCGGTCCGCGGTCTCGACGTGGTGGAATTGCCATCCAGCGACTGGTGCTGCGGATTCGGCGGCTTGTTCTCCGTCGAGTTTCCCGAAGTCTCAACGGCGATGGCACGAACCAAGCTCCAGCAGGTCATGGATGCCGGCATCAGTACAATCGTGTCGCCGGAGGCGAGCTGTCTGCTGCAACTGGAGTGCGTTGCCCGCTCGGCGCATCTGCCGCTGCGCGTCCGCCATGTCGCTGAGCTGCTTGCCGGCGACGCGTAGCCGCCCGCGTCATGCCGCTGACGCGCTGGCCGCGCCGACATGGTGCCGGCGCGCTAGCACGAGGATCAGCCCGAAGGGCGCCCACCAGAGCACGTCGTTGGTCAGAATCGTCCATCCGAGGACGGCCGGGAACTCGCCCCGCGCCAGCGCCATCACGAAGCCCATCGGGCCGAACACCTTCCCCAAGAGGCCGACCAGCACGATCGGCCAGTGCCGATACGGGTCGCTCGCGGCGATCCAGTACCCAACGCCGTAAACGCCGACGATCATGCCGATGCACTGCCACAACGACGGGTAGTTCGGAGGGAGGATACCGGCGAATTCGAAGAACGCCCGCGGTGCCAGCACGGCCGCCGCGCCCCAGATCACGTTGTACGCCCCCGCCGCACGTAAACACAGCGACATCCAGGGCGCCGCCGGCGGCTGGGGTTGGCGTTCCGGCCGACTCGCGGACATCAGGCGGCCTCGAGGCTTCGCCCGAGCAGGTGCCGCAACGCGCCTTCCAACTCCGGGTACCGGAAGCGATAGCCGCTGCCCAGCAACCGCTCCGGATGAGCCCTCAGGCTGGCCAGCAACAATTCGTCCGCCATCTCGCCGAACGCCAGCCGGGCCGCGAAGCTCGGAACCGGGAAGATGGCCGGTCGCCGCAACACGCGCGCCAACACGCGGGTGAACTCGCGACAGGTCCCCGGGCGCGGCGAGACGACGTTCACCGGGCCCTGCAATCCGTCCTCCGCCAGCGCGTGGCCGATCGCGCCGATCACGTCGTCGATCGCCACCCAGCTCACCTGCTGCCGCCCGTCGCCGATGACACCGCCGAGGCCCAGCTGGAACGGCGTCAACATCCGCCCGAGCGCGCCGCCGCGCGGCGAGAGCACCATGCCGATTCGCAAGTTCACGACTCGGATGCCGGCCGCCTTGAGCGGAGCCGTCGCCTGCTCCCATTCCGCGCACACCTTCGCCAGGAACGTATGGCCCGACGCGCTCGCTTCGGTCAGCAGCTCGTCACCGCGATTGCCGTAATAACCGATGGCCGACGCGCACACGACCACCGCGGGCGGGCGCGGCATCCGCAACAGCGCCTCGACCAGCGTCCGCGTCCCGCCAACCCGGCTCGCGCGGATGCGTTGACGCTTCTCGACGGTCCAGCGCCCGGCGACGTTCTCGCCGGCCAGGTGCACGACGGCCGAGACGCCGTCGAGCGCCGCCGGATCGAGAGTTCCCGCCGCCGGGTCCCACACCACCGTCGCTCCGCGCGACGCCGCCGCGGACTCGGGGCGAATTAACCGAGTCACCGAGTGCCCCGAGGTCGTCAACATCGGCACCAGCGCCGAGCCCACCAGCCCGGTCGAGCCGGAAACCAGCACGTTCATAGTTCGGACTCCTGTTCGACCCGACCCCGCGACCAGGTCGTCGCATGTGACCCGATGTCGATACGCGAACATCCGCTCCAACCTCCGGCGTACCGATCGGCCGGCGAGCATTCGCCCGACCGCGCCGAGCGGGATCTCGTACTCGATCCGATCGTTCAACCACGCCCCGCCCGACTCGGCTGGTTCCATTGAATGGGTGTGCTCCCAGGCCGCGAATGGCCCGCGCTCCTGTACGTCGCGAAACTGACGACCGCGTTCGTAGTCGGTATGTCGCACCACCCAGCGCAGCGGCAGCGGCCCGATGCGGGCCTTCAGTTCCACGCGAGACCCTTCGGTGATGCCGCCGGTCTGCCGCAGGACGTCAACCCGCTCCCAGGGCGGCTGCAACCGCTCGAACGCGCCGGGGCGTTCATGCCACGCGAAGAGCTCGTCGGCGCTGGCGTCGACACGCGTCCGTCGCTCGAAGACCTCCCTCAAGCGCCGCCGCCTTTCACCCGCAGCGTTGCCAACCCGCCGTCGACGCCGATGACCTGTCCGGTCACCCAGCTCGACGCCGGATCCAGCAGCCATTCGATCGCCGCCGCGACGTCGTCCGGCTCGCCGATACGACCGATGGCGTGCAGAGACGTCGCGGCTCGACGCGCCAGGTCGCTCGAGGTAAGACGCGCGGTCAGCGGGGTCTCGACCAGACCCGGTGCGACGCAGTTCACGCGAATCCCGCGGGCCGCATACGACGCCGCCGCCGCTCGCGTCAGTCCCATCACGCCCGCCTTCGCGGCCGCGATCGCTTCGTGGTTCGCCATGCCGACCGATGCCGCCGCGGACGAAACCAGCACGATCGAGCGTGTCGCCGACCCGGCTCCACGTGCGTCCGGATCGCGCGTATCGGCGTCGAGCATGACGGATACGCCCGCCCGCAGCACATGAAACGCGGCGTGCAGGTTCGCGCCGATCGTGGCAGTCCAATCCCCATCCGTCGTCAGGTGCGCGGGCTTCAGCAGCAGCGACCCCACGCAACAGGCCACGCCGTCGAGCCGGCCGAAGCGGATGGCCGCCGCCCGCAGCGCCGCATCGACCTGCGGCGGATCGAGGCAATCGGCCTCCAGCGAATGACAGCCGAGCGTGGATGCAGCCGCTGTCAGACGCTCGATGTTCCGCGCCACGACAGCCACGGACCAACCCCGGCCCACCAGTCGGCGGGCGACCGCGCCACCGATGCCGCCGGTACCGCCGAAGATGGCAAACGCCGGCGGCGGCGATTCCGGACGGCCCGTCATCGCACACCAGGGAGCGGCCGACTAACGCCGTGTAATCGCATAACAACTTATAGTCACCGACGACGTCTGGACCAATATGAAATTCGAACAAAGCGCTCATCGCATATGTGCCTGTTGGCAGACTGTTAGCAACTCGACAAGTTGATATGAGCTATAAAATGATGCAGCGAAAGGCTATACGAATCCGTTCACATATTGAGCGGTTGAAGATTCGATCACAACATGATACAATCGCTCATATGGAAAACAACAATCGGCCATTCGTCCGCGAACTGCTGACCACCAGCCAGGTCGCACGTGCCATCGGCGTCAGCGAGGCCTCCATGAAACGCTGGTGCGACAAGGGCATGCTGCCCGCCGTTCGCACCGTGGGCGGACATCGCCGCTTGCCGCTCAACGGCGTCATCAACTTCCTGCGCCAGACCGGCCACCCGCTCGTGCGGCCGGAGATCCTCGGGCTCCCGGCCACGACCGGCACCGGGCAGACCGTGGTCGCCGCCGCCGTCACGCAATTCACCCAGGCGGTCGAGTCCGGGGACGAGGAGCAGGTCTGCCGGCTGATCTTCAACCTCTACCTCGCCGGGCACTCGGCCTGCGACATCTCCGATCGCGTCATCGGACCGTCGATGCAGCACGTCGGCGAGCGCTGGTCGCACGGCGACGTGCACATCTACCAGGAGCGCCGCGGCGTCGAGTGCGTGCTGCGCGCCATTCATCAGCTTCGCACCGCGCTGCCCAGCGTGCCCAGCGGCGCCCCCTACGCGATGGGCGCCTCGTCCGAGGGCGATCCGTACGCCCTGCCGACCGCCCTCATCGAGCTGGTGCTGCGCGAGGCCGGCTGGCGAGCCGAGTCGTTCGGAACCAACATCCCGTTCGCCAACCTGCGCACCGCGATCGAGCAGCGCCGCCCGCGGCTGTTCTGGCTCAGCGTGTCGTACATCCCCGACGGCTTCGACTTTCTCTCAGCGTACGGCGACCTTCAGCAAGGGGCGAGTCAGTGCGGCACGGCCCTGGTCGTGGGCGGACGGGCGCTCAGCGAGGACTTCCGCCGGCAGATGAGCTATTCGGCCTTCGGCGATAACCTGCGCCACATGGTCTCGTTCGCCGCCACGCTGCAACAGCTACCCGCGATGTCCGCCGACGAACCGCGGCCCTGACCGCTCGCCGGGCCGCTACGCGAACAACCCGGCCTGCGGACGCGGTGCATGGCGAGCGATGTAATCTCGCACGCGGACCTTGCGGGCCGTGTTCTCCGAACTCATGTAACGGATCGTGCCGAAGATCGGCCGCTCCGGGAACCACGGTCGATCGTAGCGTCCGAGACACCAGAAGATGCCGCTGTATGAGTTCGGATTGCGGCCATCCAGGGCGTACTTGTTGTTGAGGTCAATGAGCACTTCCAGCGCGGCGCGGGGCGACGGCGACCACTCCAAGATCTTCTTGCCCCAGAGCATCCGCAGGTAGTTGTGAATCCGGCCCTCGCGCGCCAACTGCAGCTGGGCCGCGTTCCAGAGCGCGTCGTGCGTGCCGCCGCGCTCCAGTTCTTCCGGCGTGTACACGCGCGGTCGGCGGTCACCGGCGTGTTTTTCCAAGGTCTGCCGGGCCCAGTCGGGCAACGATTCGTACCGGTCGAAATCGTCGCGCTGCCAGGAGAAGTTGTATCCCAGTTCTCGCCACGTCACGAGCTCGTCGAGAAACGATTCGACCGTGGCCGAGGCCGCCCACCAGCCCGTCTTCTTGCCGCCGACCGGCTGACCGATGCGCTCGATCGACCAATCGGTCGCCCGCGCGATCGCGTCGAGTACCTGATGCGCCGACACGTGCCCGAAGTGCAGGTACGGCGACAGCCCGCTGGGTACATCCTGCTCCGGCTCGTTCCGAAGCTCGCCGTAGCGCGGCAACCCGTCGCGTACGAATCGCCGCAGCGCCGCGGCGCCCGCCGCCGCGCCGCCGCTCGTGGGCGCGACCGCGACGGAGTGATCGATCGCCAGCCCGGATAGCCCGTCGGCCGCGCCATCCAGCAGCTCCGGCGTCGCCGGCGGCCAGCGCTTCGCAAGGTCGGCCGGCAGCTTCCGGATCGGCCGCAGCTCGACTCGCGCCAGCGGGTTCGCCTTCGGAGTCTGGCCCAGATGCTTCGGCAGTTCATGTTGCAGGAATCGTCGGAACGCGAACGCGGTCGGATAGACGCGGTCGGCCGCGCGCATCGGCAGAAGCCCGTTCGAGTCCACCGCCTCGGCCCGCACACGCACGTCCGCGATCGCGGACGCCACGCGCCCCACCGGCCGCGGCGTCGGGAAATCGTCGGCGACCACCACGCACGCGCGCTCGGCCAGCGCGGCCAGCAGCGTGCGCTCCTGCCCCGGGCTCTTCTCGACGAACGGATGATAGAGCACGTTCGAATCCGCCAGCGCGTCGCGGTTGTCGCGCATGCCGTCAAGCGCGAAGCGGTGCAGCCGATCGTTGTCCCAGCGATCACCGCACGAAAGCGTCTCGAGCACGACCAGCGGCCGCCCCAGCTCGCGGGCCCACTCCGCCGCCCGCTCGAGCCCGAAGTTGAAGTGGACCCGCCGCGCGGCCGTCATCCAGTACAGGACGAAATCGCCGTCGCGGCGAACCAGGGCGTCGTTCGCGGGTCGCACGCGCAGCGCGTGCCATTCAGCCGGCATCCCTCACAGCTCCTGCGCACCCCGGCGCGAATCGCCGCCCGAAGCCACCGCCGGGGGCTTGCCGCCGTGGGGATGTCATCATAGGATCGCCATTGATCGGCGAGCCCGAAAAATGGCCGCCAGTCGCCGTTGGTCTTTTCTCGCTTGGAGTACGCGGTCATGAAGACGGCACGAGCGGTGTCGATTTGGGGTCTTGGGCTGGCGGCACTGGCGCTGGCCGGCGGGTGCAAGAGCGAGGCCAAAGTCCCACGCAAGCCCGGCTCCGCCAAGGGAACGGTGACCGAGGTCGATCTCGTCAATAACCGCTTCAAGATGCGGCTCGAGCAGCCCAAGTCCGGCAAGGAGGTCGACGCCGAGGGTTCGATCGTTCCGGAGACCGAGGTCTGGATCAACGGCGTCCGCAAGGCCCCGGCCGACGTCGAACTCAATGATCGCGTGCGTGTCGAATATGTCCGCACCGGCGACGAGCTGGAACAGAAATTCAACGTCCTACGTGTCGAGGTCGATCGCCCCACGAACTGGAAGAGCACCAAGGCCGCAACCCCCGCTGCCGGCGAGCAGGCCCCCAAGCTCGTGCC
Organism: uncultured Planctomycetaceae bacterium; assembly: GCA_964576285.1. Classification (GTDB taxonomy): domain Bacteria; phylum Planctomycetota; class Phycisphaerae; order UBA1845; family UTPLA1; genus SpSt-539. The sequence goes on along the minus strand of CAZNUJ010000052.1, from coordinate 5,399 downwards.
GCTCACCGGCATGAAGGACTCGGACGTCGGTCTCGTGCCGGCTACACCTGCCGCCACGGCAACCACGCAGCCGGCCGCGGCGCCCCCACCACCCGCCGTCCAGAACCCGGCGGAACGCGAGGCACAGGCCGCCAAGCTGACGCTCGACATCTACGCCGAAATCCGCCGCCGCTACGCGGATGCCGTCAAGGAACGCGCCGAGATGATCGCCGCTGGAACGCCAGCGACCGACCCCAAGATCGTCGAGCGCGAGCGCATCATCCGCCGTGCCCGCGATCTCCTGATCGAGCACGGCGACAACCTCGACCCCATCGAGCCCCCGCTGCCCGACGAAGCCGCGAAGCCCACGACCGCCCCCGCTGGGAGCTGATCGAGACGTCGCGCGCGTCACGTCGCCGCCGCGCTCCGCGCCGGCTATCGCGCTCGCGATCGTTTTGATGATCGGTGGGCTTGGCCGCGAAACCTACTCGGTCTCGCGCCAGACGACGTGGACCGGGTTCTCTTCGTCGTCGTCCTCGTAGCCGTAGTGCGTCTTGTCGTCCGTGATCTTCGGCCGCTCGAAGCCCGTCACCACCGGGACCTTGCCGACCGGGATCTTGATGCGGTGAGCCGCGGCCGACTTGCCGCGGTCATCCACGCGGCCCATCGCGCGAATCGAGAAGTTCGCCCCAAACCCCAGTTGCTCGGCCGTCAGCTTGCGGAAGGGCGCGCCGCCGAACGCGCTGACCCACACGTAGCCCGGCCCCTGCGGCGCGTTGCCGCCCCAATGATCGGTGAACTCGAACCGCGCGTGAAACGACACGCCGTAGCGCCCGGCCGCGAGCCTCAGCGGCGGATCGAGCATCATGCTGTTCCAGCCGCCGCCGGCAAACGACGCCGACGGAATATCCAGCTGATGCAGGAGCGTGCCCGGCGAGGCGTCGGTGGTGTCGCCGTAGATCTCGATCCGCTTCTGGGCGACGTCGCGGCGGCCGAACACGAAGAACTGCAAGCGGTGAATCTCGACCGCCTCGGCGAACTCCAGCGGTGCGATGAATCGCGGTGCGAGGTTGTCGAACGGGTCCAGCACGTGCCAAGTATCCACGAACGGCATGCGCCGCATCGTCGGCCCGACGCCGCCGCTGATCGGCACGTCACCCGACTGCGCCGCCACCTCGACCGGCGTCGGCTGCCCGCTGGTGGCCAGCAACCGCAGGCCGGCGAACGGATCGGCGGATCGCTCGCCGATCGGGGCGATCGTCACCAGACCAAACGCGGTGTAGGGATACGTGCGCGCGCCGTCCGACAGCACGACCCGCACGATGTAGTTGCCGTAAGGGTACCACCCGGCCGTCAGATCGACCTGATCATTCCCGCCGCCGGCCGCGAACGAACGCGTCGCCAGTTCGATCTCGTTGCCGTTGCCCGGCGTCGTGTCCGGATCGAGCTGCACCCGGGCGGTCAACGGTCGATCGGTCGTCACCGCGTAGCGAATCGACTGCACCGATTCGTCCGGAACCAGCGTGACGCCCGAAGGCCAGTCAAAGCGAATGCCCGGTGGCAGCGCGCTGCCGGCCGGTCCGCCCGGTCCGTCCGGTGAAGGCACCGGCGCTGTCACGCTCTCCTGCCCGCACCCGGCAAGAACGCCGAGCGCGAGCAGAATGGTCGCGCTGAATGGGAAACAAGGGCGGATGGTCAGGCGCGGCATGGTAAGCCTCCCATCTTCGTGTCGGAAAAAGCCGGCGATTTCTTAACGCCGGTTCATGGCCCCGGGAGCAGCACGACACTTAGTGTATCCAGACGGGCCCCTGCGAGGCAAACCAAGCCGCGCAAATCCCGCCCGGACGCCACGCGCACGAAGCCGCCGGCCACGAAAGAAAAAGCCGCGCCGCCGGTCGGTCAGTTTCGCCGGCCGCCCAGCAATCCGGCCCGCCACAGGAAGTAAAGCAACTGCATAATCGCCGTCAGCGTCGCGGCGACGTAGGTCAGCGCGGCTGCGTTCAGCACCTTGCTGACCGGGGCCATCTCCTCGTGGCTGACAATCCCGGCGTCGGCGAGGATCAGCCGCGCCCGGCGGCTGGCGTCGAACTCCACCGGCAAGTTGACGATCTGGAACAGGACGGTGATGGAGAACAGCGCGATGCCCGCCAGCAGCATCGAGCGCCCCAGGCCGCCGGCGGAGTACATCAGCACCATGCCAATCATGATGAGGAAGGTGGAAATCTGCGAACCCGTCGCCGCCAGCGGCACCAGCCCGTTGCGAAGCGCCAGCGGCGCGTAGTGCTGTGCCTTCTGAATCGCGTGCCCCGCCTCATGCGCGGCGATGCCGACCGCCGCCAGCGACGGGCTGTCGTGCACGCCCGGACTCAGCCGCAGCACCTCGGCCCGCGGGTCGTAGTGGTCCGACAGGAACCCCTCGGCGCGCTCGATCCCCACGTGCTGCAACCCGTTCTCGTCGAGCAGCCGCCGCGCCGCCTGCGCGCCGGTCAGCCGCCGGCGATTCATGTATTGCTCGCCCATGTGATACGCCGACTTCACGCGGATCTGGGCGTAGATCGCCAGCAGCGCCGCCGGCGCGACGAACAAGAGGTACATCGGGTCGAAGTAGAGCATGTCGTTCCTCCCTCGGTCACTCACCCATCGCGGTGATTGTAATGCGCCTCCCGCGCCGCCGCCCGCCCCGCCCGGCGTTTCTTGCGACGCCCCGTGACGCTCGCTATCGTCGTACGACGGAGTCGCATGCGAGTTCTGCTGGATCAACGCGGAGTCGAGGCGGCGCTCGAGCACATCGCCGACGCCATCCTGGCCGAGCCCACCGGCGGCGCCGAACTGGCGCTGATCGGCATCCGCTCGCGCGGCGACATCCTCGCGGGCCGCATCGCCGGCGTGCTGGCCCGCCGCGGTGTCGAGCCGCTCGACCTTGGCACGCTCGACATCACCCTGTATCGCGACGATCTACGCGAGATCGGTCCGTCGGCCGTCGTGCGCACCACCGACATCCCGTTCGACGTGGCCGGGCGTTTCATCTTCCTGATCGACGACGTCATCTTCACCGGCCGCAGCATCCGCGCGGCGCTGGACGCCATCATGGACCTCGGCCGCCCGCGCGCCATCCGCCTCGCCGTGCTGGTCGATCGCGGCGGGCGCGAACTGCCGATCCAGCCCGACGTGGTGGGCGTCTCGTCCGAGCGCGCCGGCGAACACGTCCGAGTGCTGATCCGCGAGGTCGACGGCCGCGACGGCGTGGAGGTCGGATGACCGCGGCCCACCCGACCGCCGATGCCTCCCGCGGCGGCGCGGCCGGCGTGCCGCAGCCGACCTCGACCATCTGGCCGCATCGCCACCTGCTCGGCCTCGAGGGGCTGACCGCCGACGAACTGACCTACATGCTCGACACGGCCGACGCCTTCCGCGACGTGTCGACCCGCAGCGTCAAGAAAGTGCCCGCGCTGCGCGGCCGGGTGGTCGCCAATCTGTTCTTCGAGGACTCGACCCGCACGCGCACCAGCTTCACGCTGGCGGCGCAGCGGCTCTCAGCGGATATCGTCGATTTTTCCGGCAAGGGGTCGTCGGTCAGCAAGGGCGAGAACCTGCGCGACACGCTCCGCAACATCGAGGCGATGGGCGTCGACATCATCATCATCCGCCACGAGGCCTCCGGCGCGGCCGCCCTCGCGGCGCGCTGCGTCAACTGCTGCGTCATCAACGCCGGCGACGGCCGCCACGAGCACCCCACCCAGGGCCTGCTCGACATGTACACCATCCGGCAGGCCAAGGGCCGCATCGCCGGACTGAAGGTGGCCATTGTCGGCGACGTGGCCAACTCGCGCGTGGCTCGCTCCGATCTGCTCGGGCTGGCGACCCTCGGCGCCGAGGTCATTCTGGTCGGACCGACCACGCTGATCCCGCGCCAGTTCGAGCAGCTCGGGGCCCGCATCTGCCACGATCTCGACGCGATCATCGGCGAGTGCGACGTGATCAGCATGCTGCGCATCCAGAAGGAGCGCATCGCGTCGAACGTCTTCCCCAGCCTTCAGGAGTACTCGCGCCTGTTCGGCCTGTCGGCCCAGCGCATGCGCCGCGCCAAGCCGGATGTGCTCGTGCTGCACCCCGGCCCGGTCAACCGCGGCGTCGAGATGTCGGCCGAGGTGGCCGACGGCCCGCGCAGCGCCATCCTCCAGCAGGTCACCAACGGCCTGGCCGTCCGCATGGCCGTCATGTTCCTCTGCAACCAGGCCGCGCAGGAGAAGTAATCTACACGGCTGATCGACACCGTGATCAACTCCATCTAGTTGAACGCCGAATCTCGCTTGCGGGTTGTCCCAGGTGTGGGTGCTCGTGCCCTCAGCGCAACCGTCGCCGCGTTCTGCGGATCGCCAGAGCCAGCAGCGTGAGCGGAGCCACCGGCGTCATGCCCTGACCGCAGGTGCCGCATCCGGCCATCGGGATGGAGCCGATCGGCTCACAGGCGTCGCCAACTCCGTCGCCGTCGCTGTCGGCCTGATTGGGGTTCGCGACAGTGGGGCAGTTGTCGCAGGCATCGCCTCGCCCGTCGCCGTCGGCGTCGGCCTGATCGGCGTTCGACGCGGAGGGGCAGTTGTCCGCATCGTCGGGCACGCCGTCGCCATCGCCATCGGGCGGCGCGGGCGTGCCGCTGAACGTCACCACCACCGAGTTCGCCTCCACCTGCGCCGACGCCGTGATGCCGGCCGGGAAGCCCTGGGTTGTCACGGTCGCAAAGCCGCCGTTCACGCTCGTCGCGGCCGGGCGGACAGGTGTGACCGCGAACTCGGGCGCGTCGACGCCTCTGCGAATCGCGGGCGTGTCGCGGGGAAGTCGGTGCTGTTCCACGCGCGTCTCACGGACACGCTCCGCCGAGCAGACACCCGACGAAAGACTGAACATCCCGTCCATCGACGGCGGGCGTGCCGTCGTTGTACGTATCGCCGTTCACGTTGGCGGTGTAGGCCGCGCAGGCCGAAACGGCGGGAGCGTTGAGCAGGGCGTCCACGAACAGCGGCAGGTCGGTGACGTCGACGACCGAGTCACAATTCAGATCGCCGCGAGGGCAGGAGAATCGCCACCGCGCCCAGTACGCCGAAACGTGGCCCCCGGCGGTGGCGAAATCGCCCCCCGCGATCAACGCGCCGTTGTACACCGTCAGGGCAACCACCCCGCTGAACGGCCCCCCCGAGATCCCCGACCCCAGCGGCTGCCAGGTCGTGCCGTTCCAGCGGGCGATGTTGTTGGCGGACACGCCGCCGGCGGTGGCGAAATCGCCCCCCGCGATCAGCTCGCCGTTGTACACCGTCAGGGCGTGTACCCGGCTGCTACCAAACAGCCCCGATATCCCCGCCCCCAGCGCCTGCCAGCTCGTGCCGTTCCAGCGGGCGATGCGGTTGGCGGACACGCCGCCGGCG
>CAZNUJ010000051.1:0-19607 GCA_964576285.1 uncultured Planctomycetaceae bacterium | reverse complement strand
GGGGGCGTCCGGCGCGGCGTCGACCGGGGCGGCGGGCTCGATCGCCGCCGGCGTCAGCTCCGCAGGCGCTGCAACGGCGGAGGGTGCGATCGGCGCATCAACCGCGCTCATCGCCGGCTGCGTAGCCGGCGCGGTGGCGGGCGGCGGGAAGACCACGGCGGCCTCCCAATTCGGCGACTGCTTCAGCCGATATTCGGCCTGCATGCGAGCCGGCACGGCCGCGTACCGCGGCTCGTCGACGATCGCGCGATAAAGCTTGCGCGCGGTTTCCCAATCGCCGCGGTTCTCGGCCAGCAGGCCGAGCCCGAGCTGCGCACCGGCCACGGTCGGTGTCTGATCGCGGAACCGCTGCGTGATCTGCTGGAACATCTCCTCGGCCTGGCGGGCGTAGTCCGCCTGCTCCGAATCGCTGCGATTCGGGTCGCCCACCTGGGCGAGAGCCAGCTGGGCGGCCTGGTAGAGGGCGTTGGCCGAGAGGCGCGGATCGAGACCGCGCTGTTCAATCTCCGTGAAGTAGCGAATCTGGTCGGCGGGCGTCGCGCCCGGCGGGCCCTGGTAGCGGGCGAGATCGGCCCAGCCCTGGGCCAGCGTCTCGCGCTGATGGGCGACGTAAAGGTAGCCGGCGACGAAGACGATGATGAGCGCGACGACGACGGTGAGGATGCGCCAGCCGTTCTTCTGCACGTATTCCGACAACTCGTCGAGTTGCTGGGAGAGTTCGTTGGTCTGAAGTTCGTGGCGTCGCGCGGTCTTCATCGTGAATGCATGCCGGCCGGCTGGCGGCCGCCCCGGTTAGCTGGCCTGCTTCTTGCCGCCGGCGGACGAACCCTCGACCAGCACGCGGGCCTCGGTGGGCGCGAACAGCCCCTTGTCGGCCTTCTTGCCGATGGTGATGGCGCAGGTCTCATTGGCCTTGGCGAAGGTCAGCGTGTAGACGCCGCCCGCCAGCGACTCGTTCTCGAACTTCCATTGCGACGCCGGCATGTTGCTGAGGTAGAAGTTTCGCACCTTGATGGGTTCGGCACCGCCCTCGTACACGTCGAGGATGCGCCGGCCGGACGGGCTGCTGCTGTAGGTCGACTCGCGGTTGTTGCGATCGAAGCCCTTGGGCACGGGTACGTCGACGATGTACCAGTTGGTGCGCACGGCCAGTTGCGAATCATCCGGCGAGCAACCGGAGATGGCCGCCAGCATCAGCACGACGCAGCACCTGCTCAGACGCGACACCGATCCGACTCCCAACAACCGCCAGCGCGGGTCCGCAACCGGCCAACTTCGCCGCCTGCCGTCGCCTCGCTGATCGAAAAAAGGACACTAGCCCGCGGTGAACCGGTTGTCAATCGGACCCGGCCGATCGAACCAGCGCCCGAAGACACCGGTTCGATGGTCCTTGCCCCGCCGCGATCGCCGCGGGTACGCTGAAGGCTGCTCGTCTCAACGCCCTTCGAGAGCCAGCCGCGTGGATGATCGCATCGGGTTGACGGCCTACGATCGCCTGTTCCTCGCCAGTCACATCCGGGAGCAACGGTTCGGACGGCCGGGAACCGTGTTCGTCGGCCGGGTGCTGCTCGACGGCGTGCCGGATGCCGACCGGCTGCGGAAGAACCTCGAACAGGTCGTGGTCCATCAGCCGGTGCTGGGGGCGCGCCTGGGTTACCACGCGCTCACGGCACGCGCGTACTGGCATGCGAACGGAGCAACGCCGATCGACTCAATGCTTCGCTTCGCCGATCTGACCGGCGCGCTCAGCCCGCTCGACGCATGCGACGAGCTGATCGACGAGCTGCTGAACGAGCCGCACGACGACTCGCGCCAGCCGCCGTTGACGATCGTCAGTTGCCGGCTGCGCGGTGACCGTGCGGCCCTGCTGTTTCGCGTGCCCCACCATCTGACCGACTATCCCGGCTCGATGGCGCTGCTGCGGGCGCTTGACGATCCCGCGTGCGCGGCGGGCGCTCCGGCATCGCTGGCGGCCGACGAGTATCCACCGACATGGTCGCGGCGATACATCCGGCGGCTCGGCGAGGGGCTGGCCAACGTGTGGCGGCTCCGCCGACTTGACGCCCATCCGCTGGTCGCGCGGCCAACGTCGAACCAGCCGCCGGGTGGACACCTGTTTCGATCGTGGCCCGCCGCGGCCACGGAGCGCATGCTGGCGCGGGCCGGATCGACGTGTTCGCCCGGCCCGTTGCTCTACAGCCGCTATTTCCTGATCGCGGCGGCGCAGGCGATCGACGACATCGCGGAGGCGATCGGACTGAGCGGCCGCTTCATCGTGTTGCCGATCGCACTCAGTCGGCCGCGCCACGCGCCGCGCGCGTTCGTCGCCGGCAACGACCTCACGATCGCCCCGATCCGCGTTGACCGCGCGCTGCTGTCACGTCCCCGAGAGCTGGACGACGACCTCCATGCGCAGTTGTCGCGTCATCGCGACGGCGGAGGCGAAGCCGCGTGGGTGACGCTGTCGTTCGCCGGATGGCTTCGGATCGGCCACTACCAGCGACTGCTGTCCTGCCGCGGCACGCTGCCGCCCGGCCCGCTGGCCGTCAGCCCGGTGGACAATCGCGATCTGCCCGAACGGCTGCTCGGCCGGCGGGTGCTCGACTTCAACGCCGCGGTCCTGCCGATGGCGCCCCCCGGCATGCTGCTGGCGCTGCTGCGACGGCGCGGCCGGTTCAACATCGGCTGCGGCTATCTTCGCGCGGTGTGGCCGGATGGGCCGGTGCGGCAATTCATCGAACGCTTTGAACACCGGGTCGGACTCGAGGGGGCCCCGATCGCGCCGGATGACGAAATCGTCGACCCCGCGCCCGACGATTCGTCGGGCGCGGGGTCGATTGGCTAGGGTCTTCGCATCACGCGGCCGCGCGCGGGCCCTCCGGCCTCATCGAGGCGACATCGGCGGTTGTCCCTGACCGATCCGGAATCGCGGCTGGTTGGCCTCGCCTTGGCCGACCTGCCCGGCACGCTCGCGCTCGTGCTGGCGCTGCAGGATCTGGCGCTCGCGCTGCACCATGTCCTCGTAGGCCCCCTTCTCGCGGTCACGCCACTCCTGGAGCTGCTGCGGCGTCATCGTGCGGCGGAGGCGGGCCTCCTCGCGCCGCTGCCGGTCTTCCATCGCGGCTCGCTCAGCCTGCAGGCGGTTCTCCAGCTCGGCCAGCTCACGCTGGTGGCGCCGCTGCAACTCGTCGTTCGCCGGCAGCGGAACGCGCGACCGCACGACGTCCGGCACCGTCCGCGCCGGTCCGCTGTCGCGAATGTTCGGCCGGTAGAGACGAATGTCGCGATCCGACGGGCCGACGTTGCGGATGCCCACCGGCCGATCGGCGTCCTGAATGCGAAATCGGTCGAACGAGCGACCGCCGAAGTAACGCTCGAGCTGGCGCGGATCGGCGCTGCGGTTCACCAGCCGACCGCGTTCGAATTCATAGCGGGTCACGTCCTGCGTCAGGTTCAGGATATTGATGTTCCGGATCGGACGGGCGATGAACGGCCGCAGGTTGGACTGCTGGAACTGCGTCACCTCGACGAACGACCAGGCGAAGCGGCGGAACACGCTGGCGCCGAGCGTCGTCGGATTGATGATGCCCACATCCCAGCGCGTCTCGACCACCGGCGGCAACGGCGCCCAGCCGATCCAGCCGCCGCCGAATCGCCACGCGACCCAGGCGGGCGCCCACTGCGTACCCGGAACCCAGACCCATCCGTACCAGGGATCGAAGAACCAGCGACCGTAGTGGTAGGTCGCCCAGCCGAACGGTTCGTACGAGACCCAGGTCCAACCCCAGTCGGACAGCACCCAGCGGCCGACGGTGTAGGGCCGCCAGTCGGGGGTGATTCCGTACGGGGCCCAGACCCATCCGTACGTGCGGTGGTTGACCCACTCGCCGTACGGCGCGAGCTCGTTGTAGAAGATGCTCATGTCGAAGAACCGCGACTGACCGAGCGACGCGGAGACGACCGCCCGCGACGCCCCGGGGCCGAACGAGACCCCCTGCGCCAGCGCGAGATCGGCCGCGCCGAGCAAGCCGAGGACTCCGACCAGGCCGATTCGAACACTCTTCATGGCAAACTCCTTTTCGCTTCGAGGCGATCCGAAGCGGTCGTATATTCGCGCGGTTCGCGCACCGCAAGTCGCATCGGGTTTCTAGACACCCGCGCGGGCCGGACGATAGCACTTCGGAAGAAGCGGGCCTGGGGCGCAAGATTCCGCCTTGAAGGAACTTGGGCGGCGGGCATGGGCGTGAGATCGGGTGGCGGCTTGCGTTTTGGGCCCGCGCGTCGACAATGATCCGATCGTCCTGAATGCTTCCCTGGGTTTGACGGGATTCCGCAAGGAGATCAGTGATGCGACTGCGAGTGGCGGCCCCCATTGCGGGCATGGTGGCGGTGATGGCGCTCCTGGGATTCGCCGGGGCGACCGCGCAGGAGACTTCGTCCAGCCGCGCGCCCACCGGCGCGACGGGCGTGGTCGACGTGATTCGCGTGTTCGAGGAATGCGACCAGATCAAGGACCTCAACCAGGTGCTGCGCGAGGCGAACGAATCGCTTCAGAAGGAGGGCGAGGCCCGCAAGAAGGCGCTGGCGCAGAAGGAGACCGAACTGGCCGCGTTTTCGCCGAACAGCCCGGACTATCGTCCGCGGCGGCGCGAAGTGACGCGGATGAACATCGATTTCAACGTCTGGGCGCAGCAGTCGCGAGCCGAGATGGCCGCCGACCACTTCAACTGGACCCGGGTCGTGTACGACCACTGCTGCCGCGTGACCGAGGAGATCGCCAGGGAGCGCGGCATGTCGATCGTGCTGCAGAAGCGCGAGTTTCGTCCGGAGGCGATCGAGGACGAGGACATCGACAAGGTGCGGCAGATGATCCACGCCCGCGGCGTGGTGTGGGCCGATCCCAACGCCGACATCACCGAGGCGGTCATCAAGCGCATGAATCAGCAGTACCGCGACAGCGGCGGACGGGCCAAGCTCAAGCCGGCCGCCAAGGCGCCCTGAGGGGTGGATGTCGCGCGTGAGTGACGCACTCGGCAGTCCGACCATCACGGTGGCCGAACTCGCACGGCGGCTCGGCGCGGAGCTGCGCGGCGACGGCGATGCGCGGCTGTCCGGCGTGGCGACGCTGGAGCGGGCCGGTCCGAACGAGGTCGCCTGGTGCACCGGTTCCGACTATCACGCCGCGCTGGATCGCTGCCGGGCCGGCGCAATCATCGGGCCCCCCTCCCTGCCGATGACGCGCGTGCCGGCCGTGCTGGTCGGCGACGTGGAAGCCGCCATCGCGCAAGTGCTCGGCTGGTTCGATCGCGAACCGTGGCGACCGCCGGTGGGCGCGGACGCCACGGCGAGGATCGACCCCAGCGCGCGGATCGCGCCCGATGCGCGCATCGGCCCGTTCGTGGTGGTGGGACCGCGAACGACGGTCGGCGCCAGCACCACGCTGCACGCCGGCGTCTTCGTGGGCGCCGACTGCACACTGGGCGACGGCTGCGAACTGTGGCCGAACGTGTACGTCGGCGAGCGCACACGGATCGGGCGGCGCGTGACGATCTGGCCGGGAGCGGTCATCGGGCGGCCCGGTTTCGGCTTCATCTTCCGCGACGGCCGGCATCAGCGCGTGCCCCAGATCGGCGCGGTCGAAATCGAGGACGACGTGGAGATCGGCGCGAACGCGTGCGTCGATCGCGCCAAGTGCGGCGTCACCCGCATTGGGTACGGTACCAAGATTGATAACCTCGTGCAGGTGGCGCATAATGTCGAGGTCGGTCCGCACTGCATCCTGGTCGGCCAAGTGGGGCTGGCCGGCAGCGTCCGGCTCGGGATCGGCGTCATCCTCGGTGGACAGGTCGGCGTCTGCGATGGACTGACGATCGGGGACGGCGCTCGGTTGACGGCCCAGAGTGGCGTGACCAAATCTCTCGAGGCCGGTCTGACAGCAGTTGGGATGCCGGCGCGAGAACGCATGACCGCGCTTCGCGAGCAAGCCGCTCTCCGCCGGCTACCGGAGTGGATGGAGCGGATTCGTGAGCTCGTCCGGCGAGTGGACGCCCTTGAAGCCGCAACAGACGATCGCAAGACCGGTTGAGGTGCACGGATTCGGGCTGTTCACAGGCCAAGAGGTGACCGTGCGCTTCAAGCCCGCGCCGGCGAACGCGGGCATTGCGTTCGTTCGGGTCGATACGCCCCGGCCGGTCCGGATCCAGGCGGTGGTCGGCAACGTCGCCAAGCGGGCCCGGCGGACGACACTCCAGAACGGCACGGCCGCGGTTGAGACGGTTGAGCATTGCATGGCCGCGCTGCACGCACTCGAGATCGACAACGTGGAGATCGAGCTGGACGGCGGCGAGCTGCCCGGTTGCGACGGCAGCAGCCGCGCGTTCGTCGAGGCGCTGAGCGAGGCCGGTCTGCAAACACAGGACGCCCACGCCGAGCCGCTCGTCATCCAGGAACTGGTGCGCGTGGCCGACGCCGACGCCGAGCTGATCGCCGCGCCGGGCGATCGCGACGAGCTGAGCATCATCTACGACCTCGACTACGGCGACGCGGCCCACCTGCCGCGGCAGGTGTTTGCCGTGCGGCTGACGCCGGAGGCGTTTCGGCGCGAGATCGCCAGCGCGCGCACTTTCGTCTTCGACCACGAGGCACAGGCCCTGCGCGACGCCGGACTCGGCAAGCACCTGACCTACCAGGACGTCGTCGTCATCGGTCCCGAGGGCGTGATCGACAACGAATTCCGCTACCCGGACGAGTGTGTGCGACACAAGGTGCTGGACCTGATCGGCGACCTGTTCCTCGCGGGCCGGCGGCTGCGCGGGCGCGTATTCGCCCACAAGAGCGGCCACGCCCTCAACCACGAACTCGTGCGGCGGCTGATCCGGGCCGTGGAAAACCACCAGGCGGTTCAGACGCCGGCCGAGCGGGCCGTGCTGGACGCACGGCGGCTGCAACGGCTGCTGCCGCACCGCTTTCCGTTCCTGATGATCGACCGCGTGGTCAGCATCGAAGGCGACGACCGCGCCGTCGGCATCAAGAACGTCTCGATCAACGAGGGCTACTTCGAGGGGCATTTCCCGGGTCAGCCGATCATGCCCGGCGTGCTCATTCTCGAAGCCATGGCCCAGCTTTCCGGCATCCTGCTGGCGCGCAAGCTCGAGCACACCGGCAAGGTCGCCATGCTGCTGTCGATGGACCGCGTCAAGTTCAGGCGGCCGGTCGTGCCGGGCGACCAGATCATCATCGAGGCGGTGACGCTCAACGTGAAGGCCCGCATCGGGCATGTGCAGTGTTATGCCCGCGTTGATACCGAGCTGGCGGCGCAGGCCGAGATCAAGTTCATGATGGTCGATGCCGACCCGCTCTAGCCGGATGGGAAGGACACGATGCGACAGATAGCCCCGACCGCCGTCGTCGATCCGAAGGCCGAGCTCGGCGAGCGCGTCGAGATCGGACCGGGTTGCGTCATTGGACCGCGGGTCCGGCTCGGGGACGGCTCGCGGCTCGGACCCAACGTTGTCATCGTGGGCGACACCGTGATCGGCGAGGAGAACGTGTTCTACAGCGGCTGCGTGATCGGGACGCCGCCGCAGGACCTCAAGCACGACGGGGCCGAGACGCTGCTGAGGATCGGCGACCGCAACGTATTCCGCGAGCACGTCACCGTGCACACCGGCACGGTGCTGGGCGGCGGCGTCACCACCATCGGCCACCACAACCAGTTGCAGATCGGCTCGCACATCGCCCACGACGTGACGCTTGGCAGCCACTGCGTGCTGTCCAACAGCGTGCAGGTGGCCGGACACGTGCACATCGAGGACTACGTCAACGTCGCCGCCATGACCGGCATTCACCAGTTCGTCACGGTGGGCCGTTACGCATTCATCGCCGGCCTGACGCGCTGCACGACCGACGTGCCGCCGTTCCTGATCCTGCACTTCGACGGCACGCTGACCGGCGTCAACCTGCGCGGCCTGGCGCGGTGGGGATTCAGCGAACAGGAATGCGACCAGTTGCGGCGCGTGTATCGCCAGCTCTTCCCCCGCCGCGGGCGCGAGCAGGAGGCCCGCGGGCCGCAGACGTTGCTCGAGATGCTGTTCTCGCGGCGGGCGCGGCGCGGCGCGCTGCCGCTCAAGCGCCGCATCGAGGAAGTCGAGGCGGGCGGCGACCTCGACGAGCACGGCCGATACCTGCTCGACTTCCTCAAGCGCTCGCTCACCGACGGGAAATACGGCCGCTACCTCGAGGCGATCCGCCGCGACAGCAGCCTGCCGCCGCCGGCGTTCTATGCGCGCGAGGCCGAGCCCCCCGCCACGCCGACCGAGCCAGTCGCGCCGCCCACCGCGGCCCGATTCGGCGAGGCGGTCTCATGAGCCGCCCGGCCCGCGTCGCCGTGATCGGCGCCGGTCGCATGGGCGGCTATCACGCCCGCGTGTATCACGACCTGCCGGAGGCCGAACTCGTCGCCGTGGTCGACGTGTCGCGCGAGCGGGCCGAGCAGGTCGCCCAGCCGTACGGCGCCCGAGCCCTGACCACGCTCGACGAACTGCCGGACGGCATCGACGCCGTCTCGATCGCCGTGCCGACCATCCACCATCGCGACGTGGCCCTGGCGCTGCTGGAGCGCCGCGTCGGGCTGTTGATCGAGAAACCCTTGGCGGCCACCGTCGCCGAGGCCGAGGAGATCGCCGCGGCGGCGCGGCGCAGCGGCTGCCCGCTGACCGTCGGCCACACCGAGCGCTTCAACCCGGTGGTCGGGGCGATCGAGCGGCTGGCCATCCGGCCGCGCTTCATCGAGACCACGCGGATCAGCCCGTTTTCGTTCCGCTCGGCCGACATCGGCGTCGTGGCCGACATGATGATCCACGACATCGACATCGTACTGCATCTGGTGCGCGCGCCGTGGACGCGGGTGGACGCGGTCGGCGTCAACGTGCTGGTGCGTCACGAGGACGTCGCCAGCGCCCGGGTGTGCTTCGAGAACGGCGTCGTCGCCAACCTGACCGCGTCGCGGCTGGCCCTCAAGACCGAGCGGCGCATCCGCGTCTTTTCGGAGAGCGCGTACGTCTCGGCCGACTACCAGAAAAAGACCGGCGTCGCCATCACCAAGAGCGCCAACCTCGACATCCTCAAGATGGCGCAGGACGGGCGCTTCGAGGACCTGTCCCAGATGCAGGGCGTCGATTTCGGCAAGCTGGTGGTGGTCGAGCCGCTGGTGTTCGAGAACGCCGATCCCCTGCGATCGGAGTTGTCGGCCTTTCTCGAATCGGTGCGCACCGGACGGCCGCCGGCCGTCTCGGCCGAGGATGGCCTGAACGCGATGAGGTTGGCGTCGCAGATCGCCGAGGCCGTCAAGGCGCAGGCGTGGACGTCGCCGCGCGCGAACTAGCGTCTTCCTGCTTACGCGAACATCGACTCGCTCACAGCCGATGCGCCCGGAACGTTCATGATCAGTTCTCCACCGGCTTGCGGATTCGGCAGCGGGGGCCGAGCCGCCGACCGACCTCGAACAACAGCGATTGCGTCACGCCTCGGCTGGCGCCGACGATGGCGGCGCGCTCGAGGTCGAGCTCGACCCGCATGAGGGACGTGCGCGGCACCACGCGTACGAGCCGTTTCAACAACATGGCCAGGTCCTCGAAGTCGACCGTGTCGTCGTTCGGGCAGATCCACAGCCGGCCATCGGCGTTGACGGCGAAATACCAGCGATCCAGCGTCTGCTGCACCTCGGCTTCGGTCGCGCGTCTCGACAGGAAAAAGGTGTACATGTCCGGCTCCATCCACCGTACCTTCACCCGGCCACGCCCGCAGCGCCCGACGCGCTTCGTTGCGTCCGCCCGGTGTCTGAGTGTGCACGCGATGTGGGAGCGTGGAATCCGCACTCCGGGCGCGAAGCGATTGCTCGTAACTTATGTACTAACAAATTGTTATATTGATTCGGCCGTGGACGCACCGATGCCGGGGCGCGCGCCGATTCCGCGCTTCATGCGGCCGCGTGGTGGCGCGGCGGTCAATCGTCGGATGACGAGTCGGCGTCCTTCCCGCTTGGCCGGGCGGGCTTGGCCGGCGGAGCTTCGTCGTCGTCTTCGTCCGCGTCCTCGGCACTCTTTCCGGCGGCCGCGCTGGCCCGGGCGCGCTCGGTGGCCTTGAGCACTTCGGCGCCGGGCAGAATCACGGGCGTCAGCGCGCCACGGCCGGCACGCTCGTCCTCGTCGGGTGACTGCGTGATGAGGATGCCGACCGGGTTGCCGTCCGCGTGGAAGACCGGCAGGCCGATGGCCGACGAGATGGTGCCGCCGGGCACATAGAGGTCGCGCGGCCGGCGCACCTGCCCGGCGATCCAGCCTTCGCTGATGACCGTGGCGCGATCGTAGAACTTGTCCATGCGGCGGACGGCGTAGATGCGCTGGCCGGGGCGCGGTGTGACGGCTCGGCTCAGGTCGACGCAGCGGTAGGGTTGCTTGGGCTCGTCCTTGATCTGAATCCAGGCCAGATCGAGGTCGGTGTCGCGCGTCAGCAGCCGCGCTTCGACGCCTTCGGCGTCGTCGCCGACCAGCACCTTGATGTTAGTGGGCGTGATGGTGACCTCGCGGCCCTGCTGCTGAAGCATGCGCTGCGTGGCGCCGCTGAGCCCGCCGATCTCGGTGCTGGCGCACAGCACCAGCCCCTTCGGGTCGATCATGACGCCGGTGGCCTCGGCCTCGCCCTCGCGCTCGCCCTGCGGCGACTTGACCTTCAGCACGAACTTCAATGTGACGACCGACGCGGCATGAGTCGACATGAGCCGCTCGAAGGTCGCGGCCTCGTCTCCGAAAGCGGCCGGGGCAGCCGCCAGCGCGAGCGCCGCCAGAGCGCCGACCCGCCCGGCCGGGCGGCGAACGGAGACACGACCGCGTCGCGGCGACGGATGCGGGAACGTCATGGCAGATTTCCTTTCGAAGACCTTGGGGTTGAGCACGGAACCGGACACGGCGTGGACTTTTAACCGCGACCGCGTCGAAATGCGAACGTGGCCGGGCGGTTCAGCGTCCGGCCGGCCGGGTCTGCGGCAGGGCCTTCCAGTTCGGCTCGGTAAACAGGAAACGGGTCTCGACGCCACGCAGCACGACGAAGACGACGCGCTCGGGCTGCGACTCGGCGATCTTCTTCATGGCCTTGCGGAAGTCACTGGGCTCGCGAATCTCATGATCGCCGACGCGCTGCAACAGGTCGCCGGCGCGCACCCCGGCCAGCCCGGCCCAGCCGGCCGGCTCGGCCTGCTGCACGATCACGCCGCCGACCGCGTCGCCCCAGCGGTTTTCGTCGCGGTCGAAGAACGTCAGTTCGCGGACGCCCATCTCGAAGTCGCGGTTGATCTCGCGCCGCGCCTCCGCGGGCGTCAGTCGCGTCTGCTCCAGCGCCAGCGCGACATCGATCGTCCGGCCGTCGCGCAGCACGCTGAGCGTGGCCTGGTCGCCGATGGCCATGCGTCGGATACGGCGATCGAGCAGTCCGGCGTCCTGAATGCCGCGCGGCTGAATCGATTCGCCGTTGATGCCGAGCACCACGTCGCCGATCTTCAGACCGGCCTTGTCGGCGTTGGTGCCGGGATAGACGCGAGTGACACGGAAACCCTGGCTGTCCGGGTGCCCGAGCCGCTTGGCCAGCTCCTTCAGGACCGGCTGCACCGCGATGCCGACCCACGCCTTGGGCACCTCGCGCGGCGGGTCCTCCTCGCTCTCGGGCAGCGGCTTGAGCAGCGTGACGTACTGGCGTCCCTTGCGTTCGAAGCCGATGGCGACGTACTCCGGCCGCGGCTTGCTCGACATGACGCGCTCGTAGGCCGCCGCCAGTTCCGCCAAGTCGGCCACGGCCGCGCCGTCGACCGTGACGATGATGTCGCCGTCGCTGATGGCCGGCTCAGCCAGCGCGGCCGGACCGCCGGAGCGCACGCTCGAAACGGCCGCGCCGCGCTTCGAGTCAAGCTTCATGCGGCGGGCCAGAAAGTCGGTGATCTCGAGCACGGTCAAGCCCCACGCCCGCAGGGCGGTCTCTTCGCCACGATCGTTCTGGAGCTTCTCGGTTACCACGGAGACCTCGGCCGGCTTGCCGTCCCGCTCGTAGGTGAGCCGCAGGGTCGACCCGATCGGCGGATCGGCCAGCCGCTTCATCAGGCCGGGTAATTCCTCGGGAAAGCGGGCGGTGACCGGATCGTCCGCGAGGCGGACGATGACGTCTCCGGCGCGGAGTCCCGCGCGGGCGGCCGGGCCGTTCTCGACGACCGAGTTGACCAGCACGCCGCGGGTCAGTCCGGTCTTCTGGATCGGCCGCAGGCTGACGCCGATCCAGCTTCGAGGGACCTCGCCGTGGCGGATGAGGGCGTCGGCGACTTCGCGCGCCAGATTGCTCGGAATGGCGAAGCCGATGGCCGCGCCGCCCAGTTCGTTCACGCCCACGACCTCGCCGCGCATGTTCACGAGCGGGCCGCCGCTGTTGCCGGGGTTGATGAGGGCGTCGTGCTGAATCCAGCGGGTGAACAGGCCGGTGCGCTGGCCCTCCTCGAGCTGCATGTCGTCCTGCTCGATGCCCATGCCGCCGGCGAAGATGCGCTCGACGTTGGAGACGATGCCGAGCGTGACCGAGCGCGACAGGGCCAGCGGCGAGCCCATCGCCATCACGTAGTCACCGACGCGCAGCTCCGACGAGTCGCCGAACGACGCCACCGGCAGCGGCGCCGCCGGGTCCTTCAGGTCCGACAGGTCCAGCCGCAGCACCGCCAGGTCGGTGAGCGGGTCCTCGCCGACGAGCGTGGCGCGGACTTCCTGCCGGTCGGCCAGCGTGCAGCGGAACTCCTTGCCGTTGACGGTGACGTGCTGATTGGTCAGGACGTGGCCGTCGGGCGAGATGATGGTGCCGCTGCCGGTCGAGCGGCCCTTCTGAGCGCGGCCGTTCCAGTAGCGGACCGTGACCACGCTGATGTTGACCAGCGACGGAAAGACACCGTCGCGGGCGCGGTCGATCATCTGCCGCAGCCCCTCGGCGACGGGTTCGACGTTGATGACCGGGTCGGAACGGCCGGTCGTGTCCGCGCGAACGCAGACCGCCTCGCCGAACACGACCGCGCAGGCAATGACGGTTGTCAGTCTCATCGATGCACGCATCTGCAAACCTCTCGGAACTGGTATTCGCGGGAGTATAAGGCGAGCGCTCGATCGTCGGATCGGCGGGTTTCCCATCGCCGGCCGCGCCTCGCAAGAGGGCGTTCCGGCCGGTGTTCGACCGCGCGGACCCCCACGGCGGTGCAGGGCCGTCAACGGCGGCGGGAGACCTGTGGAACGGCACGCGCGTGGGATCGGAGTAACCGGCTTGTGGCGCGACGCACCGCGCCGCAGGGCGACACGCCGGCGCAAAAAAAGAGGGGTCGGCACGCGAGGTGCCGACCCCGTGAGGGTCAACAGATCAGCGGATATTACTTCCGCCGGCGGAAGAGGAGGGCGCCCAGGCCGAGGAGGCTCAGGGTGCCCGGTTCGGGCTGAATCTGGAAGGCGAGATCACCGAAGCCCTGTGCGACGAGCCACGGGCTGGCCCAGGTCGGATCGGTGCACACAAATCTGCTGTCGCCCTAGGCGCTGAAGTCCCAAGCGTAGGCATCGTCGAACACAGCGATCGCGACACCGCCCATCGAAAGCCAATAGGAACCGGCGGGGAGATCGATCGCGTCGAACTTGACGCACTGGTGATACTCGATTCCGCCGCCGATCAGAAGATTGCCGGTCGGAACCGGATTGGTATCGGCGACCGAGAAGTTCATGTTGGCGGACACGGGGGCGCCCGGAATCCCGCCGGCGTTCGCGAAGAACTGAACATTGAACCCGCTGAAGTTTCTCAGGTCATCGAAAAGAAAGTTCTCGCTGCCGCCCCACCAGCAAACGCCGTTGATGGGGCCGCCCGCATGGGGGAAATTGTCGGCGATGCGCTGATCGTAGAACTGTCCGGGGGCGCCGTCCGCGAAGACACCCTCGCCGGTGCCAACGGGAAGCTGCTGGTAGAGGATGTTGCCGGCCCGGACGTCGGGGATGCTGCCGCCACCGCCCTGTGAAACCGAGCGACCGAACTCAAGCGTGGAAAGCTGGGCCGAAGCCGTGCCGGCCACGACGAGCGCAAGCATGGCCGCAAGACTGGAAACTCGAATCATACCCATCTGCTCCTCGACTGGACGCGCCAGTCTGACACCACTCCGGCGATGTCGGCTCGCCCGAAGTGTAAGCCGGGATGTGGGTCGACTACCCCGCCAACCCTCCAAGTCTCATTCTCACCGTAAAGCGACTTGCGAAGACGAGATCCTGGCGTGGAATCCGGCAAGAGAATCGTGTCGCGATCGCGATGCGCGCAGCAGGCCACAATGGCGGTCGCGGTCCGCAGACCCGCGGAGGACGAAACCGCCGCCGGAGCCGGCGGACCCGGCCGCCGCCGCCGAATCGGATCCGATAATCGCGGTCTAGGTCGCGCCTGCACGCTAAAACAGCTCTGACGGGAACGCCTCGCTTGGCCGTGGATGGTGAACCGAGTCCGCACCGGTGCCGGCCGCCTCGCCCCGAGTCCGCGGCGACCCAGGGGGCGGTTTACTTCGCGGAGCCGAAAACCATAGAATCGGGGCCCGCGTGGAGCATTCCGGGTCGCGTTCGGCGGCGTGATCATGATGCAGACTCTCGATCGGTGGTGCCAGATTCGACCCGTCTTCGCGCTCACGCTTGCGCTGGCGCTGGCCGCACTCAGTCTCGGCGCGGGCTGCCGGACGCCGCTGCCGGCCGGCATCATCCCCCTGCCGCTGACGGATCAGTGGACCATCCGCCGAGCCTCCGACAACGGCGTCATCGCCTGCATCACCTTTTCCAACAACGAGGTGACACGCTGGTCCGACAACTGCACCAGCGTCGAGCAACCGTTCACGGCCCCGCCGGTGGGCGTCATCACGGTCACGAAGTTCCTGATCGTGGTCAACGTGACGGTGCCGGGTGACACGCTGGGCCGGACGTTCGACCTGAACGCCCGCGCGGACGGCGCGCTCGAGGGCACGCTGCTGACGCAATCGGTGGCGAACCCCGCATCGAACAATATCCAGAACGTGGTCCTGGTCCGTGTGGTCGCGCCGTGATGTGCGGGCCGGCCCGAGAGTTCCGGCATGACGGGCGAACTGCACGCTGGGCGTGACGCACTGGTTTTCGCCTCCCGCTGACGTTTCCGCTTCGCGACCCGCGCTGTCGGCCAAGGCGCGCCGACTCTGAGCGGGCCGAATCCTCACGCTACGCCTTCGAGCTCCGTCAACGACCGCCAGGTGCCGGCGCAACAAACGGAACGAGCCGCCTGCCAGCGGCTGGCAGACGGCTCGTTTGAAGGTTTGGAGACGCTCAGGCTTCGACGCGAACCGCTCCTAGCGGCGGCGGCGAAGGCCGGCCAGACCGGCGAGAGCGAGCAGACCCATCGTGGTCGGCTCGGGCACGTTGGTCGTCAGGGTCAGCTTGTACTGGCCGTTGACCGGCGAATCGCTGGTGGCGTTGAACGCCGGGCCGTAGGTGGTGTTGAAGCCGCCGAGGGCGATGTAATAGGTACCGGCCGTCAGATCGCCGGACGGAAACTGCGGCAGGAACTGGTCGGCGCCGAAGTTGATGCAGCTCAGCAGATCCGACGGGAAATCGCAGTCGTCATTCGTCGCGACCAGGCTGCCGGTCGAGCGATAGACGCCCAGCTCGCTGTCGTTGCCGTTGCCGAAGGTGCCGCCCGTCAGGGTCGAGCCGAACGTGTCGATCACGAGGTACTCGCCGAAGGCGTCGCGAATCGCGGGCACGGTGAACTTGTACCAGATCACCTGGCCCGGATTGAGCTGGCCGGTGACCATGGTCATGCCGGGGCCGATGTTGCCGAGGTCGATCGCGGCCGGCGGTGCGATCGTGTCGAAGCCGAGGGTGATGCTGATGTTGTTCCACTGGGCGGTGGAGCCGCCGAAGGTCTGGAGGAACGCGAAGTGGAGCGGATCGCCGCCCTGGTACGGATTGTCGAGGAACCCGCTCCAGTTCAGCGTCACCGGGTTGTCGTTGGACGCGCTGTTCGGCGCGGGACCGGGATCGGCGTAGAAAACGCTGGGAAGCGGCGGACCGATGGGATCATTCGTCAGGGCCCAGATGGCTTCGTTGCTCCACGGGAAGCCCGCGATGGCCGACCAGTCCAGCGAGACCGAGTAGCTGGTGTACAGGCCGGCCGGAACAGGACCGACCGGGAGCGCCACGCTGCCAGCGGTGCTCGTCACGGTCTGGTTGAACGACGGGAATGTGTACTGGCCGAAGGCGGCGGTCGTCAGAGCGAGCACGCCAGCGGCCACAAGAATCCGCGATGCTTTCATACCCCGAACCTCCTGGATATCGTGGGCATCTTCGATGCAGCGCAGATCCCCAAGACCGGCACGCCCGAAGAACCCGAAAAGACGAGAGGAATTGAACGCTTCTTTCGCCCTCTCTGAACGCAAGTGTAACCGGAACGGCCTCCGCGTTTCAAGGGCCGATACCAGCTTTTCCTACGCCGCAATCGGCGACACCGACATCGCCTAATTTGACGTTCTTATCGGGCTCGGCGGCGGAGGCCGAACAGCCCCGCCAGCGTCACCAGCCCCAGCGTTGTCGGCTCAGGGACGACCACCGAGAAATACTCCTCGACGGTGTCGATTCCGTCCTGGCGGCCGGGGTCGAAGTTCAAGTCGGCAACGAAGTTAGAGCCGGGCCCGCTGTTGGGGAACGAGCCCGGATCGCAGGCCCCGAGCTGACCTCCGGTGTCCGGGTCACCCGGGCAGTCGCCGATCTGCTCGTGCACGATGTTGTTGCCGATGCCCGGGGCGGAGTCGTAGGCGTCGAAGTTGCCGAAGTTCTGAGTGAGGTACGCGGACAGCCGCAGCGGGTTGGAGGCATCCGGCGGACCGGATAGTCCGAGCTGGGCCCACGGGATCTTGAACTCGAACTCGCCGGCATTGTTGTTGTGCGTGTCGTACGCGGCGGCCGGGTTGATCGCGGCGGCCCAATCGAAACCGCCGTTGCCGAGGAACTGGCCCTCGCCGGCCACCACGGCGTGCGTCACGGCCCGCTCGAGATTGGCCCAGCCGCCACCGCCGCCGCCGTTATCGACGTACTGCACGCCGATGAAATGCGTCGGCTGCCAGCCGAGGAAGTCGACCGCCTTGGTGGCGAAGCTGTTGTGCGAATCGGTGGCGCGGAGCTTGGCACCGGGGGCAGGCGTCAGGCCACCGTTCAAGTCGAGCGCGAGGTAGAGGTCGCCGATGTCGTTCGAGAAGGCCGGATCGGGCTGACCGAAGCTGTTGAAGGGGGCGGTGGGACCGGTCAGACCGAGGTACAGGTGGTTGGCATCAAACGCGACGTACACATTGATGATGTCCGCGCGGTTGTCAGGGCCGGAGACGTTGCGATTGCCGATCCCGTCCCACCACGAGAACGTGGACGACTCGGCCACCTGGTCCGAGGCCGTGGCCGACCCGCCGAGGAACGGACGGGCGAAGCCGATTTCGGTGAGTAGCAGGTAGCCATCGGCGGGCGTGATCTGCCCATCCAGCGTGGGCGCCGCGATCGAGGTCGATGCGACCAACAAGACGGAAAGAACGCAGACAGATAGGGCACTCCGTGCGACGGGCATTTCGCTTCCTCCTCCACTTCTTGCAGGCTGCGGTCCATGCCAAGCCGGGACCGCAGCCCTTGCCTCTTCCTCCGCCAAGAATCTACCAAACGTGCGAGCGTTGAGTCAAGCGTTTTAGCATAGGTGAAAAGCGATGTTTCGGGGGGCCGTGGGCGGGCGTTGTCGGCGCCTCCGCGGTGTGTGCCAATTGGCGTTCAATCGTCGGCCGAACGGCTGTCCGGAGATGGGATGGAGGCGGCTTCGCTCTCCCCTGCGAGGTCGCGGTCGCGCTGCCGCTTGATGGCCTGCCACTCCTCGGCCGTGATGGCGACTTCGCGGGCCTGGCTGCCCTTGTACTCGCCGACGATTCCGGCCGCGGCCATCTGGTCAATCAGGCGGCTGGCGCGGGAGTAGCCGATTTCGAGGCGGCGCTGGAGCAGGCTGACACTGCCGCGACGTGTCTCAACGATGATGTCCACCGCCTCGTCGAAGAGCGGATCGCGCTCGCCGGTGTTCTCGTCGGCGCCGGGCCGCAGCTTGACCAGTTCGTGATGGAACTCGGGCTGGGCCTTGGAACGCAGATCGTCGAGCACAGCCTTAAGCTCGTCCTCCTCGACCAGCGTGCCCTGAGCGCGCATCAGTTTGGCGGAGCCGGGCGGGAGGAAGAGCATGTCGCCCTGCCCCATCAGCAGCTCGGCGCCATTCTGGTCGAGCACGATGCGCGAATCCATGCGGCTGGCGACGCGGAAGGCGATGCGGCAGGGCAGGTTGCTCTTGATGAGGCCGGTGACGACGTTGGCCTGCGGGCGCTGCGTGGCGACCACGAGGTGGATGCCGACGGCGCGACTCTTCTGGGCGAGGCGGGCGAGGTGATGCTCGACCTCCTTGCCGCTGGTCATCATCAGGTCGGCCAACTCGTCGATGACGACGATGATGTAGGGCAGATGGGTGGGGATCTTGGCGCGCTCGTCGTCGTTGCTGGGCTGGAAGCGGGTGTAGATGTCGTCCTTGCCGAGGCGGTTGTAGGCCTCGATGTTCTTGACGCCGGCCTCGGCCAGCAGTTCGTAGCGCTCATCCATCTTGGTGGTGGCCCAGTCGAGGATGAGTTCGGCCTGCTTCATGTCGCTGACGATCGGCGACATGAGATGCGGCACGTCCTTGAAGGCCGACAGTTCGACCATCTTGGGGTCGATCAGGATGAGCTTGACGTGGTCGGGGCGCTGCGTCATCAGCAGGCTGATGATGAGCGAGTTGATGCAGACGCTCTTGCCGCTGCCGGTGGTGCCGGCGATGAGCATGTGCGGCATGGAGGCGATGTCGACGATCAGCGGGTTGCCGCTGGCGTCCTTGCCGAGAAAGACCGGCAGTGCCATGCGGGTCGGCTTGACGCCGCCGAGCATGACCAGCTCCTTGAGCCGGACCTTCTCCTTGTCGAGGTTGGGGACCTCGATGCCGATGGTGTTCTTGCCGGGCAGGGTGGGGACGACACGCACCACCGGGGCCCGCAGGGCGCGGGCGATGTCGTTGGACAGCGCGCTGATCTGCCCGACCTTGATGCCGGGGGCGAGCTCGACCTCGAACAGCGTGATGACCGGGCCGGTGTCGATCTCGACCACGCGGGCCTCGATGCGAAACTCGTGCAGGGTCTTCTCGAGAATGCGGGCCAACTCGCGGACCGCCCCCTCGCTGGCCGCGCCGCGGGCGTATTCCGGGTCGCGCAGCAGGCTCAGCGGCGGCAGGACGTAGTCGCCCAGTTCCTTCGGCCACGGGTTGGCGGGCTTGCGGCCGATGGCGGGCGACGACGATGTGCGAACGACCAGTTCGCGCACGGCCTTCTCCACGTCGGCGACCGTGTTTGGCTCAGGGCCGCGTTCGGCCTGAGGCTCTTCGGTCGCGGCGGCGGGCTCGTCGCTCGCGACGGCGCCGGCCGTCGCGCCCAGCGTGCCGGCCACCAAACCGCGCGG
>CAZNUJ010000050.1:0-20147 GCA_964576285.1 uncultured Planctomycetaceae bacterium | reverse complement strand
CTGGAGCGCGGGCGGTCGCTGGCGTCGGCGGGGAACGTGGCGGCCGCCGAGCCGCTGGTCTGGAGCGAGTTCCTCGCGCCGCCGGGTAATGGCGGCGCGCCGGGCGCGGTCGCGCCGTCGCAGCAGGTCGCGCGGCGCGCGGCCTATTGGGCGTTGTGGGAGCTGTACGCCGCCGCGCCATGCGTTCGGACATGGTCCGCGCAGATGTCGGGCCGGACATGGTCCACGCTCAGCGGCGACGGCCAGGTCGTGATCGCATTCGACGGCCGCGGGCGATGGCGGCGATGGAACACGGCCTCGGCCGCCGATATCGACCGTGGCGCCGTGAATCCGTTCGAGCCACTGGTCGTTCACGCGGAGCGAACGGGCGACCGCGTCGTGCTGCTCAGTTCCGATCGCCGTCCGTACTGCTGGGACGCCGCCCGGCCGAGCGCGCTGAATGAGCTTCGATTTCCATCGTCGCTCTTGGACGTGGCGAGCGGAGCGGTTACCAGCGTGGGCCTGAGTTCCGACGGTCGTCTGCTCGCCGCGGTGGCGAACGGCCGCAGCGTCTCAGTGTGGCGCTTGCCGGCTCCCGCCGACCTGCCGGATGCGCCGGAATTGGATCGGGTCATCGCACTGAGTGAGGCGCCGGAGCTGATCACCACGGTCTCGTTCAACGCCGACTCGACGCGGCTGATCCGCGGGCTGCTCGGGGGTGGCGTCGACCTGTACGACATTTCGGCCATTCGCTCCGGCGCAACGCCGGTCGAGGCGCGGCTGCTTTGGTCGGCCGTCGGCCATCGCGCGCACGTTCGCGGGACGCGATTCACCGCGGACAACTCGCTGCTGGCGACGTCTGGGGCCGACGGCGACGACATGGTGCGCGTCTGGGACGCCCGGACCGGAATCCCGCTGCACACGCTGGCCGGGCACTCCGGCTTCGTCAACACGGTCGAGTTCCGTGCCGACGGTCGGCAGATGATCTCGTGCGGCTTCGACAAGACGGTGCGCGTCTGGGATCCAATCGACGGCCGGTTGCTGGCCACGCTGCCCGGTCATGCCGACGCGGTCACGCGGGTTAGCTACCTGCCCGGCACGCAACTGATGGCGTCGCTGGACCTGAACGACACGGTCAAGCTGTGGGACACGCGGCTGGGCGGGCCTTGCCAGCGTCGCCGCGTGGTCGATGGCACGCTCCTGTCGCTATGCTTCAGTCCGGACTCGAGCACGCTCTATGTCGGATGCGAAGACGGCTCCATTCGCGTGATGAACGTGTCGGATGCGGCGCAACGGGCGGTCTGGACTGGGCACTCCGAGCCGGTCTCGTCGTTGGCCGTCAGCGAAGACGGACGCTGGTTGGCCAGCGCGGGCTACGACCGCACGGCCCGCGTCTGGGACGCGTCCGCCGGCACGCCCGGCCTGTGCCGCCACGTTCTTCGTGGTCATGACGACCGCGTGATCGACGTCGCGATTGATCCGAACGGCCGGACGCTCGCCAGCAGCAGCGATGACGGCGCGGTCCGTATCTGGAATTTCGAATCGGCCGACCAGTTGCTCGAGTTGCGCGGACCGCAGGACTTCCGGCGGCGCCCGTCGGTTGCTTACCGACCGGATGGCCGGGTTCTGGCCGCCTGCGAAGGGCGGACCGACGTGGCGCTGTGGAACCTCGACTCCGGCGAGCGACTCGCCGTGCTGACCGGTCATGCCGGGCAGGTGCGCTGCCTGGCATACTCGCCCGACGGCGGCGTGCTGGCGTCGGCCGGCGACGATGCCACCATTCGCCTGTGGGACGGACGCAGCGGCGCGTCCGTCGGCGAGCTGGAGCGGGACCGTGACGACGTGTTCAGCCTGGCGTTCAGCCCGGACTCGACCGTGCTGGCCAGCACCGGCCGCGGGCGACAGGTGAAGTTGTGGGACGTGACCACGCGCAAGTGCCTGGCGACGCTTTCCGGCCCGACACGCACGCTGTTCGCAGTCGCGTTCAGCCCGGACGGCCGGTCGCTGGCGGTGTGCGGCGCGGAGGGCGAGTTGTTCCTGTGGGATCTGGCGTACTGCGATCACCACATCGCCGGAAATCTGGACTACTGGCTTTCGCGCGCGGGCGTGAGATCGCTGGAGTCGGGCGCGGCATCCGAGCTGCGCGCGTGGGCGAAGCAGGTGCTGGCTCGTCCGTGGCCGAGAATCGCCTGGAATTCACCGTAGGCTGACCGGTCGGGACCGACCGCCGCGTCGATCAGCCGGGGCTACAGGCCGAGCGTGACCGCGATGCCGCAGGCGGTCACCGCGACTCCGGCCGCGGCGTGCGTGTATCGCTCGAAGCGCGCCAGGGGCAGGCGGTTGAGCCCGTGCCGAGCGAGCATCACCAGTGTCGTCATGGTGGCGATGGTGACGACGCTGAAGATCACCGTCACCAGCGCGACGCCCGCGAGGCTGTGCCGGGCGGCGGGGTACATCAGCAGCGGGATCAGCGGCTCGCAGGGTCCGAACACGAAAATCGTGAAGAGGATCCACGGCGTGAGGTTCGGCTTTGCGTCGGAAGCATGCACGTGCGCGTGCTCGACGTCGTGCACGTGCGTATGCGAGTGCACGGTGCCGTCGCCATGCGCGTGCCAATGCGCGTGGGGCCGGTTGCGCCACGCTCGTCGCAGACCCCAGGCGGTGTAGGCCAGTCCGAAGCCGAGCAGCAGCCAGCCCGCCAGGTCGCCGCGAAAGCCCTCGATCCACTCGAGCTTTCCGACCGCGGCGCCGATGGCGATACCGATCGCGCCGAGCAGCACCGAGCTGGCGCAATGACCGATCCCGCACAGCACGGTGAGGACCAGCGTCCGCAGCGGTGACCAGCCGCCGGCCTTGGACATCGCGACGAAGGGGATGTAGTGGTCTGGGCCGAGGATCGTGTGGGTGAACGCGATCGCGGCGGCGGTGCCCGACAGAGCAATCAGTTGCGAATGGTCCATCCGGAGGCGTCTCGTGGTCGCCGGGCGATTCGACCGCAATCGCGGGCCTCCGCAGCCCGGTGCCATCGCCACGCCATGTGATAGGATAGCAGCCGGAAGCGTCAGGCGGAAACGCGCGCATCAGCGACGGGAGCAGTCATGACCGCTCGTTCGGTTTGTTGGACATCGGCGATCGTGCTGCTGGGAGCGGCCCTGCCGAGCGCGGCGCACGACTCGTGGGTCGTGCTCGATCGCTTCAGCGCAGCGCCGGGCGATGCGGTTCGAGCCGCGTTCGTCACATCCGAACACTTCCCGCGCAGCGAGCATGCGACGCGGCCGGACCGTGTGGCCGAGTGGATCGTGCTCGGGCCATCGGGACGTCAGGCGGTCACCGGTTTCGCCGTCGATGGTCAGGAACTGGCGGCAACGGTCGGCGTGCAGCGGCCGGGCACGATGGTCATCGCGGTCGCGCTCAAGCCCCGGCCGATCGAAATGGAGCGGGACCGGTTCGCCGACTACCTTCGCGGCGAGCGAGCCGAGGCGGCTCTCAAGCTGCTCGAGAGCGCCGGGGACGGCCCGCAGAAGGAACTCTACACGAAGTTCGCGAAGGCGTACCTGCGCGTCGGAGAATCCGGGGGCGAGTGCCCGGCGGTCGGGCACCGGCTCGAAATCGTGCCGCTCTCCGACCCCGTCACGTGGCAGCGGAATCGTCCGGTCCGTGTCCGCGTGCTGTTCGAAGGACGGCCGCTGGCCCACACGGCGGTCTCGAGTGGACGCGAGGGGCTGCCGGAGCATCAGTACGCACGGACCGCCGACACGGATCGCAACGGCGAAGTCGAGTTTACCTTCGATCGTCCGGGACTGTGGTACCTGCGAACGCACCGCATCGCGGCGAGCAGCCGCGCGGGCGCGGAGCACGGCTGGGAGAGTTGGTGGGCCAGCATCACGTTCCACGTCGGCGATGGGGCCGATCTCGATGGGATGCTGGCCGACGTCGCCGCGATTCACGGCGCGGCCGGCCCGTGGGCGGTGGCGGGCTATCGCATGGGCCGTCGCGCGCTTCAGGAAATGGGCATGAAGCGCGGCAGCTTCGATCTGGTCGTGACCCACGAGTGCCCGGCGCAGGTTCAGTATTCGTGCATCGCGGACGGCGTTCAGGCCGCGACCGGGGCGTCAGCCGGCAAACTCAACCTCATCATTCGGGAGGCGCCGGCCGAGCAGGTGCGCACGACTTTCACGCGCAAGTCCACTGGCGAGACCGTCATCATGGAACTGACGCCCTCATTCAAACGGCGATTTCTGAACGTGCCCTACGACAAGCTGGAGGCGGCGGGGCGTGAAGTGGCCACGATGCCGGATGGGGAGTTGTTTCGAGTGGCGATCAGCGAGGGCGGGATGCCGGGCGCGGCCGCGCCGGGCGGACACTGAACGGCCAGGTCTGCCGGCGGCGCTCGAGGTCGCGCCGAAGCAGCCGACCGGCGCTCGACCGACATGACCGCGGTCGGCGGCATGGCGGTCGGCCGTGATCCTGCCGCTGAGCGTCCCGTCGGCGTCGCGCAGGCAAAGCGTCCGGCCGCCGCCGTGGCGGGGGCCTGCCTGACCGAGTCGGCCGCCTGGACAAGCTGCCGGCGCATGACGTCCGCCTCGATCGCGTTGCCCTCCCTGGCGCGGCGATCGGGCGGTCCGTCGAGCACCGTGTTGACGGTCTGCGGGGCGGGGCGTCCGACGAACCCGACCGGAGAACCGGCATCGGTTCGATCGAAACTCAGCGCGGCGAAGACGGCTCCGCCCGTGATTCCGAGTACCACGCGGAGCACCGTTTCGAACCGGCCCATCCGCGTGCCGAGGTGAGTCGATCTGATCTTCATGTCAGAATCGCTCCCGGCGAGAAAGCTTTTCAAGGCGGAATCGGCATCGGCGGGCCCGGCCGGTGTCCCGCAGGAAAAAACCCCTCGATTTTTGCGCGTGAACTCAAGTCGCGTGAGGCCGTCCGGCAGGGCTGCGACGGCGGTCGCTCTCAGCCGGCGGAAGGCTGCCCGCCGACCGGCGTGATGCGACGCACGCACGGCAGTGCTGCCATCTCGGTCAGCCACACCCGGTGCGGCGGGTGCCGTCCGCAGTAGCGGACCACGACGCTGTCGCCGCCGGCGCCGTCGGCTGGGAACTCGACACCCCCGAGGCTCGCGTGGTGCTCGTCGATCACGGCCTGGATCAGCGGTCGGGAGCGGCCGTCGGCCGGGTCGAACTCCACACGAACGGTCTGGAACTCGCAAGCACCATACAGCCAGGGCTCCAATCCCCGCTCAACGCCGAGGGTGAACAGGATCAGGGCGGTGAAGACCAGCCCGGCCGCGACGTGACCGGTGCCGTGAATGACGCCGATGGCGGCTGTGGCCCAGATGGCCGCTCCGGTCGTGACGCCGATCACGAGGCCGCGTTCGCGGATGATGGCGCCCGCCCCGAGGAATCCGATGCCGGTCACCACCTGCGACGCCACGCGACTGGCGTCGCCGTGCGGGCCCGCCAGCCACATGCCGGCTTGCGTGAAGATGCATGATCCGAGGCACACCAGCATCAGGGTGCGCATGCCCGCCGGCTTTTCGCGCCGGCGGCGCTCATAGCCGACCGCCGCACCGCACAGGATCGACGCCAGCGCGACCACCAGACTCAGCACATCGGCGGGCAGAAGGCCGTGAAGATCGCCGCACCAACGGGGCAGAACGGCCGGCATGAGCGCTCCTCGACTCGGGGGACTGTAACCCCGCGATCGTCCGCTGAGAATGTCGCCTGTGGTGTTTCGGCCGCCGAATCGGGCCTCGACGGCTCTTGGGTTTCCATGGTGTCTCGGCCGACCTATCATTCGCCCATGCGTGAATTGATAAATCGACCAGCTGTATCTGAAAACTTGGCATCGACGATGCTCCGTTTGCCTCGGCGTGCGCCGGTCATTGTCTTCGCGGTGATAGCCTTCGCCGGTTGCGCCCAGCCCCACAAGCCCGAGCCGGTATCGTCCGCGGCGCCCTCCGGTTCGCAGTCGGGGTCCGTCCCGGCGCCATCGGCGGCCGCCCTGTCGGTGGTGTCGGCCGCGCCGTCGGTCTCAACGCCGGCGGTCGCATCCGGCGGTGACGTTTCCCCGCAGGCCGATCCGCTTGCGTTTCTTGAGCGCGTTCGCGCCAAGGCCGCGGCCCTCAAGCAGTATCGCGTCACGTTCATTCGTCGCGAGCGGCTCGGGATCGTTCCCTCGCTGCGACCCCAGGAGCGGATCGCGGCCGCGTTCCGAGCCGAACCGTTCAGCGTGCACTTCCGTTGGCTGGATCAGGACAGCGAATACTTCCAGGCGTCGTTTGTGCGCGGCCAGAACGGCGACAAGGTCGCGCTGCTGCCGCGGAACGGACTGCTCGGCATGAAGCCGGAGGTCGCGAACTACAACCCGCAGGATGCCGTGACGTTTCAGAAGGCCCGCAACCCGATCACCGACTTCGGACTGGCGCGGATGATGGAACGCACCCTGAAGCGCGTCGCCGATGCGAACGGGGCGGCCACCATCCAGTATGTCGGGGTCGTGCCGATGGGTGTCGAGAAGATCCCGACCCACAAGTTCGAGCTTCGCTTTCCAGCCACGGATCCGTTTCCCAACAAGATCATGGAGCTGTTGATCGACCAGCGCACCGAGTTGCCGGTCGGCGTCTGGTTGCGACTGCCCAGCGGCAAGCTCGACGCCATGTACGCCTACGAGGATCTGGATCCGCAGGTGACGCTCGGCGGCGACGACTTCGCCATTCGGCCGGTGACCAACGGCCAGCAACCGGCGAAGGCCGCCGCGCCCCGCACGCCCGCACCGGAAAAGGGCGCCGCCGCAGTCGCGACGAACTGACGCCCCGCGCCGGGCGCGGCACACACGGTCGCGGTCACGTCACGCGCAGCCACGCGGCCTTCAGGTAGGACGTTTCCGGGCAGTCCGGCGCGACCGGGTGATCGGGGGCCGCCCCGGTGAAGTTGAACAGCGTGATGTTCCGTCCCGAGATGCGCGCCGCCTGCCGCAGCATGTCGAGAAAGTCGTCGCGCTGCATCAGCCCGCTGCACGAACACGTGAGCAGCACGCCGCCCGGCCGCACGACCTGAAGCGCCAGCTTGTTGAGATCGAGATAGCGCTGCCGGCCTTCGCGCATGGCCTCGCGCGTCGGGATGAGCCGGGGCGGGTCGAGCACCACGATCTCGTAGCGCCGCTCCCGCGCGATCATCTGCCGCAGATACACGAACGCGTCGGCGTGCACGTGCTCGATGCGAACCTGGTTCAGATCGGCGTTCTCGCGCGCCAGCGCCAGCGCGGACTCGTCGAGATCGACCGACGTGACCTCGCGCGCCCCGCCGATGCAGCGACACATCAGCCCGAACCCGCCGGAATAGCAGCAGAGGTCCAGCACGCGCGCCTCGCGCGCCAGCCGCGCCAGCGCGGCGCGGTTGTCACGCTGATCGCAGAAGAAGCCGGTCTTGTGCCCCGAGACGACGTCGACCCGGAAGCGGACGCCGTTCTCGCGCACCACCACCCGCGGCGGACCATCCGCGGGCCGCGGCGCGGGGCGAAAGCCCTCGTGCTGCTGGGCGCGATCGTCGGCGCGGATGACGACCTTCCAGCCGGGGCGCCCCGGCGACGCCGGCGGCGGGCCGAGCAGTTCCGTGGTCAGCGCCGCCAGTTCCTCCGCGCGACGATACATGCCCAGCGAGAACAGCTCGAACACGACGTGGTCGGCGTAGCGTTCGATCACCAGCCCGGACAGGCCGTCGCCCTCGGCATGCACCAGCCGGTAGGCGTCGGTGAAGTCGTCGAGTCGCAGCGTCTGGCGCCGCAGAGCGAACGCCTGCGCGAGCCGCTGACGCCAGAACCCGGCGTCGATCGGGTCGGGTCCGTAACGCAGCATTCGCAGGGCGATCTGCGACCGCGGGTTGTAGAGCGCGTGGCCGAAGACCTGTCCGTGCTTGTCGAACACGGTCACGAGATCGCCCGGCTGCGCGGCCGGGTCGGCCCGATCGATCATGCGGGCGTAGAGAAACGGGTGATAGGCGACCGATCGGACCATCACCCACGGGCAGGTCATCTCCGGCGACCACCCGGCGGGTGGCACGACGGTCCCGGCTCCGGCTTGGGCGCTGCGGCGTCGCGACACGAACGCATCTTCCGCCGGGCGGCACGTGGGTGCAAACGCAGGAGGCTCGGCGTTCGTCAGGGACGCGACGCTACGGCTGTTTGAGGACCTGCACGATGTTACCGAACGACTCGTAGGTGTAGACGCCGGCGGTCGTGGCCGGGGACTCGACGAAGGAGACATCCGGAAACGAATTGGTGGCCGAGCGCGCCAGCACGCGCAGTCGCTCGCAGCGGTCGACGGTGATCGACGTGCTGGCGCCGGGCCCGAAGTTGAACGAGGCCCGCGCGATGCCGTTGACGAACGGGAAGATGACCAGGTCACGACCGGAGTTGTTCTGAAGATTGAAGGTCACCGGCCCGGTCGACGCACCGCCGCCCGACAGGGCGGTGGTGATCGCGAGGAACGGACCGAAGGCGTTCGAAAATGTGGCCGTCGCGGGAGCGCAGACTTCGATGGAGAATCCTTCCGTTTCGCTGCCGCCGGACGGCGTGAAGTTGTCGACCGTGAAGCACTTGCAGGCCGGCACGTTCGCGATGGTCTGGGTCTGTCCGGCGGATACGAAGACGCCCTGCGACGCAGCGCCCTCGATGCGATAGGTCAGCGAGAGCGCGGCGGTCGACTGGTTTAGCAGCTGCACGCTGTTGCTAGGCGTGGGATTCGGCCCCGGCTGCGGGGCGTTCCCGCCTCCGCCGCCGCTGTTGTCGCCGCTGCCGTCATCCGGCGGGAGCGGCACGATGATGCAGCCGGCGAGCAGGCACAGCGCGGCGCAGCCGCGGAGCGACCGGATCCAGCGACGACTCGACTCGGTGAAATTCATGGGCTCACGCGTTCGTAGCGGCGAGACCGTCGCCGAGCGGCCGGGCGCGCGGTCCGGATGGCATCGGCGGCTTCTGCATTATATCGACGAGGCGGGGTGTTTATCTTTCCACGGCCTGCGCCGGCGGCGACCATCGCAAGCGGACCCGGGCGTCGGTGCGGTCCGGGCCGGGGGTTCGCGTCCAGACCGTCATCGAGTCGGTGTGACGTAGCAGCTCGGCCACGACGCGAATGGCCGACACCGGGTCGAAGTTGTGCGGATCGAGGCGTTGCGCCGGCGCCGCCACCAGCAGGTTGATCGTGTACTCCTGCGTGTCGCGCCGGATTCTCAACGGGAAGCCGGCTGACGACCGGGACTGGTAGCGCTCGGCCACAGCCCGGGCGGGCCGGGTGGTCGGCAATTGCTGACCCGCGGCGGCAAGAATGACGTCGCCCGCGCGAATGAACTCGCGGGCCGGCGAGTCCGGCGAGACTTCAACGACCAGTGCTTCGGCCTTGCCGCCGGGCGCATCCCGCAGTCCGACGCCGAGCCGCGTGCGGGCCGCGACGCGACGCCGGGCCCAGTCCTCCCAGAATCCCGCCTCCATGACGCGCGGCTCGCGGCGCTCGGCGAATCGCAGCCAACTGTCGAGCATCGCGGCGGCCGGTCGTCCGCGCACCAGCATCCAGTTGGCGCCCTGCCATTCCGGCGGCGGTCGCGCGGCGAGCGTCTTGTCATCCGACAGCCGCGGCGCTCGTCCGCGTCGCGCGGCGAGGATGCGTTCGAGCTGCCGCGCGGACGTCGCCACGATCAGGCGACCCTCAGTCACCGTCCAGGCGATTTCAAGGCGTTGAAAGAACGGACAGCGCGTCCGCTCCGCCAGCAGGCGGCCCAGCGCCAGGCGTCGCACGGACGCCCCCTCGCGCTCGCTGGTCTCGTAGTCGCCGGGCTCGGCCGCCGGCGAATCGGACCAGTGCGTCGTCAGCCAGGTCCAGCTCAGCATCATCAGGCCGTCGACCGTGCCGCTGACGGCGTTCTCGTCCTCCACGTCGAGCAGGAGGGCGAGCGTCGGCTGCTCGAAATCATCCGCGCCGGCGGCCGGAAGCCGGCTCATCACCAACGTGACGCGCCGGTCGAGCGACCGGGCGCCGCGGCGACCGAAATCGTCCAACAGCTCGAACGCTTTCCGCAGCGTGCGCGTCAGGCCTTCGGCGTCGGCCGGCGCGGTGCTGGTCATCAAGGGCCCCAGCACCTTGGACCAGTCGAGCATGCCGCTCCAGACCAGCATCGAATCGGCCGGCAGTGACAACCCGGCGGCTCGGGCGTCGGCGGGCGCGGTGGTCGTGGGCGCGAGCGATCGCGTGCGCACCTCCATCGCCACGCCCTCGGCTTCCGCATCCATGGTGGCGGCGAACACCGGCGGCGGCGCGCCCGGCGGGCGGGTGCGCCATTCCTCGAGCCAGGGACCGGAAACGTAGATGAGGCCGTGGCTGTCGGCCGGCAGGTCGGCAGTGAGCGAGCGGAAATCCGGCTCCGCCGCCAGGTTGGGTCCACCGCGTCCCGCCAGCAGCAGCACGCTGCGACTCCACAGGCTGTTGTCGTCCGTCTGCGGGCCGAAGAGCAGGGTCGGCCCGCGCTGCGCCAGCAGCAGGCCGGTCGGCAGTCGATACCGGGCCACCGTGCCGACCGATTCGAGCGGGACCGCCCGCCATTTCTGCAACAGCGGCGGCAGGAGCCCCTCGTCGCCCAGTTCGGCCAGCACGACGCCGCGATCCCAGCGGCGCGGATCGACGGCCGCCAGCGCCGTTCGAACGCCCAGGACGCGCGTGATCGCATCCTCAGCGCTCATGCCGAGCAGTTCAACCGTGCGGGTCTGCCACGGCGGCTCATCGACGTCCGGTTCGGCGGCATCGCCGAATCGGCGAATGGCCTGCCACAGGCCGGCGCGTTGCAGCCGATGCCGCGTGATGGACAGGTCGCGAAACTCGACGTATAGCCGCGCATCCGCCGGCACCAGCGCGGTCCAGTCGGCGCGCGGCAACCCGTCATCGGCGCGGACGGCCTGATCGCCGGCCGACGCCAGCGCAAGCGGGATCAGAAGACGGACGGCGATCGGCCAGACGCTCCGGGCGTGCCTCGTCATGTCGATGGGACCTTGAAGTCGGGTGCGAGCGGGCACGCGCCGCGGCGATCAGAAGCGAACGATGTCGTCGGCGGGTTCGGACGTCGACGCGTTCTCGTCCGACGGCGGCATGACGCTCAGCAGCGGATGAAGCATTTCCATCATCAGCGCGCCGCTGAAGTTCGACGGCCGCGCAGCCGTCGCCGGCGGGGCGGCGAACTGCTGACGGGCATCGTTGAGGGTCAGGCGGTAGACCTCCTGAAGGTTCTCGGCGACGCGGCCGGTGTTGGAGATGGTCGAGAGCGTCGGGTTGACCAGCGCACGGACGCCGAGCACGTCGACCGGGGCCGACTGAAGCTCGCCGGCGACCAGGCGGACCGGTTCGCGCGGGGTCGCTCGCGGCGACGATTCGCCCGGCCAGGCCAGCACGGCCACGGCGATCAGGGCGGCGATCGCGGGGATGGCGCTGGCCGCCACCCGCTCCAGCACGACGCGGCGCCGCTGCCGTCGCGTCAGCAGCACGGTGTTGCCGGGCGCGGCGGCCGGACGACGCGGCAGGGTGGACAGCACGCGCGTCGCCAAGTCGGGTGACGCCGGCGGTTCGCTGTGGTCCCGCGCGATCACGTTTCCGCACACGCGCAGCAACTCGAGTTGGCGCTGACACTCGGGACACTGCAGCAGGTGCGCGTCGACCTCGGCCATCAGCGAACCGGGCAGGTCGCTGTCGAGATAGGCATCCCGAAGGTGCTCGATGTTCCGGCAGGTCAGGGCCACGTTCAGGCTCCACGCGACGCCGCGCCGCTTCGGCGGCGTCGCGAACCGTCTCAGCCGGCGTCGGCCGGCATTGGAATATCCGCCCAGTCGTCGGTCAGCCGCCCGGCCAGCATCTCCCGCAGCCGTCCGCGGGCGCGGTGCAGATGACTCTTCACGGTCGCCGGCGGCATCTCGAGGACTTCTCCGATCTGCTGACAACTCAACTGCTCGCGATAGAACAGCAGCACGGTGGCGCGCTGCGGCGGCGACAGCTCGTCGACCGCCTCCCAGATGGCGTCCTTCATGCGACGGGCGGCATCTGAATTCGCCACCGCCTCGCCGACGCTGTCGGCGCGATCGTCGCCCGGCGAGCCGATCTGGGCGAAGTCGACCAGCGCCGGCGCATCCGTCCGGCGGCGCATCTGGTTGAGGCACAGCCGGTAGGCGATCGTGAACAGCCAGGTGCTGAAGCGATAGGCGAAATCGAACGAACCGAGGTTCGAGATCGCCCGCACGAACGCCTCCTGGCAGACCTCGTCGCTGTCGTGTTCGTTGCGCAGCATGCGCCAGACGAACGCGTGCAGCCGATCCTGGTGCGCCACGATTAGACGATGGGCGCTGGCAGCGCAGCCGCGCTGCGCGGCCTTGATGAGTCGGCGCTCCTCGGCCGATTCGAGCCGACCTTCACCGGTCTGACCGGGCTGGTTCATATGGCCACCTGATTATACGATATCCGTTCAGCGCGGTTGCGAATGGCCGCGATGCCGCCGGGTTGACGAGCAGCATGTCCAAGTCCAAGCCCAACTCCGCCCGCCGGTTGGTCAACAAGAAGGCCTCGTTCGAGTATGAGCTGCTCGAACGGATCGAGGCGGGGATCGCGCTTAAGGGCAGTGAAGTCAAGAGTTTGCGAGAGGGGAACGCCTCGCTCTCGGAGGCCTACGCGCGGCTCGTAGCCGACCGGGTCGAGTTGATCGGTTGCCAGATCGAGCCGTATCGTCATGGCTCCGCCTTCAACCACGAGCCGAAACGCCCGCGGCAACTGCTCTTACATCGGCGCGAGATTCGCCGGCTTGCGAGCAAAGTGCAGGTTCGCGGCCTGACGTTGATTCCGGTGGCGATCTACTTCAACGAGCGGGGGATCGCCAAGGTCGAGCTGGCGCTGGCTCGAGGCAAGGCCAAGTATGACAAGCGGCAGGCGCTCAAGGCCCGCGACGACTCGCGGGAGATGCAGCGTGCCAAGCGGCGTTGGCCTTGAACTGGCGCTGGGGAATATGACCAATTCGGTATCTCATCGGGTGGGTACAGTCGCCCATCGGGTGACGGTGATGGGCGGCGAATCGGGCGGCGCGCGGCTGAAAGTGGGGTTTGGAGCACTCTCACGCCCGGCCGCTCGGCGGCACGCGACTTGTCCGTGGGGGATGCCGGCGCGCCGCCTCAGGGCGGCGGGAAGGTCCGAAATTCAAACAACAGGGGATCGACGATGTTTTTCTCGCGCTTCGTCGAGAATCTTGCGCTGGCGCTGATCTCGCGCTATCCGCTGCCGGGCTTTGCAGATGCAGTGATCGTGCTGCTCAACCCGATCTATGAGTTCTTCCAGCGACTGGGCGTCTAGCCCGGTCTGCCGGGCTCTGCACGCTCAGCCCGCGCTGTTGCGCACTTCACGCCCGCACGGCGGACAGCGGCTCCACCGACTGATGCGAATCGAACCGAATCGCGACCGCCAGTCGGTCCGAACCGGTCTGCCCGATCAGCCGGGCCCGGATGATCGTCCCATGGCAGGCGGCCCAGGTCGATCGCGCGGCCGGGTTCTCGGCGGCGGCGCGGCGGATGCGCAGCTCGTAGCGCTGGCCGACGGCCAGGCCGTAACCGATCGGCACGGTGCAGTGGACGCCGCCCGCCGAGACGTTGTCGGTCTCGCAGCGCAGGACGGTGTTGCCGTCCAGGTCCATCAGCCACAGGTCGTATCTCGCCGGCCAGCGTGTGCCGTCCCGCCGCTCCTCCACGGCCGCGCCGAGCACCGGCATGGGGGCGATCAGTTCCTCCGCCCGCGCCGATGCGAATGGGTTGCTGCGCGCTGACGATGACGACATGGTGCTGCCTCCTGCATTCGTGCCTTGCGGGCGCCCGATGCGCCTGGCGCCATCAAGGATGATCAAACGGTTCCGACCGCTCGCCGCTCTCAATTCCAAACTCGGCCAGCCACGCTTTGCGTTCACCCTCCTCGATGCTGTCGGGCTTCTCGCCGCTCGTGGCCGATGACGAACGGCGGGGCTCGTTCAACTCGCGGTTCAGCTTCGCCGCGAACGCCTCGGCGTCGATGCACCGGGCGTTGCGCTGCCTGGCCGAGCGCTGGACGGCGTGATCGCTGCTGACGACCCACGTGTCCCTCGCGCCGGAATCGGACCGCAGCATCTCCGCCAGCAGCTCATCCGCTATTCGAGCACCGCTGTGAACCACCTCAACCCGCGGACCGCCGAGCTGATCGGCCAGGTCGCGACTGATCGCCTCTCCGTCGAAGACGATACGAATAAGGTGGCCACGCTGTTCAGCCCACGCGCCAAGCAGCCGACACAGCCGAAACCGGCTGAGGTCCGAATCCCCCCAGTGGCTCCCTCTTGCCGCGTGGAGCAGGTTATAACCGTCTATCAGGACGCGCATGCGAATATCACGCGGCAAAGTCAACTGTAGCTTACTTTCTGGGACCGTCAAGAAAAATGCGCGATCTTGATGCGCGCCGGGCTTACTGCCCCATGGAACTTCGTGCGCGGAGCGGCGCCGCACATGATAAATCGTTTTATCTTGATTGCATCGGCTGGCGTTCGGCCGGAATGCGGTCCAGCAGCGTGTGGCGGACCCGGCCGCCGACGATCGTGGCCACGGCGCGCCCGCGGACCATCCAGCCTTCGAACGGGGTGTTGCGGCTGCGCGACTGAAACGAGGCTGAATCGACCACCCACTCGGCGGCCGGGTCGATGAGCGTTACGTCGGCCACCGCGTTGTCGCGTAGGGTTCCACGGTCGATGCCGAGCACGCGGGCGGGGTTCGATGTCCAGCACGCCACCCAGCGCGACCAGTCGATCCGACCCGGCTCGATCAGGGCTCGGATCGTGAGCGGCACGGCCGTCTCCAGGCCGACCATGCCGAACGGCGCGTGCTGGAACTCAAGCTCCTTCTCCTCCGCGCCGTGCGGCGCGTGATCGGTACACAGGCATTCGATGGTGCCGTCCGCCACGCCCTCTCGGCACGCGGCCACATCCGCCGCGGTCCGCAGCGGTGGGTTGACCTTGAAGTGCGTGTCGTAGTTGCCGCAGCTTTCCTCGGTCAGCAGAAGATGATGCGGCGTGACTTCCGCCGTGATGCCGATGCCGCGCTGCCGGGCCTCGCGGACCATCTGCACCGCGCCGGCGGTTGAGATGTGGGCGACGTGATAGCGCGCGCCGGCCTGCCGGGCCAGCAGAATGTCGCGTTGCACCATCACTTCCTCGGCCAGCGCGGGGATGCCCGGCAGCCCGAGTCGGACCGAGGTCAGGCCGGAGTGCATGCAGCCGCCGGCGGCCAGATCGGCGTCCTCGCAGTGCTGGATGACCGGCTTGCCGAACATGGCCACATATTGCATGGCGCGCAGCATGACGGCCGGATTGGCGACGCCGCAGCCGTCGTCGGAAAACGCCACCGCTCCGGCCCGAACCATTTGCCCGATTTCGGCCAGCTCCTTGCCGGCGCGGCCCTTGGTCAGCGCGCCGATCGGCAGCACGTTGCAATGCGCGGCCCGCGCCGCCTGGCGGAAGATGAACTCGATCGCCGCTTCGTTGTCGAGCGGAGGATGCGTGTTCGGCATGCAGGCGACGGTCGTGAAACCGCCGGCGACGGCCGCGGCGGTGCCGCTTTCGATCGTCTCCTCGTCCTCGTTGCCCGGCTCGCGCAGGTGAACGTGCATGTCGATCAGCCCGGGGCAGACGATCAGGCCGTCGGCGTCGATGACGAGGGCGGCGGCGTCGGTGACCCGCCCGACCTGTCGGACGCGCCCCCCCGCGATCAGCACGTCGGCGGTCTCGTCGCGTCCCGAGGCGGGGTCGATCACGCGGCCGGAGCGAATCAGCAGGTCGGCGATCATGCCGCGCGGCACTATAGCGGCGGGCCGCTTCTGAGACGAATCGCGATCGTTTCATGGCCCCTCGATCGGGCGGACGTCGCTTGACGCTACGGACCGACGTGACCCCGCCCGACGGCGTCCGCCGGACGGCCTTGTACGTGCCCGTCTGGGAACGCGCTCGACTGAAGCTCTCGGGCTGAGGCCGAATCGCACGCCGGTGGCCGGGCCGCGGTCCAGTCCTCGCAGGTATCAGTGCCAAGACCGCGTCCCAGCTCAGCGCGCCGTACTCCGGGCAGAGCGGCGCTGTGACCGGGAGAAGGAGCCCGTCGTGAACCGCCGGAATCGTGAGTTTTCAGTTGTCGTCGTCCTGGTGGCCACTCTGGGCGTCCCCGGCCCCGTTCCGGCCGCCGACCGCACGTTCGACAATTCCTGCGGGGACTTCAAGTGGAACGCCTGCTGCGACTGCGGCAATTTCAAGTGCAACAACTGGGACGTGGCGGCGTCGCCTGCGCCGATCTGCCCGGCGACGCCGGTGCTGGCGG
The DNA here is from genome assembly GCA_964576285.1 of uncultured Planctomycetaceae bacterium. GTDB lineage: Bacteria > Planctomycetota > Phycisphaerae > UBA1845 > UTPLA1 > SpSt-539. The sequence goes on along the minus strand of CAZNUJ010000050.1, from coordinate 3,776 downwards.
ATGACGTTTTCATCACGATGGACTGCGAACTCGAGGCGACCAAGTTCGGCGCCGCCGGAAATCTGACCCAGGGCGGCGGCGCGTTCGTGCTCAACGGGAATCTCCAGATCGGCAACCTGGCGACGTTCAACGGTCCGGTGACCTGGAACAGCGGCGAGATCGGCCGTGGCGGCGGGGCGGCGGGTCAGACAGCGGTCTGCAACGGCGGGCTGACGATCCAGTCGGACGCGCCCAAGACGCTCTCGTTTTTCGGCGGCTTTCGCCTGAGGAACACGGCGCTCGCACAGTGGACGGGCGCGGGGGCGTGGACGGTCGGCATGATCCCGGGGGCATGTTGCCCGGCCATCTTCGAGAACGCCGCTGGGGCGACCTTCAACGTGATGAACACCGCGGCGATCATTCAGACGTCGTTCGGCGTGGGCGTGATCGAGAACGGCGGAACAATCAACAAAATGTCGGCGGGGCTGAGCGAGTGGGCCGTGAATCTGAACAACAGCGGCACGGTGCACGTTCAGAACGGCGAACTGCGCCTGACCCGCGCCGGCCAGATCGCGGGCACGTGGATGATCGACCCCGGGGCCGAGGTCGCGTTCGCCGGCAACTTCTTCGATCTCGTGCCGGGCGTCGTGATTCAGGGCCGGGCGGTGGTCAAGCACTCCGGCACCAACGTGGGCGTGCGCATCAACGACACCGTCACCATCAACGACCTGACCATCGCCGATGACGGCCGGCTGGGTGGGACGGGCCTCCTGCGAGTGGCCGGAATACTGAACAACGAGGCCGGCGATCCGAGCGTGCACATTCACATCCTGCCGGGCGGCCGGCTGGAGTCGAGCGGCGCGGCGCCGTTCTTCGGGAAGCTCGATGTCGAGGGTCAGGCACGCCTGCCGGCGGGCGCGAACATGGGCTGCTTCAACGAGGTGCTGACCGTCCTTCCGGGCGGCGTCTTCACGATCGACGACGGCGCCACGCTGGGAATGACCGGGCTGCTGACGAAGCCGATCGAGAACCACGGCAGGATCCGTAAGCCGCCGACCGGGGGCACGGCCAACATCCAGAGCGCGTTCAACTGGTTTCTGGTCAATCACTCGGATGGCGTCATCGCGGTCGAAGGCGGGACGTTGGCATCCGGCAATCGGCTCGAGAGCAGCGGCACGTTCGATCTGGCGAACGGCGCCACGTTCAGACAGCAGACGTGGGCCAACTATCACGCCGGCACGAACTTCGTCGGTGACGGATGGTTCCATCTCGATTCGGCCCAGAACAACTTCATCGACGACGGCTTCACGATGGTGGTGCCGCGAATGCGCGTTTCGGGCGTCGCCAACGCCGGACACGGCATCAGCGGTCCGGGCAACCTGACGATCACGCGCGAGCTTGAGCTTCAGGGCGGCTGGATCAACGTGCCGACCCTGAAGATCGAGACGCAGGCGATCATGAAGGTCATCGGTCCGAATCTGGCCGGTTCCGGCACGGTGGTGATCGAGAACCTCGGTCGGACCGACCTGATCGCTCAATCGCTGGTGTTCGCGGCATTCAACAACCGCGCCGGCGGCGTGGTCGATTTTCAGGGCGACGCCACACTCACGCACTGGCTCGGCAACGGCCCGATGCTGAACGAGGGGACGATGGTGAAGTCCGGCGGCGCGGGCACGAGCGATCTGGGCGTCAGCCTGACGAACTCCGCCGTCGTACGGGTCGAGTCGGGCCGCATCCGATTCCCGAACCCGTGGAACACGCTCACCCAGACCGCCGGCATGACCGAGCTGGCGGGCGGCGAGCTGCACGTGGCGTCGATGACGCTGAACGGCGGCAAGCTGCGCGGCTCGGGCAACCTGCTGGCCGGCGTGAACAACGTCGGCGGCGAGGTCGAGCCGGGACTGTCGCCGGGCGTGCTGACGATCGCGGCCGGCGCCAACCCGACCACCACGGGCAACTACATCCAGGGCGCGGGCGGCAAGCTGACGATCGAGGTCGGCGGGCCGACCGTGGGAAGCGAGCACGATCGGCTGGTCGTGGGCGGCACCGCGACGCTGGGCGGCACGCTGGAAGTGCGGCAACTGAACGGCTTCATTCCGCCCGACGGAACCATGATCACCGTACTGACCGCGACGGGCGTGAACGGCGGCTTTGCGACCGTGACAACCGAGGGCTTCCCGGCCGGCATCACGGCGTCGGCGCAGGTGGTGGCGAACTCGGTGGTGGTGACGTTCAGCGGCACGCCCGCGCCGCCCGATGGCGATGGCGACGGCGTGCCCGACGACGCGGACAACTGCCCCGCCGTGGCGAACTCCGATCAGGCCGACAGCGACGGCGACGGAGTGGGGAACGCCTGCGAACCACCTCCGCCGCCTCCATGCCGCTTGAACATCTGCGGTGTCTGCCTGATACCGGGTTCGTTGACGGTCATCGCGGCCCTTGGGTTCATGAAGTATCGACTGGCGGTCAGACGCAGGCGCGGCCGGCGATAAGGCGAGCGTGATGTGAGACATCCACGTGTTCGGGCGGCGGCCGGCGACGGGCGTGTCGGCCACGGACTTCGCCGGGCTTGCCGCTGCGGGTCGTGGCGTCGGGCGCGGGCAGCCCTCTGGAGAAGGGCGTTGCCGGACGACGGCCGCCGCGAGTGGCCTGGTCGGGCCCATTGTTCGAGCCGGGCGACGTGGGCCTCAAGTCGCTCGCTGTGGGCGTCGCGTGCCGCGAGGACGGGCGGAGTGCGTCGCGCGACAGGGGTTCGCAGTCGCTTTGGGCCATCCTGGCCGCTACCCATGCCAGCGCCGGCCGGCGGGCAGGCGGGCTGCCGCTCCGCGGCGCCTCCACCCTCGGATCGACCGAGGGCGTCAGCGAGCATGCACACCAGCGGCGCCTGGCAGAGGAAGACCGGAAGAAAACCACTGGCCGTGCGCGGCGACGACAGGCAGACGCCACGACGTATCCGGATGACCGCCTGAGAGGCACGCTCTTCATAGCTGTCTTGCGATCGGTCGAGCGAAATCGGCGTTCAAGACGTCTTGCCGCAGGTGCGGACGAGCGAATCTCTGGGGAAAAACCAAGGTCGCGACCCCGCAAACACGCTATTAAGAATACGAAAATTCTTGCAGAGAGCGGGCCGGCGACGGGTACGATACGCGTGTCGACGCGGTCGATCGACCGCGATGGCGGCGGCAAACAAGAACGGCGAAAGTGAGGAGGAGCGACATGCGTCACACGTGGATGTTGTTGTGGGTCGCCTGTTTGGTGATTTCCTACAAGCCCGCTCCGGGTCTTGGTCAATGTGCGGAGGGGTGGGCGCCGGGCGAGGGCGTGCCGGGAACCAGCGGCCCTGTGTACGCGAGCACCACGTGGGACCCGGATGGTGCCGGCCCGCAGCCGGAGCTGCTCATCGTCGGTGGAAGTTTCACCGTAGGCGGCGTGCCGGCCAACGGCATTGCGGCGTGGAACGGCACGACTTGGCAGCCGCTGGGGTCGGGGATGAACAACGAGGTGTACGCCCTGACGGTGTACGACGGCGAGCTGATCGCGGGGGGCGAGTTCACCACCGCCGGCGGCGTGTCCGCCAACAAAATCGCCCGCTGGAATGGCATGACCTGGCAGCCGCTGGGGTCGGGGATGAACGGCTACGTGTTCGCCCTGACGGTGTACAACGGCGAACTGATCGCGGGGGGCTTCTTCACCACCGCTGGCGGCGTGTCCGCCAACAACATCGCCCGCTGGAATGGCACGACCTGGCAGCCGCTGGGGTCGGGGATGGACGGCCTGGTGGCCGCCCTGACGGTGTA
>CAZNUJ010000049.1:2156-21777 GCA_964576285.1 uncultured Planctomycetaceae bacterium | reverse complement strand
CGCGAGCCAGGGCGGCGGGCTGGCGATCGCCGTCGCCGCGCTCGCGCCGCGGCGGGTGCGCCTGATGGCGGCCGACGTGCCGTTCCTCTGCCACTTCCGCCGCGCGATCGAGATCACCGACGCCCAGCCGTACGCCGAGATCGCCGCCTACCTGCGCTGTCACCGGCATCGCGTCGCCCAGGCGCTGTCGACGCTGGCGTACTTCGATGGCTGCTCGTTCGCGCCGCGGGTCCGCGCCCGCTGCCTGTTCTCGGTGGCGCTGATGGACCTCGTCTGCCCGCCCAGCACCGTGTTCGCGGCGTATAACCGCGTCACCGCGCCGAAGGACATTCGCGTTTATCCCTACAACCAGCACGAGGGCGGCGACGTGTTTCAGACCATGGAATGGTTGCGATTGTTCCGGTCGAATCTTTAGGCGGGCCGGCGAAGCGCGGGGCTCGGCCCGCCCGTCATGTGCCCGGTGGTTCAACCAGCAGCAGGCACGTCTCGTCGCCCGCGACGCGCGACAGTTCCAGGCGGAGCACTTCGAGCACCTGCTTCATCTCGACCAGCCCCGCCAGATTGATGATGCGGCCTCCCAGCAGCGCGAAGCACCGCGGAATGGTCGCGCCCGCGTCGGAATAGCGCGTGTGCCGCTCGGCCAGCGCCTCGAGATCGCGATCGGCCGCTGCCGCGGTCGAAGCGGCGGAATCCGCGTGGCTCGATTGCCAGCGAATGACGCCGCGGCGGTCGAGCACGCGCACCGCGCGGCGGCGCTCTCGGCCGAATCGCCACAGGCGCGTGCGTTCGCGCTCCGCCGCCCACAGCTCGAAGCCGCCGGCCGTCAATTCGCGCGTCGGCGCCGGTCCCGGTCCCATGCTGGCGGCCACCAGCCGCTCGCGCTCGCCCGGATCGACGACGCCCGCGGCGCCGTCGTGTTCCTGCTTGCGGATGTCGGTCGCCCCCTCGGCGGTGGCGCGCAGCAGATTGCGGCGCGCGTCGACCTCCACCACCACTTCGATCGACTCCGGAGTGGCTCCCATCCGCAGCACGCTTTCGAACGCCTCCTGCCGGATGCGGCGGATGTCGTCATCGCGGGGCGAGATGACAGTGCGCTCGATCGTGTCGCGCACCAGGGCCAACGCCACGCCGATGGCGCTGATGACGTCGGCGTTGGGCACGGTGCTGAACGGCAGCCCCATGCGCTTCGCGACATGCGGCACGATGGCCGACGCCGCGCCGCCGCCGCCGACCAGGCGGACCACATCCCGATCCAGCCGGTAGTCGCGCAGCAGGTCGTCGACCAGCGCGATCACGCGATCGCTCGCCAGGTCGAGGATGCGCTCGGCGCAGTCCCGCGGCCCGCCCGCGGATTTCGCCGCCGCCAGCGCGGCGAACCCGGCTTCGATCGCGTCCCGGTTCCCGCGGGCCGGATCGCCCTCCGGAACGAGCCCCAGCAGGTTCGCCGCGCAGGTCGGCGTCAGCGCCCAGTGTCCGCCGAGTTCGTTCGTGATGCCGCTCTCGCCGGAACCGGGTTCGGCCCGCTCCGCCCTGGGCCGCCGCTCGCCTGCCGCGTGATCGGTCGGCCCGGTCGTCACGGTCGCGAATCGATCGCCCTCGAACTCGAACGCCTCGGCCCGCGGCGGCTCGGGGGCCCGCTCCAGAAAGCTCAGGTACGGCAGACCGGCGATGTGCGCGCTGCGCGGTCCGACCTGCTCGATGCGATCGCCGCGCAGGTACGCCAGCGAGCCGCCCGCCACGCCCACGGTGCGAACGTCCAGCGTCGCCACGTGCAGCTTCTGGCCGCCGATCTCGGCCGAGCGCACCTGGCAGCGGCCGTTGCGGATGACGCTGATGTCCGTGCTGGTGCCGCCGACCTCGAGAAACACGCCGTCCGAGACGCGGGCGTACAGCAGCGCGGCGGCCACGCCGGCCGCCGGGCCCGACAGCATGGTCAGGATCGGCCGCCGCCGCATTTCCGCCAGCGTCATGATGCCCCCGTCGCTGCGCATGATCATCAGCGGCGCGCGGATGCCCGACTCGCGCACGGCGCGATCGGTCATCTCGGCCGTCCGCAGCATGCGCGGCAGCATGCTGGCGTTGATGACCGCGGTTCGCGTGCGGATACGCAGGCCGTGCAGGCGGCTGACGTGGTGGGTGGCGGTGGCGATCAGCCCGCGCGCCGCGGCCCGCTCGCACACCAGCGTCTCGCGCGCGGGGTCATCGACGGAGAACGCCTCGGCGGCGACGATCACCTGCGCTCCGTCGCGCGCCAGTCCGTCGATGGCGGCGTCGATGGTGTCGGGACCGACCCGCTCGGAGCGGATGAAGCGATGTGAAATCGCCAGCACCCGCCCGGGTGCCAGCGAGATGGGCGCGATCGCGGTTTGCATGCGGGCCAGCGCCGCGCTGGGGCCGCGGGCCATGCCGACGATGCCCACCGGCGCCACGTCGCCCTCGAGCAGGGCGTTGGTCGCCTGCGTGGTCGAATGCGCGATCAGCAGCACGTCGGCCGGCGCGATGCGACTGTCGGCCAGCAGTCTGTGCAGCGCGTCCACCACGCCGCGGGCCACGCCGTCGGCCGCGTCGTGCGTAGTCGGCACCTTGGCCTTGCCGCGCAGCTCGAGCGTGGCGGCGTCGATCGCCACGGCGTGCGTGAACGTGCCGCCCACGTCGATGCCGATCCGCACGCGCCCGCCGATGGTCGCCACCTCACTCACGCCAGGAACCGCATCGCGAAGATCGCCACGGCGACGCTCGCCGCCGCCCACACGGGCAGCAGAAGGTAGCGAAGCAGTCGATTCACCCCCACGTTCTGAAAGCCCGCGATCCAGACGTTGGCCGTGTTGGTCGGGTCGCACACGCCCTGCAACATCCCGGCCGCCAGAATCGCCCCCAGCACGGCCGGCGGCGGCAGCGCCGCGGTCGCCAGCAGCGTGGCCGACACCGCCAGCCCCATGCCCCACACGTTCAGCGGTCCGCGATACAGCGCCAGCGGCGCGCCCAGGGCGAAGACCGCGACGTAGCGGCCGGCCGTGCGCGGCGCGGCGGCCTCGATCAGCGGTCGCAGGTAGCCCTGCACCGGCGCGGTCGAGAGCGACGTCACCAGCAGGCCGATGCCGATCATGAGCAGCACCGGCGGCACGACCGCCTGAGCGCCGTCGATCAGCGAGCGCGCCAGCTGCCGCGTCGCCCCGTCGCGCCCGCGCACGCACAGATACATGTAACAGATCGCGATCGTGAACGCGGCGATCTCGTCGATTCCGCCCGCGTAGACCAGCGCCACCGGCACGAGCGGCGCGATCATCAGTCGCGGCGGGACCGTCAGCGCGGGCGCGTCGACCGGCGCCTCGCGCGATTGGAAGCTGCTGCGCAGCCCGCGGCGCGTCCCCCAGGCGATCCAGGCCACCCCGGTGGCGAAGTAGATCGCCACCAGTGTCCACAGGATCGAGTCCAGCTCGGCGGGCGTCACGCCGTAGAAGTCGAGCCACAGCCGTCGAGAGACCGGATGAAGCTGGCCGCCCATGGCGATGCCGATCAGGAACACGCCCGCCCCGACCACCGGCGACAGACCGACCGAGCGCAGGATCGGCAGGATGATCGTGCCCAGCATCATGACGGTGCCCAGCCCGCCGGCCGACGTGAAGATCAGGGCCGTCGCGAGAAACACCGCCAGGGCTACGCCGGCCGGCCGTTCGCCGGCGAACTCGGCCGTCCAGTAGACCAGCCGCTCCGCGATCTTCAGATTGCGGACGTACATGGCGAACATGCCGCCGAAGAGCGTGGCGATCATCGTGGCCGACAGGCTCAGGCTGCCGGCGCGGACGGTCAGCGCCAGATGTCCGCCGACGTACGCCAGCGCGTCGCGCCAGGCCGCGCGCCAGCCCTCGGCGTCAGCGTTTCGATCGAGCCAGACTTGCGGCGCGGCTCGCAGAGACAGCGATTGGTCAAGGGTAGCCTGAACGCGCCGGGCCGGATCGCCCGGCTCGCGGACGGCGCGTTCGAGCGCATCGAGCAACGACTCGATCGGCACGCTGCGCAGCCTTGCTTCCGCCAGAGCTCGCGCGCCCGGATGCTCCGGCGGCTTCGAGAGAAAATCGGGGTATCCGAGCAACCGGGCCCGGCACGCGTTGAGTTGCGCCTGCACGCTCGGTCGCTCGCGCGCGACCATCGACTCAATCGCGGCGACGTCCCCGGACGCCAGCACGGCCCGCGCCGCGTCCAGCAGCCGCGCGTGGGTCTCCAGCCGCTCGCGCACCGCGTTCGCCGTCGCCCTCCGCAGATCGCGCCATTGTCGAAAGCGGGAGGTGGCTTCGCCGCTGGGCGCCGCCAGGTCGGCCAGCACGGCGAGCGTCACGAACGAGATCGCCATGAGCGGCAAGGCCAGCAGCGCCGATAGCCGCTCCAGGAACATGAGCGCGGCGAAGACAAGGAAGACCACCAGCAGCAGGCAGCCGATCGTCAGCGTCATGCGGGGATGGGCCCGAGATCGTCGGGAAGGTCGGGCCGCGGGTGCCGATCCGGTTTCGCGGCGCGACGAAGCGTGGCCGCGATTCGGCTGATCAGATCGGCGTCGAGAGTCGCCAGCCAGTCGTCGGCGACACGCTCGGTCGCCGCCTCGTCACCGTAGCCGGGCGACAGTGCGTGCACCAGCTCATGCAGCAGCGTGTGCACGACCGCGCGGTCGCCGCGCTCGATGCCGAAGATGCCGACTCGCCGCAACAGCGGATCCCACTCGCCCCACGCGTCGCGCCGCCACAGCCGCAACGGACCGGCCGCCACGTGCAGGTCGATCCGCTCGGCGCGCAGCGCCCGAAGGTCGCGATCGAGGGCGAGTCGCTCCCACGGCGCCGTCGCGCCCGCGAGGTTATTTCGACTTGCGCACGTCATCCCGCGTCCGATTCTGTCGCAAACGACGGATTTGCGAAATGGCGCCCCGGTGTGCGGCGATCGGACCGGCTCGAACCGACCGCCTTGCCGGGTGGACGGGGATGCGGTAACAACGGCCGGACCGTCCGGCGCGGAGGCGTTCCTCCCGCGGTTCCGTCTGCAAGGGGTCCACGACCCGGGCGGGTGTTCGAGGCGGCACTTGGATGGGATGGCTGCTCGCCATCCACGCGGAGGGGTTCCGCATGACCCGCGCGAGGCAGGCGTTCGTCCGCCCGGAATCGGATCTCGGGAACTGGTCCGAGGTCCAACCGTATTTCGATCGACTGCGCGGCGCGCGGCTGCGCTCGAGCGCGGAGATCGAGGAATGGCTGCTCGACGCGTCGGAACTCGCCGCCGCGCTCGACGAGGCCCGCACGGTCCGCGATGTCGCCATGACCTGTCAGACGGACGACCCGCAGCGCGAACGCGCGTATCTCGATTTCATTGAAAACGTCCTGCCGCCCGCCCGCGTCGCCTGGAACGAGCTGGACCGCAAGCTGCTCGAGGCTCCCGCCCACCGCGACCTGCCCTCGCCGCGGTACGACGTATTTGTGCGGCGCGTGCGCAACCGCGTGGAGCTGTTCCGCGAGCGCAACGTCGAGCTTCACACGCAGGACGAGAAGCTGCGGCAGCAGTACCAGAAGACCTGCGGTGCCATGACCGTCACCATCGACGGTCGCGAGCAGACGCTGGAAGAAGCCGGGCGTGAGCTGGAGCAACCGGACCGGGATCGCCGCCAGACGGCTTGGGAAGCCATTTGGACCCGCCGCATGGCGGACCGCGAAGCGCTGGATGAGCTGTATGACGAGATGGTAAACGTGCGGACGCGGATCGCTCGCAACGCGGATTGCCGCGACTACCGCGAGTACGCCTTCCGTGATCTCGAGCGCTTCGATTACACGCCGCGGGATTGCGAGGCGTTCGCGGCGGCGATCGAACGCGCCGGCGTGCCCGCCTCTCGACGGCTTCACGCCGCGCGGCAGGCGCGGCTCGGCGTCGATCGCCTGCGACCGTGGGACCTGGCGGTCGACCCGCGCGGCCGCCCGCCGCTGCGTCCCTTCGCCACGGTCGACGAGCTGGTGGAGAAGTGCGCCCGCGTCTTCGCCCGCGTCGATCCGGCGTTCGCCGACCAGTTCGACGTCATGCGTCGCGAGGGCCTGCTCGACCTGGCGAGCCGCCGCGGCAAGGCGCCCGGCGGCTACATGACCACCTTCGAAGTGCGACGGCTGCCGTTCATCTTCATGAACGCCGTCGGTCTGCATCGCGACGTCGAGACGCTGCTGCACGAGGGCGGCCACGCCTTCCACGGATTCGCGACGCGCGACGAGCCGCTGGTCGCCTACCGCTCGTCGCCGATCGAGTTCGCCGAGGTGGCGTCGATGGCGATGGAGCTGCTGGCGATGGACCGGCTCGACGAGTTCTACGGGCCGGCCGACCTGGCGCGGGCCCGGCGCGAGCAGCTCGAGGGCATCGTGCTCTTCTTTCCGTGGATGGCCCAGATTGACGCGTTGCAGCACTGGGTCTATGCCAATCCGGGACACACGCGCGACCAGCGTCGCGCCGCGTGGCTGGAGCTTCGGCGGCGGTTCGGCGGCCTCGAGGATTACACCGGTTTCGAGGAGGTGCAGGCCCACTTCTGGCACCACAAGCTGCATCCGTTCGTGCATCCGTTCTATTACGTCGAGTACGGCATCGCCCAGCTCGGCGCGCTGGCGGTATGGCGCAACAGCCGGCGGGACTACGCCGGGGCCGTGCGACAGTACCGCGCCGCGCTGGCGCTGGGCGGCAGCCGGCCGCTGCCGGAGCTGTTCGAAACCGCCGGGGCGAGGCTCGATTTCAGCGAGTCGACGCTGTCGCCGGCCATTGCCGAGATTGAGCGCGTGCTGGCCGAAACCGACGGATGACGACGCGGACGAGCGCGCGGCCGGACGTGCCATCAAGGGGGAACGACTGCCGCGCCGCGCCGCTCCGGCGCGAGGCGGTGGGCTTGGTGGGCACTCGAATCGTCAGCGAGGTCACGGTCGGTGAAGCGCCAGCGCGGCGCGATCCACGCAGGGCCGCTGGTCTCGGTCGGCCCCGCCTCCCGTGCCACGTCCAGCATCGCGACCGCGCGCTGCTCGCAAGCGTACCGGGCGCCGTCGCGGTCGCGCACGTGCAGTCCCAGGAAGTAGCGGCCCGTATCGACATTCACTGTGCATTCGCACGCGATGGTGCGCTCGTTGCCCACCGCGGCCGGGCGGTCCTCGACGCCCAGCCGCGTGCTGCTGGTTTCATACAGAACCAACTGGTCTTCTGCGCGGGTCAGGTAGAGCCCGTAGGACGGCCGTGGAATCGCGACGTTGAAGCGTACCGTGTACTCGAAGCGAACGGGCTCACCGGGCCGGCACGCGGCGATCGGCCGGCCGCGAGCGTCCAGCAGCCGCGCTCGGACGAGTTCGACCGGCGGCCGCCCGTCGACCGGAGGCATCCGCAGCGCATCGGCCGCCGCCTCGTGGTATCGCGCGACGGCGTGTCCGGGCGTGCCATCGCACAGCACGCGTCCGGCCGACAACAGAATCGCGCGCGTGCAGAAACGGGCGACCGTATCGAGGTCGTGCGAGACGAAGACGATGGTGACGCCCTCACGCAGCAGCTGGCGCATGCGGTCGAGGCAGCGCGATCGGAACGAGCGGTCGCCGACCGACAACACCTCGTCCACCAGCAGCACGCGAGCCCGCGCCGCCAGCGCCAGCGCGAAGCCGAGCCGGGCGTGCATGCCGGTGCTGTAGTGCTTGACCGGTGAGTCGAGGGCATCGTCGATCTCCGCGAAAGCCACGATATCGTCGAAGCGCCGTCGGATTTCGCCGCGCGACAGGCCGAGGATGGCGCCGTGCAGGAACACGTTCTCGCGGCCGGTGAGGTCGGGGTGAAAGCCGGCCCCCAGCTCGATCATGGCGGCGACCGGGCCCGCCAGGGCGAGTCGCCCGCCGTCCGGCCGCAGGATGCCGGCCAGCAGCCGCAGCAGGGTGCTCTTGCCCGCGCCGTTCGGCCCGATGACGCCGAGCGCTTCGCCCGGCCGTGCCTCGAAGCTGAGATCTCGCAGCGCCCAGAGTGATGTCGCAGCCGTGTCCGTGCGAACCCCGCGAGCCATCCACGCCGCGACCGCGTCGCGCAGCGAACCATGCCGCGCGCCGAGTCGAAAGCGCTTGGAGACGCGCTCGGCGATGATGCTGGGATGAGGCACGGCGGCGTCGATCTCCGGCCGGCGGCCATCGCGAGTTGACTCGCGCCGTCGGCCCCCTTGTCATCGACGCCGCCGCCGCACGCGCTTGACCGCCGGCCGGCACGGCGGGACGGATGCGGCAAAGTCCGCCTAGACGTGCCTCAGGGCGGCCGCCAGCTCCTCGGTCAGGTCCTGCTTGTCCTCGAGTCCGACGCTGAGGCGGATGCTGCCGGGCGTCACGCCGTCGGCGCACTTGCGATCGTCGGGCACCGCCGCGTGCGTCATCGTGTACGGGCACTCGATCAGCGTCTTGATCTGGCCCAGCGACACCGCCAGCGTGATGCAGTACGAGTTCCGGGCGATCCAGTCGATCAGCCGCTCGCCGGGGTTGTCGCCGGCGGAGCGCGACCGCAGTTCGAAGTAGATCATCGAGCCGGGCGCGAACTTCCCGTCTTCGCTCACCATCTGACGCTTGGCCAGCTCGTACTGCCTGAAGCTGGGCAGGCCCGGGTAGTGCACGGCGGCGACCTTCTCGTGGTGCTCAAGAAAGCGGGCCACGTGGTGGGCCGTCTTCTGGTAGTTGGCCATCCGCGCCGCCAGCGACGGCAGGCCGTAGACCAGGGTCGACCAGGCCGCCTTCGGCGAGAGCGAGCCGCCGAAGTCCTTGCGATACATCATCAGCGGGTCGCGCAGCCGGCGCGGGCCGACCACCACGCCGCCCATGTCCGTGCCGAATCCGCCGATGCCCTTGGTCAGCGATTCAACCACCACGTCGGCCCCAAGGGTGAGCGGACGCTGGCAGTACGGGCTGGCGAAGGTGTTGTCGACCACAATCCAGACTCGTTCCGCCTCCGGTCGCTTCGCGTTGACCCGGTCGACGATCGAGCGCACGGCGGCGATGTCGATGAGTTGCATGTCGGGGTTGACGGGCGTCTCGAAGTAGACCACCCGTGTGTCGCGCGTGATGGCCGGGGCCAGTCCGTCGGGCTGAATCAGGTTGACCAGTGTCAGGCCCACGTCGTAGCGTGACAGCCAGTTGGTCAGCAGGGAGTAGGTGCAGCCGTACAGCATGTGGTGCGCGACCACGTGCTGCCCGCCCCGCGTCAGCACGCCCAGCGCCGCCGAGATCGCCGCCATGCCCGTGGCGAAGCACACGGCCGCCTCGCCGTGTTCCGCGACGGCCAGGTTCTCCTCGAGCATGCCGCGCGTCGGCTCGTCGAGGCGATCATAGATATAAATGGGCGTGTGCGACTCCGACTCGGGCGTGAGGTGCGCGAACTCGACGAACCCCTGCGCACCGCGACGGGCCGAGTCCAGCCGGAAGGTCGCGCTGGAGGTCATGGGCGGAACGACGTGATGGTTGTAGTCCCAGCGCCGGCTGCGCCCGACCCCGTGGATCAGACGTGTGCGGACGCGGCGATCGGCCTCGCGCGGATACGCCGTCTGCTCGGCGCCGAGCTTTTCCTGATCCGACTCAGCCGCCTGTTGATTCAACCTGCTCATGGCTCACCTCCGTTCGGACCGCGCAGGCCGCGAGGACCGGCCAGCCGGTGCCCTCAGGTTCATTCCGCCGCGCGGGCGAGGCGCTCGCGGACGTCCGCCATGGTCAGGCCGTGATCCCGGGCGACGCTGCCGAGGCGGTCATTCGCCGACACGCTTGCCGACAGACCGAGCCGGGCTCGGACGTCCTCCAGCTCCATCCCGGATGCCGCCGCCGCTTCCGCCAGCGTCATCGATCCGCGCAGCATGTCGCCGGCGACTCGCCCGGACGGACCGTGTCGCCGTCCGGATGATCCGGCGAGGTCATGGGCGACCGCGCCGGCCCGCACCGCATGCTCTCTGTCGCCGGCCGACAAGGTCACCTGGTTCATCGCCAGCGCGATGAAACCGGACACGAACGAGACGATCAGCGCCAGCACGAGCACGCCCCAGGCCTGCCGGATCCAACCCACCGGGCGGCTCACGCCGGCCGGGTCGCGCAGGAACCACTTACGAGCGGTGACGCAGGCCCAGTTCCAGTGCAGCGCCAGGTGCACGAGGAGAATCGCCAGCATCCCGAGCACGAGATAGAAGTGCAGGTCGCCGAAGTCGTGCCGCCCCCACGACCAGAGCGTGCGGCCGGCGCCTCCGCGGCTGCCCGGTGGCAGCACCCACCGCAGCAGCAGGCCGGTCGTCACGACCCCCAGCATGACCAGCAGCGTGACGACATCGATGAGGAAGTTCAGCGTGTTGCGTCGGATCATGATGCACCTCAACTTGCTCGATGAGCGGCGGGAGCGTCCCCGCTGCTCACCTCATTGGCCGTCGTGGCCGGCGGCAAGGTCGTGCATCGACCGGCTCGTCGCGGCCGGCGGACCTGACCTCGGGGCTTCAAAGCGCCGGGGTCTTCATCATCAGAGCAGCTCGTGCGCCGCCAGCGCCTTGAGGCGCTTCCAGCGGCGGTCCACCTCCTCCTGCACCTCGCGCGCCAAGTCGGCGTACTCCGGCGTCGCGATGTGCCGGAACGCGCCACCCATCTTCTGAAACGCCTCGGTCACGGGGATCTTGGCGTTCTTGGCCTCCGGGTCGTAGGTGATGGTCGTCTTGCCGTGCTCGATCTCGAACAGCGGGTGCATGCAGGCGTCGACCGCCGCCTCCACCGCCGACGGGCCGACATGGTCCTCCATGCCCCAGTTGAGCGGGCAGACCGAGAGTGTCTTGATGAAGGCGAACCCGCCCGCCCGCACGGTGGCCTGCGCCTTGCGGGCCTTGCGGATCATGTCGAGTGCGTGTGATTCGCTGGTGGTCGCGAGATACGGGGCGAAGGTGCCGCGCAGGATTTCGACAATGTCCTTGTGGTGCGTGCGCTTGCCGGCCTGCTGCGGGCCGCAGTGGGCGTTGGACGCTTTCTGGCCCTTGAAGCCGGAGTAGCAGAGCTGCGCCCCGGTGTTCATGTAGCCTTTGTTGTCGTACTCGAAGTGGATGAACGGGTCGTTGCGCAGCGCCGCCGCGATCACCTGGTCCATGCCGATGTCGTCGCCGCCGTCGCCCGAAACGGCGATGACGGTGATCTCCTCCGGCAGCTCGCCGCGGGCCTTGAAGCGCTTGATCATCTCGACCACGCCCGTGGCCGTGGACGAGTTGTTGTGGAACAGGTTATGGAAGTACGGCACCTTGAAGCTGGTGAGCGGGTAGCCGGTCGTGACCACCATGCCGCAGCCGGTGTTGAACAGCAGCACGACGTGTCCGTCGATGCCACGCAGGAAAAGGTTCAGGCTCGTGAAGATGCCGCAGCCGGGACAGGCCGTGTGCTTGTCGAAGCGCGGCGGCATCTTCGACAGCTCCTTGAGATTGACTTTGTTGCCTTGGCCGGCGTTCAGCGTGCACTGTTCGCACGTCAGCGGCACCAGCGTCGGAGGCGGATTGTAGCTGGTGTCGCCGGCCCAGGCGCCGTGGTAGGCCTTGTCCGGCGCGAACGAGAAATGCGGCGTGCCGTTGGTCGGCGGGGTGCGCGTGCCGGCCGCCGGCCGGGCATCGTCGCTCGCCAGTTCGTCGTAGAGCGCCAGCGCGTCCTCGCGCGTGAAGTTCAGCCCGCCGATGCCGTAGCTGCGCTGCACGATGCGGGCCCGATTGCCACGGCGCTGCAGGGCCGCGCCGATCTCGTTGGCGAGGTAGTTGTTCGCGCCGTACTGGCTGGCCCGCTCCGCCACCACGATCCGTTTCGCCGCCCCCAGTGCCGCGACGACCTCTTCCTCCGGCCACGGACGGAGCACGGTGGGAATGACCAGGTTGACCGGCTCGCCGCGCTCCGCCAGCGCGTCCACCGCGTCCTTGGCGGCCTCGCCGGCGGTGTTGAGCGCCACCAGGCAGCGCTCGGCCTGGGCATCGCCATAGTGCTGAACGAAGCCGTAGCGCCGCCCGGACAACGCGTGGAACTCGTCGAACAGCCGCGGCAGCAGCCGGTAGGCGGCGTCGAACTTGAGGTCCATCTGGACCTTGGCGTTGATGAGATCGTCGTTCATGTATGGGCCGAAGGTGCGCGGGTGGGCGACGTCGAGCACGCTGAAGCGCCCGTTCTCGCCCTTGAGCGTGGCCTTGAACGGCGGCGGGCCGACGAACCGCCGCACGTCATCGTGATCGTTGAACACCATGATGCGCCGGTTGGCGTGCGACGTATGGAAGCCGTCGTAGGCCACGATCACCGGCAGATTGACCTTCTCGGCCAGCTTGATGGCGATGATGTTCAGGTCGTAGCAGGCCTGCACGTCGCTGGCCAGCAGGATTGGCCAGCCCCAGCCCAGCGTCGCATACAGGTCGCTGTGGCCGTTCTTGATGTTCAACGGCGCCGACACGTCGCGGGTCGACAGGTTCAGCACCATCGGCAGCCCCAGCCCGGCGATGGCGGGCATCTGCTCGGCCTTGAGCAGCAGCCCGTTGGCGCTGGTCACGTCGACCACGCGCCCGCCGGCCACCGCCACGCCGGCACAGACGCCCAGCGCGGCCAGCTCGGACGAGGCGACGATGAACGCGATGTCGGTCTGGCCATCGGCGAAGGCCTTGGAGACCACCTCGCCGGCGTCCGAGGACGGCGTGATCGGGTAGTAGCCCTCGGCGTCGTAGCCGATGTCGAGGATGGCCCGGGCCACGGCCTCGTTGCCGTTGCCGAGCCAGGGAACCTGAACGGCCGCCTGGGGCTCCGTTGGGGGTCGATGCGGTGCGGATAGCACGGTCATGGCCGTCGATTCTCCTTCGGGCGGGGCGGCGTCGCCGCGCGCCCGTCTAGTACTCGATCGCGGGCGCGGTCAGCGCTTTGCCCTTCTTATTCTCCGGGCACACCTCGACGCAGCGCATGCAGCCTTTGCAGAAGCGGTCGTCGATGCCCGTCATCTTGCCCTCGAACCACAACAAGCCGCCCGGATCGGAGCAGACCGTCATGCAGATGCCGCACGACGTGCAGGCGGCCGGGTTGAAGTGCGGAACGCGGCCCAGCGCGGCGATGCGGTTGTCTCGGCCGGCGGTGGTGTGATACAGGGCGTCGACCGTTCCGCCGTTGAGCATGTTCTTCCAGCCGATCGCGCCCCGCGTCAGCTTGGGTTCGGTCAGCGGGAATCGCCCGTCGTCCTCGAAGGTCGCCGAGACGACGCCCTGGAGCGCGCCGTCGAACGCTGCCAGGTTGGCGTCGACCGCGCGCGGCCACTGTTTGGCAACGCCCTTCTTGATGTCCTCGTCGGGGAAGCCCAGTTCGTGGGCGAGCACGGCCAACAGCGGCATGTTGAGCCGCGAGCGGGCGGTGTAGGCGATGCGAGCGGCGTCGAGACACAGGATACGACCGGAGTGCAGTCGCAGCCGGGATCGCATCGATTCCGGGTCGGCGGACGTGTTGACGATGCAGGTCGCGTTGGCCTGAAGTCCCCGCCATAGTTCGAGCGGCTCGATCAGGTCCTGGTGGAAGATCACGAGAAAATGAGGACGGGCCGTCGGTCCGGACTGCCGGACGAGCGTGCCGATCTTGCAGAAGCGGATCGACACGTCGGTGGCGGTGCCCTTCTTTTCGGAGCCGTAACGGGCGTCGAAACCGCCGTCGAGACCGTACTGCGTACAGCCGATCTTGAAGAGCAGCTTGGCGGCCATGTTCGCCCCGTCGCCGCCAAGGGCGGACAACAGCACGTTGGTAAAGCCGAGTTCGTCACGCTGAGCTAGTTGCAGGGCTGCGGGCATTCGCGGGTGCTCCAGAGCGGCGTCGGGCCGCGGTCAGGGCGCGGCATATCCGTTGTCGGTGTCCGGTGCGACCGACACGCCGAGCAGGTCGGCGAGGCGGCGGAGATCGAACGGCTTCTCCACGTACGACGGATCCGGCGGCGGCGCGTCGTCGGCCGTGCGCGCGATCGTGTGGAGCACGCGGACAGCCGGATTCCCGCGGCGCGCGGTCGCCTCGATATCCTGGGCGCCGGCCGGGGACAGGTCGTCGGCGACGATCAGCGCGTCGACCGGCCACCGCTCAACCACGCGGCTGCCCTGGTTGGCCTCGGCCGCCGTGCGGACCTCGAACCAGCGGCCGAAGTAGGTCTGAAGCGACCATCGCGTCAGCAGGTCGGGCTCGACGATCAGCAGCCGCCGTTGCACCGCGGTCCAGCCTCCCACGCGTTCCGGTCGACCGGACCGACCGGTCGGCGGCGCGCTTGTACGGACCTTGGTGACATTGGCACGTTCCGTACCACGCCGAGCCGCTGCGATCGCCAAGCCCGGTCGAGCGATGGGGATGGGCGTGACAGGACTGAAACAAGCCGCGTGGGGCGTGCGATGTGCGGCCGCCGCTGTGGGAAATCCCGCACCACTGCGTCAAATCACGCTGCGGCGAGCGACTGGGGCGCGCGTTAGAATAACCCGGTCATGCTGGCAATCTTCGAAGAAGCCGCCAGTTACGTCGGTTTCTCCGCGACGGACGCTGATCTGTTGCGCGAGACGGCCCCGGCAGTTGCACCGCGATTACCGGCGGTGGTGGATCGCTTCTACCGCGAAATCCTGGCCCATCCGGCCGCCCGGCGCGTCCTGCACGGCGGCGACGCCCAGGTCGAACGCCTGCGCGGCCACCTGCTTCGCTGGCTCGAGACCCTTCTTGGCGGCACGTACGACGCTGCCTACTGGCGGGAGCGATCGAGCATCGGCCGCGTGCACGTCGCGGTCGGACTGCCGCAGCACTTCATGGTGACGGCCATGGAGGTCGTCTGGCAGGAACTGCATCGCATCATTCGCGAATCGGGTCTGCCGAACGCGGACGATCGATTGATTGCGCTTCACAAGCTGCTGTCGCTCGAGTTGGCGATCATGCTGGACAGTTACCGCGAGCGCTACACCGACCAGGTGCGCGAGGTCGAACGCAGCGCGATCCGCGAACGACTGACGCGGGCCGAGCACCTGGCCGAACTCGGGCAGTTGGCGGCCTCGCTTGCCCATGAGGTCAAGAACCCGCTGGCCGGCATCAGTGGCGCGATCCAGGTCATCCGCGACGCCACGCCCGGCGAGCATGTGCACCGGCCGATTCTGGAGGAGGTGCTTCGGCAGATCACGCGGCTGGATCGGACGGTGCGCGATCTGCTCTCGTACGCCCGCCCCGCCCGGCCGCAGATCAAGGCCTGCAATCTCGCCGAGTTGATCGACCGAGTGTCGGCGTTGCTGGCGCGCGAGCCGGCGTTTCAGCGCGTGGCTTGCGAAGTCGACTGCGACGGCGTACCGGCCATCGAGGCCGACGAGCACCAGGTGGCGCAACTGCTGGTCAATCTCCTCTTGAATGCGGCCCATGCGTCGCAGGCCGGACAGACCGTGCGCGTCATCGCGCGGCTGGACGGCGAATCGGTGACGGTGGCCGTGCGCGACGAAGGCCACGGCATGGATGAGGAGGTCTGCCGACGCGCGTTCGAGCCCTTCTTCACCACCAAGGCCAAGGGCACCGGGCTGGGCCTTTCGATCTGCCAGCGGATTGTCGACACGCTCGGCGGTACCATTTCGATCGAGAGCCGCATCGGCGCCGGGACGACCGTCCGGGTGCGCCTGCCGGCGCGGCAGTCTGCGCGGCCGGTATCGGTAGGTTCCGAGCGACCCGGCAGCCGTTGATCTCAAGAACCCTGTTCGAGCGGGAACCCACGTGATTCGAGTCTTGATCGTCGAAGACGAAGCCCTGATTCGCTGGTCCATCCGCCAGAAGCTGGAGGAACTGGGATACCGCGTGACCGAGGCGGAGGACGGCCGCACCGGCCTGGCGGCGTTCGAAACCGGCGGATTCGACCTGGTCATTCTCGATTACAAGCTGCCCGACATGACCGGGCTGGACATCCTGCGGCAGCTCCGCAGCGTCGACCACGACGCGGTGGTGGTGATGCTCACGGCCTACAGCTCGATCGAGAGCGCCGTCGAGGCCATCAAGCTGGGCGCCTTCGACTACATGGCCAAGCCGTTTCAGATGGAGCACCTGCTGTTTGTGGTCAGCAAGGCGCTGGAAACCACGCGCCTGCGGCGCGAGGTGCGCGAGCTGCGCCGCAAGCTCACGTCCGAGTACGGGACCGACGTCGTGGTCGGGCGGCACGCCTCGATGCGCGAGCTCATGTCGATCATCATGCAGATCGCCCGCAGCGGCGCGTCGACCGTCCTGCTGCGCGGCGAGACCGGCACCGGCAAGGACCTGGCAGCCCGCGTCATTCATCAGAACTCCGACCGCGCCGCGCAGCCGTTCATCAACGTCACCTGCACCGCGCTGTCGGACACGCTGCTCGAAAGCGAGCTCTTCGGCCACGAGCGTGGCGCGTTCACCGACGCCAAGGCCCAGAAGAAGGGCCTGCTCGAGATGGCCGATGGCGGCACCGCCTTCCTCGACGAAATCGGCGACATGCCGGCACAACTCCAGGCCAAGCTGCTGCGCTTTCTCGAAGAGCGTCGCTTCCGCCGCGTCGGCGGCGTCAACGAGATCGCCGTCGACGTGCGCATCATCGCCGCCACCAATCGCGACCTCGACCGCGCCATCGCCGACGGGCAGTTCCGCCGCGACCTGCTCTATCGGCTGAACGTGGTCACGGTCGAATTGCCGCCGCTGCGCGAGCGCGGCGGCGACATTCGCATCCTGGCCGACCACTTCCTGACTCGCTTCGCCGCCGAGTTCAAGAAGACCGTGACGCGCTTCGAATCCGAA
The DNA here is from genome assembly GCA_964576285.1 of uncultured Planctomycetaceae bacterium. GTDB lineage: Bacteria > Planctomycetota > Phycisphaerae > UBA1845 > UTPLA1 > SpSt-539. The sequence continues at coordinate 5,008 of CAZNUJ010000049.1, read as the reverse complement.
GCCTACGAACGCCTGGAGCGGTATGACTGGCCCGGCAACGTGCGCGAACTCAAGAACGTGGTCGAGCGCGCCGTCCTGCTCAGCCGCGCGGAATCCATCGGCCCGGGCGACATCATGCTCGGTCGCAGCCAGCCGCAGTCGTGGCCGATCGACCTCAATGGCTTCACGCTTCCGCCTGACGGCTTCGACATCGAGCAGCTCACGCAGCTCGAGCTGCACCTGCTCAAACAGGCCATGGCCCGCACCAACAACAACCAGTCGGCCGCCGCCAAGCTGCTGAACCTGTCGCGCGACCGGCTGCGCTACCGGCTGGCCAAGTTCGGCCTCGATTGAGGCGACCGGCCGCCGATTTATAATGTCGGGATGGAAGACGACATCGGGCGGATTCTCATCCCGCGCGAGACGATCGCGCGGCGGGTGCGCGAGTTGGCCGACGAGATCGCGCGGACCTACGGGCAGGACGCCGCCGGGCTGGTGCTCGTGCCGGTGCTCTCCGGCGCGCTGATCTTCGTGGCCGACCTGATGCGCTGCCTGCCGTTCAAGATGCGGATCGCCGTCATGAGCGTCAGCAGCTACGGCGTTCGAACGCAGGCCACCGCCCAGCCGCAAATGGTGTCCGACCTGCGGGTCGACATCCGCGGCCGGCATGTGCTGGTGGTCGACGACATCCTCGACACCGGCAACACGCTGCGCTTCGTGACCTCGCGCCTGAAGGAAGGCGGCGCCGCCAGCGTGCGACTGTGCGTGTTGTTGCGAAAGACCGCCAAGGCGCCGCGCGATCTTCAGCCGGACTTCCTCGGCTTCGACATCGAAGACGTGTTCGTGGTCGGGTATGGGTTGGACTACGCCGACCAGTATCGAAACTGGCCGGACATCGCCGTGCTGAAGCCGGAGCTGTACGCATGACCGCGCTCAAGCCCGGCCCGCACCGCGGCGGGTGGGGCGTACGATCGGACTCGCCGGTCGAGCCGGCCTCGGCCGCGGCACTGGCGGCCGACGTCCTCCCCACCCACCTGCTCGACGGCGGCGAGATCGTCGTGTTCGCGATCAAGCCGTCGCTGTGGTTCATTCCGCTGGTGAGCCGCTGGTGGTGCGTCGCCGCGGCGCTGGTGGTGGCCGCGACGCGGCTGGGGCCGCTGTCGGGCATGGAACTGCCCCTGATCAAGCTCGGGCTGGCGCTGGCCCTGTGCCGCCTGACGTGGGCCACGTTGCAGTGGTCCGGGCGGCTCTACGTGCTGACCAATCGCCGCGTCATGTTAATCCGGGGCGTATTCAACGTTGAATTGTTTGAGTGCCCGCTGGTGCGCATTCAGAACACATGGATGACGCTGACGCTGGTCGAGCGACTGCTGCGGCTGGGTTCGATCCACATGAGCACCGCGGCCGGGGCGACCGCCGGCGGCGTGGCCACCTGGCGGACCGTGGCGCGGCCGCTGGAGCTGCACGAAAAGCTGCGCACCGCCGTCGAGCGGGCTCGGCATCGAGGCAATCATGGTGTGTGACGAACGACGGATGGCACGATCCTCGCGAGGTGGTGCGGCGATCGCGCTGCTGGCGTGGGCGCTGGCATGGTCGATCGGCGTCGTCGCGCCCGCCGCGGCGCAGAATGCCGACGACGAGGACCACGCGCCGCCGCCGGTGTCGGAGGAGCCCCCCGCGCAGCAGTTCGAGAAGCTGCTGGACTCCGCCAAGCAGATGGGCCCATGGGAGAGCCAGGCCTCGTTGAACAACGAGGCCATCGGCCTGGTCTTCGAGCGACAGGGCTGGACCAGCGAGCCGGACCGCTTCGCGCTCGATCTGGTTCGCGAGGTCGATCGCATTCCGCCGTGGCAGCCGCAGCGACGGCAGGAATTGTTCCTCAACTCCCTGCAGACGCGCTACAACCTGAGCGAGAGCCAGAAGGCGACGCTGAACCAGCGCATGCAGTTCGAGGCCATGCGGCTGACCTTCAAGTATTTCAAGGACGCCACCCCGATCGCCATGGAGGCCATCCGCACGCGCGCGGCCGGGGAGCCGTTCACCGCCAAGCAGGTCGCCCGCTGGAGCCGCACCCTGGCGCCGATGATGGATGACGCCCGGCAGGCCATGGAGCAGGTCGCAAACACGCTGTCGGAGACGATGACGCCCGAGCAGCGCGAGCGCATGCAGGCCGATCTGAAGGCCTTCCAGAAACGGCACGGCGACGTCATTCGCATGGTCGGTCGCTGGCAGCAGGGCCAGTGGGACCCGACTCAGTGGGGGCTCGACAACGACCCGGTGCACGTCGCCGCTGTGGCGGCCGTGCGGGCCGAGCGCGCCAAGCACGAGGCCCAGCAAGCCTTCGCGCAGATGCCGGCCGCCGCGACCAAGCCGGCCCGCCCGGAGGACGAATCGAGCTGGGAGCGCTATGTGCGCGAATATTGCTTCGTGCACGGCTTCGACGGCGCGCAGATCAAGTCGGCGAGAGTTATCCTCGCCGAGCAGACCGCGCGGGCCAAGAACGTCCGCGCTGCCCGCGCCGCGGAGATCGCGCGGCTGGAGCGCGCCCTGGGCAAGGCATCCGAGCCGGAGCGCAAGGCCGAACTCCAGAAGGAACTGGCCGCCACGCTCGAACCGGTGGCCGAGCTCTTCACGGAGCTGTGCGCTCGTCTCGACGAGCTTCAGACGGCCGAGCAGCGCTCCGCCGCCGGCGACGCCCGGCGGACGCCGACCCACTGACCGCCGCTTCGGCCCGCCGCACCAGACGTCGCAGTCGGCCGGCCAGCCGCTCGGCGGCTCCGTCTGGCGCGCGGCGAATGGCCTGGCGCAGAAGTCGAAACAACGTGTCGCGGCGCAGCCGTTCGGCCGCGGTCGTCTTCAGCCGATCCTCGATC
>CAZNUJ010000049.1:0-2131 GCA_964576285.1 uncultured Planctomycetaceae bacterium | reverse complement strand
CAGCCCCGACGCGATCGCTCGCAGCGGCATGCGGGCGCTGCTCTCGGGCACGGCCAGCCGCTCGTTCATCACGGCGTCAATCAACGGCCCGGCCGACTCCGGACGCCGGGCGGCGCGGCGGGCGTCGTCGCGGGCGAAGGCCAGCGCCGCGTCGATCCGCTCGCGAAGCAGCCCGCCCAGCGTGGGCAGCCCCGCGTCGACCGTGTCGAGCACGGTCGGCCGGCGAATGACGGGGCGGTTGCGATGCCGCCCCGGCCGCGGCTCGCTCGGATCGCCGCGGTCGAGCGACAGCACGCGGCGCGTCGAGCGATCCGGGTCGGTTCGCGCATGGCGCTTCTGCGTCGCCAGCGGCACGCGCACCAGCAGGCGGCGCTCGCGCATAAAGCGCACCATCGCGGTGCGGATGCGGATCGAGGCGAACGGCGCGAACTCGCCGTGCTCGGCCGGGTCGTAGCAGCGCACCGCCTCCGCCAACGCCATGCAGCCCTCCTGGTACAGGTCGTCGTGCAGTCCGCGGGCGAGCCGCCCGTAGCGGGCGCACTCCTGCCGCAGCTTGAACTGCACCAGCCCCAGGTGCCGCCGCACCTCGTCCGTCTGCCGCCGTGTCAGCGGCGGCCCCGCCCCGCCCGAACCCCGCGTCGCCATGCGCGCAGCCTCCCCGCGAACCCCCTCGATCGTACCCTAACATAGTCCGAACAAACGCGGCTGTCAAGTCGCCCCTCGGCGGGAGCGATCAGTGGCCGTCGGCCGGTCCCAGCAGGGCCAGCACGGACGAAATGGGACGCAGCGAGTCGCGGACCTGCTCGGGCGTGCTGTTTTCGAGTCGCACCGTCGCGTTGAGTTCAAACGGTCCGACCGCTGTGCGCGTCAACTGGGTGCAGACCCCGCCGCAGCCCGTCGCCGCGCCCAGGTCGCGCGCGATCGAGCGGATGTAGGTGCCGCGCCCGCAGCGGATGACCACCTCGGCCGTCGGCCAGGCGTAGGCGAGCAGGCGGATGTCCTCAACGCGCACGCGTCGGGCGGCCGGCTTGGGGAGCGCCTCGGCGTGTTCGCCCAGTCGCGCGGCGCGGCGCGCCAGTCGATACGCCGGCCGACCGCCGATCTTCACGGCGCTGTAGAGCGGCGGCGTCTGTTCGATCTCGCCCACCAAGCCGGCCAGCGCGCATTCAACGGCCGCGCGACCGGGATCGGCCGCGCCGGCCACCGCTTCGAGCGGCGATTCGGGATCGAGCGTGGCGCTGGTCACGCCGAGCGTGATGACGGCGTGGTACGTCTTGGGAAGGTTCATCAGCCGCTCGACCAGGCGCGTGGCGCGGCCGACGCACGCCACCAGCACGCCGTCGGCGAACGGGTCGAGCGTTCCGGCGTGCCCGATGCGCCGCTCGCCGAGGATCGGGCGCAGCCGATAGACGTACTGCGCGCTCGAACGCCCCGGCGGCTTGTAGATCGGAATGACACCTTCGACCGGCACGCCGCCCATGATAGAGCGGTTCAGGCCGGCGTGGCGGTACAAATCGCGGCGTCCTCGTCGCTCACGGCCAGTCCCAGCAGCCGCGCCTGCCGAACCGTGACCGGCGTGGGGGCGTCGCCGTCCAGCAAATGCAGGTCCAGCCGTTCGACCACGGCTTGGGTGAGTTCCTCCAGCCCGTCGCCCAGCGTGGCGGACACGCCAAGCCACGTGTCGCGCTCGAAGCCTGGCGCGAGGGATCGCGCCAGATCGATCTTGTTGATGACGAGCATGCGCGGCTGGTCGTTTGGCAAGCGCTGCAGCAGCCGCGCTGCCGTCTCGTGCAGCCGAGCGGGCGGCTCCGACGCATCCAGCACCAGCAGCACGAGGTCGGTCCGCAGCGCCTGGCCGATGCCGCGGCGGATCGACTCGGCCTCGAGCGCGTCATCCGTCGGACGCACGCCGGCGGTGTCGGTCAGCGTGATCGGCCAGCCGTGCACGACCGCGATTTCGCTGACCCAGTCGCGCGTGGTACCGGGGTGGTCGGCGGTGATGATGCGTTCGTGCCCGATCAGCCGGTTCGCGAGGGTGCTCTTGCCGGCGTTGGGCGGTCCGATCAGGGCGACCCGCGCGCCGCGCAGCAGCCGCAGGGCGGCGCTCGCGCGGCGCGCCAGCAGCGGATCG
>CAZNUJ010000048.1:0-21865 GCA_964576285.1 uncultured Planctomycetaceae bacterium | reverse complement strand
CAGGCGGCGGGTCACCGCCGGCCGGCCGCCCGCGCCGAACGCGACCGCGCCGCCGTCGTCCGGCCCGCGATGATGCAGCAGCTGGGTCATGCGCTCGACCAGCGGCGGCACGTCGTCGCGCGGCGTGTCGGCGAGAATCCCTGCAATGCCGCACATCAGCGATGACTACCCTTGCGCCGCCGCGGCCGCGCGCGTCCGGCCAAGCGCCTGCTCGAAGATCTCGACGTACCGCCGGCCGACGATTTTCGGCCCGAAACGCACCAGGCAATCGCGCGCCAAGACGGCCGGCGGGAACGAGCGCGAGTTGGCCGCCACGTCGCGCATGGCGCGGGCCAGTGAGAGCGGATCATCGACCGGCGCGAGTGCGCCGCATTGCGGCGTCACGATCGACTCCGGACCGCCGCATCGCGTGGCCACCACCGGCCGGCCGCATGCCAGGGCCTCGATCAGCGTCACGCCGAACGTCTCCGACCGGCTGGGCAGCACGAAGACGTCGCACTCGAGCATCGCGGCCCGCACCACCGGCGGGCCTGCCAGCGCGCCGACGAACTTGACGCGCTCCCGGACGCCCAGTCCGTCCGCCATCGGACGCAGCCACGCACCGGCCGGCCCGGCGCCGGCAATGGTCAGCGTGGCGGCGGGCAGCGCGCCGCTCAGTTCGGCCATGGCGCGCAGCAACACATCCAGCCCCTTGCCGGGTTGAAGCGCGGACACGGTGAGAAACCGCGGAGCCTCTTGCGAGCGGGCTGAATTCGCGGAGGCTCCTGCGGCATCCGCGGCGACGCGCTCGGCCGTCTCGGCGAACAGCGGGTCGAGCGTGTTCGGAATCACGCTGATGTCGCGGGTGACGCCGTGGTCTCGCATGGCGCGCACCAGCGCCGGGCTGACGGCCGTGACGGCCGCCGCCTCGGCGATCGCCGCGCGCGTACCCCAGCGCTGCCACGCCGTCGCGGTCATCATCGAGAACGGGCCGGCGTGCTCCGTGAGCACGAACGGGATGTCCCAGATTTCCGCCAGCTTGCGAGCGGCCGCGCCGGCCGGGAGGACGACGTGGGCGTGCACCAGGTCCGGCTGCCCGTGCTCGGCGACGAAGTCGGCCATGAGCCGACGAGCCGCCGACGTGAAGGCGACGGTGCCGTGACGCTCGCGCGGCCACCATCGAAAGCCGCGCCAGCGCCACTCGCGCATCGGGCCGTCCGGCCGTTCGGAGAGGTCGCCGCTTCCCGCGCCCGGCCGCCACGCCAGCAGCGAGCGCAGCTCCGGGAACATGACGGTGACGTCGAGCCCCTGCTCCGCGAGCGCCAACGCGGCCGAGCGGATGAACCCGCCCGCGTAGGGCAGTTCGCCGGTCGGATACCACGACGGAAGCACCACTACCCGCATCGCTCGATCTTGCGCCAAAGCGTGGCTCGCTGCCAGCGGCCGAATCGCCGAGCGAGCGAGATCGTCGTGACTCGACACTGCCGCACCGGCACGATGCAATGCGGACTCGGCGGGTGTCCGCCGGCGCGAGGCCCCGAGCGCCCCATGGTCGAACTCCGGGTTCTGATGGTGAGCTACTGGTATCCTCCCACGCCCGGCGCTGGCGCGCAACGCGCCGCCGGATTCGCGCGGTACCTGCCATCGTTCGACTGCGAGCCGCTGGTGCTGACGGCGGACGCGCGGCCGCGACTGCTGGGCCGTCGGCCGGAGCGCCCGACGGTCGACGGGGACGGCGTTCGGGTCGTGCGCGTCGCCGATGTGCGGGCACCGGCTGATGCGCTCGGCGACTACGCCGGTCCACCGCGAGCGCGACCGGGGTCGGGCGTGTGGAAGCGCATGCTGTTTCCCGATCGGTTCGCGGTGTGGGGGCGACGGACCGTCGCCGCCGGGCGGGCGTGCATCCGAGCGTTCCGCCCTCAAGTTGTCTGGACCACGTTCCCGCCGGCCAGCGCCGCGCGAGCGGCGCTGATCCTCGCGCGCGAACATGGCTTGCCGCTGGTGGTCGATTTCCGGGACAACTGGATTGGTCCGGGCGGCTACGAGCCGACGGCCACCGCGCTGCTGCGGCGACATCGCCAACTCGAGGCCGCCGTCGTGGGCGGCGCCCGCGCGGTGGTGACGGTGTCGCGGCCAATGTGGCAGGATTTGTCCGCGCGATGCGGTGTGTCGGCCGAGCTCGGCCATGTGATTCCGAACGGCTTCGACGCGGAGCGGTGCACCGCGTTGCCACAGCGTATCTCAGACGCCGCGAACGCGCGGCCGACGCTGGCCCACGTCGGCAGCGTGTCGCATCGCAACCGGCCCGATCTCTTCCTGTCTGCGCTACGCGACCTGGGTGCCGACCTGCCTTGTCGAGTGCGCTTTATCGGCAACCTGTCGCGCGACTACGTGTCCGGGCTCGGCCTGGCGGCCTGCGTCGAGGTGGTGCCGGCCGTCTCGCCCGAGCGTGCCTGGCTGGAAACCTGCGCGGCGGATGCCCTGCTGCTGCTGGTGGGTGATTACGTCGCCCGCTGGGGGCACAACGCCAAGGTCTTCGAGTACCTGCGCTCGGGTCGGCCGATCCTGTGCGTCGAGGAGTCGCCGGACAGCAACGACGCCGAATTGCTGCGCCGCGTCGCGCCCGGGCGAGTCGTGTTTGCGCGGTTGCGGGATAGGGCCTCGATCGGGGCGGGCCTACGGTCGATGGCCGAGCTGGCCGCGGCCCATCTGACTCGAAAACTGGATACCTCGGCCGAGCTGCTCGCTTACGATCGCCGAGCGCTGTCGGGCGAACTGGCCGAGGTGTTGCGCCGCGTCGTGCGGGGCGATGTCAAGGTCGCGCCGGACTCAGGCCGATCAGATTGATATGCCGACCGTCCTGGCCGTCATCATCGCCCGCGCCGGCAGCAAGGGGTTGCCAAACAAGTGCGTGCGGCCGCTGGCGGGTCGGCCGCTGGTCGAGTTCACGTTCGACCACGCGCTCTCGGCCGAATCGCTCGACGCCGTCTGCTTCTCGACCGACTCGACCGAGGCCGCGCGACTGGCCGCCGACCGCGGCATCTTCGTGGTCAATCGCCCCGCCGAGCTTGCGAGCGATACGGCCTCGGTCGATGCGGTCATGCGCCACGCGGTCGGTTGCTTCGAGTCCGCGCATCCGGGCTTTCGAGCGGACGTGGTCGTTCTGCTCTATGGCAACATTCCGCTGCGACCGGCGGGCGCCATCGATCGCGCCGTTCGGGAACTACTCGCCACGGGCGCGGACTCGATCCGCACCGTCGCGCCGGTCAGTAAGCAGCACCCCGACTGGCTGCACCGGCTCGAGGCCGGCCGACTTGTCAAGTTCCGCGAGAACCATGTTCATCGCCGGCAGGATTTGGAACCGCTGTTCTATCACGATGGCGCGGTGGTCGTGGTCACGCGCGAGGCGCTGGAAACGCCGCCGGCGCACCCGGCCGACTTCCACGCGTTCTTCGGGCGCGATCGGCGCGGGAGTGTCGTCAACGCGGGCGACACCATCGACGTTGATGACGCCGCCGACCTGCGATTGGCCGAAGCGATGCTGGCGTCGCGACCGATCGCGCCCGTTTGCATCGGTACGGCCGAGATCGGCCCGAACCGACCGGCGTTCATCATCGCCGAGGCCGGCGTCAACCATGACGGAGACGTGGACGCGGCGAAGCGGCTCATCGACGCCGCCCAAGCGTCTGGCGCGAGCGCTGTCAAGTTCCAGGTCTTCGCCGCGTCGCGCCTGGTGACCCGGTCCGCCGCCGCTTGCGACTACCAGCGGAAACATGATGCGCGGGCGACGTCGCAGTACGACATGCTTCGTCGCCTCGAGCTGGCCCCCGGGCGCTTCGCCGAACTGGCGGAGCACGCCCGGCGAGTCGGCATCGAGTTCCTCGCCACGCCGTTTTCTCCGGCCGACGTTCGACTGCTGGTCGAGCTGGGGGTGTCGGCCATCAAGCTCGCATCCACCGACTTGTTGAACGTCCCGCTGATCGAGGCGGCGATCGAGACCGGCCGGCCGCTGATTGTCTCGACCGGCGCGGCCGAGGCGGGCGAAATCACGTCGGCCGTCTGCCGGCTGCGGCGTGCGGGCGCGGCCGAGCGCCTGATCCTCCTGCATTGCGTCAGCAGCTATCCGACGCCGCCGGAAGAAGCCAACCTGCGAGCCGTACGGGCGCTGGCCGATCTCCATGGCGTGCCGGTGGGCTACTCGGATCACACGCGCGAGGTGCACACGGGCGCGGTCGCCGTCGCGGCCGGAGCGGTCGCGCTGGAGAAGCACCTCACGCTCGACCGCGAGCGAATCGGCCCGGACCACTTCTTCTCGCTGGAGCCGGCCGACTTCGCCGCCTACGTTCGGCAGGTGCGCGAGACTGAGACATTGTTGGGCGACGGCGTCATTCGCCTATCGGACGCGCAGCGCGAGGTACGACGGCTGGCGCGCGGCTGCCTGGTCGCGGCGCGCGATATCCAGGCCGGCGAGTTGTTCACCAGCGAGAACGTGATCGTAAAGCGAGCCGGGATGACCTCGGCCAGTCTCAGTCCATCCGACTTGCCGCATGTCCTGGGTCGCCGGGCGGCGGCGTTCATTCCGGCCGATACACCGCTGACCCGTTCATCCGCCGCCGAGTCGCTCGCGGCCACGTCGCGCCGCGACTGACCATCAGCGCCTCTAGAAGTCCGGACACCCACGCATCGCGACCTTGAGCCGTGATTATCGGCTCCGACGTTGTTTTCGCGCGGGGCGCAAGTAACGGCCGACGGGCGTCGGACCGATAGCAACCGGTGGAGTTCGCGCGCCATCCGACTCGATGGCCGCCGCACGGAAGTCCCGGGGACCCAATCATGCAGGCCGCAGTGAAGCCTGGTGTTCAAGACGCCGCGACGCTCGTCAACAACGCCATCAACAGCATTGGCGAAATCGCCACGCTGCCGGAGATCACCGTCCGGATCATTCAGATCGTCGAGGACGCCAAGGCGACCGCGCGCGATCTTCACGATGTCATTCGCAACGACCCGGCGCTGGCCGCCAAGATTCTGAAGGTCGTGAACTCGGCCTTCTACGGTCTGCCCGGGCAGGTCAACAACGTCGACCGCGCCATCGTGCTGCTGGGTCTGTCGGCCGTGAAGAACATCGCCATCGCGGCCTCCATGACACGGCTGTTCCAGGGCGGCGTCACCATCGACGGTTTCAACGGCATGGAACTGTGGCGGCACAGCGCCACGGTCGGAGCGGCCAGCCGGCTGATCGCCAAGGCCCAGGGCGCCCAGTGCATGGAGGAGATGTTTCTGGCGGGCCTGATTCACGACCTCGGTTTGCTGATCGAGCGGCAGGCACTGCCGCGCAAGCTGGCGGAAGTCATCGCGCGGCATCGGGCGGAGCCGCGCTCGTTCTGTCAGATCGAGGAGGAAGTCATCGGCGCCGACCACCAGGCCTTCGGCCAGGCCCTGGCGACCAAGTGGCGCTTCCCCAAGGGGCTGGTCGCGGTGATCGGCTATCACCACAAGCCGCACCTGCTCTCCCCTGAGTTCAAGCAGATGGTCGAGATCGTTCACCTGGCCGACGTGATCGCCTGTCAGCTCGAGTTCGGCTTCTCCCGCACCGCCGCGCTCACCGAGATCACGGAGCCCCTGCTGAAATCGATGAACCTCAGCGCGGCGCAGGTCGAGGCGATCAAGGCCGAGGTGCCGGAACACGTCCGCGCGGCCGAGGCGCTCTTCCAGAGCTGATCAGCGTTCGCCTGGACAAGCACGCCGAGTGACGCCGTCGTCGGCGCCCTCGCCCATCAATAGCATCGGGTTGAGTCAGACGGCCGCTTTTCGCGGCGGCGCGGCGCTCACGGCGCCGGTGTTCTTCAGCTTCGCGAAATGGCGCTTGGCGTCGGCCACCAGGAAGAACGAACCCGTGATGCAGATCACGTCGTCGCGCGTGACCGCTTTTTCGGCGATCTCGAGCGCGGCGGCCAGCGTGGGCGCGAACTGCTCCGAGCGACCAGTCAGTTCCTTGAAGCGCGCCGCGAGTTCGGCCGGGTCGGCGGCGCGCGGGTGGGTGCTGCGTGTGAAGATCACCTTGTCGGCCCCGTGCGACAGCAGGCTGAGCATGCCCGGCACGTCCTTGTCGGTGTTGGCGCCGAAGATGACGATCAGCGAGTCGCACGAGATGTTCTGGCCGATGGCGTGCATGGCGGCCTCGATGCTGGCCGCGTTGTGCGCGCCGTCCACGATGACGCGCGGGCGAGCATGAATCGGCTCCATGCGGCCGGCGATGCTGGTCCGAGCCAGCCCGGCGATGGCCAGTTCGTCATCGAGCTTGAAGCCGCGGCCCTTCAATGCGTCCAGCATGCCCAGCGCCACGGCGCAATTGCGCGCCTGATGGTCGCCGAGCAGCGGCACGTGCAGATGCTCGAAGTGGCTGGTGGCGGTGGTCACGCAGATGCGCGTCTGCGGACCGGTCACGCGCGAGGACTCGAACCGGGTCGAAAACTCGAAATCCTTGCCCGCGATCTGCAGCTGGCAGCCGACCTTCTGGGCGACGCGGCGCAGAACCTTCTCCACGTCCGGGTGCTGCGGCGAGCTGATCACCGGGACGCCCGGCTTGAAGATGCCGGCCTTCTCCTCGGCAATCTGAGTCAGCGACGAGCCGAGCACCTGCATGTGGTCGAAGCTGATATTCGTGATGCCGCACACTTCCGGCCGGATGACGTTGGTGGCGTCCAGCCGGCCGCCCAGCCCGACCTCGATCACGGCGATGTCTACCTCGCGCGCGGCGAAATACAGGAACGCCACGCAGGTCAGGACCTCGAAGTGCGTCGGCGGGTCGTTCTTCATCCGCCGCGCGAGCTGCGCGACCTTGGCCACCAGGCGCGTCATCTCCGGCTCCGAGATGACCCGGTCGTTCACGACGATGCGCTCGCGCAGGTCCAGAATGTGGGGAGACGTGAACAACCCGACGGTCAGCCGGTTGCCGTGCAACATGCTTGCCAGCATGGCCGCGGTCGAGCCTTTGCCCTTGGTCCCGGCAATGTGGGCCGTGCGGAATTCCCGGTGCGGATTCCCCAGGGCGGCCAGCATCTTCTGGATGCGGGAAAGCTTGAACGCGTGGCTGGCGGCGCGGCCGGTGGGCCGCTTCTCATAGTTCGGCAGCGACTCCAGGTACGCCAGCGCGTTGCGATAGGTGCGAATGGCCGTCGGCACGGGGCGGGCGGCTCGTCGGGTCAGCGTGGTGGTCGGATTCATAGGTTCCTTCAGGATACTGGGTTGCTGCCGTCCGGTCAAGGAAAACGGACCTCGGCGGGCACGATCTACGTCAAGCACTTAGCTTGTAAGGCTTTGTTATGAATAAGATTATATCTCGTTTCGGACCCGAGACGGCGGAGCACTGGCGGGCGGGTAGTTCCTACCCCGGGGAAGGGGTTGTTGAATACACGCATTGTTATTCTCGGACCACAATTACTAAAGTTAGGATCGTTATGACGTTATGGAGTTTCCGCCGTTGAGGGCTCGTTTCTCGCACCGACTCGGTTAGTCGCACCAACCCCTTATGAGACCCATACGATTCGATCGAGCATAAGGTTCGCTCCCAGCCGGCCACCGCCCGATCCGACAGTAGGATGAGCCGCAGGAGAGTGCCCGATTCAGCACAACGAGTCCCCAGTTTCGACGGTTCGCGTGGAGTCCTCGGCCGGGACGTACAGCGTGTTGGTCGGGTCCGGCGTGCTGCGCCAAGCGGGCGTTCTGCTCCGGTCGTTCCCGGCCCCGGCGGCGGTCGCCGTGATAGCCGACGCCCGGGTAGCCGGCTCGCACCTGGGGCCGCTGCATCACGCCCTGCTCTCCGCCGGGCTGGACGTCAGCGTGTACGAGGTCCCGCCGGGCGAGGCCAGCAAGTCGCTGGAGTCCGCCGGGCGGGTCTACGAGTGGCTGGCGGCGCAAGGTCACGCACGCGACTCCCTGATGGTCGCGTTGGGCGGGGGCGTTACCGGCGATCTCGCCGGCTTTGTCGCGGCGACGTGGATGCGCGGCATCCCTTGGGTGAATTGCCCGACTACGACTGAAGCGGCGGTCGATGCGTCGGTCGGCGGGAAAACGGGCGTCAACCTCCCGGCCGGTAAGAATCTGGTGGGCGCGTTCCATCCGCCTCGGCTGGTGCTGATCGACGTCGACACGTTTGCGACGCTGCCAGAGCGTGACTTCGTGGCGGGCATGGCCGAGGCCGTCAAGCACGGCTTGGTTCGCGATGGAACGCTGTTGGATTGGCTGGAGTCCAACGCGGGTGCCCTGCGCAGCCGGGACGCCGGCGCGCTGGTCGAGCTGGTGTGCCGCAACGTGCGGATCAAGGCTGGGGTCGTGGCCGAGGACGAGCGAGAGACCGGCGGCCGGGACGGCATCGGCCGGGCTGCCCTCAACTACGGCCATACGCTCGGCCACGCGCTGGAAGCATGTTTCGGCTACGAACTGCGGCATGGGGAGTGTGTGGGTTTGGGCATGCTGGCGGCGGCGTCCATTGCGGCCGGGCGTGGAATGGCCACGGAGGATCTGCGTTGGCGCTTGTGCCGCGTGCTCGGTCTGCTCGGGTTGCCCGTCGCTACACCCCGCGCGGTTTCTTGTGAGAACGTCGCCCGGTTCCTGGCCCGAGATAAGAAGTCATCAGGTGGAAGGACGCGGTTCGTGTTGGCATCCGAACCGGGTCGGTTGTTCTGGGCCGACGACATCCGCACGGATGAGATTGAGGCCGCACTGCTGGAGTTGCGGCCGTAGCGACTGCCAGACCGCGCGCGGCCGTGTCAACATGGCAGGCTGCGACCGACGGGCCGGCTGCTGAAGGCCGAGCGTAACTCATTGTTGTGAAATAGATTGCGAGATCCCGCCTTGCCGCGAGCGTGGTGGCATTGGCCTTGCCACCCGAATCGTCGGATGCAGCGCGCGCCAATCGCGCGCCAGCCCCGCCGCACGGGGCGAGAAAGGAACGGCCAATGTCCAAGATCATCGGCATCGATCTGGGTACGACCAACTCGGTGGTTGCGATCATGGAGGGTGGGCAGCCCAAGGTCCTGACCAACTCGCAAGGCTCTCGGCTGACACCCTCGGTGGTGGCGTTCACCGAGAAGGGCGAGCGCCTGGTCGGCCAGATCGCGCGGCATCAGCAGATCACCAACCCGGTGAACACGATCTTCTCGATCAAGCGGTTCATGGGCCGGCGGCACAACGAGGTCGGCTCCGAGGAGAAGCTGGTGCCGTACGAGGTGGTCGGCGGCTCTGAGGAGCTGGTCAAGGTCAACATCCGCGGCAAGCAGTACACCCCGCCCGAGATCTCCGCGATGATCCTTCAGGACCTGAAGAAGACCGCGGAGGACTACCTCGGCGAGAAGGTCACCGCCGCCGTCATCACCGTCCCGGCCTACTTCAACGACGCCCAGCGCAAGGCCACCAAGGAGGCGGGCGAGATCGCCGGCTTCGAGGTCAAGCGCGTGCTGCCCGAACCGACGGCGGCCGCGCTGGCCTACGGCATGGAGCAGCGGAAGGGCGGCAAGATCGCCGTGTTCGATCTGGGCGGCGGCACGTTCGATATCAGCGTGCTGGACGTCGGCGACGGCGTCTTCGAGACGCTGTCGATCAACGGCGACACGCACCTCGGCGGCGACGACTACGACCAGGTGCTGATCGACTACGTGGCCGAGAGTTTCCGCAAGCAGACCGGCATCGACCTGCGGAAGGACGCGATGGCCCTGCAGCGCCTCAAGGAGGCCTGCGAGAAGGCCAAGTGCGAGCTGTCCAGCAGTATGGAGACGACCATCAATCTGCCGTTCATCACGGCCGATGCGTCGGGCCCCAAGCACCTGACCGAGACGCTGACGCGCGCCAAGTTCGAGCAGCTCACCGAGCCGCTGACCGAGCGCTGCCGCAAGCCGTGCCTCAAGGCGCTCGAGGACGCCAAGCTCTCCGCCTCCGACGTCACCGAGGTCATTCTCGTCGGCGGCAGCACGCGCATGCCGTCGGTGCAGCGGCTGTGCAAGGAGATTTTCGGCAAGGAGCCCAACAGGAGCGTCAATCCGGATGAGGCCGTGGCGATCGGGGCCGCGATTCAGGCGGCGATCATCGCCGGCGACATGAAGGACATCCTGGTCCTCGATGTGACGCCGTTGTCGCTGGGCGTCGAGACCCTCGGCGGCGTGATGACGCCGATGATTCCGCGGAACACGACCATTCCGACCAGCAAGAAGGAGATCTTCTCCACCGCGGCTGACGGCCAGACCGAGGTGACCATCCACGTGCTTCAGGGCGAGCGTCCGATGGCGATCGACAACCGCACGCTCGGGCGCTTCAACTTGACCGGCATCGCTCCGGCGCCGCGGGGCATGCCGCAGATCGAGGTGACGTTCGACATCGACGCGAACGGCATCCTCAACGTGTCAGCCAAGGACATGGGCACGGGCAAGGAGCAGAAGATCGAGATCAAGGGCAGCTCCGGGCTCTCGAAGGATGAGGTCGAGCGGATGCGGCGCGAGGCGGAGAGCTACGCCGAGCAGGACAAGCGCAAGCGCGAGATGGCCGACATCCGCAACCAGGCGGACAGCGCCCTCTACCAGACCGAGCGGACCCTCAAGGAGCACGGCGAGCGCGTGCCCGCCGACGAGCGCAGCAAGATCGAGCAGGCCGCCAACAACCTGCGCGAAGTGCTCAAGAAGGATGACGCCGCCGCCGTGCGCAAGGCGATGGAGAACCTGGCCGAGGCGTCTCAGGCGATCGGGAAGATCATCTACGAGGAGACCGCCAAGAAGGCCGGCAAGGGCGCCGAGGAGACGGTCGCGGCCGGCAAGGCAGCCGGCGCGAAGAAGGACGACGACGTCATCGACGCTGAGTTCGAGGTCAAGAAGTAGGCCGGCGTGACCGGCGTCAGGCGCGCGTCGGCGACGGACTGGCGCGCGACGCCCGCGCGGCCTGCCAGCGGCCGAGGAGCCAGCCGGCGCCGATCCAGGTCGCGGCCATGGCGACCACGGCGGTCAGCAGGGCGGCGCTGCCGGCCGCGGCGACGAGTCGATACCCCGACGCGCTGACCGCGTCGCCGGTGCGGAAGACCAGGGTGTCGACGCAGCCCTTCGACTTGTATTTCTCTTCAGGCCGAAGGACCGTGTATAGCATTTCTCTCGCTGGACGGCCCAATGCGTAGTTGGCCGCGTTCTTGATGACCTGAAACCAGAGTAGCACGTCGAGCGTCGGGCGGCTGGCCAGGATGGCGAAGCCCGCCGCGGTGACGGCTGGCAGCACGGCGATCGAGCCGCCGACGCCCAGGACTCGGACCAGCCGGGCCGTGGCGAGCAGTTGCAGCGCCAGCGTTACGACATTGATGTACAGGTCGATGCGCGCGAAGTAGATCGTCCGCTGTTCGCGCGTGGCGATGGCCCCGCGGACGATGTCGGCTTGCTGAAAATAGAGAAACGTGGTGCTGAACGTGTACATCAGCATGCAGATCACGATGGCCAGCAGGTAGGGCGAATACAGGACGCGGACCAGCGCTTCGAACACGCCCCCCTCGCGGATCACCGCGCTCGAACCGGCGGCGGCCGACAGCGCCGGGCTGGATTCCGCCAATCGTCGCAGGCGTCGCAGGCAGAGCAGGGCGATCTCCAGCGTGATCACCGACAGCAGCAGCAGCGGCACGACGCCGAGATGTGCGGCGAGTCGCGTATTCAGGAACGCGCCGGCGGCCGCGCCGAGCGTGCCGCCGGCGCCGATGAACCCGAACAGCCGCGCCCCCTGCTCGCTCGTGAACAGGTCGGCCATGAAGCTCCAGAACACCACGACCGCGAACAGGTTGAAGACGCTGAGCCAGACGAAGAACGCCCACGACGCCATCTTCTGAGAGCCGGCCGGCAGGAATGCCATCGCGGCCGCGAACGTCAGCAGGTTGAGCTGCGCGAAGCGGTAGACCAGGGGAAGGAATACGGACCGTGGGTAGCGGTTGACCAGCCACGAATAGGCGATGATCGCGCCGACCGTGCCGATCAGCGTGCCGAGGAACAGCCGCTGGAGCACGCGTTCATCGTTCTCCGTCCCGAGCGCGTCGCGGATCGACCGCAGCACGTAGTAGCCGGCCATGAGGAAGAAGAAGTAGGCCGCGGACCAGACCAGCGCCGATGGCTCGCCGGGCCGAATCGCCGTAAACGCGGCCAGACGGGCCGACAGGGCGTCTCGCCTCGCCCGTCGGCCGGCTGCATCGGGCGGTGACTCGCTGGCGGTCGGCGTTGTCATGGCGGATCGGTGATTGATCGGCCGCTTCGCGCGGTCTCTCCGGGACGGTCGCAGGCGCTCCGTGCCTTCGCCGAGCGGCGCGCGGTCGCGATGGCCAGCTGCTGCCGGATTGATCGGCCGCCCGGCGGACGTGCCGGGCAGGGTCTCGCGTCAGCTCTTATTGTTGCGCTTGCTCCACGCCGACAGAACCTCCTTCTCGCGGTCCGGCGCGATGCCCGCCTTGAGCTTCGCCTGCCGATCGGCCGGGAGCGTCTCGAACCACGCGAGCGTGTCGCGCACGGTCTCGGTTAGCGGCGTGAAGCGGAGACCGGCCTTGACGGCCTTCGACACGTTGCTGCGAGCGAATCCGGCCGACTCGCCGGCCGGCGGCACCCAGACCGGCATGTCGCCCCAGGGGGAGACCTTCTGCTCGGCGAGAAACTCGGCGTCGCACCAGGTGAAGCGGGCATCGCTGCGGGTGGTCGATTTGCACGTATCCAGCAACGTGCCGATGGTGAGCGTCTTGTCCGGGCCAGTGGCGTTGAAGACGCCCATGGTGCGGTTCTCAATCAGCGTCAGGACGAACGCCGCCAGGTCGCGGACGTCGATGAACTGCACCGGGTCGTCCGGCGTGCCGGGCGCGAGCACCTCGCCGCCGCGCTTGACCCGCACGGGCCAGTAGGTGAAGCGGTCGGACGGATCGCGCGGACCGACGATCAGCCCCGGGCGCACCACGGTGACGCGGCCGGGCATGGCGTCCTCGGCGGCGCGTTCGCACAGCGCCTTGAGGGGACCGTACGACTCGCCGGTGATCTTCTCGGTGGTCTCATCGTCGAGCTTGCCGACCGGGGCGGTCTCGTCGGCACCCGGCTTGCTGTTGTCGCTGTAGACCGACATGGTCGAGATGAAGACGTACTGCCGCGCGGCCGACAGGAGCGTGGCTGAATCGCGCACCACGCGCGGCACGTAGCCGGAGGTGTCGATGACGACATCCCAGCGGCGTCCTTCGAGCGACTTGAGGTCGCCGTCGCGATTGCCGTGGAGCTTCTCCACGTCGGGGAACAGTTGCGGATTGGTCTTCCCGCGGTTGAACAGGGTCATGACATAGCCGCGCTCGCGGGCGGCCTCCACGACGGCGGGCCCGAGAAACATCGTGCCGCCGAGGATGAGGAGTCGCTTGCCTCCGCGCGGCGGCAACTTGCCGCCGGCGGCGTCGGACTGCCATGCGAACGAAGGCCGCGCTCCGACGATCGCGGCGCTGCCGGCCGCGGCAAGACCGCGAAGAAACTGGCGACGATTCGCGTTCATGGAATGGCTCTCCTTGCGGACGTGCGCTGCTCCGGCGCCCTCGATTCCGCCGGCTCGCGTCGAGGCGTCCGACAGGCAAACGGCATCTGTCCGGTGGTCTTTCTCACCCGCGTCCACCGCCGCGACGTCGCCCGGGTTTCTTGCCGCGTTCCCGGACAATCGAGTATCCTGATCACGATTCGTCGCCGTTTTCGCCCGCCGCGGCGGGCCCTTCCGGAGGTGTTCCCCCATGATCGTCGGCGTTCCGCGAGAAGTGAAGTCGGACGAGTACCGCGTCGGCATGGTGCCGGCGGGCGTGATCGCGCTCAAGTCGGCGGGCCACCAGGTTCTGGTGGAGACCCAGGCTGGCGCGGGCTCGGGCTTCTCCGACGAGGACTACATCCAGGCGGAGGCGTCGATCGTGCCGACCGCCCGGGACGTCTGGTCGCGGGCCGACCTGATCGTGAAGGTCAAAGAGCCGCAGCCGGCCGAAATCCAGATGATGCGGCCCGGGCAGGTGGTGTTCACCTACTTCCACTTCGCGGCCGACAAGGCCCTGACCATGGGCTGTCTCAAGAGCAACTGCGTTGCGATCGCCTACGAGACGGTGACCGACCGCGAGGGCCGCTTGCCGCTGCTGACGCCGATGAGCGAAGTGGCCGGCAAAATGAGCGTGCAGGAGGGCGCGAAGTATCTCGAGCGCCCCATGATGGGCCGGGGCATTCTGCTGGGCGGCGTGCCGGGCGTCGAGCCGGCGCACGTGACGATTCTCGGCGGCGGCGTGGTCGGCACCAACGCGGCCAAGGTCGCGGCCGGTCTTGGCGCCCGCGTGGTCATCATGGACATCAACGTCGATCGGCTGCGCTACCTGTCGGACGTGATGCCGGCCAACGTGCAGACGTTGTTCTCCGACCCGGTGCAGATCAAGAAGCAGGTCTCGCGGGCCGACCTGGTGATCGGGGCGGTGCTGATTCCCGGGGCGCGCTGTCCGATCCTCGTGCCGCGCGACTACCTGTCGCTGATGAAGCACGGCGCGGTGATCGTCGACGTGGGGGTCGACCAGGGCGGCTGCGTGGAGACCATCCGTCCGACGACGCACGCCGATCCGACGTACATGGTGGACGGGATTGTGCACTACGGCGTCGCCAACATGCCGGGCGCGGTCGGCCGCACGAGCACGTTCGCGCTCACCAATGCGACGTTGCCGTACGTCCTGCGGCTGGCGAACAAGGGCTGGAAGGCCGCCTGCAAGGAAGATCCGGGCCTGGCGCAGGGCGTGAACATGGACCAGGGCAAGGTGACCAACAAGCCGGTGGCCGACTACTTCGGGCTACCGCTTTCGCCGCTGGCGTTGTAGCGCCGCCGGATGTCGGGCTTTCGAACCGCTCGCGCGCGTTCGGCGATCCGCATCGCGCTGGCGCTCGTCATCATCGCCTTCTGCGTTCGTGATCTGCGCGGCTTCCTGCGCGGCATGGAGCGGCGCCTGCCGACGCTGAAGCGCTGGCTGCCGCAGGCCCGCGCCCTGGGCAGCGAAGATCACTTCTACGAGGCGCATCCCGACTACCTCTACCCGCCCGCCTTCCTCGTCCTGATTCGCCCGCTCACCAAGCTGCCGCAGCCGGTCGCGGCCGTGATCTGGCAGGTGTCGAAGTACCTCTCGCTGGTCGTCATCTTCGGCCTCTCGTGGCGACTGGCGGCGAGGGGCGGCCCGCTGCCGACGTGGCTTCGTGTCGCGTCGGTCATCATGAGTTTGCGGTTCGTCGTTTCAGATCTCGGGCATGGCAACATCAACATTTTCATCGCGCTCGGCGTCGTCGCGGGGTTGTGGTGCCTGGCCGTCGGGCGTCCGGTCGTCGGCGGCCTGCTGGTGGCGGTGGTTGCCTGTCTGAAGGTGACGCCGGCGTTGTTTGCCGTTTACCTCGCCTATCGGCGGCAGTGGCGGGCGTGCCTGGGCTTCGCCGCGGGGGCGGCGCTGATGCTGGCCGTCGTGCCGCTGGCCGTGCTGACGCCGCGGCAGAATGCCGACCTGCTGCGGCAGTGGTACGACCACGTCGTTCGGGGATACGCCGCGTCCGGCGCGATCTACTCGCCCGGCATGAATCAGTCGCTGGCGGCCGTGACGAACCGACTGCTGGGTCGTACCGAGCTCGTCCCGCCGGATGAGCGGCCCTGGGTCTTGGCGTCTCCAGACCCGCGCGTCGTCACGTGGATCCAACGGGCCGTCGCCGTGGGACTTCTGGGGCTACTGGCGTGGAGCTGTCGCGGGGAGCGCAGACCCGGCGATCCGCTACCGCTGATGATGGAATGGAGCCTGGTTGCGGCGGCAACCCTGGTTCTCTCCGGGTACACGTGGACCGGGCACCTGACGCTTCTGATCCCCGCCCACGTCGCCTTGCTGGCGTACCTGCGGAACACGGTATCCCGCGATCTTCTCGATCGATGGGTGCTGGGACTCACGCTCGCGGGCTTCACGCTGGCTTCGCTGACCGGCGACCTGCTGACGCGCGCCGGGCGCGAGCGCATGTCGTCGCTGGGGTCGATGTTGTGGGGCACGATGATGATCATCGCGGCGCTGGCGGTGGCTCGAGCCCGGCTGCGGAGCGCGACATTGGACGAACGCCGCGCCGAATGACGTTGGCGCGGTCCGTCACGCGCGCCGCAACTGAAGCACGTCGTGGAGCGTCGGCAGTGAGGGCTGCGCGCCGAACTTGAGGCAGGCTGCCGCCCCGGCCGCGTTCGCGAAGTGGGCGGCTTCGAGCAGGGGGTCGCCCTTGGCACGCGCATAGCCGAGCGCGGCCGCGAAGGCGTCGCCGGCGGCCGTCGTGTCCACGGGCGTGATGCGGTGCGGAGGGATCACCTCGCAGCCGTTGCCGTCGCAGACGACCGCGCCGCGCTCGCCGAGCTTGATCACGACGTGCTTCGCGCCGTACGCGGCCAGCGCGGCCGCCAGGGTGCGCGTCTCCTCGGCGTGCGTGCCGGGCGACTCCTGCGTCAGTGCCTGGGCTTCCAGCAGGTTCGGACAGATGATGTCGACACCGAACAGCGCCCGCGGCGGCCGGTCGGGCGCCGGCGCCGGGTCGAGAATGGTCTCGACGCCGGCCTTTCGGCACAGTTCGATGGCGTGTTCGACCGTCGCCAGCGGGAGCTCGAGCTGCATCAGGCAGACCTTGGCGCGCCGCAGCGTCTCGGCGGCGGCGTCTACGTCCGAGGGCGTCAGACGGTGGTTGGCCCCGGCCGCGACGCAGATCGCGTTCTCGCCCTTTTCGTCGACCGTGATCATCGCCACGCCGGTGGCGTGATTGTCGGTCGGCGTGACGTGCCGGATGTCTACATGCTGGGCCTTCAGTTCGTTCAGCAGGCGCGTGCCGAAGTCGTCGCGCCCGACGCGACCGATCAGCGCGGTGCGAGCGCCCAGCCTGGCCGCGCCGACCGCCTGGTTGGCGCCTTTACCGCCCGGAATGGTCACGAGATCGCGCGCCATGACGGTCTCGCCCGGCCGGGGCGGGCGCGCCACGCGCATGACGAGGTCGATGTTGATGCTCCCGACGACGACGACATCAAACGGCTCGGCCATGTCTCGACCTCGACCCGTGCGTCTGTCCAATTCAACGGCCGTTGCCGCCAAATGTCCAGTGCGTTCGGCCGTCGCAGGGGGCGCTGATCGCGCACACCGCGCGACCGACTATACTCCGCACCGGGTCCGTGCCGGCGCGAGCCGATCGCCGCGCGGGGTACGCGGACCGCGTCCGTGCCGGGATGGCCTGCACGCCGACCGGTCGGAAGGATCAGACATGCCGGTTGACGCCCGCGAATCGTGCGGACTGTTCGGCGTATTCGGACACCCGGATGCCGCCATGCTCACCTACCGCGGACTCTATGCGCTCCAGCACCGCGGGCAGGAGGCCGCCGGCATCGTGGCTTCGGACGGAGCCCGCATGTGGCGGCACGCTGGCCTCGGGCTGGTGACCGAGGTGTTCCGGTCCGAGACACTGGACGAGCTCCGGGCGCCGCACGCCATCGGGCACGTCCGCTACTCGACGACCGGCTCGCCGAACGTTGTGAACGCGCAGCCTTTGCTGATTCAGTATTCCCGCGGGCAGGTGGCCGTCGCCCATAACGGCAACCTCGTGAACGCGGCCCTGCTTCGCGCGGAGTACGAGACCGAGGGGGCGATTTTTCAGACGTCGAGCGACACCGAGGTCATCGTGCACCTGTTGGCCAATCCGCGCCACCAGTCCAGGCCGGACCCGCTCGGCCACGTGCTCACGCACCTTCAGGGCGCGTTCTGTCTGCTGGTGCAGTACCCGGATCGCATCGAGGCCTGTCGCGACGCGTTCGGCTTCCGGCCGCTGGTGATCGGACGGCTCGAGAACGGGGCCTACTGCGCCGCCAGCGAGACGTGCGCGCTGGATATCGTCGATGCCCAGCTTGTCCGCGAGGTCGAGCCGGGCGAGATCGTGACGCTGAGCGCCGACGGACTGGCGTCGCGGTCGTTCGCGTCTCCGCAGCAGGTTTCCGCGGCCCATTGCATCTTCGAGCATGTTTACTTCTCCGACCCGGCCAGCGACGTGTTTGGCCAGAACGTGCACCAGTTCCGCGTGGAGTGCGGGGCGCGGCTGGCGGCCGAGGCGCCGACCGAGGCCGACCTGGTGGTGGCGATTCCGAACGCCGGCCGGTGCGCGGCCATCGGCTACAGCCGTCAGAGCGGCATTCCGCACGGGCGCGGCTTCACGGTGAACCACTACGCCGGGCGCAGCTTCATCCTGCCGACGCAGTCGGCCCGCGATCTGACCGTGAAGATGAAGCTCAACGTGATCCGCGAATCGGTTCGCGGCCGGCGGCTGGTGGTGGTCGAGGATTCCATCGTGCGCGGGACCACGACCCGCAACAAGATCGGGGCGCTACGGGCGGCGGGGGCGCGCGAGATCCACATGCGGATCGCCAGCCCGCCGATCCGGCACCCGTGCTATTTCGGCATCGACTTCCCGAGTCGCCGCGAGCTGATCGCGGCGCAGCATTCGGTCGACGAGATCCGCGACTTTCTGGGGGTCGAGTCGCTCGCGTACTTGTCGCTGGAGGGCATGCTGGCGTGCGCGAAACACGCGGGCGGGCGATATTGCACGGCCTGCTTCAGCGGCGAGTACCCGTTACCGGTGGATGCGCCGGTGCACAAGTTCATCCTGGAGAAGCATCAACTAACGATGTTTCCGGAGAATTTCTCGGCGCGGGCGGGCGGCGGCAGCACGGCGAACGGCGAGAGCGACGCGCGCGGCCGGGGGACATGATTGCGGACGGTTTCGCTGACGATTCCGGCCAGCGGCAGTCGGGCGCGGCGAAGCTGCCGCAACAGCCGCTTCTGCCGGCGGGCGTGGGCCAGCGTCGAGTTGCCATTGGGGTCGTCGTACAGCACGGACGATGACGCGCCGTGCTCGAGCACCGAGACGATGCGATCGAGTGATTCGGCGTGGAAATCGGCCAGGGTCTCGTTGTCGAGCGGCCAGCGCGACAGTCGCGACCATAGCCGCATGGTCTGGTGCCATTGTCGGGCGGACGCCAGCAGGTTGATCCGCTGAAAGATGCGGCGATTGACGCCGTAGGGCAGCAACGTTCGCGTCAGGTGGTCGGCGAGCAGGTCGTGCGCCTCGTCGTGCCGCTGATGCAGCGAGCGGCGCAGATCCATCCAGTACCCACTGGGCAGCATCGAGTCGGCCCGCAGTTCCCAGTAGAGGTGTCCGAACGTCACGGTGGTGCCGCTGGACAGAATCTGGAGCGGCAGGAACTTGTTGTGGGCGATGGTGTCGGCGGCCAGGTGCGACAGGTAACCGTACGCGAACGCCCGGCCGGCGTCGGACTCGGCCCGATCGAGCAGCGCGAAGCCGGTAGACCACTGATGGCAAATCTGCTTGATGCGGCTCAGCTTCTTGGCGAACACGACGTCGGCCGCAATGCTTCCGAAAATGTACTCGCGGGCCTGTCGCGCCAGCAGCGCGGCCACGCCGGCCGGCAGCAGCCAGAGCTGGGACAGCACCTGCTCGGCCAGCCGAACGTGCGTCAGGGGACCCCACGCCCAGGCCGTCTCGGCCATCAGCAGGCAGACGGAGATCGACAGTATGACGCACGGTATGCGGCGAGCAATCACGGGTTTCCCGGCTCCGCGCTGCGAGGTCGGCGTCGCTCCCGGCTCATCCCGATTGTATCGGTTGGCCGGCCGCCGAGTTCCAACATTGTACACACCTGGCGTGCGTTCGGCCGCACCATCCGGCCGCGCGTGGCCGGGGGCCGGTGGAGTTAGTACGATTCGCGGCCTTCGTGGGATCGATGGAAGTCTGGGAGGACGCGAGATGAGCGCCCCGCCGCCGCGCATGACCGAGGCCGACATTCAGGCCGTGTTGGGCAGCCTGCCGGGCTGGAGCTATGTCGGTGGCAAGCTGCACCGCGAGTACCAGTTCAAGGACTTCGTCCGGGCGTTCGGGTTCATGACCGAAGCGGCCCTGGTGGCCGAGGGCATGAACCACCACCCGGAGTGGTTCAACGTCTACCGGACGGTGCGGGTGGACCTGGCGACGCACGACGCGGGCGGCGTCACGTCGCGCGACGTCGAACTGGCGCGGACGATGGAGAATCTGGCGTCGGCTCGCGTCTGACTGTCGCTACACTCGCCGTCAGCGAGCCGGCTTTCAGCCGCACTTGCCACCCGCCGGCCGCCGCCGTTTGACGCCCCGGCGCGGAACACTAAGATGCATTCCTCGGCCCCTGATCGCCCGGGTGGCGGAATTGGCAGACGCGCTAGGTTGAGGGCCTAGTTCTCGCAAGAGAGTGCAGGTTCGATCCCTGTCCCGGGCAATTCCCGCCCCGATGGAAGGTCCGTCGTTATTCTCAACGATATGCCGCTCCCGGCACGTCCGGGCGGAGCGGATCACCCTCGTCGGCAAGCCAGCCCGCCCCAGCGGGCGCGCGGAACTCGTTCTTATCGAACGTCGTCGGTCGGGGCCGGGGATTGTCCTTCCTTCGCCAAGTTTGCTGGACATCGGTCGCGCCGCGGTAGGAACATAGGTGATGGCGCTGACCATCACGGACCCGTGTGGAATCGATGTTGCGTTGTCCCGCGATCGATGAACTCGAGAAGGCCTTGGGCGATGTCACGCCCGACGAGGCGTTGCTGCGCCACGTCGAGTCCTGCCCGCGGTGCCGGGTCCGCGCGCGACGCGTGCGCGAGAACCAGCTCATGCTCGCGCGACTGGGCCGCACGGACCGCGGAAAAGTCCCGGCCGATCCGGGCGGCCCGGTCGCCGTCGGGCCGGCGAAATCGCCCGGGCCGCCGGGGTACGATGTGCAGGGAGAGCTGCACCGCGGCGGCCAGGGCATCGTCTATCGCGCGTTCCAGCGCGCCACCAAGCGAACGGTGGCGATCAAGGTGCTGCTGCGTGGCGCGTTCGCGACCTCGCGGCAGCGGCACCGTTTCGAGCGCGAGATTGAGATCGTCGCCCGCCTACGTCACCCCAACATCGTCAGCATCTTCGAGAGCGGCGAAAGCGCCGACGGCTCGCACTACTACGTCATGGAGTACGTCGACGGTCGGCCGCTCGATGCCTACCTGGAGCAGGCGCGGGCGGGGGGCGTGCCGCTCGGTGACATTCTCCGGCTGTTCTGCAAGATCTGCGACGCGGTCAGCTATGCTCACCAGTGCGGCATCATTCACCGCGACCTCAAGCCCGCCAACATTCTGATCGACGCCGCGGGCGAGCCGCACGTGCTCGACTTCGGACTGGCAAAGGCCGTCGGCGAGGACTTGGACCCGGTCAGCGCCAACATGACCCGCACCGGCGACTTTCTGGGCACGTTCAGCTACGCCGCGCCCGAGCAGCTTCGCGGCGCCAGCGACCTGATCGACACGCGCACCGACGTGTACGCCATCGGCGTGATGCTGTTCGAGGCGGTCACCGGGCAGTTCCCCTACTCGGTCGAGGGGTCGCTGTCGGCGATTCTGCACAACATCACCGAGGTCGAGCCGCGGCGGCCCTCCGAGATCGCGGTCGGCATCGATGACGACTTGTCCACCGTGGTGCTGAAGGCGCTGGCCAAGTCGCGGGATCGCCGCTACCAGTCGGCCGCGGCGCTGCGCCGCGACCTGGCGGCGTACCTCGGCGGCGAACCCATCGACGCCAAGCGCGACAGCCACTGGTACATGCTGCGGAAAACCGCGCGCCGCTACCGCGCTCCGCTGGCCATCGGCGCGGGCTTCCTCATCCTGGCGACCGGCTTCGCCATCACCATGGCGGTGCTGGCGCGGTCGCGGGCGCGCGAGCGCGACCGGGCGATTGTCGCGGAGCGCGCCGTCGGTCAGCGCGCCGCGGAACTCGCCGCCGCGCTCAGCGAGAGCCGACTG
>CAZNUJ010000047.1:0-23220 GCA_964576285.1 uncultured Planctomycetaceae bacterium | reverse complement strand
ACCTGGCGACGCAGACCCGCGACGGCCGCGTGATCGCGCCGCTGCCGGCGGCCTGCAACGCGCTGCACGAGCCTTACGCCGTGCTGCTCGGTCGCGGACCGGCCTGGCTGCTGCCGCTGGTCGCCGATCCGCGTACGCCCGGCGCGGCCGTGTTTGTGGCGTCACGGGCCCGCGCGGCGGAACTGATCGAGGATGGCGAGGCGCTGGCGGCGCTGCGTGACGTGTGTGCCTCGGCCCTGGCGACGTCCTGCCAGCGCACCGCCGGGCGTCGGCATGCGGACGCATTGGCGTCGGCGCTGCTGCGCGTGTCGCGGAGCGTCGACGATGCGGTCGCCGATCGAAGCATTTCAGCCACCGCGGAACTGGCATCCGGCGCCGCTCACGAGCTGAACTCGCCGCTGGCGATCATCGACGGTCGCGCACAACAGTTGCTCACGTCCGATCTTGACGAACCGACGCGCGCCGCGCTCGAGGCGATCCGCGCCAACGTGGCCCGGTGCAGTCAGATCGTCTCCGACTTGCAGGCGTTCGCCGAGCCGCCGCCGCCGCGACTCGAGGCGGTCGATCTGGCCGTGCTGCTCCGCGAAACCGCCGCCGAGTGGACCGCCGCGGGCCGCGTGGCCCCCGGTCAGTTGCGGCTGGAGCTATCGGACGGCCTGCCGCTCGCGTGGGTCGATCACGGCTACATCCGCGAGTCGCTCGACCTGCTGCTCGCCAATGCGCTCCAAGCCACTGACCCGGGAAGCCGCCTCTTGACCATTAAGGCCGCGCGGCATCCGACCGATGACCACAGCGGATGGGTCGTCGTTTCGATGGCCGATAATGGTTGCGGAATGACGCCGGAGGTGCGGGAGCGGGCGTTTGACCCGTTCTTCTCGTACCGCCCGGCCGGTCGAGGGCGCGGGCTTGGCCTGTCGCGCGTCCGCCGAATGGTGACAGGATGCGGCGGATTCGTGCGGTTGGAGAGCGCTCCGGATCGGGGTACGACGGTGACGCTGGGCCTGCCCGCCGCGTCTTCGTCGCAGCACCCGGGAGGTTCCACCCCGAGGCTCTGAGCCGCCCGCCGACGCGGCCGGAGGGGGGATTGGCGACGCGAATCGCCCAGCCGGCGGGGGGTGGGGTTTCATGAGTTACACGTCAGCGGACCATCGTCAGCCGGACGACGCCTCAAACGCCCCGCCGCCGGGCGACCCATCGCCGAGCGTGCTGGTGGTGTGCGTCGATCCGATGCTGTGCGGCGACCTGTCGGACGCGTTGGACGAGTCGTTCGAAGCCCGCGTGCAGGTGGCGACGTGCGGCGAGGACGCCCTTCGGCTTCTGCATGACGGCGCTTACGATCTCGTCATCATCGACACGGCCACGGCGATCGGGCGCGACGGGTGGATCGAAGAGGTCGTGGCCTCCGGCACGCCGATCATCCTGATCGAGCCGCGCATCGTCGCGGAACAGGTGCTCAGCGCGCTGCGCCTGGGGGTGGCGGACGTGCTGTGCCAGCCGATCGACTTCGTCTATCTCGAGCGCGTGGTCCGCAACGCGATCCGCCGGGGACGCACCTCGCGGCAGCGCGAGTTGCGCTCGCGACGACTGCGGACGATCTCCTCGCGGATGGTCAAGGACCGCCGCGTGCTGCGCCAGCGGATCGATGTGCTCTGCAAGGACCTCGTCGTGGCCTACCGTCGCCTGGCGGAGAAGGTCGCGGCGGATGGTACGCCGGACTGATCCTTCCCATCGGTATCAGGCCGCCAGTCCCGGCGGCCCCCGGTTGATCCGCGGGGCACAGGTACGGCGGGGCTGCGGAGTTTCACGCGGAGCGTGCGTGAGAATCCGCAAGGCCCGGCCGGAGCAGGCCCCACACGTGCTGCCACCGCCGTCCTCGGCTGCATTCATGATGTCGGAATCGTAATAGCAGGCGATGAACGCGCCGGCGGTTCGCTTTTCCGCTCGAAGGCACGCGGATTGCAGGTTCACGAGACATCGACCGGACAGACCGCGCTCATGTCGAGCCATTCGGCGTCCCGGAGCGCACCGTTCTGGCGGGACGGGTCGGATCGGGCGGTCCGGTCGCGGAGGACCTGCCCATGTTCGCATCGCATCGACGACTCGCCCTCCTGCCCTGCGGCCTCCTGGCTGCGGTCACCATGGCCTGGCTCGTGCCAACGTCCGCCAGCGCTCGACCGAACATTCGATCCTCGTTCTTCGCCGAGTACCCCAACGCGGTCGGCTCCGTGATCGACACCGTTCCCAGCAGCCCGGGACACTGCGGTGTCTGTCACTTCAGCTTCTTGGGCGGCGGCACGCGTAACCCCTACGGCAACCGACTCGCACAGGTGCTCCCGGGCTACCCCAACACGGACGCCGGCCGGCGACAGGCCATGCGTTTCATCCAGAGCGAGGACAACGACGCGGACGGCTTCAGCACGCTCACCGAGGTGACCGACACCACGACCTACTCCAATACGCCCACGTTTCCCGGGCTGACGCCGGCCAACGTCGGCAGCGTCTCCAACGTGACTGTGTCGCAGATTCAGGGCCATCTCGTCCCGACCGCCGCGGCGGATACCACACCGCCGGCCGTAACCGTGATCTCGCCGAACGGCGGACAGACGGCGGTCGGCAATGCGGCGCTGCTGGTCCAATGGACCGCCACCGACGCCAGCGGCGTGGCATCGGTCGACATTGCGCTGTCCGACGATAACGGCGCGAGCTACAAGCCGCTGGTGCGGGGATTGACGAACTCCGGGAGCTTTACCGTGTTCGTCCCGAACCGGCCGACCATCACCGCGCGCATCCGCGTTTCCGCCACCGACAACGTCGGCAACGTCGGGCACGACGCCAGCGACGCGCCGTTCACGGTGGTCGCGCCGCCCGGCGGCATCGCACCGACCACCCTTCGGGACTTCGACCTCCCCGGCACGCAGCCGCTGTCCGGCGCCTCGCTCAACCCGCCCGACGCCTGCGCCACCTGCCATGGCAACTACAACCCGAGCGTCGAACCCTGGTTCAACTGGCAGGGCAGCATGATGGCCCACGCCTCGCGCGACCTGCTGTTCGAAGCCTGCCTGGCCGTCGCCAACCAGGACGCGCCGGACTCGGGCGACCTGTGCCTGCGCTGCCATCTCCCGGCCGGGTGGCTGGATGGCCGGTCGGTGCCGACCAGCGGCAGCCAGATGCTGCCGGTCGATCGTCATGGCGTTTCCTGCGATCTGTGCCACCGACTGGTGGACCCGATCGCCGACCCGGCCAATCCGGCGGAGGACACAGCCATTCTGGCGGCGCTGTCGGCCGTGCCGGCCGATTTCGGGAACGGCATGTACGTCGTGGACCCGACCGGCGCGCGCCGCGGACCCTTCCCTGACGCGGACCTCGGCCACCCGGCGCTGTACTCCCCGTTTCATCGCGAGGCGGCGCTGTGCGGGACGTGTCACGACGTCAGCAATCCGGCGTTCACGCACGCGAGCGGGAGCTATCCGCCCAACGCCTTCGACACGCCGCCGGCATCGACCTCGTCGACCTCACTCATGCCGATCGAACGTACTTACAGCGAGTGGCTGCACTCGGACTATGCCGGCCCGACGGGCGTGTTCGCACCGGCGCTGGGCGGCAATCGCTCCTATGTCGGGGCGTGCCAAGATTGCCACCTGCGCGCCGTGACCGGCGTGGGTTGCAACGTCCCTGGCGCGCCGACGCGCACGCTGCTGCCGCTGCACGACATGACCGGCGGCAGCACGTGGCTGGCGAGCCTGCTGCCGACGCTCTATCCCGGCGAGGTGAGCGCGCCGGCCATCGCCGCCGGCATCACCCGGGCCCGCTACATGCTTCAGAACGCCGCCACCCTGACCGCTGAGCAACAGGTCGCGGTGCTGCGGATCACCGTGACCAACGAATCGGGCCACAAGCTGCCCACCGGCTACCCGGAAGGGCGGCGGATGTGGCTCAACGTGCGCTTCTTCGACGCCGCCGACACGCTGATCGGCGAGTCCGGCGCGTACGACGCCTCGACCGGCGTGCTGGCAAGCGATCCGCAGATGGTGGTCTATGAAGCCAAGCCGGGACTGGACACCGACGTCGCGGGCCTGGTTGGTGAGCCGCCCGGGCCCTCATTTCACTTCGTGCTGAACAATCGCATTTACAAGGACAACCGCATTCCGCCGCGCGGCTTCACGAATGCCGCCTTCGCGCAGTTCGGCGGCGCACCGGTCGGACACAGCTACGCCGACGGACAGTATTGGGATACGGCCGAGTACGCGATCCCGCCGGCCGCGGCCAGTGCGACGGTGACGCTCTACTACCAGAGCACCAGCAAGGAGTACGTCGAGTTCCTGCGCGACCGGAACACGACCAACACCAAGGGCCAGGAGCTCTACGACCTGTGGAACAACAACGGCAAGTGTCCGCCGGAGTTGATGGAGACGGTCTCGCTCGCGCTGACGCCGGTCCCGGTGCCGGGCGACATCGACGGTGATGACGACGTGGATGGTGACGACGAGACGCTGTTCCTCAGGGTCATCCTCGGGCTGGACGCCACGCCCGAGTACGTCCAACGGGCCGACCTGAACGAGGATGGTCTGGCCAACGGGGCCGACATTCAGCTGTTCGTGAGCGCGCGGTATTGAGCGTGTTCGTCAGTCGGTCCGCGGCTGCCGCCGCGGGTGTCAGCGATACACCGGCTCGACGATGACCGGCTCGCCGCTTGCCGGTGCCGCCGGCGGGGCTTCACCCGAAGCCGCGTCGGCGGGCGTGGCGGCCGAGATCGCTCGGCGGGCGTCGTAGCGGGTGCGGTGAAGATCGTTGTAGTCCGGCGGCTCGTCGCCAGGCTTGGCGTACTCGGAGTCGTAATCGTACTGGCCGAACCACTGACCGATCCGCCCGTCGCTCGCCATCGGCATACCGGGCGGCTGGAGGACGGCCGAGACCGGCAGACCGGCGAGATTCAGGAGGAAGCGGCCGGGCCCGTAGGCGATGTGCAGGAAGTCGGCCCCGTTCCAGGCGAAGACATTGTCGGGCGCATCGCGGTCGTTGGGGTCGGTGGCGTCGTTGCCCTTGTACTCGAACGGATCTTCGGTCCACAGCGGCCAGTGCGTCACCAATCCGCTCTCGTGGTAGACGTCGGACTGCGGGAAGTTGCGGCGGGCCATGCCCGGCGCTGGCTCGTTTCTCGCCAGATAGTCGTTGGCCGATGGCGTGGTCAACTCTTCGCGCGTGTAGGCGGTCGAGTCCTTGAACGGGTTGTTGAGTTGGTTGCAGGCGGTGGCCAGCCACGCCGCGCCCACCAGCGCCGCGCACCAGACCCATCGCCGATCAGGACTCGCTGGCGCTGTCGGTCGCATAGTTCGGAGATTCCTTCGTGATGACGATGTCATGCGGGTGGGATT
This sequence comes from uncultured Planctomycetaceae bacterium, assembly GCA_964576285.1. GTDB lineage: Bacteria > Planctomycetota > Phycisphaerae > UBA1845 > UTPLA1 > SpSt-539. The sequence continues at coordinate 17,848 of CAZNUJ010000047.1, read as the reverse complement.
CTACCACGCTGGCGTGACTGACGCGAACGAAGCGGGCCTCCCGCCGCAGATCGGCGATCGACTGGGCGCCGCAGTAGCCCATGCCGGAACGCAGCCCCCCGACCAGCTGGTAAACCAGCTCGCGCAGCGGTCCGCGATAGGGAACGCGGCCCTCGACCCCCTCCGGCACGAGCTTGTCACGGCGCGTCTCGCCCTTCTGACCGTAGCGATCGCCGCTGCCCTCGACCATCGCCCCGAGCGAACCCATGCCGCGGTATTCCTTGAACCGCCGGCCGCGCCACAGCACCATCTGGCCCGGGGACTCATCCAGCCCGGCGAACAGCGAACCGATCATGACGCTCTCGGCGCCGGCCGCGATGGCCTTGACCACGTCGCCGGACAGCCGGATGCCGCCGTCGGCGATGATCGGCACGTCGGCCGGGCCGGCCGCCGCGACCGCGTCGAAGATGGCGGTGATTTGCGGCACGCCGACGCCGGAGACGACCCGCGTGGTGCAGATCGAGCCCGGCCCCATGCCGACCTTGACGGCGTCCGCGCCGGCATCGATCAGGTCCGCGGCCCCGGCGCGGGTGGCGACGTTGCCGGCGATGATGTCGATCTGCCAGCGGCGGCGGATCTGCTTCACCGTTTCGATCACGTTGTCGCTGTGGCCGTGGGCTGAGTCGACCACGATGGCGTCGACGTCGCGGCCGATGAGCGCTTCGACGCGCTCCAGGTCGAGCACGCCCACCGCCGCGCCGACGCGCAACCGGCCGCGGGCATCCTTACAGGCCTGCGGAAACTGGCGGCTCTTGTCGATGTCGCGCATCGTAATCAGCCCGCACAGCCGGTAGCCGCCGTCGACCAGCAGCAGCTTCTCGACCTTGTGCCGCTGGAGAATGCGGTCGGCCTCGTCGAGCGTGGTCTGCGGCGCGGCGGTGACGAGCTTCTCGCGCGTCATCACTTCGCTGACCGGCCGCGATTGCGACTCGAGGAATTTCAGATCACGGCGCGTGATGATGCCCGCGAGACGGCCGTCGGCCTGCGTCACCGGCACGCCGGAGATGTTGTGCAGTTTCATCAGTTCGGCCACCCGTCCGACCGGCTCGTCGGGCCGGACGGTGACGGGGTCGAGGATGACGCCGTTCTCGCTGCGCTTGACCTTCTCGACCTCGCGGCTCTGCGCCTCGATCGAGAGGTTGCGGTGGATGACGCCCATGCCGCCTTCCTGCGCCAGGGCGATGGCCAGGCCGGACTCGGTCACGGTGTCCATCGGCGCCGAAAGCAGCGGCACATTGAGCGTGATGCGCCGGGTCAGTCGCGTGCGGACATCGACGCTGCTGGGAATGACCGCCGAGCGAGCCGGCACGAGCAGCACGTCGTCGAACGTGATGCCGTCGCCGATGATCTTGGGATGCTGGGGCGGGGGTTGCACGTGGCGATCCTCGCGGCAACGAGAATCCGAAGAAGTATCCCGCATCAGGTAAGAATTGCAAGCCCGCGGCTTATTCCAAGAGCGCGGCTCGAGCCCCGTCGCCGGCTCCGCATTTCGTGCGTACCGAACGGAACGTCGCCAGGTTGGCAAGGTTGTCGAGTGCGGCGTTGGGCATTGCAACAGCCACCGGTCGGGCTCGAACCGACGACCTGCGGTTTACAAAACCGCTGCTCTACCGACTGAGCTACGGTGGCGACGACGCCGCGATTATACGCGGGCGAGGCTCGACGCGAACGTCCGCCCCGCCGGACGGATCGCCCGCGAGGCCGGCCGATGGCGGCGTGCGTTGCCCGGCGACGGCCGATACAATCCCGCCCCGCGATTCGCCCGACGGTCGGACTCGGCGGGCGAGCGGTTCGCCGCGACCCGATGGAGAGCCGGATGGCCGTTCAGTTTGCGTGCACGTCCTGCCAGAAGCTGATCGAGGTGGATGACGAACTCGCCGGGCAGGCCGTAACCTGCCCCTATTGCCGCGCCGTCGTCACGGCGCGGGCTCCGGCTGGCGCGGCGGCGGCAACGCCTTTTGATGCGCCCGTCGCGGCGCCCACTCGCCCGGCCGGGCCGAGCAACTGGTTCGCGTCGGTCGGGCTGGCGTGCTCGATCATCATGATCCTGTCCACCTGTGTCGCCACCTCGGCCATGGTGCGGGTGGTGCAGAAATACGCCCCGAACGGCCAGATCTCGCCGGAGCAGATGGAGCAGGTCACCAAAGACATGTCGCAGCAGCCGGGCGCGATGGCGGCCTTCGCCGTCATGCTGGCGACCGCGATCGGCGGATTGGTATTCTCGATCCTGGGACTGGTCCGACGGCAGGGGCGGCGCTGGCAGGCGGCCGTCGGGTTGACCCTGTGCGGGTTGATGACCATGTGCATGCTGCTCTCGTCGATCTTGCAGTTCGCCAAGTTCGGTGTTCCCTCATAATCCAAGGCCCGGTGCCAGCCGCAGCCAAAGAAAAACCTTAACGATCTTGTTTTCATATATTTGCGCTTAGAGCGAGCCGCGTTTCCAACGGCTCGCCTTGCATTTGCCCACGCGTTTTCGTTACGTTGAGAACGGAGAAGGAGGGGCGATGGGCGGCAGCGGCGGACTGCGGGTCCGTGTTCCCATCAGCCTGATACAGATAGCAAGTTGATCCGCGCCGACGCCCGGCCGCGCTGGCCGCTCGCCGCGGGTGCGAACTTCCCACCGGAGGAGGAGACCATGACGCGATTTTCGCTTCGACTGGCCGCGCTCGGCTTGGCCGTCGTGTCGGCCACGGCGCTGGCTGTGACGCCGGTCAATCTGATCGTCAAGCAGGGCGATAGCTTCAACTTCCCGGGTCCGGTGACGCGCACGGTGTCGACGCTGAACACACCTTTCACCAACGGGCTTGGGCACGTCGGCTTTGTCGCCGCGTTCGATGACGCCACCCGCGGCATCTGGCAGAACAACGGCTGGATCTTCGTCAGCCCGGCCGGCGTGACCGGCGGCGAAGGCACCATGGGCATCGGTAACGCACCGGGGACATTCATCTACAGCCCCGCGGTCAGCGGGAACGACGCGGTCTATACAAACGGTGGGAGCCTGCTGAAGGGAACCGACCCAATACCGGCACTGCCGGGCCGCTTCAGCACCTTCAACAGCCGGCCGACCATGTTGCCGGACGGGAAGTCGCACTGGATGGGCGGCAGCGCGGCGACCGCGGGTGGTGCGACGTCGAATCGGCACCTGTTCCGCGCCAGCGACCCGACTGATCCGCTGTCGATCACGGTGATCTTCAGCGGCGGCGATATCATCGATGGCAAGCCGATCAGTTCGAGCGCCAGCCATTTTGACTATCACATCTCCGACAACGGCAATCACCACATTCACGTGCTCGACATGGTCACGGGCTCGAGCGCCAACAACCTGCACCTCTACCTGAACGGCGGGTTCGTCGCCCAGGAGGGCTCGCCGGCCGGAGACGGCACCAACTGGCTGAACTTCGAGACGCCGTCGGTCAACAACTTCGAGCAGTATGTGTTCTCGGGCAGCACGACGGGCCCGACGGCCTCGGACAACTTCCTGGCGTACAACGGTTCGATCAAGGTGCGGGAGGGGCAGTCGCTCGACGGCATCCTGCTCGCCACTGGCGCGGCCGTTCGCGCAGCCAGCATCAACAATCTCGGACAGGTCGCCCACATCTGGGGCTGGGGAACCGGTGCGACGCTTCGCGAGCATCTGTTCTTCGCGCCCAGCGGCGATCTGATCTCGAGCTCGGTGCGGTTGCTCAGCATCGGCGACCTGATCGATGTCGACGGCGACACTTTCGCCGACTACACGGTGACGGACTTCAAGGCCAGCACCGTGATCGGTCCGGGCCTTGACCTGGCGGAGGACGGCAAGGTCTGTGTCGAGCTGGGCATCACGCCGCCGACGGGCGGCGAGGTCGAGGCGATCGTGTGCCTCGCGATCCCGGAGCCGGCCAGCGCCGCGCTGGTCGCCCTCGGCGGTCTACTGCTGTCGCGCCGACGGCGACGCTGATCGGCACAGATCGCTGGAATGCGATGTCGGTTCTGACGCGCCGGGCCGTCGCCAGACGGCCCGGTGCTTTTTTTGACCGCACGTTTGTTACCCGCCGCTGACGAGCAGCCGGGCCCCGGAAATCGCCTGTCGAACGTACGTCTCGAGCGGGTCGTGAACCCACAGCCCGGCCAGCGCGCCCAGTGCCAGCCACGGACCGAACGGCAGGGCGCGGCTCGACTTGCGTATCGAGGTGGCCAGCACGCCGATCAAAGCCAAGATCGCGCCGAGAAAGAACGAGATGAGCGTCAGCCAGACGCCGCCGACCGCGCCGATGGCCGCCATCAGGTAGATGTCGCCCACTCCATACGCTTCCTTGCCCAGGACGAGCGTGAAGAAAATGCGCACGAACCAGCCGATGCCCGCGGCCCACACCAGGCCGGTCACCGCCGCCGCCGCGCCGGCCAATGCGCCGACCGCCGGAGTCGGCTCCGCGCCAGGAGCGACCCACGCCGTCGCGGCGCGCCCGGATACGCCGACCGCGACCAGCGCCAATGTGCCGACCAGCAGTGCCGGGAACAGGGCGGCCAACTCGTTCAGCACCATCCCACGAGCACGCGGTTGCTCGCTGACGATGGCCGACTCCATCGCGACATCCGACTCGCGCGGCACCATCGACGCCATCAGGAGCGCCACCAGCAGCATGAACACCCCGCCGACGGCCCGCTGCGCGGATCGCGGCAGCAGGGCCAGATCGGAGCGGCCCGCGTCGCATACGATCGCGACCCCGAGCCCCACCACTGCCGCGGCCATCATCAGCACCACCGTGATCTCCAGGGCGGTGGTGGCGGGTTTATGCGCCGGCGCCAGGTCGGCGTGAGGTTCCTCGCCATCCGATGACACGGCGTCATCGCCTGGCTGTCGGAACCAACTGATCACATACCAAGCGATTGCACCGACCAGCACGCCCGCCGCGACGATGCCGGCGCGCGGCGACGCGCCGTCGATGGCTCGCTCAGGCTGCCACGCGCCCCATGCGGCCAAGGCGACAACGCCGACGGCACAGACGAAGTGCGTCACGCGAACGTCGATCAGGTACTCCTCGACATCCATCGCCGACGACGCCAGCAGGCCGGCGAACAGTGTCGCGAACGCCAGCGCAACGGGCAGATCCCCCGGCAGCAGGCCGTATGGCCGCACGACACGACCGATCATCAACGCGTCCCAGGTCATGAGCAGCGTCAGGGCGCACAGCAGCTCGATCGCGGGATAGACCACGCCGATGCTCGCCCCGCAGCGGCGGCAGCGGCCTCTCAGCAGAAGCCAACTGATCACCGGCACGTTGTCACCGGCCGACAGGCTCCGGCCGCAGGCGGGGCAGAACGACCAACGCGGCCGCGCGATCGACAGGCCGCGCGGCAGTCGATAGATGACAACGTTGAGGAAGCTGCCGATGGCCAGACCCAGCAGCCCGACGCCGGCGACGATGATCGGGTGAGCCGCAGTCATGTGCCCGGCCGCCCGCGGGACGAGAGCCACTCCGCGACGCGCTCGGCGAGCTCGCGGGGAGCGGGGCCGTCCGTGCTCAGTTCGAGATCGGCCAATTCGCGGAAGATCGGCTCGCGCCGCGCGCGAATCGCCGCCATTTCCCCGGCGGGCGTGCCTTCCGTCAGCGGCGGACGGTGAACCGCGTTGGCCGGGTCGCCCCTCATGCGAGCGAGCAGCACCGCGTCCGGCGCGTTCAGCCAAACGAAGCAGACGTCGGGGCCGAGCAGCCGGCGGTTGCCGGGTCGGTCGAGCGCGCCCCCGCCGACGGCGATGACGCATCGATCGCGCAAGCCCGATTCGCGCAGGACTTCCGTCTCCAGGTCACGAAACCTCGCCTCGCCGTCGCGCTCGAAGATGTCGCGAATGGCACGGCCGGCGCGCTCGACCACGAGTGCATCCGTGTCAATGAACGGCCAGCCCAGTCGCTCGGCCACGAGCCGGCCGACCGTGGTCTTACCGGCGCCGCGCAGCCCGAGCAGGACGAGTCTCACTGCGGGCGTTTCGCCTCGACTCGAATGACGCGCCGCGCGGCGGGGTCGACCTCGATCGACGCCCAGCAGAGCTCGGTGATGTGCTGGCCGACGTTGACGGCGATCGTGGCGCCGATCGTCTCCTGCCACGCGCCGGTCACATCCGGCGAGGACGTGACGTGGCCGTGCAGCGACAGCAGCGGCTGGTGGGACACGATCACGCTGCGGACGGCCTTCGAGCCGACCGGCTCGCGGTGCCAGTCGCGATCGAGCGCCGTGTCGAACGGCGGTGCGGCGGCGATGAACACCCACGGACCGGACGGCACGGACAGCTTCTCCAGTTCGTCGGCCATGCTGGGTACGGTGGTGAATTGAGCCTTGGCCGGTCCCGAGACGGCGCGGCGGCGGGCCGCATTCCAACGCGCGCCCCCCACCAGCGGGAGCGGGTCCCCCGGCTGGTCGAGCCGCTCGAAATCCTTAACATAGCACGCGGTGGGCGGAGTGCGTGAGTAGCCGACCAGGGTCAGTCCGCCCAGCTCGACCGGGCGATCATGCGTCGGCAGGTGCAGCCTCGGCTCATGCTTGGCGATGTCCTCGACCGCCTGCGCGCTGCTGAGCCAGTCGTGGTTGCCGAAGATCATGGCCACGTGCAGGGCCGGGTGGGCCTTGAGCACGCTGTTGAGCCACGGGCGGAAGGTCTCGAGCACGTACACCGGCTGGCGGGTGCCCATCTCGTCCGGCAGGGAGGCGGCGTCGTCGGGGAACAGGTTGCCGCCCAAAACGAGCAGGTCGGCCCGTGACGTGCCGACGGCGCGAGCCAGGCTCTCGAAGAGTTCCGGGCGTCCCTTCAGGTCGGAGGTGTGCAGCAACTGCATCAGTTCGCTCGCACGCAAGACGTCGGCCGCATTCTAATCGAGGCGACGGCGGCTTGTCTGCGCCGCGAGCCGCCCCGATCGCATTCTATGGCGATTCGCCCGGATGCAAAGACCCCGGAAATCGCCGCCCGACGGCGGACTCGGCCGCCTCGCGCATGCATTCAACCGGGGCGGACAGGCCCGTCCACCACGCGAACTGTCGCGCCGCCTGGGCGATGAACATGTCCATGCCGCCGGTCGACGGGCAGCCCGCCGCCGCCGCGGACCCGAGCAGCGCCGTCAGCGTCGGGGTGTATACGGTGTCGAAGATGGCGGTCGGCGGCGCGAGCCGGTCGGCCGGAAGCGGCGAGGCATCGGTCCCCGGCCACATCCCGACGGGTGTGGCGTTCACGACCAGGTCGAAGCCGCGGGCCGTCCGGGCGTCCCAGCCGACGCACTGCGCGCCGAACTCGCCGGCCAGCGCGGCGGACTTCTCGCCGGACCGCGCGGCAATGGCGACCGTCGCGCCGGCGGCGCGTAGTCCGGCCACGATCGCCCGGGCCACACCGCCCGCGCCCAGCACGAGGCAGGATCGTCCCGCCAGATCGCCGTGCGGCGCGCCCAGCAGCGCGGCGATCGACTCGACCGCGGCCGGCATGTCGGTGTTCATCGCCTCGATCCGGCCCTCACGCGTGATCCGCAGCGTGTTCGCCGCGCCGACGCGCTCGCACACCGGATCGATCGTGCCTTCCAGCTCTCGCACCAGCCGCAGCGCATGCTCCTTGTGCGGCACGGTCACGCTCAGACCCGCCAGGTCGAACCACGGCCGGGCCAGTGCCTCGACCACGAACGCCTTGAGGCTCTCGTAATACGGCTCGATCGGCAGCGGCAGATAGACGCCGTCGAAACCCGTCTGATCGAACGCCGCGTTGTGGACGTGGGGGCTCAGCGAGTGCGTTACCGGCCAACCGACGACCCCGAACACCCTGGTCGACTCGGAGATGCGATCCCAGCGGTAAAGCCGGCGCAGCTCGCGGACCGTGAGCTGACCCGGCGCGGCGGCGCGATCGGCCGAGACGGAGGCGTAGGTCGCGAAAGCGCCGAACTTGCGCGCCAGCACGCGCGACGGCAGGCCCGCATCGCCCATGCAGATCGCGATGATCGGCGCGGCGGCGTCGCGCATCAGCTCGAACGCCTCGAAGTTGTCGCGCAGCGTCCGGGCGCGCCAGGCCAGCTTGACGACATCGACGCGTTCGTGCTCCAACATCCGCGCCAGCGTGGCCGACAGCTTCGCCGGACGGCCGGCGAAATCGTGGGCCGAGAGAATGAGCTTGCGGCGGATGTCGGCGTTGCCACCCAGCGCGAGCCCAACCTTTTGCCGAACGTTCGCGGAGCGCTCATAGGTCGCTAGCTCGATGTCAATGCAGTCGGCGGAGGGGCCGACGGCGATCAGCCGCGCCAGCCGTTGCTGGTCGTCGGCGTCCCACGTGCCGCCCTCGTCGGAACTGCGAATGGTGAGGATGAGCGGGACCGATTCCGGCCGGGCGGCGGCGATGCTGCGGATGACGACGTCGTCGCAGTCAGCCAGATGATCGGCGCGCAGTTCGATGGCGGTTGCGCCGTCGGCCAGCGCGCGGTCGAGATCAGCGGCGGCTTCCCGCGGCGTCGTCGCGACGATCGAAGCGACCAGATGCGTCATCGTCGACATCGTAGGCGCGGGGTTACGCGAGCCGAAGCGCACGGCTGCACGACGGTTGTCTTCAGGCAGTTCGGGACCGAGCGCGACGCGCGCGACAACCCGTCAGACCTTGAAGGCCCAGATGTCGCCGACGTGCTTGGCCTTGTCGAGTGACCACGCTTGCTTGAGGATCGCGTCTTGCTGCTTTTCGCCGATCACGCCCCGGGCCAGCGTGCGAAACTTATGCTCGACTTCGTCGTCGGTCATGGGATTGCCGGCGTGCCCGCGCGGGAAATCGACCCGCCGCTCGAGACGCGTGCCGTCCTTCAACATGATGATCAGCCGGTTTGGAATGCCCTCGGGATAACCCTCGTTGAGGTCCTCGGCTTCGCGGATCTTCGTGCGGTCGAGCAGGTCCAGCACCTTCTTGTCGGTGAAGCGCTTCGGCTCGAAGGTCTTCTTGGTGACGTCGCCATCGTAGAGCGCGGCGCAGACCATGTAGCCCATCGAGTGGTCGGCCGTCTCGCGGCTGGTCGGGCGCCACTTCTCGGGCTCGCTGCCGATGATGCTGACGGCGGCCTCGAAGCTCTCGATGGTGATGTCACGGATGTCGTCGGCGGTCTGCTTGCGGGCGCGAATCTCCTTGCGGAGCTGCAAAACGGCGTCGATGGCCGACTGGGCGTGGTACTCGGCCGGCCAGAACTTGATGTAGGTCTTGTTGATCATGTAGCCCTTGCGCTGGTCGCCCAGTTCGACGTCGAAGGGCGTCTGGGTGAGCATCCTGAAGACGCCCTTGGGGCCCTCGAAGATCTCGTGCGGCCCGGTGAAGCCCTGCCGTGCGAGGTTGGCCGCGAACACGCCACCGCGGGCCGCGTTGGAGAACGCGCACGCCTTCCACATGCTGATCTGCCCGGTGCGCGTCTGGCGCGTGGCGATGTTGCAGACGCCGGCCAGACCCTGGGCGTGCACCAGTTGCGGCGGCTTGAGCTTCCAGAGCTTGCCCGCGCCCAGCGCGGTCGAGTACGCGCCATAGGTGACGTGATCCCAGCCGTGCTTCCGCAGTGAGGCGGCGTCGCAAAGGCGACACTGAATCTCGTAGGCGATGACGGTGGCGAGGATGAAGTCCTTGCCGTTCGCGCCGACGGACTGCGCGACCGCGAGCGTCGCCGGAATGTTGTCGGAAGGGTGGGCCGGCTCCTTCGAGAGATACGTGTCGTTGTAGTCGAGATAGCGCACGTGAGCGCCGTTGCAGAAGGCGGCGAGGTCGGGCGTGGTTTTCTGGCGCGTGCCGATGATGGCGGCGCCGCCCTTCGACACCGGCACAGCCAGCGCCGTGGCCCGCGCGATCTGGGCCGCCTTGCTCGAATAGGCCCCCAACGCGGTCGCGGTCGAGTCGATCAGGCGACGCTTCACTTCATGAATGGCCTCGGGGGTCAGGTCGGAATACTTGAGTCGGTGGGTCCAGTCGGCGAGCTTCTCGGCCAGCAGCATGGTGGTTCTCCGCGCGTCTCCAGCGCTCGCGTGCCTTCCGCGAGCGCGGCGATTCTAGCTGTTTTGTGCGTTTGCGAAAGCGCGGCTGCGGCCGGTTCGGACGGTGGCAAAACGGGCGAGGCCGCCGGACGAACGCACCGCCCGGCGGCCTCGTTGTGGACTCATGTTACGACCGGGTCGGGCCCCGCGCGCCGGTTTTCCGCGGGCTCCGCGGGCCGCTCAACCGGCCGGCCGCCCGTTTTCAGCGCTGCCGAATCGTTCGTCAGGGCGTCGTGAATTGCCAGACGACGCCCTTGGTGACGCCGCCGGGGCCGATCTCGTCGATACGCCAGAAGAACGTCGAACCGGCCGCCAGCGTGCCGGGCGCGTAGCTGGTGCCCGCCTGGTTGCCGGCGAACTCGGCGCTGTTGCGCGTGGCGTTGTTCACCGACGACTGGCTGGTGCCAAAGTACACGTCGTGGCTGGTCGTGTTCGCGCCGGCCGTCCACATGAGCGTCGGCATGGTCGTTCCGGCCGAGTTGAAGTTGGCCGGATCGGGCGCGGTCGCCTGGCCCGGCGCGGCAGTTGCGGTGGTGAAACTCCAGACGTCGCCCTTGGTGGTGCCGCCGGCGTTCTTCTCGTCGATGCGCCAGAAGTAGGTCGTGTTCACCGCCAGCGCTCCCGGGTCGAACGTGGTACCGCTCTGGTTGCCGCGGAAGATCGACCCGGTCGCCGTGGTGGCGTTGGTGACGTCGGTCTGATTGGTGCCGAAGTACACGTCGTGCGAGGTCGCGCCAGCGCCGGCCGTCCAGCTCAGCGTCAGGTCGATCTCGTCGTATCCGGCGGTGTTGACGTTCTGACCGGTCGCGGCGTTCGCGGGCGACGGCGAGGTCGCCTTGGCCGGCGCGTTGGGGATGGTCGTGAACGAGAACACGCTGCCGGTGGTGGTGCCCGCGGCGTTCTTCTCGTCGATGCGCCAGAAGTACGTCGTGGCGGCGGTCAGCGGGCCCGGGTTGAAGCTCGTGGTCGGCCGGTTGCCGCGGAACTCCGGCGACGCGGTGTTGGCGTTGGTCACCGCGGTCTGGTCGGTGCCGAAGTAGACGTCGTGCGTGGTCGCTCGGGCCCCGGCCACCCATGAGAGGGTGATCGATAGCGCCACATCGGTGGCGCCGTCGGCTGGCGAAGGCGTGGTCGCCGGGTCGGGGGGCGTCAGGATCGTGGTGAAGCGCCAGATGAGGCCCTTGACCACGTTCATGCCGACATGCTCGTCAATGCGCCAGAAGTACGTCGTTCCCGGCGTCAGGTCGCCCGGCGGGTCGAAGGACAGGCCGGGGAACGTGCCCTGGAATTCCGGCGAGAACGTGTTCGCGTTGGTCACCGCGGTTTCGTCGGTCCCCAGGTAGACGTCGTGCATGGTCGCGCCGGCACCCGGTGACCAGCCCAGTGCCACGCCCAACGCCACGTCGATGGCCTGATCGGCCGGACTCGGGTTCGACGCGGCCTCCGGATTGACCGTGGTGAACGACCACAGCGGACCCTTGGTGGTGCCGCCCGGGCCGACGGAGTCGACCCGCCAGAAGTGCGTCGTGTTCGTGCTCAGCGGACCGGCCGGCATGAACATCGTGTCGCCCTGGTTGCCTTGGAACTCCGGGCTGGCGGGCGTGGCATTGTTCACCGCGGTCGACGACGTTCCGAAGTAAACATCAAAACTGTTGGTCAGCGCGCCGGCCGTCCAGCTCAGCGTAGGGTTCACGTCGACCCCGGCCGCGCCGCTGGCCGGCATGGGCTGCGTGACCTGCTCCGGCACGGCGGCCGTCTCGAACTTCCACACGTCACCCTTGGTCACGCCGCCCGGGCCGCGCTCGTCGATGCGCCAGAAGTAGGTCGTATTGGGCTGCACGCCGGCAGGTTGCGTCGTCGGATCGGCCTGGTTGCCGACGAACTCCGCCGACTGCGTGGTGGCGCTGGTGACGGCGTTCTGGTTGGTTCCGAAATACACGTCATGGCTGGTGGTGTCTGAGCCTGGCGTCCACGACAGCGCCGTGGCCACGTCGACATCGGTGGCGTCGTCGGGCGGATCGGGATTGGTCGCCTTGGTCGGCAAGGCCGCGACGCTGAAGCTAAAGACCGCCCCGGTGGTGGTGCCGCCGTTGCCGACCTCGTCCACGCGCCAGAAATACGTCGTGGCGTTCAGGAGCGCGCCCGGGTTGAAAGTGGTTCCGGGCTGGTTGCCGCGAAACTCAGGCGAGGAGCGGGTGGCATTGGTGACGGAGGTCTGGTCGGTGCCGAAGTACACGTCGTGCGAACTCGCGCCGTTTCCGGCGGTCCAGGCCAATTGGGTCGTGGGCGCCACGTCGGTGGCAGTGTCGACCGGCCGCGGATCGCTGGCCTGGCCGGGCGGGTTGATGGTGGCAAACGTCCAGACCGTGCCCTTGGTCGTTCCGCTGGCGCGGATGGCATCGATTCGCCAGAAGTAAACGGTGCCGCCGATCAGTCCGCCGGGGTTGAAGGTCAGGTTGGTGACGGTGCCGCGGAACTCGGGCGACGCTCGCGTCGCGTTGGTGACTTCGGTCTCGTCGGTGCCGAGGTAAACGTCATGCGATGTCGCACTGTTGCCGCCGAACCAACCGAGCACGGTGTTGACGAACACGTCGCTGGCATTGTTGGCCGGCGACGGGTTGGACGCCGCGTTCGGCACGATGACCGTGACCGAGCCGTTGATGGTGCGATTGGGCAGTCCGTTGTTGAAGAACACGAACGCCGACACGTTGTACGTGCCGGCGGCGTTGTAACGATGACTGATGGTGACGCCGCCGGCGGTGAAACCCGGTGCGTCGCCGAAGGTCCAGTTCACGCTCGCGACGGTCGAGGGCGTGACCGCGTTGGCAATCGAGAACTCGACGGTGAAATTCGGCAGTGCGAACTGCTGGGTGGCGTTGATGCCGCCAAATCCAGGGATGTTGATCAGGTTGCAGGCCGGCAGCAGGATCGCGGCGACGACGATGACCGGCAGGCCAAGGCAGGTCGTACGGGCCAGCCGAATCCAGCGTGTCGAAGGATCGGTGGCCATTCGGCGGTGCGGCTTGGTGAACATCGACGGCATCTCCGGGGTCGGCCTGCGAGCGGCCGAGAAAATCATGATAGCCCTCAGCGAGGAATGGAAAGGCCAGGGGCGAGGCGGCGCGGTCGCGACGGAAGCGCCAGGGTCGCCCGGGACATCCCTGTATTCCCCAGGCCCCGACGCAGCGTCGACGGCCTTACGACTCTATTTCGGTCCGAATCGGCAAATCAAGAAGCTACGGATATCCGGGTTTCGGTTATGGGGCGTTGGACGGCACTGACGGCGGCGCATTTGCCGCGCTGCGCGAGGAGCGGGGCTCGGTGCCGGCCAGCAGGCGGGCGATGTTCGAGCGGTGTCGAACGAGAACCGCAGCCGCCAGGGTCGCGCACAACAGCACGAGTGGGTACTCGGCCGCCAAGGTCCCGGGCGGTCGGACCCACAAGCAGACCGCGAGCGCGGCCGACGGGAGCGTGACGGCGGCGACGACCGACGCCAGCGAAACGTAGCCGGAGAGGCCGCGTACGACACCCCAGGCCGCGAGCGCCGCGATCCACGCGGCGGTCAGTTGCGGTACGCCGAGCATGATGCCGAGCGACGTGGCGACCGCCTTGCCGCCTCGGAAACGCAGGTAGATCGGTGCGATGCTGCCGATCATGCAAGCGAGGCCGGTGCCAAATCGGATCCAATTCAGCCCGGCGGGGCCCCATGCGTCGGCCGCCGCGAAGCGCGGCGCCATCAACGACGTGGCCCACATCGGCGCGGCGCCTTTGAGCACATCGAGAATGAGGACGGCGATGCCCCACGGCTTGCCCAGCACGCGCCCGACGTTGGTAGCGCCGATGTTGCCGCTTCCGGCCTGGCGAATATCGACGCCGCGGGCACGGGCCACTACGTAACCGAAGGGAATCGAGGCCACGAGGTAGGCCGCGATCCAGAGCATTGCCAGCGGCGCCATGCCTTGAGTCCTGTCGAGAAAACCCGCGCCGACCACACCGCGGCGAGTGCGGTCATTCTAGATCGTCAGCCGTGGTTTCCCAGTGGCGGGCTTGGACGCACGACCCAGTCGCGCGTGCGTCACACGCGGCGCGAGCAATGTGGAACCACTACTCAGCCGGAGCTTCCGCGAGAATCTCGGCGAAGCGGCACACGCGAATCCCGGCTGTGCGGGCGGCGTCCAGAAGCCGGCCGCACGCATCGACGCGCGTCGTGTCGGCCGCCAACAACCACGGATGAAAGCCGATCGCGACGAAGCTCGCGGGTCGAGCACCTGACGCGAGGCGTTTCACCAAGTCGAGGTGCCGCGCCGCCACGCGCTGCGGCTCGGCCGGCCGGCGGACGTAACCCCAGTCGTCGGTGACGATCGGCATCCGCCACAGCGGCGGCGACGCCTGCATAAGGTAGGGCCGTTTCGCCTCGTCGTGCTCCGCGCTGTACGTGAATCCGTGGGCGGGCAGGCGTGCCATCAGCCGGCCGTCCCAATGGGATTGCGGCGAGCGGAAACCCAGCGGCCGGATGCCGATCGCGGCCATGGCATCGACGCACCGGGCCAGCATGCACTCGAGTGCGGCATCGTTGAGATCGCGCGGCGACTCGTGCCGGTAGGCATGGCAGGCGACCTCGTGACCGGCGGCGATCACGGCGAGCAGCCGATGCGGCGACGATTCGGCCAGGGCCGCGCAGCAGTTGAAGGTGGCCCGCACGCGGTGCCGTGCCAAGAGCTCGAGCACCACGTCAAGGCCGGCATCGGCAAGCCGCACGTCTTCTCCCGCCAAGCCGCGCTCGTAGTCAAACGACAGGGTCAACGCGGGCCGCGCCGGCGTGAGTTCGCGCGGCATCGGTGACCGCAGACGCCGCCACAGTCTGCCGAATCGTCCCACCATGCGATCAACGAACCGCCGCCGGCTGGGCCACGCCTCCGGCCGCGCCGCTGCGTTCGGCGATGAGTTCGCGGTACAGCTCGATCATTTCATCGACATGGCGCTGCATGCTGAGCCTCGGGGCCAGGGCCGCGGCGGCGACGCCCATCTCAGTCCGTCGCGCGGCGTCGCGCATGCGCACCAGGCGATCGGCCAGCGCATCCGTGTTGTCAGGTCGATCAACGACATAGCCGTGCACGCCGTCGACCATGACTTCCGATGCGCCGTTGCACGCCGTGGTGATGCACGGCACCCCACGCGACAGGGCCTCGAGCACGACACGACTGCACGGGTCGTACCAGGTCGGGTGCACGCACACGTCGGCGGCGTGGTAGAAGGCGGCGACGCGCTCGGTCGGCCCGACGAACTGCACCAGACCGCCGATGCCGAGCCGCTGGGCGGCGGCAATCAGCGGCACCGGGTTGTCGCGGCCGGCCACGAGCAGTCGGACGTCGCGCCAGCCGGTGCGGACGGCGGCGGCGAGCGCGTCGAGCAGCGCGGGAATGCCCTTGAGCTTGAAGTTGTGGGCGACCGCGAGCAGCAGCAGCGCGCCGGGCGGCACGGCGTATTCGGTGCGAACCTGGTTTCGCTCGGCGGCGCGCTGCGCCGCGTGCACGGACCGCACGACGACGCCGTTGAAGATCACGCGCACGCGCGGCCCGTCGCCGTATCGCTGGCGCACCTGACGGGCGACATAGTCCGAGACGGCCGCGATCACCGGACCGCCCGGCCGCAGCAGGCGGCCCTCCAGTTCGCTGAGCGAACGTCGCTTGATGTTGAGGCCGGCCAGCACGCGCTTCAGCAGGCGGCGACCGACGCTGCCGCGCAGCGCCACGTTTCGCGCTACCGTCTCGCCGATGAGCCCGCCGCGCGGCTGGTAGACGTCGGCCCCCGGCAGCGGCGTGACGGCGTGCACGATATCGAAGCCGCCGCCGGCCAGGCGGCGGGCGGTGCGGGCCGCGAACCGGGCGGTGCGCAGCGGCTTGGGCGTCAACGTGGTCGCCACCAGCTCGATGCGGAGATCGGGCGGCGACGGGCAGCGCGTGGCGGTGAACACCGTCACGTCGATCCCGCGGCCGGCCAGCAGATGGGCGAACTCAAGCGTCGACGTCTCGGCCCCGCCGCGCCAGGCGTCGATGCGCTCGATCGCGATGGCGACCTTCATCGCGCTTCCCCCGCGGCCCTGCGCGAGCGGCTCTCGTCGTGGCGTCGCATGCCCTCGGCGCGGCGAATCACGGCGACAGCGAGAGCGCGGTACAGCCCGTGCCGGGACCGGCCGCGGGCGGCGTGCTCGACCCACGGCGCATAGCGGCGCAGGAAGCGGACGCGATCGGTCCGGCCGACGCCAGCCGGCGTGCTGTAGTGCAGCGCCGCCAGGTCCTTGATCTGCCACCGCCACGGCCGCGCCGGGCGCTCGAGCATCCGCGCCAGGTCGATGACGTGCACCAGCGGCCGGCCGTCCGCGTCCCACGAGACGAACAGGTGGGACGTGTAGAAGTCGCGGTGATAAAGGCGGGCGGCGTGCATGAGGCGGGCCACGGCCGCCACCTGTTCGATCAGGGCGCGGCGCCGATCGCGCGGCAGCGACGGCCAATGCCGGGGCAGCCAGCGCTCGAGCGACTCACCCGGGACCTCGGCGGTGAGCAGCACGCTCTGTCGCTCCCAGCCGCGGCGGACGTCGTCGGCCAGCGCCGCGCAGCGCATCGTAGGCACGCCGATCTCGGTCAGGCGGCGGATGAAGTGCCACTCGCGCCAGGCGGACGAGTCGCCGGCGCGGCCTCGCCACAGCCGCGCGACCTGCTCGCGCAGCGGCGGGTGGACGACGCGCTTGAGGTAGTACACGGCGCGTTCCGGACCGTCGCCCAGCTCGATGCGGAGTCGCTGCCGGTGCGCGGCCAGACCCTGCTTGCCCAGCACGCGGCCGTCGCGGCAGTTCAGCAGCGCTTGGGTCGAATCGAGCCGCGCCGCGCGCAGCACATCGGCGTCGCGCTCGTTGATGAGCAGGCCGTCGGCCGCCTTGATCATGCGGACATTGTCGCGCGCGGTCGGCATGAGGTGAATCGCCGCGCCATGGCTGTGCGGCGCGAGCAGCGCGGCCGTGCGAACGCCGCCCGCCAGAAAAGCGTTGCGGCGCGAGGCGAGATGCCCGCTCCAGAAGGCGAGCTGCTCGAAGCGCGTCGGCTCGAACGGCAGACATCGTCGCAGCAGCTTCTCGAGCGGCATGACGAATTCCGGCCG
The DNA here is from genome assembly GCA_964576285.1 of uncultured Planctomycetaceae bacterium. GTDB lineage: Bacteria > Planctomycetota > Phycisphaerae > UBA1845 > UTPLA1 > SpSt-539. The sequence goes on along the minus strand of CAZNUJ010000047.1, from coordinate 658 downwards.
ATCGACCGCGCCGACCGCCACGCGCTCCACGTCGATCAGGCAGAAGCGCCAGCCGCCGGACGCGGCCGGCTCGGGCTCCGCCAGCACATGGCTGGGACGGGCATCCGGCCAGAGAAAGCCGCGCTGCCGCATGACGCCATGCAGCCGGCCGACTTCCGTCAGGAGTCGATGCCGCGCGGCCGGCGAGAGCCGACAGTCGCCGGTCGGGTCCGGCCCGAGCCAGTCCGCCAGATGCCGCCGACACTCGGATGCCTCCATCAACACGAAGCCGGCGGTCGGCAGGCCGCTCGAACGCCGCTCCCCGACCGCGACCCGGCGCGGAACGGGAATGCCGGCGGCGGCGAGCAGGCCGAGCGCCTCCCACTCGCGCCACGGCTGGCAGCGCGGCCGGCGGCGGCGGAGCAGGTCGCGCCAGACGTGGGAGCGGGGCACGCGGAAGGTGCGCTTCAGGAAGAGCCGGCCCGCCCCGCCGCCGCCGGCGATTCGCAGGACGACCGTCTCGCGCGTGCGGTGGATGCTCGCGGGCGGCCCGATTCCCGGGGCGCGCATGAATGCGTCGAACGAATCGAGGCCGGCGGCGCGCAGCGCCTCGCGATACGGCGGCTCAATGATGAGGCGGGTGGTCATGGGCAACGCCGCTCGGCAACCGACCGGTCAC
>CAZNUJ010000046.1:0-23281 GCA_964576285.1 uncultured Planctomycetaceae bacterium | reverse complement strand
TCAGCAGGACCGCGCCGCCGCCAGCACGCGCCGCGCGGCGTGGGCCAGGCCGAGCGCCACCAGGGTGCGTACGTACGACGTGAGCGCGGCCGGGTCGTCCGGTCGGCTCGCGAGATGCGACAGGGCCGCCGCGGCAGCGCGGTAAGCCTGCTCCGGCGAGACCCGCGCGGCGGAGGAAGACGGCGTTGTCATCCGGGATTCATCGGCCATCCGCGACGGCCGGCGACAGCATACCGAACTGGTCGAGCTCTTCGAGCGTGGCGGAGAAGCCGTCGCGGGACGACTCCGTCCGACTCCAGCCGACCAGCCGCTCGAGACCCGTCGCCAGCGGCGTCGCCGCCCGCCAGCCGAGGATCGACGCCGCCAGCGACACATCGGCCGTGCAGTGTCGCACGTCACCGAAGCGAAACTGATGCGTCACCCGCGGCCGCGCATCCACGCCCAGCAGTTCGGCGATGTGCTCGGCCATTGCTCCGATCGGCGTCGGCACGCCGGACGCGATGTTGAGCGTGCGGCTGTCGGCGGCGTCGGTCTCCAGCAGGTCGGCCAGCAAACCGGCCGCATCGCCCACCCAGAGAAAGTCGCGCGTCTGCCGCCCGTCCTCGAACACGACCGGCGCGGCGCCGGTCTTGAGCCGCGCAATGAAGATGGCCGTCACGCCCGTGTAGGGGTTGGACAGCGACTGCCGCGGCCCGTACACGTTGAAGAAGCGGACGCACACGGTGGGGATGCCGCGCAGACGCCCGACGTGGCCCAGGATCTGCTCCTGAGAACGCTTGGTGATGGCGTAGATGCTCTCCGAGAGCAGCGCATCCGTCTCTCGCACCGGAGACGGCCGTGTCGCGCCGCGGCACGACGGACAGCGCGGCTCCCACGCACCGCCGGCCACGTCCGCGACCGTTCGAATGGCCGGACGCACCCGTCCGCAGCGCTCGCACTCGGTCGGGCCCTCGCCGTAAGCGGTCATCGAGCCCGGCACGAGAATCTTGCGCACCGCGTGCCGCTCGTTCGCGAGCACGTCCGCCAGCACCGCCGCTCCGCCCGAGTTGACCTCGACGTAGTGGTGAATCTGATACTGCGACTGGGCCACGCCGACGGCCGCCGCCAGGTGCGCCACGGCCTCCATGCCGTCGAGCGCGGCGGCCACGCGGGCGCGGTCGCGCACATCGGCGACGACGAGTTCCGCCCGCGGGTTGAGATAAGCCGGAGGCCGACCGCCGTGCACCTGCTCGCACAGGTTATCGAGCACGCGTACGCGGTGGCCGCGGCGCAGCAGTTCGTCGACGAGGTGGGATCCGATGAACCCGGCTCCGCCGGTCACCAGCACGTTCATGCCGCGGCCTCTCCCGACGCTGCCGCCAGCGTGCGCGCCAGGCGATACTCGGCGTACGTTTCGCGGATAAAGGCGTCGATCTCGCCCGCCGTCAGATCGCGATGATGCAGGATCGAGAGTGAGAACCCGTCGAGCCGGTTCACGTCGCGGCTGCTGATCGCGCCGTTCTGCAACGCCCATTCCTCGAAGGCCGTGCCCGGCAGTGGCATCGCCCGCGAGATCTGCAACGAGTCGGGCAGGAGCTCAAGAATCAACCGCCGCGTCTCCGCCAGCGTCGCCTGCGTCTCGCCCGGCAGGCCGAGCGTGAAGGTCAGGTGCACGCGGATGCCGAGTTCGCGGCACAACCGCACCGTGCCGCGCAGGCGCTCCAGCTTCAGCCGCTTGCCCATGGCGTCGACCATGGCCTGATCGCCGGACTCCACTCCGAACTTGACCGCCCGCAGACCGGCGGCCGCCATCACGCGCCACTCGTCGTCCTTGAACGTGTCGGCGCGGGCCATGATGGCCCACTCGACGTCCAGCCCGTGCCGCTCGATCAAGCCGGCGAAACGCTCGATCCACTCGCCGCCCGGGCTGAACATATCATCGTCGAAATAGATCGAGCGGAATCCGAAACGCTCGACCAGCTCGCGCACCTCGGCGAAGACGCGCTCGACCGAGCGGCGCTGAATCTTGCGGCGCTCGTAGAACACCTGCGGCCACTGGCAGAAGCTGCACTCGTACGGGCAGCCTCGCGTGGCCATCAGCTGCGCCATCGGCTCCGGCAGATCGGAGAACGGGTCGCGGTAGTTGAACAGCGGCAGGCGCAGCCGATCGCTCGCCCCGACGGCGTCGAACGGGACGGGTTCGGGCCGGCCATTGTCCACAATCCGCCCGCCGCTGCGATAGGCGATGCCCTTCTGATCGGTCAGGCGATGGCCGTTCTCGAGCCGCGCGGTCACGTCGAGCAGCGTCTGCTCGTACTCGCCGACCAGCACCAGGTCGATCTCCGGTGCATCCGCCAGAACCTCGCCGCGCCGCGCCGTGGCATGCGGCCCGCACAGAATCAGCCGCGCCTCCGGCAGCGCGGCCCGCAATCGCCGCCAGATGCGGCGATCGTTGTCGAACGACGCCGCCGCCGTCTCCATCACGATCGCCGCCGGCCGGTATCCGACCACGCGCTCGTGGAACTCGTCGTAGGTCAGACCCTCGGCGATCGCGTCCACGATCGCGTTCGGCCGGCCATGATCGGAGAGCAGCCGCGCCGCCTGCGACAGGAAGAACGGGAACGGCACATAACGTGGCACGGGAGCGTCGCCGCGACGGTCGAGCGTGAATGGCCAGCGCGAGCCGGCCCGGACGCCCTGCCGCTCGGCGGTATGCCACGGCGGATTGGCCAGCAAGACGCGGAACGCCCGCGCGTCCTGCGTCGCGTGTCGCTGTTCCAGGTCCAGCCGCGCCAGCGACGCCTCAACCCGCGTCCAGAAGGCGTGATCGTCCGGCAGTCGCCGCGCGGCGGCCGTGCCAAATGCATCGATGAAGGCTTCAGCGCCGATCGGCGACGGGCGAGTATCGGCTACGAACAGCAGGTCGCGCACGCCGCTCAGCACCGCGTCCGCCATGTCCGCGACGTATTCCGTCGCGCCGGCCGCCCGCAGCCGTTCCCGGAAGCGGCGCACGAGTCCGTCCGCCGACGCGCGCGGCGCGCCCAGCTCCGACAGGTCGCCCAGGCTCATGGCCGCGGGCAGCAGCGCGGTCAGTCCGACCAGGTGTGGGCGATGTCGCTCGACATCCTGCCGCGCCCGGTATGAAAAGACGCCCCACGTCACGGCCTCCAGCCGCTCCTCGATCAGCGATCGCCACGAGGCGAAGTGCCCGCGCTCGCGCCCGGCCGGGGCGTACCAGCGCCAGAACCCGGCCAGCACGCTGGCCGCCGTGTCGCGCCGCTGGTGCCGCGCGATGCAATCCGGCTCGTAGGCGACGCGGTGGCCCGCGGCGTAGAGCCGCTGCGTGAGGTCGACATCCTCGTGGTTGGTGCGGAATCGCTCCTGCCAGCCGCCGACGGCGTCGAGCGCCGCCGTGCGAAACGAACTCACCGACCCGAAGCAGATGCGCGGCTGATCGAAAGCCGTCTCGCCGTGATGCTGCCGCATGTGCACGCTGCGCCATAGGTCCGGCAGCAGCACGGTGTGCGACTCCACCAGTCGGCCGCACACGCCGCTCAGCCGACGGTCGCGATGGAACGCCGCCAGCACGCGCTCGATGTAGTCCGGCGCGGCGATCGCGTCGGCGTCGAGGCCGACCAGCACTTCAGCCGTCGTGCCGCGCCGCGCCGAATTGCGCGCCGCGGCGATCCCGCGATTCGAGCGATGGCGAATGACGCGCGCGCCGCCGCGCTCGGCGATCGCCGCGCTGTCATCCGTTGAACCGTCATCGACGACGATGATCTCATCTGGCCGGCGAGTCTGCGCGGCCAGGGCCGCCAACACCTGCTCCAGCAATCGACCCGCGTTGAAACAGGGCACATAAGCCGCGACCCGCATGGCACGTACTCCGGGCATCCGATTCGAGCATGGATCACGCCGTCGCCGGCAGGGGCGCACCTGTGGCCGGCGACGCGACCCCAATATCATCGGCGAATCGGCAACCCCGTTTGACTGATGGCTCCGCGCCAAGCCCGCGCGGCCGGCTGTCGACCGGCGAAGGACCGCACCGGCCCTAATTCAGCGGCTCGTCGGGCCAGAGGGCGTCGAATTCCCGCCCGGCGTAGCCGCCCAGAAACGCGGCTCGTCGCAGCGGCAGCAGCGCCAGGTAGGCCAGGCGCAACTCCGATCGCGACACATCCGACGCGGGGCGCTGGCTGAGAGATTCCAGCTCCCGGCGGGCCTCCGTCAGCGACGTGGACAGGCTCGACCGCAGCGCCTCGAATTGGGCCGAGGCATCGCCCACCCACGGCCAGGTCTCGTCGTGAAAGCGACGGTTGACATCACGGACGGCGGCCGCCGCCCGGCCGGCGCGGTGCTCGCGCTCGAAGTAGTCGCGCGGCGTGAGGGGGTGCTCATGCTCACCCGGAATCTCCGGGACGAAGCGGACGTCCACGTCGAAATCGTGCTGAAGCCGCCAGCCGAGCTCGATGTCCTCGTGGAAGTTCATCATGGCGCCGCCCGCGCCGTCTCCCAGAGCCGGTCGGAAGCCGCCGACTTCGCGTACGAACTGGGCGCGCACCGAAAGGTTCCGCGTGCGAAAGAAGCGGTAGCCGTAGGTCCGATCCGGTCGCAAGCCCGCGAAGTAGAGCAGCGGCGATTGCGCCAGCACGGCCCGCCAGGCGGAGTCGATCACGCTCGCCGCCAGATCACAACGTCCGAGGTAGGCATGACAGCCGCGCGGCGCGGCCGCGATGCACTCCAGGTGGCCGATCAGCGTCTCCGCGCGAATACGGATGTCATCATCGAGAAACAGCAGCCACTCGCCGCGCGCGTGGCGCAGCGCCAGGTTGCGAGCGGCCGCCGGCCCGGCGTGCGGCTGGGTCAGGCAGCGGGCCCGCAGCGTCCGCGGCAGCCGCCTCAGACGCGCGTCGATCCCATCCTGCGGACCGTCGCAGACCACGAGCAGCTCGATCGGGACGTCGAACAACCGGCCGTGGTCGGCAGCGGCCCGGAAGTCATCCAGAAGATTCTGGAGCCGGCAGGCGCGGCCGTGCGTGGGCACGATCACGCTCAGCAACAGGTCACCGCCTTCGCTCGGCACCGCCCGACTCCCGCGCCGATGTTCGGCCCCAGCCTCGCCCCGCGTAGAACGAGGGACCGTGCGCCCAGACCACGGGCTATCGGTCGTTCCGATTCGCGACGTTGGGAAAACCCCTCAGCCTCGCGATTGCGTCCGATATCAGCGATCGACGCACGAGCATGAACAGCCGATCGCCGGAGACGGAGTCACGTTCGCTCGGGCTTCTCGGCCACCACCCCCACATAGGACGACCATTGTGGTGATTGCCGCCGCGAGCGCGTCAAACGACGCGCGACCAGGTGTGCGACGTCGAGTGCCGCGGCGGCGCGACCGATCCACCGACCGGCCGGCAGCGACGAGTAGTTCACCATGCCCAGCGCCGCGAAGCCGAAGTGCCCGGCGGCGCGGATGCGCAGCCCGGCCCGCTCGTGGGCGTCGGCCAGCCGGCTCATCGTCAACGGCACGTGCAGGTCAAAGACGGCCGGCGCGACGCGACGCTGCCATTCGCCCATGCGCCCGGCCATGTTCGGCACGGTCGTCACGAGCCGCCCGCCCGGCGCGAGGCACGTCGCGAAGCTGCTCACGACTCCGATGGTGTCGTCGAAGTGCTCGACCACGCCCATCGAGATCACGATATCGGAACGCCCCGCCAGCTCGGCCGGCAGGCGGGTGAAGTCCGCGCACCACACCTCTCCACGAGCGTCGACCGCGGCCAGGTTGGCGCGGGCCAGCTCACAACCGCGCGGCGAGTAGTCGATGCCCGCCACCTCGTAGCCCATGCGCGCGGCGAAGTACGGCAGCCAGCGCGAGTCGCCGCAGCCCATTTCCAGCAATCGAATCGGACGGCCAGGTGAGGAAACGGGCAGATGCGGCCGCAGGAATTCGAGCAGCTCGGACGCGAAATAGCTGCGGGTCGGATCGACCATCGCGCGAGCATGGCCGCCGATCGCACGGTAGCCCGCGTCCCAATAGTCGAGCGTCGTCCGCGTCATGCGAATGGAGCAAGTCCCGCGGGCTAGCGCAGCTCGCGCGACGGATCGCCCGGACGATAGCGCGGCGGGCGACCGAGGCTGCGGCGCAGCTCGGTCAGCGCCGCCTTGACCTCGCCCTCGCTCCGCTCCGCGATGAATTCGCCCGACACCAGGCACTGCCCGAACAGCTCGGGCGCGTCGCCGCTGGTCCGACCCGGCGCGAGCGTGGCCGTCTCGATCTGGCCCTTGATGCGCCCGTCCGGCTGCTCGCTGAAAAAAACGAATCCGGCCCCTTCGTAGCTGATGCCGCGGCCGGCATCGAGCAGGGCATATCCGATCGTGGCATTGGTCTGCGTTCGCTCCGCGTAGGTCGTGCCCGGAACCGGCCGCCAGAAGGTTCGGGCCCAGACCAGTTGCACGAGTTCCGAGTCGACGTCGAGCGTCGACGGCCGCGCCGAACGCAGGACGATCTCGACGTTGCCGCGCGCGTCGCGCCCGTAGAAGCAGCGTTCGAAATCCTCGCTGAGAACCACGGGCGGTTCGCCCGGACGGTGGGATTCGATTCGCAGCCGGCTGACCGGCTCGGTGCAGCCCGCCAGGACGAAGCCGAAGAGCACCACGCCCGAAGCGGGCAGTCCGCGTCCGAGTTCAGGCGGCATGATCGTCGAGCAGACCCATCGTCGGGCGAGGCGCCGCGGAAGGCGCCGCCAGCCCCAGCAACGCCAGCACGTCGCGCTCGACGATGGATTGAAGCATCTGGCGGGGAATCGACGGCAGGTTCGTGCCGATCGACACCTGGTTGACGCTGTAGATGGCCTCGATGGAGGCGGTGGCCGACATGCGCGGGAAGTCGCTGCCGAACAGCAGCTTGTCCATCACGCCGTACTCGTGCGCCGTCATCAGCGCCTGGTACGCCTGCCACGGCCGTTGCAGCACGTTCGAGATGTCGGCGAACACGTTCGGCTGCTTGCCCAGCAGCACCACGCACTCGTCGATCCAAGGGTACCCCATGTGCGCGATGATGATCTTGAGCGTCGGGAACTCGCGGGCCACCTCGTCGAACAGGTACGGCCGCGCGAACTCCATCTTCGCCGCCATCGAAAAGTGAACGCCCTGGTGCACCAGCACCGGCATCCGCAATCGGGCGGCTTCAGCGAACACCTGCATGGCCCGCGAGTCGGTCGGGTGAAAGTCCTGCGCCGCCGGCGAGATGGTCACGCCGCGCAGGCCCAGTTCGTCGCGCGCCCGGCGCAGATCGCTCAGGGCCGTCTGAACGTCGCTCGGATCGATGCCCGCGAAGCCGATCAGTTTCTCGGGATGCTGGCGGACGTACTGCGCAACCAGCGCGTTGGGAATCTCGACATCGAGATAGCGGCTCTTGAACGCCAGCACGAAGCTCTTGTCGACCGGCTTGCTGCCGGCCAGCAGTTCGTCGAGCGAGGCCGGCGTCCAGCGCGTCGGGCCGGCCGTCGACGGGCCGATGACGGCCTGTCGCAGGGCCGTCTCCGCGTCCTTGGCCATCCGGGAGTCAGCCTCCCAGAGGTGGGTATGACAATCCACAATCACGCCGGATCCCTCGGTGGATCGGCCGCGCCGCATCCATGCTCCGACCCAAGATTTTATAACCGCCGTCCGCCAAGCGGGTCAAGCGTCCGACGCCTCCGTCACGGTCGCGTCAGAGCCTCGAGCATCGCCGCGGCCCGATGCTGATCGGCGATGAGGGCCGCGTCGCTGCCGCCCGCGGTCGTCCGCAGGAAGTGCCGCAGCGCCGCTTCGGCCTCGGCGCGGCGACCGAGCACGGCGCACGCCTCGGCGTACAACAGATGCAATCGCCGATCGCCCGGATCGAGCGAGTCGTCCAGCCGCTCGCGCAGCGGGCCAAGCTCGGACACGACGCGCTCGGCTAATCCGGCGGTCCACGCGGCGACGGCGATGTTGCCGGCGTACTTGATTTCAGCGGCCGGAAACGCCCGACGCGCCTCTTCGAACGTGGCGATCGCGTCGCCGAATCGGCCCTGCTCGAAGTACGCCCGACCCAACTGGTCGAAGGCCGTCATGAACGAGCGATCGAACTCGATGACCCTGCGGAATCGCTCCTCGGCCTCGGTCCAGCGTCGCTCCTCGGCCAGGATTATGCCATCCGCCAACACCGCGCCGATGCGGGCGGGATCGACACGCAGCGCCGCGTCGATGGTGCGTCGCGCATCCGCCAGCCGACCGGCGCGGCGCTGCGCGTCCGACAAGCGAACATGCGCCTCGACACAGGTCGCGCAGCGATCGGCCGCGTATGCCCAAAGCGTCGGTTCGTTCCGCCAGCGCGCGGCATAGGCAGCGCTGCCGATCGCGAAGACGACCGCCAGCGACAGACCCAAGCCCACCAGCGCGCGAGGTTGGCGCGCCATGGCGCGCTCCGCCGCCAGCACGGCGAGCAGGACGGCCCCCAGCACGGGCAGGTAGAGATATCGGTCATGCACGCGCTCGTCAGGCGGAAAACCGCGCGCCCCCACGATCGGCAGCGCGATGAACAGCACGAACACCCCGCACGCGAAGCAATGCGGCAGGCTCCGCCGCCAGGCGCGCAGCAGGATGATCGCGACGGCCGCCGCGACCACGGGCGACAGCCACAGCCACGCCGCCCACGCCCCGGGCATCGGCCGCAGCGAGTTCATCGGCTGCACGAACAGCGGGAGCAGCGACTGCCGCGCGTAAAAGGCGATCGCCTGCGGTGCGAAGACGGCCCACTCGCGCCATGACATCTGCTGCGGCGGCGCCTGGTAGCCGACCCGCGCGATCGCGAACCGCACCACCAGATACGACGCCACCACGCCCGCGTACGGCAGCATCGACCGCAACGCCGATCGCCTGCGCTCGCCGACGCTGCGCCCCTCGCGACCCGACAGGAACCACTCCGTCAGTCCCACCAGCGCCGGAAACACGACGGCCGTCTCCTTCGCGAACATGGCCGTCGCGTACAGCGCAGCCGCGAGCGCCGTGCTCCCCCACCAACCGCGGCCGCGTTGCCGCAGATACAGCCAGTGAGCCGCCAACACACCCAATGCGACCTGCAAGTCAACCGACGCCGACGGCCAGACCACCGTCTCGACGTGCACCGGATGAACCGCGAAAAACCACGTCGCCAACGCGGTCACGACGGGCGACGCCTTCAACTCGCGAACGACCAGGAACACGAGCGCCGTGACACCGGCGTGCGCCAGAAGGTTTGCCAGGTGCCAGCCGAACGGATGCAGCCCGAAGAGGCGATGATTGAGGATCATCCACAATACGGCGGCCGGGCGGTAGTAGTTGCTCGACCCGCCCTCCAGCCGGAAGGCCCAGACGTCGCTGCGCAACGCGGTCCAGAAGAAGCGATCGTGCTGGATGAGATGATTCTCGACGATCTGCCGACGGTCGTCCCAGACGAAGTCGTTGCCCAGCGAGTATGCGAAGGCCGCCAGCAGCAGCGCCGCCGCGACGCCAAGTACGGCCGGTCCGGAGAGGATTCCGCCGGTCGCGGACGATGCTTCGGGACTGGCCGGCACGCTCAACATGTCGGCGCGCTAGCCGCCGGCCCGCGCCATGCGACCGCCGCCCCGCGCCGTCCGCTGCGGCGGGTCCGACGTCGCGCCGCCGCTCGCCCGCTCCCGCTGAGCGAGCTCGAGCGCCGCCGCCAGGATGCTCTCGTCACTCGGCAACACGAGATGCGCCGCCTTACCGAGGGGAATGTACGTGTCCTCGCCCGCCAGCCGCGCGATCTCGACCTCCCCGCCGCAACGCTCGATCACGGCGGTGATGATGGCCTCGCCAGGCCCGCCGCTGCGGCGGCACTCGTCCACCACCAGCACACGGCCGGTGGCGCGGGCCTCGGCTTCGATGAAATCCGCGTTCAGCGGCGCCAGCCAGCGCAGATCGGCCACGCGGGCGCGGAGGCCGTGCTCGCGCTCGAGCACGCGGGCGGCCCGCAGCGAGAGGTACAAGCCGTTGCCGTACGTCAGGATGGTCAGATCGCCGGCCTCGGGGAAATAGGTCCGACCCTCGCCGAGCGGCACGGCCTGGTCGGGCGGCGGGTAGGCGAACTGCCACTCGCCGTCACCAGTGTCGTACAGGTCCTTGGTCATGTAGAGCGCGATCGGTTCGATGAACGCGCACACGCGGCCGTCCACGTGCGACAGCGCCAGGCAGGTCCGCAGCATGCCGACCGCATCGTCGCCGCGGGACGGAATCGCGATCACCAGCCCGGGCACGTCGCGCAGTACGGCGATGCTGTTGTCATTATGGAAGTGACCGCCGAAGCCCTTCTGATAGGCCAGCCCAGCGATCCGCACCACCATGCCGTTGCGAAACTGGTCCTGTGAGAAGAACTGCTGCGAGCAGGCCTCGCCGCGGATCTGGTCCTCGGCGTTGTGGTAGTAAGCGAGATATTGAATCTCCGGCAGCGGCAGCAGGCCCATGTGCGCGAAGCCGATGCCAAGCCCCAGGATGGTGGTTTCATCCAGCAAGGTGTTGAAGCATCGTGCCGCGCCGAAGGTCTTCGTCAGGCCGGTGGTCACGTTGTAGACGCCGCCCTTCTTGGCGACGTCTTCGCCGAACACTGCCGTCTGTGGGTACTTCGCCATCGCGTCGTGCAGGGCCTGGTTGAGCAGGATCTTCATGTGCCGAGGGCGCTGTCGCTCCGGCAGGCGCGACTCGTCACCGAACGCCGCGACGCGGGCCTCGTGCGGCGCCAGCCGCGTGGCCTCCCGCATCACCGCCTCGGGGTGATAGGGCGCCAACGGCGCGACGATCTGCGCCACCGACGTCAGCTTCGGCCGGCGGACGGCCTGCTCGGCCACCGCCCGGACTCGAACGCGCGTGGCTTCGTACATCGCCAGCAACTCGCCGGCCGTGATCACGCCTGATTCGATCGCCGTTTGCGCCGAGTACAAGAGCGGGTCGTGGGCCTCGACTTGCGCGATCTCATCGAGCGTGTGATACTCGGTCTCGATGTCGCTCCCGGCATGCCCCAGCATGCGGATCGTCCGCAGGTGCAGGAACACCGGCTGCCGCTGCCGCCGACACGTCGCCACCGCCTCGGATACGACCGAGAAGGCTTCGACCAGATCGAGTCCGCTGCACGTGAAGTACGCCATGCCCGGTCGATTCCGGAACGACGCTTCGATCCATCCCGGCGGCGTGTTGACCGAGATGCCGATGCCGTTGTCCTCGCAGACGAACAGGATTGGCAACGGCAGGTGCTGGTGCCGCACCCAACCGACCGTGTTGAACGCGCCGGCCGCCACGCTGTGATTGACACTCGCGTCGCCGAAGCTGCACACGATGATGCTGTCAGCGGGAACCTCGCTGGGTCGCTTCAGGTGCCGGGCCCGCTCAAGCCCGATGGCCGCTCCGACCGCTTTGGGCAGGTGGCTGGCGATGGTGCTCGTCTGCGGGAGGATCCACAGCGGCCGGCTGCCCCAGACCTTGTGCCGGCCGCCGGCGATCGGGTCGTCGGCCGAGGCCACCTGCGAGAGCAGCGTGTCCCAGACCGGCGTCGAGCCCGGCAGTTGCTTGGCACGCTGCACAAAGAAGGCGCCGCTGCGATAGTGCAGGTAGGCCGGGTCGGTGTATCTCGTCAGCCGCCCCACCACCGCATTGCCTTCGTGGCCGGCCGAGCCGATGGTGTAGAAACCCTGGTCGCGCCCGCGCAGCTCGCGCGCGATCAGATCGAGATGACGGCAGATGATCTGCGATTCGAGCAGATCGAGCAGTTCGCGCCCGGTCAGCGTGTGACCGTCGCGGACCGGCAGGTCCGGATCGGCGTGCGGTCCCGGGCTCGGCTGGGCGCCCCACTCGCCCAGGAAGCGGACGAAGTTCTCATCGACGACCTGGGCGCGGTTCAGGTTCATGCGAGTCAAGATAACCCGCCGGACGCGGTAAACCAAAGCGCCGTGAGCGGCGGGCCGATCAGCCCGCGGCGCGCGGTTCAGCCGACCGGCGCCGGAGAAACCGGCCCCCCGCGCCTGGCCGAATCGTACGCCGCCGAAACGACCGCCAGCGCGCTCAGTCCGTCCTCGGCCGTCACGCTCGGCTTGCGGCCCTCGCGCACTGACAGGCTGAAGTCGTCCACCATCATTCGAAACGCGTCGCCGAACTCCGCCTCGCGCACCGCCACCGGCGTGCGCGATGGCCCGTTCAGCAGGCGGCTCTCGTAGCGCTGCGACGCCATCAGGGAACCCTCGACGACGTACGAACCCTCATCGCCGCGCACCTCGAGCCGCCCGCCGTACGCGTGCGAACAATAGGTCATCTCCAACAGCGCCACGCCGCCGCGCTCGAATTCGAGCCGCGCGAGGAATACGTCCTCGACCCCATAGTTGAATCGCACGTTGCCCACCCAACCCGAAACCCGCGCCACCGGCCCGGCCGCCTTCAGCAGGATGTCCACCGCGTGCGGGCCGAGGTCCATGCCCGGACCGCCGCCGGCCAGCGCCCGATCCTGCCGCCAGACCGGCGCCGGCGCGTACACGAAACCCATCTCCGCCCGGATCACCGTCAGTCGGCCGAGCGAGCCGGCGGCCGCCAATCGGAACAATTCGACGTGCGCCGGGTGGAAGCGCTGCTGGTGACACACGCCCAGCGTCCGGCCGGCCGCCTGAGCCGCGTCACGCATGCGCCGGCCGTCCTCGACGGTGAGCGCCATCGGCTTGTCGGTGATGACGTGCTTGCCGCCGGCGAGACATGCGATCGCCTGTTCGGCGTGCAGGTGGTTGGGCGTGGCGACATAGACGATGTCGACGCGCTCGTCGCGAGTCAGCGCGTCCAGATCGTCGGCCGCCAGCGGCGCGTCGAAGCGCTGCGCGAACGCCCGCGCCCGCTCGGCGGATCGCGAGCAGAAGCCGATCAGCCGCGCGTGCGGCGACGAGCACACGGCCGGTGCCACGCGATTCTCGGCGACGCGCCCGCAGCCGACAATCGCCCACCCGAGCGGCCGCACGGCCTACTCCTCGACCTTCAGGGCCCGCGCCATCAGCTCGGTCAACGCCACGATCACGTCCTTACCCTCGAAGAGCACGGCGTGCACCGCCTCGGTGATCGGCATGTTGACGCCGTGCCGCCGGGCCAGTTCCACGACGCTGGCCGCCGTCGGTACCCCTTCGATCACCGACGGCGTCGCCGCCAGCACCTCATCGAGCTTCTTGCCGCGACCGATGGCCTCCCCGGCCGTGCGATTGCGACCGAGCGGCGAAATGCAGGTCGTCACCAGGTCGCCCAGCCCCGCCAGCCCGGCGAACGTCTCGCGCCGCGCGCCCATCGCCACGCCGAGGCGCGTGATCTCGACCAGTCCGCGCGCCAGCAACGCCGCTTTGGCGTTGTCGCCCGCCCGCAGGCCGTCCACGATGCCGGCCGCCAGCGCGATCACGTTCTTCATCGCGCCGGCCAATTCGACACCCACCACGTCGGTATTCGAGTAAACCCGGAACCACGGCGTGGAAAACGTTCGCTGCACCTCGGCCGCCACGGCCGCGTCCTCGCAGGCCGCCACGGCCGCCGCCGCCAGACGGCGCACCAGTTCGGCGGCGATGGTCGGACCCGAGAGCGCCACGCATCGCACCGGGCCGAGCACGTCCGCGAGGATCTGCGTCGGGCGCATCAGGGTGCGATTCTCGATGCCCTTCGAGACGCTGCAGATCGGCACGTCGCGCGGCACCACGGGCGCGATCTGCGTGAACACCGCCCGCACGTACTGACACGGAACGGCCGAGACGATCAGCTTCGCGCCGCTCAGGGCGGCCCGGGCATCCGGCGTGAACGACATCAGATCGGGAAGTCGCACCCCCGGCAGGTAACGGCGGTTCTCGCGCACCGCCCGCATCGCGTCGATCTGGTCGCGAAAGACGCTCCACATCCGGCTGGGCACGCCCTTCTCGGCCAGAATCAGGCCGCAGACGGTGGCCATCTGCCCGTCGCCGATGATTGTCACCTGATCCATCATGCGAAAGCGGCTCGTCGCACGCGGCCAAGTCTAAGCGTCGCCGCAAGCGGCGGGCAAGCGTGCGGTCCCGCTGACCGGCGGCGACCAATCGCTCAGGACGGCCGGGCCGCGCGTTTCTCGATCGGCACGAACGGGCGGCGCTTCTCGCCGGCGTAGATCTGCCGCGGCCGGGCGATCTTCTGCTCGGCGTCGTCGATCAGCTCGAGCCACTGCGCGATCCAGCCCGAGGTGCGCGGAATCGCGAACAGCACGGTGAACATGTTGGTCGGGAAGCCCATGGCCTGGTAGATCAGGCCGGAGTAGAAGTCGACGTTCGGGTAGAGCTTCCGGCTGACGAAGTAGTCGTCCTGCAGGGCGATGCGTTCCAGTTCCAGCGCGATGTCGAGCAGCGGGTTGCGTCCCGTCACCTCGAACACCTCGTCGGCCATCCGCTTGATGATCTTGGCGCGCGGATCGTAGTTCTTGTACACGCGGTGGCCGAAACCCATCAGCAGGTCCTGGCCTTCCTTCACGTCCTTGACGAACGAGGCCACCTTGTCCTTCGAGCCGATGCGTCCCAGCATGTTCAGCACCGCTTCGTTCGCGCCGCCGTGCAGCGGGCCGTACAGCGCCGCCACCGCCGCCGCGGCCGCCGAGTACGGATCGGGCTGCGAGCTGCCCACCACCCGCATCGCGGTCGTGCTGCAGTTCTGCTCGTGGTCGGCGTGCAGGATGAACAGGACGTCGAGCGCCTTGGCGAGCGTCGGGTGCGGCTTGTACTTGTCCTCGGTCGCCCGCCACATCAGGTGCAGGAAGTTCTCGGTATAGGACAGGTCGTTGCGCGGCAGGGCATACGGCCGGCCGACGCTGTGACGATAGGACATCGCCGCCAGCGTGGGCATCTTGGCGATCAGGCGGCAGATCTGAATCTCGCGCGAGCGCTCGTCGAAGATGTTGTGGGCATCCGGGTAGAAGGTCGACAGCGCCGCGACGCTGCCCATCAGGATGCCCATGGGGTGCGCGTCGTAGCGAAAGCCGTCCAGGAACTTCTTGATGTTTTCGTGCACCATGGTGTGCATGGTCACGTCGTACACCCAGCGGTCGAGCTGCGACCGGGTCGGCAGTTCGCCGTTGATCAGCAGGTAGGCCACCTCGAGGAAGGTCGACTGCTCGGCCAGTTCCTCGATCGGGTACCCGCGATATTCGAGCACGCCCTTGTCGCCGTCGATGTAGGTGATGCGACTGATGCAGGCGGCCGTGTTGAAGAAGGCCGGATCGTACGACAGCAGCCCGAAATCGTCGGCCGACGTCCGGATCTTCCGCAGGTCCATGGCGCGGATCGCGCCGTTGGTGATGGGGATCTCGTACTGCTTCCCGGTGCGATTGTCGGTGATGGTCAGCGAGTCCTTCGACATTGTCTCCCTCGGTCCCGTTCGGTGACGGCACCCGACAGCGACCAAAGCCTTGTGCTCGGGGTTCGCCCGGTCCGGCGTCAGCCGAACAGATGAATCACGGCCTCGACCACGTCCTGGATGTGGCGCCCCATCGTCCAGATCGGCAAGGCCAGCAGGGCGACGCCGAGCAGCAGCATGAACGCGCCCGTGGTGGACGGGAGCTGCTCAATCCGCGCCAGACGCCGCGACAGGGCCGCGTTCAGCGACGCCATGTGTGAATCGGCCGCCGCGCCGCCCAGGTCCGCATGAATCGTCACGTTTCGCAAGAGCGACAGACTGGTCAGGTACAGGGCGCCGTCCCGACCGCGCCAACTGTCGCCGCTCCAATGCCCGTCCCAGCCGAGCTCCGCCACCGCCGCCTGAATCAGGCCGCGGCCCCGGCTCGGCGAAATGTTGTAAATGACCCACCCCGCCCGGCGGCCGGGCAGCATCGCGAGGAATCCCCACCCGGCCAGCGCCGCCTCGGCGCCGATGGCCCACCAGTACCCGCCGCGGGCCAGCGCCGGCATCGGCGCGACCAGCAGCGGCGCCATCACCACGGTCAGCGCGACGAAGTCGGATCGGCTGCTGACCAGGCACGGACGAGCGTGGCTGTTCACGAGCCCCAGAAAGAGGAAGTACACCGCGACCGGCGCGATCAGGACCACAAGCAGCAGCGAATCGATCGCAACGCCGTAGCCCATGCCGTACCCGCCATCCCTTGCAGTCGCTTGCGGCCTGGCGGCGGCAAGGACGCCTTATTCGGAAGCCGGCCGGTCGAGGTGCTCACCGCGATCGGCCACTTTCCGGTATCCCAGGTATTTTATGATCTCCAGCACTTCGGTCCAAGTCGGGAAGGGCCGGTTGTTGATCCGCTTGTATTCATCGACCGCCATGACGAACTCGAACTGTTCGTCGTTCATTTCGCCTTCTTCGGCCGATCGGCGGGAGTCGCTGCGTCGCCGGCCGGGCCCGCGCCGCCGCTCCAGCCCGCTGCGCCGGTCGTAGCCGCTGCGCCGATCGCTGTCGCCCTTGCGGCGCTCCACGAACCCGGGCTCGCCCGGCCCGGGCGAGGGGGCCGACGTCGCGGGCGGCGATGGCGGGCGGGCCGGTGTCTCGCTCATGAGCGGCTACTCGAAGTCCTCGTCGTCGTCGAACTCATCATCATCGTCGTCGTCCTCGTCCCACGATTCTTCGTCGTCGGCGCCGAATTCGTCGTCGTAATCGTCGTCGTCGTCGCCGTTCTCGTCGAAGTCTTCGTCGGCGTCGCTGGCTCCGATGGCGCCGTCCGACTCGTCGTCATTCTCCGGGCGAGCCGCCAGGATTTCGGCGGCGTTGTCTAGCATCGGCTCCGGAACCAGCAGCGGGATGCCGACGGCGCGCGACCGCGGCCCGTCGGCCTCGTCGCCGACCATCGCCGGGATGCCGTGCTCGCGCAGCAGTTCGCAGCAGCGCTCCGCTTCGTTCAGCGTCCCCGCGAACATCGCGGCCACCATCGTCGGATCATCGCCGGCGCCCGTCATGTCCTGCTCGTGTTCCCGTTTCGTTTCGCGCGGCATGGTTGCAACTCCACGGAAGGCATCGCAGCCCGACCGATAGACCGGCGGCAGTGTATGACGCGCGGTGACCGGGTCAAGCCTGCCAGGGCCCGCGCGCCCCACGTCGACCGGACGTCCACGATCGAGGTCTGCCCACCGCGATTCTGCCGATCCACGCGCCGCCAAGTCAAGCCCGCCGACGCCGCGAACGGCCGATGGCCGCCGCATTGAAACGGACGGCCTCCGGAAGCGCCGGCGGGCGCCTCCGGAGGCCGGTCTGGTGCCGCTCGAATGGCCGGTCGGGCGGGGGCGCCGCCCGCTGCCTCAACGCTCGGGCAGGACGATGATGCCCTCGTCTAGCCCATCCGGCTCCGCCGGCCGCATGACGCTGCGTCCGCCGCCCGCGCCGGAGACGCCCATCAGGTACTGCGCCTCCAGCGCCTTGTCGATCCGCTTCTTGCTGTCGACCAGGTGAGCGCGGGTCGCCGCCTCGATGTCGCCTTTCTCCAGCAAGCGCCCGATCTTCTCGGACAGCTCCGCGGCCGACAGGCGGCAGATCGCGCCGGCGTCGGCCGGGATGCCGCTGTCCTCGCCGTCCAGCATGAGCGCCATCAACATCCGCAGGTGCATGCGCTGCAGGTTGCGGCGGAAGCTGTTGACGCTCATCCGTCCGCCGCCGCCCGACAGTTCCGACCAGATCGCCCCGGTCAGGCTCTCGATGTGGTCGGCCAGCGTGTAGGGCGTCTCGCCCTTGGCGAACTTCGCTTCTCCGTCATGAATGCGGATGATGGTGAACGGATTCATCATGGTGAACAGGCTGCGCCACTGGCCGGCCGCCACCATCTCGTGGATGTTGAACTCCTGGAACATGTCGAAGTCGTCGGAGTCCCAATGCCAGTAGCGGCCGGGGGCGAGCTGGTTCAGCAGCTCCGGGTCGAACCGGTAGGCGTCCTCGGCAAACACGTTCTTGATGATGAACTCGCGGGCCGCCTTCTGCTTCTCGGCCGAGACCGGCACGATCGGCGGGCGGGCGTTCGGGTCGCCCTTCTGGTCGCGGTTGACGATCTGGCCGCCGACCATGCGGGCCACGAAAAAGGCCACCCGCGACCGCTCCGCCACCAGTCGCGTGAAGGTGCGCCGCAGCCGGCTGTAGGACTCGCCGTCCTTGACGCCCCACTTGGTCACGTCCGACAACAGCTCCGTGGTCAGCTTGATCTGCCGCTCGGCATATGCCACCGGGTCGTTGCCGCAGTCGAAGCGATTGCTGAACGGATCGGCCGACAGGACGCCCATCGTGTCCTCGTCGGTGGCGTAGTCGAGGCCCTCCTCGGCCACGCGACCGGCGATCTTCTTGAGCATCTCGTCTTCGTTCTTGTCATCCTTGCCGGGGACGCGATATCCGTACTCGATCGCCCAGTGGTCATACGGCCCGAGGGTGCGCGGGATGTAGGATCCCTGCTTCTCACCGCGAATGGCGAACAGGTTCGGGTTGTAATCCATCACCGAGCCGATCGTGGCCTCGGTCGGCGAGTCCGACTTGGCGATCTCGTCGATCGACTTCCACGCGCTGGCCTTAAAGTTGTGCCGCAGGCCGAGGCAGTGCCCGACCTCGTGCATCACGATTTCCTTGACGACCTGACCGAGGAACTCCTCGTTGTCCTTCGGGCTCATGCCCTTGGCTTCAAGCTGGATGCGGGCCAGCGCCAGTTCCTGGGCCTTGCCCGCCGCGTAGTCGCACAGCGGTCGGCCGCGCTGCGCCATGAGCTTGCCGATCGAGGCCATTAGCTCGGCCTCGCGGTCGGGGCGGATCTGCACATTCGGCAGCAGCTTCCGCCACGCCGGTTGGAAGTCCCAGCGCGGGTGCGCCTTGAAGAAGTCCGACATGAACGGGTCGAGCGGCCCCCAGGCCGAGCTCCCGCCCGTCAGTCGCTCGTACTCGGTGACGTACACCCGCACCATCGAGTCGTCGAACACGATGTCGGCGTCGAGGATTTCGCCCGTCAGCGGATGATCGCGCGACGGGCCCATGGCGAAGCTGTTGCCGGTCACGATCCAGCGGAAGAAGTTGTAGCGCACGTCCTCCGGATCGAGGTCGGCGTACTCCGTGTCGGTCTGCTGGAGCACCTGAACGGCGTTGACGAATCCGCACTTCTCGAAGGCCCTGTTCCACTCGGCGATGCCTTCGACCACGTAGCGCCGCCAGCGGACCGGAACCGTCTTCTCGACGTACCAGCGGATCGGCCGCACCGGCGGCGACATCTCCAGCGACTCATCCTGCTTCTTGAGGTTCCAGCGGGTGATGTAGCGATTGAACAGCGACTTCGTGTCGTACTTCTTGCCCCAGTCGTAGCGGACCGTCATGAAGTAGCCGATGCGGTTGTCGGCCACGCGCGGTTTATAGTCGCTCTGCGGAACGGCCGACAGGCTGTAGTGCATGCGCATGCGGCGACCCATCGTCCCCGGCGTGTCGCCGCCGCCCCCGCCGAGGTAGCTCATCGGCGACCGGGCCGCGCCCATCGCCAGATCGACGCCGATCTCGGTGTTCTTCGCAAAGGTCTTCCAGCTTGACCAGCGACTCAGCGCCGCGTTCACCGCCGTGCGCATGATGGGCCCGATGCCGGCGAAGTCGGCCTTGAACAGTTCGCCCAGGTCGATGATCGGGTCGCCGTCCTTCATCGTGCGAATCTGGATCGTGCGCACGATCTCGTCGGTGTAGCTGCGCTTGACCACGTCCGAGACCGGGGCGTTGTCGTCCGCCGCGTAGCGCGAATCGACCCGCATCAGCACCAGTTGCTTGTCCATCCGCTCGAGGTAGGCCAGCCAATGATCGAGCTGGAACCCGGTGAAGAACGGCCCACCCGCGACGCTGACCGCGATCAGGAAGCGCTTGCCGACCAGCCCGTTGGGAACCTGTGCGAAAAGCTGATCGGTCTTCTTGTTGTACCAGAGCGACAGGAACGGCGCCGGGTCGCCGCCGATCGGACGGACCGCCTCGAAGCCCTTCATGACCTCGTCGAACTTCGGGAAGTCCGGCTTGTCCTTGTCCTTCTCGTCGCCGCCGGCCTTCGCCGCCGCGACCGCCGCCGCCACGTCCGGCGGAACCGGACCCGGCTGCGCCCACGCCGCGCCGGCAAATACGAGACATACCAAGGTCGATGCGACCGACTGATTCCACATCATGAGCTGGCTCCTTGGAGATACGCGTTTACGAGACAAGGCATTCCAATACAGGCAGCGAGACAGCTTCAGGCTGCCTCGCACGATGGTTGCGCAACTCGCGCCGCACGGCCGCGGTTCGAGCGATCCCACGCTCCGCCGAGAATCCCACCTGGCCCCCATTATCGCGCGAATTATAAGCCCCGGCCCGCTCTTGGCGCGCCGGAGGCGTCGGTGCGTCCTGATAAACGATTGCTCCAACGAGATTTCACGCAGACGGCGAAGCGACCGCCTCTATCGGCATCCACCCCCGTTTGCTGTAACCCAGTTTGACATGTGCGCGCTGCCGGGCTACCGTCCCGCCCCCTCGTACTGGAAACGGCCACGCGGCCGGGCCGAGCAGTCAACATGGCCGACCGCCGCTCCCTGACGTGGCGGTGAGCCGGTCCAACCGGAGGTCGGGCGAGCTCCTGTTGCCGGCGATGAGAGTGGGGCGATAACCTCAACTGATTGCATGGACGGACGATAAGAGCCGTATGGCACGAGAACGCAAGACAACGTCCGAGAATGGCGGCAAGGCCCTGGTGATCGTCGAGTCGCCCGCGAAGGCCAAGACGATCAACAAGTACCTCGGCCGCAACTACGTCGTGAAGGCCAGTCGCGGACATGTTCGCGACCTGCCCAAGCGGAAGTACGGCATCGACCCCGGCCGCAACTTCGCCCCCGAATACGAGATCCTGCCGTCGCATGAGAAGGTCATTCGCGAGCTGCGCGAGCACGCCGACAAGGCCGACATTGTGTACCTGGCCACCGACCTTGACCGCGAAGGCGAGGCCATCGCCTGGCACCTCGCCACCGCCCTCGACCTGCCGCCCCAGAAGACGCGCCGGGTCATCTTCAACGAGATCACGCAGACCGCGATTCGCGAAGCCTTCGCCAAGCCGCAGGCCATCGATGTCGACAAGGTCAACGCCCAACAGGCGCGGCGCATCCTCGATCGCGTGGTCGGCTACGAGCTGTCCCCGCTGCTTTGGAAGAAGATTTCGAAAGGACTGTCGGCCGGTCGGGTGCAGTCGGTCGCCGTGCGTTTGATCGTCGAGCGCGAAGACCAGATTCGCGCCTTCGAGCCGCAGGAATCGTGGACCGTCGAAGTCGTGCTGACGACCAGCGCCAAGGAAGTCGCGGCGCTGGCCTCGGCATGGCGCACGTTCCTCGCCGGTCAGGCCGGCGCCGGCGCGAGCAACGGCGCCGACGACGATGAAGCCGGCCCGACGCTCAAGGCACAGGGGCGATGGCTGGCGGAACGCTCGGCGTTTCGCGCCGAACTGATCGAGTGGGCCGGCCAGCCGCTCAAGCTCGCCGGCCGCGTCGAGAAATCCGGCAATTCGGCGACCTTCGCGTCCGCGGTCGACGCCGCCCGCCGCATCGTCGAGGCGCTCGGGTTGCGCGTCACCGATCAGCAGGTGTCCGACTGGACCGAGTACGCCCGCCTCGGACTCAAGAAAATCGAGCTCATCGGCGAGCTGACGCCGGATGCCGCTCGCTACACGGTCGAACGGCTCGAGACCAAGCGCACGCGCACGAAGCCGCAGCCGCCGTTCACGACCGCCGCCTTGCAGCAGGCGGCCGCCAACCAGCTTCGCTTCGCCGCGTCGCGCACCATGCGCACCGCCCAGGCGCTGTACGAAGGCATCGACCTTGGCGACGGGCAGGGACCGGTCGGTCTGATCACCTACATGCGTACCGACTCGACCAACCTGTCGAAGGACTCGGTCGACGCGGTGCGCGGCTTCATCAAGGACCGCTTCGGCGAGCGCTACCTGCCCGACGCGCCGCAACGCTACAGCAGCCGCGAGGGCGCCCAGGAGGCGCACGAGGCCATCCGGCCGACCGACGTGCAGCGCACGCCCCAACAACTGCGCGGCCACCTGAGCGACGACCAGCTCAAGCTCTACACGCTGATCTGGAATCGCTTCGTGGCCTGCCAGATGCCGCCGGCCGAGTGGGACACCACCACGGCCCGCATCGCCACCGAAACGAAGGCCGGCTCGGGCGTGTTTCGTGCGTCGGGCCGCGTGCTGGCGTTTGACGGGTTCTACAAGGTGATGGGGGTGCCGGGCGGCGGGGAAGACCAGCTCCTGCCGCCGCTGGCCGAGAAGCAGCCGCTGTCCGCCATCGACGTGGCCGCCCAGCAACGATTCAGCTCGCCGCCGCCGCGTTTCACCGAGGCCTCGCTCGTCAAGGAGCTCGAGGCCCAGGGCATCGGGCGGCCGAGCACCTACGCCAACATCATCGACACCATCCAGAGCCGCGGCTATGTCGAGCAGGTCGATCGCCGCTTCCACCCCACCGCCCGCGGCGAACTGGTGACGCGCAAGCTCATCGAGCACTTCCCCAACGTCATGGATGTCAAGTTCACCAGCTACATGGAAGACGAACTCGACAAGATCGAGTCGGCGCACCTCGACTGGGTGCACGTGCTGCACGAGTTCTACGACCCGTTCAAGGAGAGCCTCGGCCGCGCTCACCAGGAGATGGCGGCCGTCCGCGCCGAGCCCAGCGAGTACACCTGCGAGCAGTGCGGCAAGCCCATGGTCTACCGCTTCGGCCGCACCGGGCGCTTCCTGGCATGCACCGGCTACCCGGATTGCAAGAACGCGTGCGACGTCGACCGCGACGGAAAGCCGATCAAGCCGATCCAAGTCGACCTCAAGTGCGAAGCGTGCGGCCGGCCGATGCAGGTGCGCAAGTCCCGCACCGGGCTGTTCCTCGGCTGCACCGGTTATCCCGAATGCAGCACCACGCGCCCGTGCGACGAGCACGGAAATCCGCTGCGGAAGGTCAAGCCCGACGAGATCAAGGAGACCTGCACCGAGTGCAACCGCCCGATGGCCGTGAAGTTCGCCCGCGGCCGGTCGTTCCTCGGCTGCACCGGCTACCCGGAGTGCAAGGCCACGCGGCCCATGCCCGCCGGCATCTACATCGAGCGGCCGCCGGCCGAGCAAGCCGGCGTCCCGTGCAACAAGTGCGGTCGGCCGATGGTCATTCGCAAGAGCCGCCGCGGGCCGTTCCTGTCGTGCTCGGGCTTTCCGCGCTGTCGAAACGCCGTGCCGATGGAGAAGCTCGACGAACTGCGCGCGCTGGCCGAGAGCGGCCAGGCGCCGACGCCGCCGCCGGCCGGCGCGAACGGCCGCGCC
>CAZNUJ010000045.1:0-23435 GCA_964576285.1 uncultured Planctomycetaceae bacterium | reverse complement strand
TGGGCGCAGCCGCGCCGCGCGGACGTGCGCGCGCTGCTCGGCCGGACGCTTCGCAAGAACGGCAAGTACGGAGAGGCCATCGACCAGCTCAAGATCGCCCTGCAGATCGACTCGCATCAGGTCGATGCTTACATCGACTTGGGCGAGGCCTGCCTGGCGGCCGATCGCGGAGACGATGCCGTGGCCGCGTTTGATCGCGCGCTCTCGTACGAGCCCGATCGTCCGGGCCTGCGAGAGGCCCTCGAGGCCGCTCGGAGAAAGGCCGGTCGTTGAGGCGGCGCGGCCGTGGCGAATGCCTCAGCCGGCGCGCATCCCGAGTCGTCGCCAGAAGTCGTCGCGGGTCCCCAGCTTCAGCCGTTCGAACAGCGACGCCAAACGTTCGAGTTCGTCACGCGAAAGCGGCATGACGCGCCCCAGCATGCGGGCTCGGAACAGGATGTCGGCGGCGTGCTCGACCTTCTCCATCTTCCAGTACGCATCCAGCGGCGCGGCGCCCACGGTCACCACGCCGTGCCGCTCCAGCACGATGGCATCGTGCGCGGCAATCACCGCCGCAATGGCGTCGGCGCCCTCGGAAGTGCCCGGCGTGGCGTACGGCGCCCGCCCGATGCGACCGAGCGCCACGACGACTTCGGGGATGACCGGCTCATCCAGCGGTAGGCCGGCGTATGAGAAAGCCGTCGCGATCGGCGGGTGCGCGTGCACGACCGCGCGGACGTCCGGTCGCAGCCGATAGACCGCCAGGTGCAGCGGCATTTCGGATGAGGGCCCGCGCCCCGCACGGACCGGCGTGCCATCGGCCGCGACACGCACGAAATCGTCTCGCGTCAGCTCCCCCAGGTGCGTGCCGCCGGCGGTGATGAGAATGCCGCCGTCATCGAGCCGGGCCGACAGATTCCCGTCCGACGCGGCGACCAGCCCACGCGCGTACAGCCGGCGGCCGACGTCGATCATTGCGTCATCCAACGCTTGCAAAGCGCTCGTCGGCGGCACGAATCGATCCTCATCGTCCGACACGGGCGGACGGCTGCCGAGACTCAATACGCGCCCGGCGCGGCCGCGCCGCCCTGCCCCGCCGCCTCGCGCACGATCTGAACACCTGCACTGGTGCCGATGCGCGTCGCGCCCGCTGCGATCATTCGCAGCGCGTCGGCCATGCCGCGAATGCCGCCGCTGGCCTTGACGCCCAGCGTCGAGCCGGAGACCGCCTCGGCCAGCAGGGCCACGTCAGCCGCGGTGGCCCCACCCGTGCTGAAGCCGGTCGATGTCTTTACGAAGTCCGCCCCCGCGCGAACGACGCAGCGCGTCGCCCGCACCTTTTCCTCGTCCGACAACAGCACGGCTTCAATGATGACCTTGCACAGCGCCCCGCCGCTGCGGCAGGCCGCCACGACTCCGAGGATGTCGCGGTACACGTACTCGTCGTCGCGGGCCTTCAACGCCCCGATATTCAGCACCATGTCGACCTCGCCCGCGCCGTCGACAATGGCCTGCCGGGCCTCATCGGCCTTGGTCGCGCTGCTTGAAGCGCCCAGCGGAAAGCCCGCCACGCTGCACACCTTCACGCCGCTGTCCGCCAATCGCTCGGCGGCCAGTCGCACCCAGCACGGATTGACGCAGGCGCTGGCGAAGCGGTGCTCGCGAGCCTCGTCGCACAGCTTCCGAACGGCATCGGGCGTCGTCTCGGGCTTGAGGACGGTGTGATCGATCATCGCGGCCAGGCGCCGCGGGTCCGGCGCGGCCGGGCTGGCGGACGCGCGTTCGGCGCGGGCTCGCGCGCGCTCCAGTAAACCGCTCAAGTCCTCAATGGCAAAGGTCACATCCGGCTCCTGTCCGACCGCGAATGTTACCGCGCCGACGCGTCGCAGCCGATACAATCAGGGGCGATCGCTCTCGTCCGGCGAACGCGCCCGTCTCGACCACGAAGCAGAAGGTCACGTCCGTGGACCCGTCGGAAGCTCAGCAACCCGCGCCGCCAGCCAAGTTCGCCGTCTGCCTGCTGGCCGATACCGATGCCTACGACCGCCTCGGGCCCGCGCTCCGCTATCTGACGGTCGGCCTGCTGGATCAATCGGTCGTGCCCATTCTGATCGGCCCGCCGCCGTCCGACGCCGCCTTGTCCGGCCCGATCGAGCGCATCGCCTTCGAAGCACCTCGCTGGCCGTTGACGCGCCTGGCCGCATGGTGGCTGGCCGACGACGTCAGCCGGCGGCTCGACGACCTGCGGATCGACATGCCGCCGGTCGTGCACGCGCTCAGCCCGCGACTGGCGTCATTCGCCGCCTACCTCGCCGCCGGCGGTGGAACCGACCCGCTCGTCAGCATCGACGACCTCCAGATCGCGCGTTCACCCGCAGCGATGGCGATGATTCCAGCCGGCGCCCGGCTGGTAACCTCGAGCGCCGTGGTGCGCGCCGCGCTGCCGAAATCGCTGGATGTCGCCACCATCCGCCCGGGCGTGCCGTCGATCGGACGAGCGCACCCGCCGCGAGACGCCCGCCGCGCGGCCGCCATCGCCTACGCCGGGCCCCTGCGCGCCGAGAGCGCGATCGGCTTGTTGTTGCGATCGATCGCCGAGCTGCGCCGCGACCACGCCGACATCCTGCTGTTCATCATCGGCCACGGTCCGGCCGAATCCGACATCCGGCGACTGGTCGCCGAGCTTCGCCTCGCCGAGTTCGTGATGTTCACCGGCCGGCTCGAATCGTGGAGCGACGCCCTGGCCGGCGCCGATCTGCTCTGTCTTCCGGCGGCCGAGACGACCGTGTCGGTCGTGCCGATGCAGGGCTTGGCGCTGGGGCTGCCAGTGATCGCCGCCGCCGGCGGCGCCCAGGACTGCCTGATCGACGAGCGCACGGCGTGGCTGTTCCCGGCCGGCAACGGGCCCGCGCTCACCGAGCAGCTTCGGCGTGCGTTGCGCGATCCGGCCGCCGCCGCGGCGCTCGCCGCTCGCGGACAGGCGTACGCGGTCGCCGAGCACGGCCCAGGTCGCATGGTCGAAGCCTACGCGCGCCTGTATCAGTCGCTGGCGCTCAAACAACGCACGTTACGCCTGCCCGACAACCCGTAGCACCGATCCCGCGCACCAACCGTCCGAGAAAGGGCGTCGATGGTGGATGTGATTCACCGTAGCCGTTCGCGGACCATCGGCCCCGCGTCCGCGAGATTGACCCGCCGCGAATCGCACGCCTAGCATTTCGCGTTCGAGGGGACAGGCGCCCCGGTGGCGCCCGTCGGGGTTGTTGCGGAGGGGGAACTGACATGCGTCTCGCGACCATTTCGTCTCTGTTGCTTGCCATCGGTCTGACCGCCGCCGGTTGTCATGAACCCACGGTCTGGCCCTACACCGGTCCGCGCGTCTACCTCATCAAGGGCACGCCCGACGAGGAGAGCGACGGCCTGTACGACGTCCGCGACGACCTGCTGCGGCGTGAGATCAACGCCGCCGTTTACAGCCCGGACGACTGGCTGAAGGTGGTCAACGACATCGACCGCAAGCCCGACGAAGAGGCCATCGTGGTCGGTCACGGACACGGCGGCTTCCTCGCGACGCAGGTCGCGCGCCACTATGCCCAGGAGCACAAGACCAAGCATATCAAGCACGTCATCGTCGTCGACGGCTTCAACAAGGACTGGCCTTGGGCCGAGCACGACAGCCAGAAGCCGATGCCCGCGCCGATCGGCCACAACTCGCGGCGCGTGCACAACTTCACGCAGCGAAACAGCGCCTCCGAGAAGTTCGGCACCACCTACGTCAGTACCCGCAACAGCAACGTCGCCGAGGAGCATCCCTACTACTGGTACGACAACTACTGGTACGACCGCCCGTTTACCGGGCAGCGACTGTCGATGGATCGCTCCCAGACGGGCGTCGTGCACGAGACGATTGACAACGAGAAGGCTCTGGTCGAACGTATCACCACGCTGGCGCGGCGGTCCGCTCTCAGCCCGTATCATTACACCCCGGTGCGGCACCATCCGTATGCCCAGCCGTCGCAAGGAGCCTGGCAGTCCCCGTCCGCGGCACGCTGATCGCGCCGCTCGCCATCCGGCTGACGGCCCTCCGTTGTTCGCATTCGCCGCGATGATCGTCGTGACGATCAGCGCGGCGGTTCTTTCGGTCCCAGCCGCGTGGGAACTCTTCCCGGGGCCCTACACGCGTCAGTGGACGGCTCTTCGCCGCGGCGATCGGCCGCCGGCCGACCAGCAGATCGCCGCGGCGCTCGACAAGCAGCCGACCGCGGCACGAATGGTCGCCGCCGTGCAGGCGCTGGCCGCCGCGTCGGAATCCGTCCGCGGCCAGCTGGCCCCCGAAGCCTTGCCCACGATCGAGCGCAACATCGCCGCGGACGCCGACAATCGCGTCACGCGCCTCGCCTTCGCCATCGCGAAGTCCTCGCCGTCGCCCTCCGCGACCACCCAGCCAAACGTCGATCCCGCCGCACGCTTTGCCGCGTTTCGAGCGGCATGGTCCGCCGCCCCCGCGCGCACCGCCCGGCTCTACGCCGCCGAATGGCGCGACGCGTGGGCCGCCTTGCTGGAGCGCGAAGGGCTGCCGCGCGACGCCGCCTACCGCGAGTCGCTCCAGACCTTTATCACGCCGCACTCCGTCGTGCGCCGCGCCTGGCTCGAGAATCTGCCGACCGTCATTAACGCGGCCCTGCGGCTCGCGGACGACCTCCGCGCCGCCGATCGACCGGGCGAGTCGGCCGAGGTCCGCGCGGCGGTGAGCCAGACCTGCCGCGGCGTGCTGGATACCGAGGCGACCGCCTATCTTGCGCTGCTCGCGGCCGACGGCCTGGCGCTGGCCACGCCCGAGGCCGCCGCGTGGCGCGACCGCTTCCGCGCCGAGTGCCACGCCGCCGCCGACCGCGCGCCGCGCGACATCATGGATCCCATGTCATCGCCCGTGCTGAGCACTCCCACGGCGCGGCCATTCCTCGCATCCGTCGTGCTGGCTCTGACCGGATATTCCGTCCTGACGGGCGCGCTGGTCCTCGCGACGGCGCTGGCGATCAATCACCTGCGCCTCCGGCGTCGCGCGGTCGCCCCCGCGCCCGATTCCCACGCAATCGGCTTCGAGCCGCGCTGGTCGGCGCCCGTCTGGCTGGCACGCGTCACCGCCGGCGTGCTCATCGCCGCCGCGTACGTGGCCGTCGCGGTCGCCGGGGTCATACGAGACGGCATGCCGCGCGAACCCGGAGCTATTGCGATCTCCGTTTCCGGGGTCGTGGTCGGATTCCTGAGCGTGTGGCTGGCGACGCGCTGGAAACTCCTGTCGCCCGGAGCGGTGGCCGCGACGGTCATCGTCCTGGGCTGCTTCACCGTCCCGCTGATGCCGCTCTCCGCCATCCTGGCGTTCGAGCGTGCCGTCGGCGGGCCGATCAACGCCGCGGTCGTCCTCGCCCTCGTGATCGGCGCGGCCTGCGCCGGGCTCGTGTACCGCGCGATCCGCCGGCCGACGAGCGCCGTCGCGTCCGGGCGCGTAGCCATCCTGGCGTTGCTGCTCGCGTTGACCACCGCCATCGCACTGGACCTGACGCTGGTCGCGACGCGCGGTGCCGCGATACGACACCGGGCCGCGTACGTCGAGGCCGCCCGCAATGAACTCGCGGATCGCATCGGCGAGCCTCGCCGACTCGCGCTCCTGGCCGAGCTCGACCGCGTGCTCTCCCGGCCGACCACGCAGGCCAACGCGGCGCGCGGGATATAATCGCTCCCATGCGAGCACGCCTCATCAGCGTCGGCACCGAACTCGTGCTGGGCCAGACCGTCGACACCAACTCCGCGTGGCTGGCGCAGCGTTTGGCCGAACGCGGCATCGAGACGGCGTCGCACGAAACCGTCTCCGACGACACCGAACCCATTCGTGACGCCATCACGCGCGCCGCCGGCGACGCCGACTGCGTGATCGTGACCGGCGGACTCGGCCCGACCGACGACGACCTGACGCGGCACGCCCTGGCCGCGGCCATGAGCGCAGAACTGATCGAAGACCCGGCCGCGCTGAGCCAGATCCAAGCGTTTTTCGCGCGACGAGGCATCCCCATGCCCGACGCCAACCGCCGCCAGGCGCTGGCGCCGCGCGGCGCCAGGCTGATGGAGAACCTGCGCGGCACTGCTCCCGGCCTGGCCGCGACGATCGGCCGAGCCGCCGTCTTCGCGCTGCCGGGCGTACCCGGCGAAATGAAGGCCATGTTCGAGCGCGATGTGGCCCCCGCCCTCGGGGCTCACGCCGGCGGGCCAGTCATCTTACAGACGGTCATTCGCACGTTCGGCGCGCCAGAGTCGCAGATCGGACAGCAGATCGCCGACCTGATGGTTCGCGGGCGCAATCCCAACGTCGGGACGACCGCCGCCGACCTGATCATCGGCGTCCGCATCAACGCCCGCGGCCGAACGCCCGACGAGGCACGCGACCTGATGCGACGTGACGCCGAAGAGGTCCGCCGCCGGCTCGGGCGCGTCGTGTTCGGAGAGGGTGACGCCGCGCTTCAAGACGCGGTCGCGGAACTCCTGTGGTCGTCGGGCCGCACGGTCGCGACGGCCGAGTCGTGCACCGGCGGTTTGATCGCGCGCCGCCTGACCGACGTCTCCGGCAGCAGTCGGTACTTCAAGGCGGGTTTCGTGACCTACGCGAACGAACTGAAGACCTCGCTGCTGGGCGTCTCCGCCGACCTGCTGGCCGCCCGCGGCGCGGTCAGCCGCGAGGTGGCCGAGGCCATGGCTGTCGGCGGACGGACGCGCGCCGACACCGACTACTGCCTGTCGACCACCGGCATTGCCGGCCCGACCGGCGGCTCGCCCGACAAGCCGGTCGGGTTGGTGTTCCTGGGCATGGCGAGCGCGGCCGGCTGCGTGGTCAAGGAAATTCGACTGGGCGACCATCTGAGTCGCGCGGAAATCCGCGACCGCGCGGCGAAGCTGGCGCTGAACATGCTGCGGCTGGCGCTGCTGGAGCGTGACGGATCGCGTCCGTGAGACGCGACGCGAGTGAGCACGTGAGCCGATCGTGGAATCAACTCGCTCCGGATCGCCGATCACTCGGAGTCAGCCGGTGAGCATCTCGATCAGACCGATCATCGGCATGGAGATTCACCTCCAGCTTGCCACGCGGACCAAGATGTTCTGCGGCTGCCCGGTCGAGTTCGCGGCGGCGCCGAACAGCCGCGTCTGCCCGGTCTGCCTGGGGCTGCCCGGCGCGCTGCCGGTCATCAATCGCCGCGCCGTCGAGTTCGCCGTGCGCATGGCCCTGGCGCTCAATTGCGAGATCGCCCGCTTCACCAAGTGGGACCGCAAGAGCTACTTCTATCCCGATCTGCCCAAGAACTACCAGATCAGCCAGTACGACCTGCCGATCGGCGTGAACGGCCGCTTCGACGTGCCGACGCGCGGCGGCGAGACGCGATCCGTCCGCATCCGCCGCGTGCACCTCGAGGAGGACGCCGGCAAGAACATGCACGAGGGCCTCGACCACACGCGAATCGACCTCAACCGCGCCGGCACGCCGCTGCTCGAAATCGTCACCGAGCCCGATCTGAGCGCCGCCGATGATGCCTACGCCTTCGCCGTCGAGCTGCAACGGTTGGCCGCCTGGCTGGGCGTATCTGAGGCGAACATGCAGAAGGGCCAGATGCGTTTCGAGCCGAACGTCAACGTCGCCATCACGCACGCCGGCGGCGAAGCCCGCACGCCGATCGCCGAGGTCAAGAATCTCAACAGTTTCCGATCGGTCCGCGGCGCCATCGCCTACGAGGTCGATCGTCAGGTGGCGGCGTGGAAGGCCGATCCGGGCTACACCCTGTCAGCGCACGGGAAGATGAACTTCGGCTGGGATGACGCCCGCGGCATGACCGAGTTCCAGCGCGGCAAGGAGGAGGCCCACGACTATCGCTACTTCCCCGACCCCGACCTCGTGCCCGTCACATTCGACGACGCCGGCATCGATCGCATCCGCGGCGAACTCGGCGAGCTCCCGCTGCAACGACAAGCGCGGCTGAAGTCGACCCTCGGGCTGTCCGACTCCGACGCCGCGACGCTCACCGCCGACCGAGCCTCCAGTGAACTGCTCGAGGCCGCCATCGCCGCCGGTGGCGACGCACGCACGCTGGCCAAGCAGTTCATCAGCTTCTGGGCGGCCCAGGCCAACGCCCGCTCGACCAGCATCGCTGGACTGGGTGTCCAGGCCGCGCGACTGGCCGAACTGGCGACGCTGACCGCCGACGGCACCATCAGCGCCACGGCCGCAGCCCAGATCGCCGAGCGCATGATCGATTCGGAGGATTCTCCCGCCGCCATCGCCGCCGCGGCCGGACTGCTCCAGGTCCGCGACGAGTCGGCCACCCTCGCTTGGATCGATCAGGCGTTCGCCGCCAACGCCCAGGCGGTCGCCGACGCGCGCGGCAACCCGAAGAAGCGTCAGGCCGCGGCCGGATTTCTACGGGGGCAGGTGATGAAGCTCTCCGGCGGCAAGGCCGACCCGAAACTGGTGGGCGACTTGATCGATCGCAAGCTGAGCGAATAGCGACGCACCGGCGAGTCAGTGCGCGCCGCCGGCATGCAGCAGGACGAGATCGTCGCGGTGAACGATCTCGCGCGTGTATTCAAATCCGAGCACGGAGCGAATCTCCGCCTGTCGGCGTCCTTGGAGCCGGCGCACGTCGGCGGCGCTGTAGGACACCAGCCCGACCGCGAACACCCGGTCGTCCTGGTCGCGAATGTCGACCCGCGCGCCCATCGCAAAGTCGCCGACCACGCCGATCACGCCGGACGGCAGCAGGCTGGCGCCTCGCTCCACCAGCGCCCGCCGCGCGCCGGCATCGACGCGAATCGCGCCCGCCGTTCGCGTCTGCTGTGCGATCCACCGCTTACGGGCGTTCAATCGGGCCGACGCCGGAATCAGCAGCGTTCCAACGCGTTCGCCCGTCACGATCCGCGGCAGAAGCCCGGCCTGGGTCCCGTCGGCGATGACCGTCGGCACG
This sequence comes from uncultured Planctomycetaceae bacterium, assembly GCA_964576285.1. Classification (GTDB taxonomy): domain Bacteria; phylum Planctomycetota; class Phycisphaerae; order UBA1845; family UTPLA1; genus SpSt-539. The sequence goes on along the minus strand of CAZNUJ010000045.1, from coordinate 14,454 downwards.
CCCCCGCGTCCGGCCAGCCGCGCGGCCGAAATCTTCGCCCCCATGCCGCCCACGCCGATGGCGGAGCGCTCGCGCCCGACGTGACGTTCCACGTCGGTCTGAAGCTCGACCGACTCCAGCACCGGCCCGCGTCCGCCGTCGGCCATCAGCCCTGGCACGCTGCTGAAGAGCACCAGTAGATCGGCCGAGACGAGGTTGCTGACCAGCGCGGCGAGGTGGTCATTGTCTCCCACCTTGTTCTCGTCGGTCGAGAGCGCGTCGTTCTCGTTGACGATCGGCACGACGCCGGCCGACAGCAGCGTTAACAGCGTGTGCCGGCCTGACAGGAAGCGGCGGCGGTGCTCGATGTCCTCGGAGGTGAGCAGCAGTTGGGCCACGGCGAGCCGGTGCCGTCGAAACGCGGCCGCGTAGGCCGCCATGAGGCGCGGCTGGCCGACCGACGCCGACGTCTGCCGCTCGAGCACGGATCGCGCCGGTGGAGACAGCCCCAGGGCGGGAGCGCCGGCCGCCACAGCGCCCGAACTGACCAGCACCACGTCGCATCCGCGGTGCCGCACGGCCGACACATCGGCCGCCAATTGCGCGATGATGCGAGGTCGGAGGCGACCACGGCCGGCCACCACGGCCGAACCCACCTTGACCACGATCCGCCGGGCGGATTCGAGCAACACGGGAGCCGGGGAGTCGCCGTTCATGAGCACCGATGCCGATTCGATTTCAGAGCGGACTACGGTCGCTCGACGCCGCCGATCCGGCGAATGCCTCGAATGGCCATCGCCAGCGCCTCGGGGTTCGACGCCGTACGCAGCGCCTCGGGTCCGGAGATGATCTTGTCCCGGTACAACGCCAGCAGGTGCTGATCGAACGTCTGCATGCCGGCCTCGCCGTTGGCCATGTACTGATTCATCGCCGCCAGCTTCTTTTCAAGAATGAACTTCTCGGTCACCGGCGTGCCCCGCAGGATTTCGACCGCCGGCCGGCGACTGCCGTCCGCCGCTCGCGCGAATCGCTGCGAGACCACCGCCTCGATCGAGGTCGCCAGTTGCGACAGCAGCAGGTCGTGCTCGGCGGGCGGAAACATGGCGATGATCCGCTCGACCGTCTGCGCCGCCGCGGCGCTGTGCACCGTCGAGAAGACCTGGTGACCGGTGTCGGCCGCCTGAAGGGCGATCCGCAGCGTCTCGGCGTCCCGCAATTCGCCCACGAGGATGACGTCGGGATCCTGACGCAACGCCTGCCTCAGCGCCTGGGCGAACGACGGCGTGTCGGCCCCGACCTCGAGCTGCGACACCAGCGACTTCTTGTTGACGTGCACGAACTCGACCGGGTCCTCGATGGTGATGATCTTGCAGCGCGCGTTCTCGTTGATCAGGTCGATCAGGGCGGCCAGCGTGGTGCTCTTGCCGCTGCCCGTCGTACCGGTCACCAGGGTCAGCCCGCGCTCGGACAGCGCGATGTCGCGCAGCACCTTGGGCAGATTCAACGCCTCGATCGACGGCACGGACTGGCGAATCAGTCGAAGTACGACGCCCGCCTGCCCGAGGTGGCTGTACGCGGAGCAGCGCATGCGGCCCAGGCCGTCGGCGTCGTAGGAGAAGTCGAGGCCGTGGACGAGACCCGCGTCCATGTCGGCCCGCATCCGCTCCGGCAGGATCGAGCGCACGTACGCGCGCACCTGCTCCTCGGTCAGCGGCGGGCCATCGACGAAGCGCGGCACGCCGGCGATGCGCACGACCGGACACGCGCCGGATTGCAGGTGCACGTCCGACGCGCTGTTCGAGAACGCGAACGCCAGGATCGCCTGGAAATCCACGGATGCGGCCCTGCCGAACGCCAAGTCACGCGGCCCGCGCCGCCGTGATCCGGCGGATTATCTCGCGAAGCGCGGAGCGTGCAAAATCCCACGGAACGCCACGCCACCCAGCGCGATCGGCTAGCCCGCGTCGCCAAGCATCCGCTTCTGAACATCCGCGGGCACGGCCCGGTAGTCGAGCGGCTCCATGCTCCACGACGCCCGGCCCTGCGTCAGGCTGCGAAGCGCCGTCGCATAGCCGAACATCTCGGACAGCGGCACCTCCGCGTGGATGACGCGCGACGTGCCGCGCTGTTCGGTGTCGGTGATCACCCCGCGACGGGCGCTCACGTCCCCGAGCAGCACGCCCATGTGATCTTCCGCCGCGACGATCTGCAGCCGCATGATCGGCTCGAGCAGCGTCGGCGCGGCGTTCTGGCAGGCCTCCTCGAAGGCGATGCGGGCGGCGTTCTCGAAGGCCAGCTCGGAGCTGTCGACGTCATGCTGCCTGCCGTCCAGCACGATCGTCCGGACGTTCATCATCTCGTAGCCCGCCAGCACGCCCTGCAGCGCCGCGTCGCGGACGCCCGCCTCGATCGACGGCAGGTACTTCGCGTCGATCGGCCCGCCGCGCAACTGGTTCTCGATCACGATGTTCGGCTGGCCGGGCGCCGCGCGGTACGGCTCGATCCGCACCTTCACCACCGCGTACTGTCCGCGCCCGCCGAGCTGCCGAATGAACTGCCCGGTCGCTTCCGCCGGGCGCGAGATCGTCTCACGGAAGGCGACGCGCGGCCGGCCGACATTGACCCCCACGCCGAAGTCCTTCTCCAGCTTGTGCACCAGCACCTCCAGGTGCAGTTCGCCCATGCCGGAGATCAGCGTCTGGCCGGTGTTCTCGTCGATGCGATACTTAAAGGTCGGATCCTGCCGCGTCAGCTTGTGCAGCGTCTCCGACAGCGTCACGCGGTCAGCGCTGCTCTTGGGCTCGATCGCCACGCTGATGACCGTCTGAGGGAACTCGATGTGCTCGAGAATGACCGGGTGCTTCGGGTCGCACAGCGTGTCGCCCGTCAACGAGTCCTTCAGACCGATGACCGCCACGATGTCGCCCGGACCGGCCTTGTCGAGCTGCTCGCGCCGCTTGGCGAACATGCGGAAGATGCGGCTGACGTTCTCCTTCTCGCCTCGGCTCGGGTTCAGTAGCCGCGTGCCCGTGCGCAGCGCGCCGCTGTAGATGCGCAGGTAATAGAGGTCCATCGGCTTGTCGGCCACGATCTTGAACACCAGCGCCGCGAACGGATCGTTTTCCGACGGCTTGCGGACCTCCTCGGCGGGGTCGTCGCGCCCGCGCACGCCGTGCACCGGCGGCCGGTCGCACGGCGACGGCAGGAAGTCGATGACGCCATCCAGCAGCGTCTGCACGGCCATGTAGCGGAGCGATGAGCCGCAGAACACCGGGTGCAGGCGCGATGCCACCGTGGCGCGACGCAGACCGGCGCGGATTTCATTAGCCGTCAACGCAACGCCCTCGACGTACTTCGCCATCAGCGCGTCATCGTGCTCGGCCGCCTTCTCCTCGAGATGTCGCCGCCAGAACGCGGCCTGCTCGCGCATCGTCTCCGGCACGTCGCGATCGCCGACCACCGCCCCTTGCCGGGCCGGATCGAAGTACAGCGCCCGGTTGGACAACAGGTCGACCACGCCCTCGAACGAGCCTTCCGCCCCGATCGGCAGCGTCACCGGCACCGGATGGCCGGCCAGCTTCTCCGAAATCTCGCGCACCGTCTGCTCGAAGTCGGCCCCCAGCTTGTCCATCTTGTTGACGAAGCAGATGCGCGGTACGCGGTACTTGTCGGCCTGCCGCCAGACCGTCTCGGACTGTGCCTCGACCCCTTCCTTGGCGTCAAACACCACCACGGCCCCGTCCAGCACGCGCAGGCTGCGCTCCACTTCGGCCGTGAAGTCCACATGGCCGGGCGTGTCGATCAGGTTGATGGTGTGGTCGCGCCACGGACAGGTGACCGCGGCCGAGAAGATGGTGATGCCCCGGGCCTGCTCCTGCTCGTCGAAATCGGTGACGGTCGTACCGTCGTCGACGTCGCCCATTTTGTGAGTGCGGCCCGTATAGAACAGGATTCGTTCGGTGGTGGTCGTCTTTCCGGCGTCGATGTGCGCGGCGATCCCGATGTTCCGGACCCGCCGCAACGGGGACGGGTCTGTGTCAGGATCCCCCGAACCGCTTGGTTCCTCGCCCGAGTTCATTGACGCATGTTAGCGGCCGGCCGTTTGGACCGACAAGCGCCCGCGACCCGGCCGAATCCGAGCCACGTGTCGCCGCCGGCGCGAGCTCGCATCCGTCGACGCGGGCGGCCCAGGTCGGCGGCGGCCGACCCGGCCAGCCCCCTCAGCCCCGAGCGCCCTTGCCGACGTCGGGGCGCTCGATCATCTCGAACTCGACCTCGTCGAGTGGTCGCGCCAGTTCGAATCCGGGCGGCAGGATGACCTTGGGCTCGCGTCGGATCGTCCGCGTCGTGCCGGCCGCGTCGGACGCCAGTACCTCGACGTACGCGAGGATTTCCTGCGGCGTCAATTGCCCGAGCCGCGCCACCGGTCCCCGGACCGACACGTCCGGCCGGAAGTTGCTGGTGTCGGCCGGACGGACGACGTACTGCCGCTGGACCTCCGGCGGAACGGCCAGCACGATCTGGACGGGGCCGCGCGTGACCACGTCGGTCGTATCCACGAACTGGCCGGTCACTCGAACGGTGTTCGACGGACCGAACTCGGCCGTGGCCGCCTCGGCAATCGCCAGCGGCAGTTCGATCGAGAACTCACTGCCGCCGGCCGTCTGCGATTCCTGCCAAGCCCGAAGTGCCTGCTCGGCCGGCGGCCGCAGCACCCGATCGACGAAACGCGAGCGCACCAGCGCCGCCGGGACGCGACGCACCTCGACCTGCGCCGGCGTGCAAACCACGTTCGCGACCTGCAGGCTGCCGAAATCCGGTTTGACGTCCAGCACCGCGGTCTCGAGCTGGTCGACCATCACCCGCAATTCGCTCGGCCGCGCGTCCTCGACGTCGAGCCCGGCCTCGCGAAACTCGCGGCTCTCGGCCAGCACGCGCCGCGACGGCACCTGCTGCGGGCCGATCGGCGCGTCGACCGGCCAGGCGAACTCGAACACCTGTCCGGGATTCCGCTGGAGCTGGGCACGGAAATTCGCCAGGCGACCGCGCGGCCCGGTCACCGTGGCAAGCACCTCGGCCGGACGCGGATCCTCGATGCTGACCACGCGGCCGGCATCGGTCGACTTGACGGCCAGCCGCACCACGACTTGGTCGCGATCGGTGACACGCCGATCGGCGGACCACCAGATCAGCCACGTCAGAATGGCGACGGTCGCGAAGTGCTTGAGTCGCTCGAGCATCAGGTCACGTCGGCTCCGCGTCGGTCGCGGCCGGCGCGGCGGTCGGCGCCTCGGCTGTCGCCCCGAGCCGCGACAGCAGCGCAGCCCGAAGTTCGGATACTGAGAGCGGCCGCTGCACGCGACCGTGGTCGAACAGGCTGATGATGCCGGTTTCCTCGCTGACCGCGACCACCAGCGCGTCGGTTTCCTCCGAAAGGCCCATGGCGGCACGGTGCCGGCTGCCCCAGGTCGCGTCGATCTCCTCCGATTCGGTCAGCGGGAACTGCACGCCGGCCGCGGCCAGCCGACCCTGCGCGATGACCACGCCCATGTCGTGCAACGCCGAGCCGGGCCAGAAGATGGTGTTGAGCAGCGGCTCGCTGACCTCGGCGTCGACGCGGCAACCGGTCTCGATCAGCATGGCCAGGCTGGCGCTGCGCTCGAAGGCCACCAGCGCGCCGATCCGGTTGCGCGAGCAGTAGTCGGCGCTGGCGGCCACCGCGTCGATGACGCGCTCGAGCTCGCCCGACAAACTGGCCAGGAATCGCGTCGCGCCCAGTCGCATCAGCGCGCGTCGCAGTTCCGGCTGGAAGGCCAGCAGCGCCACCAGCAGCATGCCGATCAGAAACGGCGGATAGAGCACCTTGATGCGCTCGAGCGCGAGCTGGTCGGCCAGCAGGCCGACGATCAGCGTGGCGACCAGCAGCACCAGGGCCACGCCTCGAAACAGGCGCTCCCCGCGCGTGCCGCGCAGGAAGCGCAGCACGATGTGGATGACCGTGCCGATCAGCAGAAGCTCGATCAGTGCGGACCCCAGCCGCCAGTCCGGATGGGCCAGTCGGCGGGCCAGCACCTCGAAAGAGTCGAGCATGCCGCCTCCTCCGGATGGCGAAGCGCCGTCCGCCTCAAGGATACAGGCATACCGACGCGGCGGGCAACCGAGACGCGTGCGCGCGATCCGCCCCCACCACCATCGCGATGGCGCGACAGGGGCGGCGTCCGCGGGCGTCGCGGAGGATCAGGGCGATCGGTTGAACTCGACTACGGGCGCTTCGACTGGAAACAGTCGCGGCAGAAGACCGGGCGACCCTCGGTCGGCTTGAACGGGACCTCGGTCTGTCGGCCGCACTCGGCGCAGGTGGCGGGGAAGAACTTGCGAACCGGACGCGGACCGCCGCCGTGCGAGCCGCCGCGATCGCCTCGCGGAGAAGCATGGCCGCCGCCGGCGACGCCGGTGGCCGCGCGCCGCTTCGAACGGCACTCCGGGCAGCGCTTGGGCTCGTGCTCGTAGCCGCGCTCCTTGTGACGCTGCTGGTCGGCCGCCGTGTAGACGAACTCGGCCTGACAATCCGAACAGACCAGCGTCTTATCCGTGAAATCCATGAGTGGTTCCTCAACCGAGGGGAGTGCCGGCGCGACTTCGACGGAATCCGTTGGCCGAGCGGCCAAAGAAGACGGGAAGCTCCTACGGAAGGGTCGGCTAAAACCCTCAACAAACCAGATCGGTATGAAAACGCTCACCGATCAGCCTGTCAAGCGGATTTCCCCGGCAGTCGGCTGCGCCGAAATGAGGCGCGCCGCGGGCGACTCTCGTAACACACGGTGCCAGCCGGTCTTATGGTCGACTGCCGGACGGCGGCACGGCGCTTGCCTCCGCCGGCCGAACCATTAGAATGCGTGGTTCGCCCGAGGCAAACTGCCGGGACCGGATCGCCCGCCGAGTTTGCCGGCGCGAGGCCGGCGCGGCGGCTTCGCTTCTCCGGGATCCGACGGGAGGTTCGACGAACAATCCATGCAGACCAGCACCGACCTTGCGCCGTTCTTCGAGATGGAACAGTGGGATCGCGCCGCCTTCGAGCAACTGGTAAGAACGGCCTTCGTGCGCGGCGCGTCGTGCGAGGAGTTCAAGTCGCAGTTGCGACGCCTGGAGCAGCGCGCCGGCGGCGACGGCAAGACGGCCGCCGCCAAGGTGGGCCTTTGCCACCAGTTGCTCGGCCGCCACGGCTCGGCCGCCGAGTGGCTCGAGAAGGCCCGCGGATCGGCCTTCTCCGACTTCCAGCTCGCCCGCAGCCTGCGCGAGCTGGGGCGCTTTGATGACGCCCTGGCCGCCCTCGATCGCGCCCGCCAGGGCGGCTGGGACGAGCTCGAGTGCGCCTGCGAGCAGGCCGAAACCCTGGTGCACAAGGGAGAGACCGACGCCGCCATGGCGATCGTCTCGAAGCACGAGCAGCACGGCGCGTCGTCGGCCTTCTGGCACTACGCCCGCGGTCGCGTCCGCGAAGCCATCGGCGCGGTGGAAGGCGCCATCGCCGACTACCAGCGCGCCATCGAGCTCGACCCGAACAACGGGCGCTTCCTGTTCCGCCTGGCGTACCTGCTCGATCTGCACGGCGACGAAGAATACGCCGTCGGGCTCTATACCGAGGCCGCCTCGCTTCCGATCGTTCACGCCCAGGCCCTGATGAACCTGGCGGTGCTGCTCGAGGACGCCGGGCAGTACGACCGGGCCACCGCCTGCCTGCGCCGCGTGCTGTCGACCGATCCGAATCACGCCCGCGCCCGACTCTTCCTCCGCGACGTCGAGGCGTCAAAGACGATGATCATCGACGAGGACCAGGAGCGCGAGGCTCGCCGGCGCGACGCCGTGCTCGACATCGCCATCACCGAGTTCGAACTGTCGGTTCGGGCCCGCAATTGCCTCAAGAAGATGAGCATCAACACGCTCGGCGACCTGCTGCGCATCTCCGAGGCCGAGCTGCTGGCCTACAAGAATTTCGGCGAAACCTCGCTCAATGAAATCAAGGCCATGCTCTCCACCAAGGGACTCAAGCTGGGGCAACTGGCCGATACCAGCCGCGCCAAGCCCGACCCGCGACACGGCGTCACGGGCAACCCCGAGGTGCTCGCCCGCCCGGTGGCCGAGCTCGAGTTGTCCGTCCGTTCGCGGAAGTGCCTGCAGCGGCTCAATATCAACACCATCGGCGAGCTGTGCTCGCGCACCGAGCAGGAGCTGCTTGCCACTCGCAACTTCGGGCAGACCTCGCTCAACGAGATCAAGCGGCGGCTGACCGAGCTCGACCTGCGGCTGCGAAAGCCCGGCGAATAACGTCGCGATTGCTGGCCGCCGCGGCGAGGCATCATGGTGCGGACGCCTCATCGACACTCGCCCTGGGTCCGATTGCGAGCGATTCGTCGTCGCGGCGGACGGCCCCTGCGCTGGGCGATCCTCGGTGTCACCGCCTCCGTCACATTGCTGGTCGGCGGATGCCTGATCCGCGGCACGGACAACATCCGAGCGACGCCGACACCGCCCAAACCACCCGCCCGGCCGGTGGTCGATCGCCGCGTGCGCGTCCGACTGACGGGCGCCCAGCCGGTCGGCGCGCTGCAATTGTCCGTCACTTCCCCGTTCGCCATCCGAGACGCCGGCGGCGAGCGCCTGCTGCATCAGAGCGCGCAGCCCGTGCGGGACGCCCGCGTTCAGCCGACGACCGGCGGCATCGAGATCGGCCCGACTCGCATCGACGCAGATGACGTCGTCGTCGTGCCCTCGCGCGAGCCCGCCCTCGTCGTCAACGGACGCACCTATCGCGGCAGCCTGCGCGTCCGGCGCGTCGCCGACGGCCTGACCGCCACCAACGTCCTGGACATCGAGGACTACTTGCGCGGCGTGCTGCGCGGCGAACTGCCGGCCGGCTTCCATCCGCAGGCTCAGCACGCGCTGGCCGTCGCCGCGCGCACCTACGTCATCTACGAACGTCTGACCGCGCCGCCCGATCGCGACTTCGATGTTCTGGCCGACGAGCGCAGCCAGATGTACATCGGCGTCAAGGGCGAGGACTCGACCGCCATCGAGGCCGTCGAGAACACCAAGGGCGAGGTCTGCCTCGTCCGCGACGGCAGCAAGGACCGCGTCTTCAGCACTTACTACTCGTCGTGCTGCGGCGGCGTGACCCAGCCGGTGACCGACTTCCGCCCCAGTGACCCGGATGTCGAGACGCTCCGCGGCAACGTCATCTGCAACGACTGCTACCTCGCCCCCAGCTTCAAGTGGGGGCCCCTGCGGATCGCCAAGGCGGAGATCACGCAGCGCGTCGTGGCCCGCTACCCGCGCCTCTCGCGGCTCGGGCCGATCACGCAGGTCGTCCCGGAGCGCGTCACGGAAAACGGCCGCATCACCCGTGTGAAGCTGGTCGGCACGAGCGGCGCCAGCGAGACGCTGGTGGGCGAAGACTTCCGGCTGTGCGTCGGCGGCCATGTGCTCCGCAGCACGCGCACCCGAATCGTGGATGACGGGGCCTTCGTCCGGTTCGTCGATGGTCGCGGGTTCGGCCACGGCGTCGGCCTGTGCCAGTATGGCGCCGAGCGCCAAGCCCGCCTCGGCCGTGACTATCACGACATTCTCCGGTTCTACTATCCCGGCGTCGTCTTCCGGACGATCTACTGATCGCCTGCCCGGCGCGTCCGCCCGATCGACGCCGCGAGCATGGGTGCCGCTGACGCATGCGATCCCGAGCCCGACGCATTGTTGCCAAGCTGGCCGTGCTGGCCGTCACGCTGGTCGCGTGCGCGGCCGCCGTCGAGGTGTTCGTGCGCCTGACCTACAAGCCGGTCGTCTTCCGCATTGACCGCAAGTACTACCAGGCCGAGCCGTGGCCGTTCTCGTTTCGGTTCATCCCCGAGCAAACCGTGTTTGTCCCGATCCCCGAGGTGGCCGGCGGCGGCCTGACCGTCCCGCTGAACCGGCACGGTTTTCGGGGGCCCGACCTCAACGAGCTGACCGGCCGGCGCATCCGCGTCGTCTCGATCGGCGACTCGTTCACGTTCGGCTGGGGCCTGCACGAACTCGGCGAGCAGTGCGTGGTCGGCGCGATCGACGACTACCGCCGCGCGCGACCTGGCAGCGAAGTCGGCCTGTCCGTCGTCGCCGAACCCGGCTGGGGCATGACCGATTACTTCTTCGCCTATGTCTCGCAGGCGCGGGCCGCGCGCCCCCACCTGGTCGTGCTCGGCTTCTTCTGCGGCGACGATCTCGCCAGTCCGGGGTCGATCGCCGCCATCGGCGCCGGAGCGCCGCCGGCCAAGCCGTGGAGCCAATCCAGGTCGGCCTTTCGCTCGGCGACGCTCGAATGGGTGCGCGGCCGCGTTCGCGGCAGCCCGGTGCTGACGCGCTTCGCTCTCGCCGCCGGCTATCGCCCGTCGATCGAACTGATGCGCTTTCTGCGCAGCGAGCCGGAGCCGATTCCGACCATGTGGCGCGAGACCCTCGCGCTGCTCTCGGCGCTGCACGCCGAGATCGCGCGAGACGGCGGCCGGTTGGCGATCGTCAGCTATCCGTCGCTGATTCAGGTCTTCGCCTACGACCAGCTTGACGACGCCCGCTTCGATTATCGCCTCATCGACGAACGCCTCGGCGAGTTCTGCCGGAGCCGCGGCATCACGTTCGTCCCGCTGCTGCCCGCGCTGATCGCCGATGGCCGGCTCGATCTGTTCTTCGCGCGCGACCGGCACCTGACGCCGCGCGGCCACGCAGTCTGCCGACAAGTGATCGTGGAAGCCCTGATGCCGATCCTCGACGAGATCGACCGATCGATTCCGGCGTCAAACTGACACAGCGAGAGTCGAACGAACTATTCGTCGTCCCGGCTCGGTTCGATGCCGCCGATCGGAGGGGAGATCTCGATCGCGGAGGAGGCGGGCGTCGGCGATGCGACCGGCTCGGCCGGTGGAGGCGGCGGCCGAGTGCGGACTGTCTCAGCGGTTCCGTTGTTCGGATCGTCCGACCGCGACGATTCCGTTGCGCCGAACGCCGGCTCGTCGCCCGCCGGCAACGGCTCGGCGGCTGGACTGGCGCTGATGCGCTCGCGGTCCGCCTTCAGTTCGCCGGCCAGCGGCTCGCGCTCCGGTCGAGGTCGCAGGTGGCTGCCTTCCTCGTCGGTCAACTGCTCGATCCGCGACGCCGCGAATCGCAGATTGGACTGGTTGTGCGTCTCGTTCAGGAGCACCTCGTTGTAGAGCTCGATCGCGCGCTTGCGATTGTGCCGCCGGAAATCCTCGACCACCGCGCACTGGAATCGGGCCGCGTGCGGCGTCTTCGGATCGAGCTCCCAGGCCCACTGGTAATACTTGATGCTCAATTCGTCGTCCGGGTCTTCCTTTCGCAGGTACTCCTTGTAGATCTCGCCGCAATAGAAGGCGGCGTCATCCACCTTGTCCGACTTCGGGTACTCGCGCAGCAGCTTCTGGAACAGCGCCAGCGCCTCGCGCGCCCGCTCACGAGATGTATCGAGGAATCCCAACAGCGGCTTGCCGCGCACCGAGTCGAGCTTGGCCTTGGCCTGGTTGAACAGCGCGTCGGCCTCCGGGATGCTGGTCTCGGGTGCGACCTCGACGCTGGCCTCCGTCGGCTTCTCCGACAGATACGGATAGACCTCGACCGCCTCGGTCCGTTCGCGCTGCCGGCGGGCCCAGTTGGCCCGGTTCACGTCGCCGACTTCGAGGTATAGCTTCTCGAGACGTCGGAGCTGCTCGAGGTACGCCTTCCGCGCCCGCAGCATGTCCTCGACCGAGCCGGGCATATCGACGCCCGATTCCTTCAGTCGCTTTGCCACCTGGTCGGGCGGCTCCGACAGGTCGGTCGGCGGCGGCGTGCGGCGATTCCAGTCCTGGCAGCCGCCCAGGCACAGCAGCGCCGCGGCGGCTGCGAGGTGCAACATCATCGGCGATCGCATCGAGGGCTCTCCGCGTCGGGAACACTGCCGCCGGCCGAATCCCCGCGTCGTGCCGATCCGGCCTGGGATCGGCCCGTCAGCCGTCCGGCGCGGCCCGATTGCAATCGACGCCGCGCGACCGGTCAAGCCCGACCCGAGCGCCGCGCGACTACCACTTGGCCTCTTCGAACGCCCCCAACTGGCCGCCCTTGGGCTTGCTGGGCAGCGTCTTGATGATGGCGCCGGCCAGCGAGAGATCGCCTTTGGTCGTGATCTTGATGTTGCGCGGATCGCCCTCGACCACACTGACCGCGTGGCCGCTCGCCTCGACGAGCTGGGCGTCGTCGGTGACCGGGGCATCGGCCGACGGGACGGTCTTGTACGCGGCCATGATCACGTCGCGCCGGAAAATCTGCGGCGTCTGCGCCATCCACAACCCGTCGCGCGGCACGGTCTGCTCGACGATGCGTTGCTCGCTGACGCGCTTCAGCGTCGCCGTCACCCGCACGGCCGGAATCGCCGCGCCGCTCTTGACCGCTTCGGCGAAGACGGCGTCGATCCAGTCGCCGGCGACGCACGGCCGCACGGCGTCGTGCACCGCCACGTACTCGCTCTCCGGGGCGATCTCGGCCAGGCCGCGGGCCACCGACTCGTGCCGGGCCGCGCCGCCCTCGACCAGTTTGACCCCCATGAATCCAAGGTTGGGACCGAACTTGGTCTTCATCTGGCCCATGTCGGCCGGACTGACGACCAGCAGCAGTTGCGATACGTCATCGCGATTGACGAAGAGCTGGAGCGACCGCAGGAAAACCGGCTGCCCGTCGACCACCGCGAAAATTTTGTTCTCGTCGCCGCCGAACCGCGTGCCCTGACCCGCTCCGACCACGATGACCGCCATCTTCGGCATGCGCGTCCTCCGATCCCGGGCCTATTAGAGCACGCCCCCGACGCGCGCCAAGCCGCGCAGGACCGCGCGGACCCGATATTCCCGCGTCCGACGGCCCTGACGCGGCGAATCCGATGCCAGCCTGTATCATCAACGGACGGACGGGCGGCTTTCGGCGGCGGTGCGTGAACCGCCGCATGTTCCGATCGTCCAACAGGAAGGACGAATCCGCGTGCCGGTGGCACGAATCGAATCGGAGAGCGACGAGCAGGCGCTGATCGCGCGCTGCCGAGCCGGCGATCGGACCGCGTTCGGCGAACTGATCGCCCGCCACCAGGAGCGCGTCTACAACCTGTGCCTGCGACTGGCCGGCGATCGCTCCGACGCCGCCGACATGGCGCAGGAAACGTTCGTGCGGGCGCTACAGTCCATGAGCCGATTCGACGGCCGGGCGCAGGTGTTCACGTGGCTCTATCGCATCGCGGTCAACCTGTCGATCGACCGAGCGAGAAAGCGCTCACACGGCAGGGTGCATTCGCTGGATGCGCCGAGCCGCGATCAGCCCGACGGCCGCGCCGCCTCTCGGGCCGAGCGCGTCGCGTCGAGTGAGCGCGGTCCGGGCGAGCGTGTCGGCGCGTCCGAATCACGCGCCGCGGTGCAGGCCGCGCTGCTGAAGCTCGACGACGCGCACCGCGCCGTGGTCGTGATGCGCGAACTGGACGGGCTGGACTACTCCCAGATCGCCGAGATTCTGGAAATCCCGGTCGGGACGGTAAAATCCAGGCTGTTTCGCGCACGCCTCACCCTGCGGGAGCTGCTGGCCGAGTGCTTCGGCCCGGATGAGACGCCATGAAGACCAGCGACGAGTTGATGGAACAACTGAGCGCGTACCTCGACGACGAACTGCCGCCGCAGGCTCGGGCCGCCGTGGAAGCCCGGCTGGCGAAGGACGCCGAGGTTCGCCTCGCCATGGCGCGCATGCGGCAGGTGTCGGAGGCGGTGCGGGCGCTGCCGCGCGAATCGCCGCCGGCCGACATGGTCGATGTCATCCAGTTGCGACTGGCGCGGCGGCAGTTGCTGGGAGAAAGCGCGCCGGCGCGCGGCGACGCGGTGCGGCGGCTCGGATGGCTGCGACCGGCCACGATGGCGGCGGCCCTGCTTCTGGCGGCCGGCATCTCCTGGCGCATCTGGTTCGCACCGCGGCCGTCGGCGCCGACACCCGCTGACTACGGAACCACGCCCGGCCTTCCGTTCGCCGCTCCCGCCGAGCAAGCGAGTTCGAGTGAACGCAAGTCCACGCACATGGCCACGCGACAACGGAAACGCGACGACACGTTTGCGCTGAGTGTTCCGAACACCGCGCACGACGATACGGCCGTTGGCGAATCGGCTGGAGATGCCCAGTCGGCGTTCCGGTCCTTCGAATCGTCGGATGGTCCCGAGAAGGAACGCAGTCTCGCGCTCGACGAGGAGAGTGACGCCAAGGTTGCTCTTGCCGAGAGCGAGAAGTGGCCCAGTGTAACCTTGAATTTCCATGCGGACGGACCGGGGGTGCCCCAGTCCGGTTCCGTCGCGCCATCCGGCAAAGTCGCCGACGACGCCGCGCCCCGCTCGGCCCCGCCGCCGCCGACTCCCGCGGCCGAGAGCGCACCGCCAGCCG
>CAZNUJ010000044.1:0-24319 GCA_964576285.1 uncultured Planctomycetaceae bacterium | reverse complement strand
CGCGCCGGCAGGCCAAGCGCCGCGGCGCGCCACGTCCGCGCGGCCGACGCTGAGACCTCGCGGCCGCGTCGCGACCCGCCGTCAAACGATCCCCACGTACTCCTGCAGGGCCTCGGGGTTGGCCAGCGCGTCCCGGTTCGGGACCTCCTGCCCGTTCACGATCCGCGTCACCGCGATTTCGACCTTCTTGCCGCTGATCGTGTACGGAACCGCCGACACCTGGCGAATGTGCCGCGGCACGTGCCGCCGCGTCGTCCCCGCCGCGATGCGCTCGCGGATCCGTGCCGCCAGCGCGTCGTCCAGTTGCAGGCCCGGCCGAAGCACGACGAACAGACACACCTCCACGTCCGCGTCCGCCGTCTGCTTGCCCACCACCACCGCGTCGGCGATCTCCGGGACGCCCTCGAGCTGCCGATAGATTTCGGCCGTGCCGATCCGCACGCCGCCTGGGTTCAGCGTGGCGTCCGATCGTCCGTACACCACCACCCCGCCGCGCGGCGTGATCTCGATGAAGTCGCCGTGCCGCCACACGCCCGGGTAAAACTCGAAATACGCGCGGCGATAACGCGAGCCGTCGGGATCGTTCCAGAAACCCACCGGCTGCGACGGAAACGGCGAGCAGCACACCAGTTCGCCCTTCTCACCCACCACCGGCCGGCCCGAGCTGTCGAAAGCATGCACATCCATGCCCAGCCCGATGCACTGGATCTCGCCCGCGTAGACCGGCAGCACCGGGTTGCCGAGCATAAAGCAACTGATGATGTCGGTCCCGCCCGAGATGCTCGACAACTGCACGTCCGGCTTCACGTGCCGATAGACCCACTCGAAGTTGTCCGGCGTCAGCGGCGAGCCGGTCGACAATACGGTTCGCAGCTTCGAGAGGTCGCAGGTGCGACCGGGCTCCACGCCCGCCAGAGCGCACGACGAGATGAACTTGGGACTCGTGCCGAAGATGCTGATGCCGGCGCGCTCGGCGAAGCGCCACAGCGAGCCCGCGTCCGGGTGCGCCGGACTGCCCTCGTACAGCGCCACCGTCGCGCCCACCCCCAGCCCCGAAACCAGCCAGTTCCACATCATCCAGCCGCAGGTCGTGAAGTAGAAGATTGTGTCGTCGCGCCGCAGGTCGGTATGCAGCATCAGCTCCTTCATGTGCTGCAGCAGCGTGCCGCCGTGTCCGTGCACGATGCACTTCGGCACGCCCGTCGTGCCCGACGAGTACATGATGTACAGCGGGTGATCGAACGGCACCGGCTCGAACGCCGGTTCGCCGGCGGGCCCCGAACAGAATTCGTCCCAGCGGACCGCGTTCGGAATCGACCCGATGTCGGCCGCCGCCTCAAGAAACGGCGCCACCACCACGCGGCGAATGCTGGGGATCCGCGCGACGATCTCGCGCACCCGATCGCGGCAGTCGATCGCCTTGCCGTTGTAGGTGTAGCCGTCGATCGCCACCAGCACCGCCGGCTCGATCTGCCCGAAGCGATCGAACACGCCGCCGCTGCCGAAGTCCGGCGAACACGATGACCAGATCGCCCCGATGCTGGCCGCCGCCAGCATAGCGATGATCGCCTCCGGGATGTTCGGCACGAAGCCGCCCACGCGGTCGCCGCGCCGCACCCCGCACGCCCGCAGCCCGGCCGCCATCCGCGACACCGCCTGCCGCAACTCGCGATGGCTCAGTGTCCGCGATCGACCCCGCTCATCCTCGGCCACGATGGCCGGGCGGTCGTCGTCGAACCGCAGCAGGTGCGCGGCAAAGTTCAGTTCCATGCCCGGAAACCAGCGCGTCCCCAGCATGCCGTCGCCGGTGCAGGCCGCCGTCGCCGCCCGAAACGGCCGGATGCCCGCCAGTTCCAGCACCTCCTGCCAGAAGCGGTCGCGATGCGCCACCGACCAGTGATGGAGCGACTGATAATCCGGCGAGAAGCCGTATCGCTTCGACAGCCGCGTCATGACGGCGTGCATCTGCGACTCGGCGACGCGCTGCGGCAACGGCGTCCAAAGCGGCGACAGGCTGGGCATGACGGATCGACCTCCGGGCGTCGGCGCGTCATTGTCGGTCGCGCGCCCGCGCATCGTCAATCCGCGCCGCGAGTCACACCACGCGAAGTGCGGATGCACCAAACCATCTTCGTTCCTTGACGAACTTTCCCGACGCAAGCGTGCGCGCTGTCGACATGCGGGCTGGCGGCCGAAATCGCGCTCTCGCGGCCGCCGGCTGCGAAATCGCGCTCGGCCCCGCGCGGTTGAAAATCATCCCCCTCAATCAACCGACCGATATACCGACCGGACGCCGACCCATCGGTGCGTCGCCGCGCACCGCCGTCCGGAAAGCGACACTCGCACCATGCCGTACGACATTCCGCTGGAGGAACTCGCACGCCAGGTTGCCGATCTCGACCGCGCCGGACTCCTTCACGAACTGACCCACTGGCAGGGCCGGATGGCGCTCGACTTCACCGCCGACTTCCTCGATCGTCAGTCCGACGACCGACTGCGCCACCTGCTGATGGCCGTCGCACTGGTGGATCGTCGCGGCTCAATCGCCGAACGCTGAACGCGGCGCTCGCGCGAAACTGGCACCGTCCCTCGCGCCCCGATCAGGGCAGCCGCCGGCACGGCCGATCCACGCCCGCCTCGCCGTGCTACGCCCCCGTCGGCTCGCTCACGTCCCAGCCGTTGCCCTTCTCCGTGGCCTGAATCTGCTCGAGCGACAACGCTCCGGGCAGCGCGTCCTTCTTGGTGGTGATGTTCGTGCCGCTCCCGAACAGCTCGCGATTCTTCGCGATCCACTCCTTGTAGGGCTCGGGCGTCTCATCCTCGGTGTAGATCGCGTGAATCGGGCACTCCGGAATGCACAGGCCGCAATCGATGCACGTGTCCGGGTCGATCACCAGCATGGCCGGGTTCTCGATCTCGTAAAAGCAATCCACCGGGCACACCGCACAGCAATCCGTGTAGCGACAATCAACGCATCGACCGGTGACGATATGAGCCATGGCTGCTCGCTCCCTTGACGGTTCTCTGGAGGGCGACATCCGACCGCGCCGGACCGCCGCCTGAGTATCGGGGCCTACTATAGCACCCCGTCCGGCGACTCGCACCGGGCCGCGCCGGCCCGCGCCGACGCCGCGCTCGGCCGCGGCCGCTCCGACGATCCCGGACGTCCCATCTTCAGGTAGAAGGCCAGACCCGGCAACGCCCACACGAGGTTCGCCAGCCGCACCAGCAGCGACAGCACCACCGCCCCACCGGCCGTCCCGAAGCCGGCCGCGTCATGCAGCAACGCCTTGTACGCCGCCTCGACCACGCCGATCCCCTGCGGCGAGATCGGCAGCGCGCCGGCCATCCAGCACAACGGAACGTACAGGTAGTACACGTTGAGCGTCCGCGCGCTGCTCTCCGACGCCATGCCGATGGCCTCGCCGATCAGCACGGTCGCCAGAATCGCCACCGCCTGAAGCAGCCAGGTCAGCACCATGCAGCGCAGCACGACCAGCCGATGCTTCCGGTAGACCCACACCGCCGCGTCGATCCGCCGCAGGTGCTCGCCCAGCGGCAGCCTCGACAGCAGCGCGTCCCAGCGGATCAGCCGCCGGAACCAGACCGAGAAGTACAGCCCGCCCGGCAGGATCAGGCACGCGAAGGCAAAGCCCATCGGCCGGCCCCAGTCGCGCAGCGCCGCGTCGCCCCAGTTCGCCAGCAGCATCGCGCCCGACAGCAGCACGACGCAGATCAGCCCGAGCACGCGGTCGAACAGCACCACCGTGGCCGCCTCGTGCCGCAGGTGCGTGTCGCGCGCCACCAGCACGGCCTTGAGCACGTCGCCGCCGGTCTGGCCCGGCAGGACGAAATTGGCGAACGTCCCGACAAACGTGATCGCCACCGAGCGCCCCAGGGTCAGCGCCACGCCGTTGGCGTTCATCAGCCATTGCAACCGCAGCGCCATCGCGAACGGAACCGGGGCCAGCGACAATAGCGCGAACGCCAGCCAGCGCCAGTCCGCCTGCGTGACCGCCGCCCGCACCTCGCTCCAGCGGAGCTGCGAGGCCACGTACCACAGCAGGCCGGCGCACACCGCCAGCCGCAGCGCCGTGCCGACGTATCGACGTAAGCCCGTGCTCATGCAGCCCCGGCCCGGCCTCGTCCGGTCGTTCGACGGGAACCGTCCCCCGCAAGAAGGCTCAATCTTCGTAGCGGTCCTTCAACCGCTTGTACTTGTCCTTGTAGTCGTCGCGCTCGTCCTTGTACTTCCGCTTGTCGCGCTCCAGATCGGCGTTCTGCCGCTCCAGTTGCTGGATGCGCGCGTACGCGTCGTGCAGGTCGCGCCGCGCCTCCTCCAGCGTCTGCGGATTCGGCACGCGCGACGAGTCCACCCGCGCGCTCGACGAACCGCGGCTGCCGATCTCGATGTTCTCCGGCGCCTTGACGTTCACGCACGACACGCACGCCGCCATCATCACCCCGGCCGCCGCTGCGATCATTCCGCGACGCATGGTACACTCTCTCCATCCTCGGCCGGGTCCGCGAACGCCCGCTCGACGCCGGCCGCCGACGGGAATTATGGCGACCCCATCCGACGCCTGCCAGTTGTACGTCCTGATCGGTTGCACCGCCGTCGGAAAATCCGACCTGGCCGTGCCCCTCGCCGAGCGCCTCGGCGCCGACCTGCTCAGCGTCGACTCCATGCAGGTCTACCGCGGCATGGACATCGGCACCGCCAAACCGTCATCGGCCGAACGCGCCCGCGTCAAACACCATCTGATCGACGTGGCCGAACCGTCCGAGTCGTTCAGCGTCGCCCGCTTCGTCGCCGCCGCCGACGACGTGCTGGCCGCCTGCGCAGAGCAACACCAACCCATCCTGGCGGTCGCCGGCACCCCGCTCTATCTCATGGCTCTGCTCCACGGGCTGTTCGACGGACCCTCGGCCGACCCCGCCATTCGCGACCGCATCCGACGCCGCGCCGCCGAGCACGGCGCGCCCGCGATGCACGCCGAACTGGCCCGCGTCGATCCAGCCGCCGCCGAGCGCATTCATCCCAACGATCTGCGACGCATCGAGCGCGCCCTCGAGGTTTTCGAGCTCACTGGCCGCCCGATCAGCGCGCAGCAGCGGCAGTGGAGCGGCCGGCCGCGACACGCCTTCACCAGCGTCGGCCTGCGCCGCCAGCGCGACGACCTCTCGCGGCGCATCAATGACCGCGTCCGCGCCATGATGGCGGCCGGTCTGCTCGATGAGGTCCGCCGCCTGCTGGCCGATCCGGCCGGCCTGTCCGAACAGGCCGCCGAGGCCACCGGCTATGCCGAACTCATCGCCCATTGCCGCGGCCAATGTTCGCTCGAGGAGGCGGTCGAGGCCATCAAGATTCACACGCGGCAGCTTGCCAAGCACCAGCGCACTTGGTTCCGACGCCTGCGCGACACCCACTGGATGGACCTGTCCCCAGGCGAGAATTCGGCCGGCCGGGTCGACGAAATCGCCCGCCT
The DNA here is from genome assembly GCA_964576285.1 of uncultured Planctomycetaceae bacterium. Classification (GTDB taxonomy): domain Bacteria; phylum Planctomycetota; class Phycisphaerae; order UBA1845; family UTPLA1; genus SpSt-539. The sequence goes on along the minus strand of CAZNUJ010000044.1, from coordinate 18,830 downwards.
CCTGCGCGCCCAAGTCTGATCCGCCAGGCCGGTGGCGGCGGAACGGTTGTTCAGATTCGCGGTCGGATGCGCCCGCCAGCCAGCGGCTTCGTTGGACAGGTTACGCCTCGTCGCGCAGCGCGACGGGCGGGCCGAGGATCTCGCTCATCACAATCGCCCGCCGCAACTGCGCGCGATCGAGCGGTCCGATCGACGGCCGGCGGAGAGGAACCTTGGGCAGAAGCATTGCCGCGGCCGTCGCAGCCTGTGTGGTGGCGTCGGCCGCCCGATGCATCGCGGCCTGTGCCGCCTGGGCCTGGGCTGCGCGGCGCGATTGCTCAAGCCGCTTCTGCAACCGCTTCGCCGCCGCCTGCTCCGCGCGGCGCTGCTGCGACCGCGACAGCCCCGGTCGCCGCTCCAGCTCGATCACGATCGGTGGCGCGGCCACCGGCGGAAGCGCCTCGGGCGACGGACGCCCGGACCCGCGCGAGGCTCGCTCCTCCCGTCGCGCCGTCGACGGGCGGGCCACCGGCGGCTCCTCGTCGTCGGCGTGCTCGCTCGGTGTCCCCTGCCGCTGCGCCTGGCGATTCCGCAGGTAGTTGACCAGCGCGCTGAGCAACCCGAACAGCAGGAGCGCCAGCGCCCCGGGAATGCTGTCGAACAGATCACGCGCGGCCAGCATGGTCGCTCCCGGCATCACTCGACCCACACGTCAGGACGTCGGCGGCCGCTTCGGCTCCGTCTGCGAACCCGGCCCGTCGCCCCGCGCGATCGAGTCTCGCATCTGCGTGTCGGCCATCACGTTTCGCATCCGGTAGTAGTCCATGATGCCCATGTGGCCCTTGCGGAAGGCCTCCGCCATCGCCAGCGGAACCTCGGCCTCGGCCAGCACGACCTTGGCGCGGTTCTCTTCGACCGCCGCCCTCATTTCCTGCTCGCGCGCCACCGCCATCGCGCGGCGGCCTTCGGCCTCGGCCTGGCGCATCTTCTTGTCCGCCTCGGCCTGTTCGGCCTGAAGTTTCGCGCCGACGTTCTCGCCCACGTCCACGTCGGCGATGTCGATCGACAGGATCTCGAACGCCGTCCCCGCGTCCAAGCCCTTCTCCAAAGTGCGCTTCGAGATGATGTCCGGATTCTCGAGCACCTGCTTGTAGGTCTCGGCCCCGCCGATGGCGTTGACGATGCCCTCGCCCACACGGGCCACCACGGTCTCCTCGGTCGCGCCGCCGACCAGCTGCCGAATGTTCGTACGCACCGTCACCCGCGCCCGCACCCGCAGCTGGATGCCGTCCTTGGCCACACCGTCCACCGTGCCGCGCGTGCCTGCCTGGTGCGGGCAGTCGATCACCTTCGGATTCACCGACGTCTGCACAGCGTCGAGCACGTCGCGGCCGGCCAGGTCGATGGCCGTCGCCGTCTTCCAATTCAATTCGATCGTCGCCCGCTGGGCCGCGATCAGGGCCCGCACCACATTGATCACCCGGCCGCCCGCCAGGTAGTGGCTCTCGAGATCCTGCGTCGTGATCGCCGACAGTCCCGCTTTCACCGCCTGAATCTTGCTCTGCACGATCGTCGGCAGGTGCACCTTTCGCAAGCTCATGCCCACCAGATCGAACATGCCGATGTCGGCGTTGCTCATGTACACCTGCAACCAGATGCGGAAGAACCGCCCCAGAATCGCAATCAGAACCAGGATGACCAGCGCCGCCAGACCCAGCAGCACCGTCCAGATGGGAAAACCGCTGTCGCTCGGCATCCGCCGCTGCGCCAACAACAGAAGCTCAAACATCATCGCCACTCCCATCGCCTCGGATGCCGGCTCAACCGCGCGGCGGCGACTCGGTCGAGTCGCCGGCACGCACGGTCAGCGATCCATTCACAATTGACACCGCGGTCACCGCCGCATTCGCCTCGATCAGGCCGCCCTCGGCCACGCATTGCAGCCGCCGGCCGTCAAACTCGCACACACCCACCGGCCGCAGCGGACTCAGCGACCGCCCCACGCGCCCGATCAGCGGACGAAGCTCCGACAGATCCACGCTCGCGTCGGCCTCCGTCAGCACCGGGTTCGGCGGCGCGACGCGCCGTCCGATTGCCGAGCGGCGGAAATGCTTCAGGCCGACCAGCACCACCAGCGGCACGACCACGCCCTCGATTGCCGTGGCCGCCGCTCCAACCGCCGGGCTGATCCGGAACGCCATCACCACGCCCGCCACAATGGCCAGCACGCCACCCGCGCCCAGGACGCCCCCGGACGGCAGGAACGCCTCCAGAATCAGCAGCGCCAGGCCGACCGCTTGAAGTCCGACGGTCAGCCACCAGTCATCCACGGCCGCTCTCCCGGGCGACAGGCGCCCGCCGCACAACGACGCGATTCCCGAACCGCTCGATCACCTGGATCCGCGCGCCGGATTCGATGTAATCCGACTCGCTGACCACGTCAACGAGAATCGGACCAAACCGCGCCTTGCCCGCCGGCCGCAGCAGCGTCTCGGTCACCCCGATGTCGCCGATCTGGGCCGCCATCGGATACGGGTCGTCCGGCTCAATCGATTCCGGTGTGGGATTGGGCGCGATCACCCGCCCGATCACCGGCGCCCGCGGCAGCAGCTTGCTGAACAGGTACGCCAGCACGGCGCTGGCCAGCAATCCGCCCGAAACCACCGACACGCCCGTCCGGATGCCCTGCCAGGTCGCCACACTCCGCGGCCAGCGGAACCAGTCCGGCACGCCGGGCAGTCCCGGCGCGCTGGGCAACGGCGCTTCCGGCTGCACGAAGCTCGACACCACGCCCACGAGGATCAACGCCAGGCCGAGCAGTCCCGGCAGGAGCAGACCCGGCGTCAGGAAGAACTCGACCGCGATCAACCCGATGCCCAGGACGATGACGACGATCTCCCAGACGTTCGCGAGCCCGGTCAGATAGGGCGCGCCCAGAAAGATGGCCAGCGCCACCAGCGCCACGATCCCACCCACCAGGTGCCCCGGCGCGTGGAACTCCGCATAAGCGCCCATCAGGATCAGCACGAACAGAATGCTCCGCACCACCGGCGAACTCAACCACGACGCCACCCCCTCAGCCCAGTTCGTCTCCAGCCGGGCCGGCACGTCCGTCAACCCGAGCAGCTCCGTCAGTTCCGACTCCGAGCCGGCGATCCCCTTGGCGAATCCATACCAGACCGCCTCGTTCTGCTTCATCGTCAGCAGTTCCTTGGGCGAGAGGATCGGCTGCTTCACGTCCAGATCGCGGTCCAGTTGCGGGTCGCGCATCCGCTCCACCAGCCGCCAGCCGCCGCTCGGCGCCGAGGTGGTCTCGTTCGCGTCGCCGCGAGCCATCTGCTCCGGAACGAACCGCGACAGGTCCTCCTTGCGGACGAAGCGCCGCTCGCCGCTGGTCGCGTGCTCGATCCAGTAGATCTCGTGGCCGATGCGCACCATCGACTCGCTCAGCAGCGCGTCATATCCGTGCCGATGGGCCGCGTCGCGGAACTCCGCCAGAATCGGGCTTTCCGCCTTCGCCCGCTCGGTCTCGCCCAGGCTCTGCAAGCCCTCGGTCGGGCTGAGCATGATCGGGGCGCAGTCCCCAATGCGGCTGCTCTTGCTCATCACGATCTCGTCGCACGCCACCGCGATCATCGCGCCGGCCGAGAACGCGTGCGGCCGCACCCACGCCACCGTCTTCACGTCGCTGGCGTTCTTGATCAGCGTGCAGATGTCCAACGCGCTGGTCACCATCCCGCCGGGCGTATCCAGTTCGAGCACGATGACCTTCGCGCCGCGGTGCGTCGACTCGGCGAACCGCCGTTGCAGGCTCCGGTACATCACGTCATCGATCGTCCCCTTGATGGGAACGATCACCGCCGTCGTGCCGCCCTCGCGCCGTTCCACGCCGCCGGCCGCGAAGCTCGCCAGCAGGCCGAGCGCCGCCGCCCCACAGACCCACCGCCCGACGCGACCCGATCTCGTTGAACTCATGGCTCGGACCTCCGCGGTTCGACCGCCCGTTCGCCCCGGATTATAAGAACTCTCAGAGCCGCGCGTCGGAAACCCGACCCCGCCCGCCCGCATCCAAGAAAACGGTAATAATCTGCGACAGATTCGGACCGCTGACGCTTACCTCTGATGTGGGCCCGCGGCGACTGGGCAGACGCAGCCCACTACCCCGACCGCGCCCGGCCGGCTCGCAGCCCCGCCGGGCGTCGATGGTGCTCCGGGGCCATCGGAGGACGAAACCGTGACCCGTTGCGAACAGCACTACCGCCGAGCCGCCTGCGACGCCGACGATCGCGCCGAGACCTGCACCCGGATCATCCGCGTCTCGGGCGATCTGAGACTGCGAAGCACGCTCGCCGCGCTGCATCAACAGTCCGACGCCGCGATTTGTCCCGGCCAGCGGCGCGTCGTACTCGATCTCGCCGAGGTGGACGCGGCTGACAGCCGGCTCGTGGCCGAACTGGTGTCCATCGCTCGCCGCGCCCGCCGGTTCGGCGTCGAACTCGACCTGCGGCTCTCCCGCGGCATCGACACCTGGGTCCGCATCTTCCGCCTCGAGCGGGTGCTGCCGCCGGCCGACTGCGCCTGACTCCCGCGGCCAGCCCCACGGATATCAGAAGGGCCCCGCGGCGATGCGATGCACGCTCGCCGCGGGGCCCGTCGGTTCTGTCGATCGCTCCGGCCCGCGCCGGCCGGCCGCAATCGGTTCGCTACTGATAGCTGCGCGTCGGCAGCGACCCGTCCAGAAAGCCCTCGAGCTTCCGCGCCCGCACCGGGTGCTGAAGCTTGCGGATCGCCTTGGCCTCCACCTGCCGCACGCGCTCGCGCGTCACCTTGAAGATCTTGCCGACCTCCTCGAGCGTGTAGGTGTAGCCGTCGCCGATGCCGTACCGCAGCTTGATGATCTCGCGCTCGCGGTAGGTCAGCGTCTTCAGCACGCTTTCGATCCGCTCTCGCAGCATCTCGCTGCTGGCGGTCATGGCCGGGGCCTCGCTGCCGGCGTCCTCGATGAAGTCGCCGAAGTACGAGTCCTCGCTCTCGCCCACCGGACGATCGAGCGAGATCGGGTGCCGGCTGATCTTCATCACCCGGCGCACCTCCGACATCGGCATGCGCGCCTTCTTGGCGATCTCCTCGGTGGTCGGCTCGCGGCCGAGCTCCTGCATGAGCTGCTTCGAGATGTTCCGAAGCTTGCTCATGGTCTCGATCATGTGCACCGGAATGCGGATCGTGCGGGCATGATCGGCGATGGCCCGCGTGATCGCCTGGCGAATCCACCAGGTCGCATAGGTGCTGAACTTGTAGCCGCGGCGGTACTCGTACTTGTCGACCGCCCGCATCAGGCCGGTGTTGCCTTCCTGGATGATGTCGAGGAACGGCAGCCCGCGGTTCCGGTACTTCTTGGCGATCGACACCACCAGCCGCAGGTTGCCGCCCGAGAGCTTGCGCTTGGCGTCCTCGTACTCGGCGAAGACCCGCTTGATCGCCAGCATGCGCTTGCGCAGCAGTTCCGGCGTCTCCAGCACCAGGTCCTGCAGGCCCGCCAGCTCGTCGCGCATCGCCTGCAGCTCTTCCGGGTCGGTGCCCGGCTTGTTCTCAAGCTGCGGAACGCGCGTCTCCAGCTCGCTCAGCTTCCCGCTCATGGCGTCCATGCGACGCATCAGCGGCGTGATCCGGCTGGTGCGAAGGGCCAGCTCCTCCAGCAGCGTGACCGCCTTGCGACGGCGGTTGTTGATCTCCTTCCAGATCGCCCGCCGCTTGGCCTCCGGCAGGCGCGACTCCTTCAGCTTGGGCCAATCGGCCTGGTTCTGCTCCATCAGCTTGCGGATCGTCTTGAGGTTGGTCGGCAGGCGCTTCTGAACCGCGGCCTTGGCCTGGTTCTCGGCCGTCGAAATCCGCATGGTGCGGTCGAACGGCAGCGTGCCGTCGCCGACCTGCTGGAGAATCTCGACCGCTTGCGCCATGGCGTAGTCCGACTCCAGCACCTTGCGCCGGAAGGCGGTCCGCGTCATCTCGATCTTCTTGGCCAGACCGATCTCTTCCGGGCGCGTCAGCAGCGGGATCTCGCCCATCTGCTGAAGGTACATCCGCACCGGGTCGTCGATCCGCCGCGTGCCCGACTCGACCGCCGCCTCGAACTCCGCCGCCAGCTCCTCCGTCACCCGCTTGCGGTTCTCCCCCGACGCCGCCGACTTCTTCTCGGCCTCGACCTCGTCGATCAGCTCGATGCCCTGCCCTTCGAGCTTGCAGATGATCTCTTCCAGCTTGTCCGGCAGGACGGCCTCGTCGGGGAGAATCTCGTTCATCTCCTCCCACGTGACGTAGCCGCGCTCCTTCCCGCGGCCCATCAACTCGGTCACGCTCGACTCGATCGGATCGCTCGGGGCCTGCTTGCTCGTTCGTGTCACTGTTTCCGGCATTCCAACTGGCTCCGCTTCAGACTGATCGTTGCCGCGCGGCGCACCCGCCGCACGGCCTTCGCTCCACACGGTGCAAAGTCGGATTCGCGCCCCCGCGCGCCTCTCGACCGCTTGTTTCCTTCCTCGTCGCATGACGCCGGCGCACCCACGCATCCGGTCATGCCTGCTCGCTCCCTTCCTCGCCGCCCTCAACCCCTCGGCCCGCGCTCGTCGGCGCGGGCGACCTCTCGCGCCGCGCTCCTATCCGGCCGGCTCGGTCGCCGTAGCGCCCTCCCGCCGCAGATGCTTTCGCCCGGCAAAATGCCGGTGCTGACGCGCCATCTCCAGGCGCGACTGAACCTCCGTTTCAGGCAACTCCGCCGCCGCGCCGCTTCCCGACACCACTTCTCGAAGCGAGTCCGCGTATCGACGATCACGCTCGCGCTGAATCCGAACCGACGCCCCCTCGATCGTCGCGGCGAAGTTGCCGCGGCGCTGGCCCGCCAACTGCAAGTCCACCACCGTCCGCGACAGGTCCAACGATTCTATGCCGGCCAGCAGCTCCGAAATCTCGAACTCGCCGTGCCGGCAGGCCTCATCCACCAGGCGCGCGATCTGACGCAGCGGTCCGTCCGTAAACACGTCCGGATCGAACACCGCCGCCACGCTCGAATACCGGGCGGGCTCGTTCAGAAGTACCTCCAGGATCTCCCGGGTCGCGACGGCTTCCACGTTCACCGGCCCGCCTGCGGGCGCCGGCGTCGTGGTCGCAACCGCCGCTCTGTCTGCCTGCTGCCGGACCCGTAAGAGTTGACGTTGAACGTCGTCCGGCCGCATCCCGAGCAGATTCGCGACCTGATTCATCACCAGACCGCGCTGAATCGGATCCAGAGAACCCGACCGCGACGCGGTCGCGATGATCGACAGAAACTCGTCTACGGCCCGACGCCGACCGACCATCCCTGGCGCCGTGCGGTATCGCGCCGTAAGTTGCTGCCATTTCGATTCTAGCGCGTCAACGGCCGAGTTCAAGACGGCCTCCAGCCCCGCCCGGCCCCGGGCCAGCAGGTAGTCCGCCGGATCCTTGCCCTCCGGCACCCGCGCCAGGCGGATATCCAGCCGCTGGGAGAGGAACATCGGCAGGGCCCGGTCCGCCGCTCGCTCGCCGGCCTCGTCCGAGTCCAGCAGCAAGACCACCGACTCGGTGTACCGCCGCAAGAGCGCGGCATGGTCCGGCCCCAGGGCCGTCCCCAACGTCGCCACCGTCTGAGGCAGGCCGTGCTGATGAGCCAGAACGCAGTCGATATAGCCCTCGACCACGACCGCGCGACCGGCCGTGCCGATCGCCTCCTTGGCCCGGTCGATGCCATACAGGCAGCGGGCCTTGTCGAACAACGCCGTCTGCCGCGTGTTCAGATACTTCGCCGGGGAATCGTCCAACGCCCGCCCACCGAATCCGACCACGCGGTTCATTGCATCGCGGATCGGGAACATCAGCCGCTCGCGGAAGGCGTCGTAGTGCCCGCTCTCACCCTCCCGCGGCTTGATCAGCCCGGCCTGCTCGATGTGGGCCACCGAGAATCCGGCTGATCGACCGGCCGTCAGCAGCGCGTCCCACGACGCCGGCGCGTAACCAATCCCGAATGCCTCGACGGTCTCCGCGGATATTCCGCGGCTCTCGGCGTAACGCCGTGCCGCCGCGCCTCGACCCGGATCGGCCAGTTGCCGCCGAAACCAGCGTTCCGCCCACTCGTTCAGCCGCGCCAGGTCCGGCTTGTCGCCATCGTGGCCGCCGCCGCGCTCCTGAAGCGGGATGCCCGCGCGCGCCGCCAGAATCGCCCGCGCTTCCGCGAACCCCACCCGCTCCTTCAGTTGCACGAACTTGAATACGTCGCCGCCGACGCCGCATCCGAAGCACTTGAAGATCTGCTTGGCGGGTACCACATAGAACGACGGCGTCTTCTCGTCATGAAACGGGCACAGACCCTTTAGGTCCTTCCCGGCGCGGACCAGCTTGACGTGCTCGCCCACGAGGTCCGCAATGTCGAACGCCTGCTGAATACGGCGAGTCAGTGCGTAGTCGGCCATCGATCCCCTCTCCGCCTCCGGCGGAGACCGCGACAACTCTGCATCGCCGACGCGCTGGACGTGGTTGGGTGGCGCCCGACGCCCCGCTCCGATATGCGGTCAACCCGCAACCCGAGCCGTCAGACCCCTCGCCGGCGACCCTGCCGGCTGGCCGATTCGCACCCGGACCTGTATTCCCAACGACACCGCGCCCGCGTTATCACGAACCGACGGCGGAGGTCCCTTCCCGACGTGTTCCGCCCGCCGATTATTAGCAAATCCAAATATATCACGGGTTTCCGGGCGGGCAAACGAATCGGTGCCGGACCGCTGGCCGCCAAGTGGCCGATTATGAGCCTTAATATAATGATTTATAAGATGTTATGTCATAGATTCAAGATCTTGGCCCGCACCGGAACAGACCTGAAAATACTGCCGGACACGATCAGGATTCGATCACGTCGGCCGAAAAGACGTGCCACCCCAGCACTGCCAGCGACAACACCGCCGTAGCCGCGGCCGCCAGACCCCAGCCCGGAGCACCCGTCACGCCGTGCGCAACACACAGGCCTGCCGCAGCGGCTTGAAGGGCGATCACCCCGACGCACCGCACCGTCCGATAACTCGGAAGCGGCAAGAAACGCCGCCGAGACTGAAGCAGGCAATCGGCGCAATAGCGGCGGCGATCCAACCCCAGGTAGAGCAGGTCCGGCTGCCCGCAGCACCGACAGCAACCCGCTCCGTCCGGCTGATGCAGTCGCAGCCGATCGAGCGCCGACACCGTCCGGTACGCCGACGTGATCCGCGAGAACTCCGCCCGCGCCAGCGGATCATCCCCGGCGATATCCGGGTGATGACGAAACGCCAGCCGCCGGTACGCCAACTGCACCTCGCGATGCGCCGCCCCCGGCGACAAACCGAGGATGCGGTACGCCACTTCGGGCGTCAGCGGATGCGTGGCGGTGCTCCTCATCGGACCAAGTATATCGCCCCACCGCTCCCGGCGTTCGTCCGCATCCCACATCACCGTTATGCGTTGACGCCGACGCCCGGACAGTGGCGAGCCGCGCCTCGCCCGGATGGACGCCGATTCGGGCGCGCGATACCATGATCGGTCCGAGCGGCCGCGCCGCTCGCCCGGCGGGTAGGTAGCTCAGCTGGTAGAGCAACGGACTGAAAATCCGTGTGTCGCCGGTTCAATTCCGGCCCTACCCAATCGCCCCTTCAACCCCCATCCGCCCATCCGGCAAACCCGTGCCGTGACCCTGCTCTGCGTTATCGCGCTGATCAACGGCTCCGGGTGCGCGCGGCCGACGGTCCAACCGCAATCCCTCCGCGCGCCGCATGGCATGGTCGTCTCCGTCTGCGACCGCGCCAGTCGCGTCGGCGCCGATGTGTTGCACCGCGGCGGCAACGCCGTCGATGCCGCCATCGCCGTCGCTTTCGCGCTCGCCGTCACCTACCCGCCGGCCGGCAACATCGGCGGCGGCGGATTCATGCTGGTTCATCCGGCCGACGGTACGCCGCCGGTCTGCGTCGACTACCGCGAGTGCGCGCCAGCCACCGCCACGCCGCACTTGCTCGCCCACGAAATCGCCGACACCGACGCCCGCATGGTCGGCGTGCCCGGAACCGTCCGCGGCCTGGCGCTCGCGCATGAGCGCTTCGGTCGAACCGACTGGCGCGACCTGGTGCGACCGGCCGCCGAACTGGCGGAGCGCGGCTTCATCATCAACGCGCCGCTGGCGCGCTCGCTCAACGACGTGCGACGCCGACATCCGCGCATGAGCGCGCTGCAGGCCGCCTATCGACCGCCGCGAGGTTCCTCCGACTGGTCGGCGGGCGATCGACTCATCCAGCCCGAACTGGCGGCGACGCTGCGCCTCATCGCCGAGTGCGGCGAGAGCGCCTTCTACGAGGGCGCGCTCGCCGATCAGATCGTCGCCGAGATGTCCGCCGCCGGCGGCCTTATCACTCGCGCCGACCTCGCGGCCTATCGCGCCCGCCTCAGGCCGCCGATCCACGGCACGTATCGCGGCTTCGACATCCACGCCGCGCCACCGCCCAGCAGCGGTGGCGTCGTGCTGGTCGAGGCGCTCCACATGCTCGAGCCGTTCGAGCTTCGCCGCGCGCCGCGCTGGTCCGCCCACGTCCTGCACGTCCTCAGCGAGTGCATGCGCCGCGCCTATCGCGACCGCGCCGCTTGGCTCGGCGATCCGGACTTCGTGCCGATCCCCCCGCACCTCGTGACCAAGTCCTACGCGCAGGACCTCGCCAGGTCGATCGACCCCGCCCGCGCGACACCCAGCGCATCGCTGGCCGGTGAGATCACGCTGGCCGACGAGGGTGAATCCACCACGCACTTCAGCGTCGTCGACGCGTCCGGCATGGCGGTCGCCAACACCTACACGCTCGAAGACAGCTACGGCTCGAAAATCGTCGTCCGCGGCGCGGGGTTCCTGCTCAACAACGAGATGGGCGACTTCAACGCCCGGCCCGGCCGCACCGATCGCCGCGGCGCCATCGGTACGCCGCCCAACGTCATCGCTCCCCGCAAGCGCATGCTCAGCTCACAGACCCCGGTCATCGTCGCCCGCGCCGGACGTCCCGTCATTGTCACCGGCAGCCCCGGCGGACGCACCATTCCCAATACCGTGCTCTGCGTCCTGCTCAACGCGCTGGAGTTCGACATGTCGCCCACCGACGCGGTCGCCGCCGCGCGGCTGCATCACCAGTGGTTCCCCGACGAAATCCGTCTCGAGGCTGCGGCGCCGGTCACGTCTGAAGTGCTCCTGCAACTGCAACAGATGGGACACATCGTGCGGCAGCGCACCGCCGACGGATCGCCCTTCGTGCAGGGCGACGCGCACACCATCTTCGTTCAGGACGGACAGCTGCTCGGCGTCGCCGACCATCGCATCCACGGCGGCGCCGTCGGCGTCACGCTCGCGCCCGCCAGCCCTACGCCGCCATGAATCGTTCCGCGTCGAGCGCGGCTCGCTACGACGCCACCGCCGCCAGGCACGCCCGCGCCCGCGCCTCGATCGCATCGAACCGCCCGGCCGCGATGTCGGCCGGATCGAACAGCGCGTTCACGAAGCCCAGCGCCCACGCGCCGGCCCGCAGGTAGTCGGCCGCGTTCTCCGCCGTCACGCCGCTGGTCGGCACGATCCGCAGCATCGGCAGCGGCGCCAGCGTCTGCCGCACCCACGTCGGACCGTGGCTTCCGGGAACCGACGGGAACAGCTTCTGAAGCGCCGCGCCCGCGCGGTGCGCTCGCAGCATCTCGGTCGGCGTGGCGCAGCCCGGCATCATGGCCACGCCCAGCCGCGACGCCTCGTCGATCACGTCCTCGTCCACGACCGGGCTGACGAGAAACTGCGCCCCGGCCGCCACCGCCGCGCGGGCGTCCTCGCGCGTCAGCACCGTGCCGGCGCCGACGATCAGCGACGCATCCCGCCGGAATTCCGCGATCAGCTCGACCGCGCCCGGCACCGTGAGCGTGAACTCGCACACCCGAAACCCGCCGCGAACCGCCGCCCGCATCGCCTCGCGCCCATCCTGCGTCCGCGCGGTTCGAATGATGGCCGACGCCCGCGCCGATCGATACGCCGTCACAAACTCGCTCGCCGTCATGCCACCACTCTAGCCGCGCGCGGACGAAACCCACACAACCCGGCATCGCCCTCGAACCGAGCCCGCAGCGCCGGCGACGTCCCGGCATGCCGGAAACTATACTAAACGCCGAATCGTGAGCGCCATCCTCTCCATGCTGCCGGAACCGAGCGCCTCGCACGCCGCGCTCGAACACGGACTCGTGCCGCGCACCCGTCGCGGGCCGACGTGCCTCGCCCGGCCCGCTCAGGTATGCTCCGCCCCCCGAGGACGGGGCCGAATCGCGAACCCCAACCGTCCGGTCAGGAGGAATCCGACGCCATGTCGCAAACAACGCACCATGACGCCATCCGCCGGCTCGAAGGTCTCCGGCTCGCCATACACAACGGCGACTTTCTGCTGAGCTGGCAGCGCTCCGCCGACGAGCTCCGCGCCATCCTGCTGATCGCCGAGGCGCTCGAGGCCCTGCACCGCGCCAACGTCTCCTGCCGCGCCTTCGACGCCGGCCTGGCCGTCACCAACTTCCGCGACAACTCCACCCGCACCCGCTTCAGCTTCGCCGCCGCCGCCAGCCTGCTCGGCCTCTCGCTGGTCGACCTCGACGAGGGCAAGTCCCAGATCGCCCACGGCGAGACCGTCCGCGAAACCGCCAACATGATCTCCTTCGCCGCCGAGGCCATCGGCATCCGCGACGACATCTTCCTCGGCGAGGGCCACACCTACATGGCCGAGGTCGCGGCCGCCGTCGCCGAGGGCCACCGTGAGGGCGTGCTGGCCCAGCGCCCGGCCGTCATCAACCTGCAATGCGACCTCGACCACCCGACCCAGTCGATGGCCGACCTGCTGCACCTCCAGCGCACTTTCGGCTCGCTCGAAGCCCTGCGCGGCAAGAAGATCGCCATGACCTGGGCCTACTCGCCCAGCTACGGCAAGCCGCTCTCCGTGCCGCAGGCCGTCATCACCCTCATGACCCGCTTCGGCATGCACGTCGCCCTGGCCCACCCGCCCGGCTACGACCTCGTGCCCGACACCCTCCAGATCGCCGAGCGGCACGCGCGCGAGTCGGGCGGCTCGTTCACCCGCTCCCACAGCATGGAGGACGCCTTCCGCGACGCCGATGTCGTCTACCCCAAGAGCTGGGCTCCCTTCGCCATCATGCAGGAACGCACCCGCCTGCTGCGCGCCGGAGAGCAGGACCAGCTCAAGACGCTCGAGCGCGACGCGCTCGCCAACAACGCCCGCTTCAAGGACTGGGAAACCACCGAGAAGCTCATGTCGGTCACCAAGGGCGGCAAGGCCCTCTACATGCACTGCCTGCCCGCCGACATCACCGGCGTGAGCTGCAAGGAGGGCGAGGTCGCCGCCGGCGTCTTCGAGCGCTACCGCATCGCCACCTACCGCGAGGCGTCGCACAAGCCGTTCATCGTGGCCGCCATGATCCTGGCGTGCCGATTCGCCGAACCGGCCGCCGTGCTGCGCAAGCTGGCCGACCGCGCCGCGCCGCGCAGGACGCTCTAGCGCGGGCCGCGATCATGCCGACCGCGCCCGACCGCCGCTTCGCCCGCCCATCGCGCCGAACCACCCATCGCGCCGCCGCCGCGCTCCGACCCCGGCTCGGCGCCCACATGTCGGTCGCCGGCGGCCTGCATCGCGCGTTCGACCACGCCCGCGCGGCCGGCTGTCAGTGTCTGCAAGTCTTCGTCAAGAACCAGCGTCAATGGCACGCCCGCCCCCACCGCCCCGACGAGGTGGCCGCCTGGCACGCCGCCGCCTCGGCCAGCGACGTGCGGCCGGTCATCGCCCACGCCACCTATCTCATCAATCTCGCATCGCCCGACGAGGCCAACTGGCGCCGCAGCATTGACGCCTACGCCGACGAGCTGGCCCGCTGCGAACAGCTCGGCATCGACGCCCTCGTCGTTCACCCCGGGGCGCACCTCGGTGCGGGCGAGGCCGCCGGCTGCCGCCGCGTCGCCGACGGATTGCGACACGCGCTCGACCGCCTCGGGTCCGCCCGCGTGCGGCCCTGCCTGGAACTGACGGCCGGGCAGGGCACGTGTCTGGGCCACCGCTTCGAGCACATTCGCGACATCCTCGACGCCCTCGCCGGCGATCCGCGCGTCGGCGTCTGCTTCGACACCTGCCACGCGCTGGCCGCCGGCTTTCGCTTCGACACCGACGAGACCTACGCCGCCACCTTCGCCGCCCTGGACGCCGCGTTCGGGCGAAAGCGGCTGCTGTGCTTTCATCTCAACGACTCGGTGGGAACGTGCGGCTCGCGCGTCGATCGTCACGCGCACATCGGCGCGGGGCACGTCGGCCTCGGCGCGTTCCGCCGCATCGTGCGCGATCCGCGCTGGCGCGATCTCCCGATGATTCTGGAAACCCCCAAGGGCGTCGACGAGCGCGGCCGCGACCACGACCGCCTCAATCTCGCGCGGCTGCGACGCATGATCGCGGCCGGCTGACACGGGGCGGTCGGCCCGCGCTACTTCTTCATGGCCGCCGCGGTGCGATAGAGCTTCAGCGACTCCTCCAGCTCTTGCTGGAGATCGACGTCCGAGGTCTTGAGCAGGGCCGACTCGGCGATCTTGATCGCATCCTCGATCATGCCGTTGTCGTACTTGGCGCGGGCCAGCGTGCTCAGGATGGCCGTGTCGCGCGAATCCGTCAGCTTGGCCGCCTTCTCCGCCATCTCGAGCGCCAGCTTGCGATCGCGCACCGGGCGGAACTCCTCCTCGATCAGGATGGAATACGCCACGTCACCCAGCAGGTTGCCGTCGTCGCATTTCTCGACCGCCAGCGCGCCGACCGCGGCGGCCGCCTTCGCGTCGCGCTTCTTCACCGCCAGGATGAAATACTTCTGCATCAGGGCGTCGAAGTCCTCGGCGTCCTGACCCAGCAGCTCGTCCAGCGCCGCCAGCGCCTCGTCCCACTTCTCCGCCTCGATCGCCTCCGATGCCTTGCGGGCCGAGCGCTCGCGGCTCTGGTCCCGCTCGGCCAGTCGCTCCCGCTCCTTCTTCCAGCCCTTGTCGCCCGTCAGCGTCTCCAGTTGTTCGTCCAGTTCGAGCGGGTGTCCGTGCCACACCAGCTTGCCGCCCCGGATGGCGAACGCGTGCGGGATGCCTTCCACCCCCGCCGCTTCCATGTAGGCCTCGGTCGTCTTGCCGTCGCGATCGCACGCCACGGTGTACTGCATCCGCCGGTCCCAGCTTCGCAGGAACTGCCGCACCACCTCGGCCGGCTCGGCCGTGATCCCGACGATCGTCACGCGCTGCTTGAAATAGCTCTGGATGTTGCTCAGGTGCGGAATGCTCGTCCGGCACGGGCCGCACCAGGTCGCCCAGAACTCGACCACCACCAGCGCGTCGCCCGCGCTCTTGGCCGGGTCGACCGGCTTGCCCTTGACCCACTCCGCCACCGACAACGCCGGCGCGGCGTCGCCCACCTTCAGCGCGGCCCCAGCCGTCGCCGGCAGCGCCGCCGTCGCTGCGAGCAAAGCCGCCACCCACGACCATCTCATGTGTCGCTCCAACGCCCGGCCGCGCTGCTACTTCGTTGCGGGCGACGACTTGCCGGCACGAGCCGCTTCATACTTGGCGAGCTGCTCCTTGAACTGCGCCTTGCCCTCGTCGTCGTCCATGCCCGCCAGCGCCTTTTTCTGAGTCGCGATCGCGTCGTCGACCTTGCCGTTCTCGAATTGCGCCATCGCCAGCACCGCCAGCACGTTGACGTCCTCGTTCCCCGACAGCCTCGACGCCTTGTCCGCCAGTCGCAGCGCCAGGGCGTGATCGCGCGATCCGTCGAACATGTCGCCCACCATCAGGTCGGCCGCCACCTGCGCGAGAATATCGACGTCGTCCACGTCGGACACGATCTGCGATCCCAGCTTCGCCGCCGCCGCCGTGTCCTTCTTGTACATCGCGTGGATGAAGTACCGCTGGAGCAGATAGCGCGGCTCCTTCGGATCGAGCTTGGCCAGGTCGTCCAGCGCCGCCAGGGCGTCGTCCCACTTTTCCTCGCCCATCGCCGCCCGCGCCTTCTTGATGAGCGGCTCCTTCTTCTTCTCGCGCTCGGCCGCCTCCGCCGCCCGCGCCGCCCAGCTCTTGTCGCCGGTCAGCTTCGCCAGCGGCTCGTCCATCTCCAGCGGATGACCGATCCATTCGATCTTGCCGGCCTTCACCAGGAACGCCGTCGGAATGCCCTGCGCCCCAGCCGCCTCCATCCACAGTTCGCTCGTCGCGCGGTCGTCATCGATCGCCACGGCGTAGCGCATCTTCTTGTCCCACTTCGTCAGGAACGACTTCACCACGGCGGCCTTTTCGTCCGACACGCCGACCACCTGCACGCGCTTCGGGCCGAAGTGGTCCTGTATCTCCGACAGATGCGGAATGCTCACGCGGCAGGGTCCGCACCACGTCGCCCAGAACTCGACCACGTACACCGTGTCCTTGTCGCCCTTGATCGGATCAAAGGCCGTACCTTTGACCCACTCCGCGATCTTCAGCGGCGGGGCCGCGTCGCCGGCCTTCAGCGTCTTCGCGTTTGCCACGCCGCTCCAGGACGCCAACGCCGTCACCGCCAATGCAAACACCGCCAGCCTGATCCATCGCGTCATTTCAACTGTCTCCTGAAAACACCGCCGCCCGACACGAAACAGTCCTCGGTCGAGGCGGCGGCAACCGGGAAGTATATACGCAAACGCCCGCCGGAGGCCGCTACCTCGCCCGGAACCGAAACTGGTACGCCAGGTCCGGCCCCGATTCGAATCGCTCCACGCCGCCGATCCGCGGCAGGTGGGCCATGTCGACCGCCCCCGCGCCGCCGAGCGCTCCGGGCGCTGCGGCGCCGCCGACGATCCGCGGCGCCACGAAAACGATCGCTTCGTCCGCCAGGCCCGCATCGACAAACGCGCCCAGCACCGCCGAACCGCCTTCCACCAGCACGTTCGTCATCCGCCGCCGGCCCAGCTCATCCAGCAGCATCGGCAGCGCGACGAGATCGGTCGAGCCCGCCACGCCCAGCACCTCGCATCCGGCCCGCTCCAGCCGCCGCACCCGCGACGCCGGGGCCGTCGTCCCGACCGCGATCAGCGTCGGCGTTCGCCGCGCGCTGCGCACCAGCGCCGCCGTCGTCGGCGTTCGCGCGGATGCATCCAACACCACCCGCGTCGCCACCCGCAACCGCGGCCCGAGCCGGCACGTCAACTGCGGATCATCCGCCAGCACCGTCCCGATGCCGACGATGATCGCGTCGACCCGCCCGCGCAGCCGATGCGCCGCGCGCCGCGACGCCGGCGACGAGATCCACTTCGAATCGCCGCTGCGCGTCGCGATCCGGCCATCCAGGCTCTGCGCCCACTTCAGGATGACCCACGGCCGGCCGCAACGTTGGAGCTTGAAGAACGGCGCGTTCTGCCGCAGCGCGTCGTCTCGCAGTAGCCCCACCGCCACCTCGACGCCCGCCGCCCGAAGCGTCCGAAATCCGCCCCCGCGCACGGCCGGAAACGGATCGCGCACCGCCGCCACCACGCGCCGCACGCCGGCCGCGATCAACGCATCGGTGCACGGCGGCGTCTTGCCCCAGTGGCAGCACGGTTCGAGCGTCACATAGCACGTCGCCCCGCGCGGCGACCGTCGGCACGACCGCAGCGCCTCGACCTCGGCGTGTGGTCCGCCGAACCGCCGGTGATACCCCGCCCCGATCACCCGGCCGTCCTTCACGATCACCGCGCCCACCATCGGGTTCGGCTCGACGCGCCCCTCACCCTCCCCCGCCAGCGCGAGCGCCATCCGCATGAACTGAGTGTCGGCCGCGCTGAACATCGCGACACCGATTCTAACGCCGTCGCCGCGCACGCGCCGATCCGGCGCGCCGCCGCGGGCATCGCGCGTCACGCACCGAACGGGCAGCCGACTCGTCTCGACCGCCTCGACTTGGATGCAGCGAATCAACGAGAAGAATCGCAGAGCGGGCCGATAAGCCGAATTCTGTCTCCGCCGATCGCTCGGCGGCAGCGGCCATCTATCTGGGCCGACGATTGCTCGCCGGCTCGAGCGCCCTACCCGCGGCTGATCCGACACGGGCCGCATCGCGCCCGACGAATCGGGCTTCGCCGCCTATTTGGGCTTGCTGGCGGTGGGGTTTACCCTGCCGCGACCGTCACCGGCCGCGCGGTGCGCTCTTACCGCACCTTTTCACCCTTGCCTGAGCCATGTGTCGGGTCGGGTCGATCACGTGAATCGACCCCACCCCAGGCCATCGGCGGTGTCTTTTCTGTGGCACTTTCCCTGGCATCACTGCCGGTGGCTGTTAGCCATCACCGTGCCCGGTCCAGTTCGGACTTTCCTCCCGCGCGGGCCCGAAGCCGGACCCGCACGAGCGGCCGCCTGGCCCACTCTGCGATCAATGGATTGTAACGGATACGCATCCCGCCCGCCGCCCCCTTGGCGAACCGCGCTCGATCGCGACAATCGCGCCCTCGGAGCCGCCATGGAACGCACCGTCGCGCTGCTGATGCCCGCTTACGCCAATCCCGAAGCGCTCCGCGCCGACCTGCCGAGCGCCGCGCGCCGGCCCACGACCGCCCTGGCGGTGTCCGATGCCACGTTTGACGGCCTCGACGATCCGGCCCTGTCGGAATCCGCCGCCGATCTGCGAGAAGCCGCCCTCTCCGCAGGACTGCGGCTCGCCGTGCTCACCTCCGACACGCCGCTCATCAGCGACTCGCCGACCGCCGCCGACCGCCGCGAGCCGGCCGCGCACGCCGCCGCGCCC
>CAZNUJ010000043.1:0-25167 GCA_964576285.1 uncultured Planctomycetaceae bacterium | reverse complement strand
GAGTGCGCCGCCGGGCTGGCGCTCGCCGTCGGCGGCGACTACTGCCGCCAGTGCGGTCTGGATGTCGGCCCGCACCTGCTCCAGGATCGCCGCTGCGCCGAGTGTCGCCGGCACCCCCGGCCGCGGGTGGCGCGAATCGTGCGAGTCGGCCGGCACCGCGGCACGCTGCGACGGCTGGTGCTGGCCCTCAAGCGCGAGCCGTTTCACGACGACCTGCTGGGCGGCATGCTGGCGATGGCGGTCGAGCGCGAGCTGTCCGACCAATCCATTGAACTGGTCGTCCCGATCCCGACGCCGTGGGGGCGGCGCTGGAGTCGCGGCTACCAGCCGACCGAGTTGCTCGCGCGCCGCGTGGCGCGGCACGTCGGCGTGCCGTGGCGAGCGATACTACGGATGGCCCGAGCCGTTCGCCCTCAGACCGGCCTGTCCGCGGCCGACCGCGAGCGCAACATCCGTGGCGCGTTTCGCTGCGGCGGACGTTGGACCGGCGTCTGGGCGCGGCGGCAGGTTCGTGGGCGCGTCGTCTGCCTCGTGGACGATGTGAGCACCACCGGGGCGACCTTGCGCGAGGCGGCCGGCGTCCTGCGCGAAGCCGGCGCGAAGCGGGTCGTGGCCGCCGTCGTCAGTCGCGCCACCCTGCACCCCGGACCAGGACCGGCGTGAGCGCCGCGCGGCTATGTCGGCGAGCCGAACCGCGCGGTATCGTGCCCGAACGGATGGGAACGTGAGCCGTCGATGGGTCGTCGAGCCGTCAAAGCCAAGAAGGAAGCCCGCTTGCGCGAAGCGATGACCGCCGGCGCGGTGACGCGCGCCGCGCGCCGCGGCACCAGCAGCACTCAGCAGGCGGCGGCCCTGCGTCTGGCGGTCGATTCGGCCCGCATGTTGGCCGACGATCGCTGCGAGGACGTCCTTCTGCTGGACCTGCGCGGCCTGTCGGGCTTCTGCGACTTCTTCGTCATCGCCACCGGCACATCCGATCGCCAGATGCGGGCGACCTGCGAGCACGTCGAGGACCTGGCGGCCGAGCGCGGCGAGAAGCCCTTCTCGCGGGCGGGCATGGATGGTTCGTCCTGGCTGATCCTCGACTTCGTCGACGTCGTCGTGCACGTCTTCGATTCCGAGCACCGCGACTACTACGAACTGGAGACGCTCTGGGGCGACGCGCCGCGGGTCGACTGGCAGCGGTAGCGCGGCCCGCGACCGTCAGGCGGTCGCTTCGGACTCCACGCAGCGGTACTTGCCCGACGCCGCCGGCTCGATCGACTCGACCAGCCACAATCGCACCGGCACGCCGCCGAGCTGACGACTCAACCGATCGCCCACGCGGCTCGACGCGTCCTGATCCCAGCACAGCGCGGGCACGACCCGCACGTCGAGGCTGAGATCGGCCCGCTGCCGGACGTGAAACCGCGCCACCCCGGGTTCCTCGCGCAGCACGTAGATGGCCGACAACGCGTGCGCGCTGCCGCCGTCGGCCCGCAGCAGCCGGTCGGTCCGGCGCCCCTCGATGCCGCCGAGCACCGGCAGCGTCCGGCCGCACGGGCAGGGTCGGGCGTCGAGCCGCGCCGTGTCCCCGGTGCGGTAGCGAATCAGCGGCATCCCGAGGTTGTCGAGGTTCGTCACCACCACCTCGCCGGCCGCTCCGACCGGCACGGGCCGACCGGCGTCGTCCAGCAGCTCGAGCAGCACGCACTCGGCGGCGACGTGCATCCGGCCGTGGGGACATTCGTGCGCGATGAACCCGGCCTCGCGCGCCCCGTAGCCGTCCGCCACCGGGACGCGAAAGCAGGCCGCGATCAGCTCCCGGTCCGCCGGTTCAAGTGTCTCGCCGGTCGTGAACACGGCCTTCAGCGCCGGCGTCGGTGGGCGCGAGGACCGGCTGAGCGCGAAGCTCGCCAGCGTCGCCAGGCTGCTGGGGTAGCCGAAGACATGCACCGGGTCGAACGACCGAATCTCGCGCAGGTAGTCCGTCAGCCGCGCGGGTGTCATGCGAAAGGCCGAGATCAGCCGGTGGTTGATCAGCCGGTCGCGCAGCGATCGCATCGCGTCGCGAGCTCCGCTCTCGATCGGTGATCCCCACAGGTAGAGCTCGCGCTCGCCGGGTTCGATGCCGAACCAGCGCCGCGTGCGGATGCGAGCCGCCTGGTCGGCCGCCTGCCGCGCGCGGTCCATGTAGAACGCCACCGGCTGCCCGGTCGATCCGCCCGTGGTGGCGCGATGCAGACCGCCGGGTACGCCCCGCCAGATCATCGCCTCGAGATGAGCCCGAATGTCGGCCTTCGTCAGCGGCGGGATGGCCGACAGGTCGGCGAGCGTCGCCCGCGCCGGCTCGATGCCGGCCGCCGCCAGGCGCTTGCGATAGAAGGCCGTGTGCGCGGCGGCGACTTCGAGCAGGCGCGCCAGCTTGGCTTGCTGCAACGCCG
Organism: uncultured Planctomycetaceae bacterium; assembly: GCA_964576285.1. Classification (GTDB taxonomy): domain Bacteria; phylum Planctomycetota; class Phycisphaerae; order UBA1845; family UTPLA1; genus SpSt-539. The sequence continues at coordinate 22,744 of CAZNUJ010000043.1, read as the reverse complement.
CCAGTCGCTCCGCCGGCCACGACTCGCTCAGGGACAGTTCGTCCGCCAGCACCAAGGTGCGACGGCCGCACACGCGCTCGTGCATGGGTAGGAGCAGGCTTCGAACCAGCGTCGGGGACATGCACCATTCTCGTGCGAGGCGGCGGCCGGGTCGGTCAGACGGCGGTCGTCTTCGTCACCAGCGCCGCCTGGTTGACGTACATCGCGCCCAGTCGATCACCGAGGCGATCGAACGCCCGCATCAGCGGGTTGAATCGCCCGAAGACGAACGGAACGAGATGAAAGCCGAGCATCCGCGGCCGGCCGCCGGTCTCAACAATCCAGCGGCGCAGCTCATCACGGCTCGGCCAGTTCTCAAGTCCCTCGTACGGCCGCAGCCCGACCCGGTTGGCCATCACGCAGGCCCAGTGCCAGACGCGATTCGGGCAGGTGATCACCACGTGCCCGCCGGGCCGGCAGACGCGGATCAGTTCGTGCACGGCCGCGCGCGGGTCGGGCGTGTGCTCGATGCACTCCGAGCAGATGACCGCGTCGAAGGCCCCGTCCGCCAGCGGCAGCGCGGTGACGTCGCCCTGCACGCAGTCGGCGTCGCACTTGCCCCGCGTCACGTCGAGCAGCCGCCGGCCGATGTCGAGGCTGGTCACGCGGGCCCCGCGGCGGCACGCCTCGCGGCTGAACTCGCCGGTCCCGCAGCCTGCGTCCAGCACGCGCCGTCCGCGCAGCTCGACGCCTGCCAGCAACTCGTCGAACACGATCTCGATCCGCCGCCGCAGGTCGTACCGGTTCATGATCGCGTCGAACTCGCCCGCGATCGTGTCGTAGAAGCGCCCGCGGTCGCGCGACCGTTCCGCCGTCGCGGCGCTCATGCCCGTCGCTCCCCGGCCGTCTGACCGCCGCCCGACTCGCCGATCCGCTCGGCCACGACGTAGGGCGGGCGATTCAGCAGCGCGAGGTAGGTGCGGCCGACGTACTCGCCCAGCAGGCCGATGGAAAACAGTTGCACCGCCCCAAGCAGCGCGACCAATCCGACTGTCGAGGCCCAGCCGGGTACCGCCCGGCCGTCCCACAGGGCCACGGCGACGATGTAGATCAGGTCGGCCAGCGCCAACGCCCCGACCGCCGCGCCGACCAGCGTCGCCAGCCGCAGCGGCGCGACCGAGAAACTCACCATGCCGTCGGTCGCCAGCCGGACCATGCGCCGCAGCGAATACTTGGTCCGGCCGGCAAGGCGAGAGCACGGCTCATACGTGAGATGGTGCGTCTCGAAGCCGAGCCACGGAATGAGCCCGCGCAGGAACGGCGCGGTCTGCGAGGCCCGCAGGACTGTCTCGACCACCGCACGATCGAGCAGCCGGAAGTCGGCCGCCCCGCTGCGCATCGGCGCCTCGCACAGTCGGCCGAAGACGCGGTAGAAGCCGCGCGAGGTAAGCGCCTTCAGCGTGCCGCCGCGCGCGTCCGAGGCGCGCACCGCCTGCACGACGCGCGCGCCTTCGCGCCAGCGCCGCACCATCTCCGGCAACTGCTCGGGCGGATGCTGCCCGTCGGCATCCATGCTGATGACCGCCCGGCCGCGGGCCGCGGCCAGTCCGGCCAGCAGCGCCGCCTGATGTCCGAACCGCCGCGAGAGGCGCACCGCCTGCCACTGCGGCCGATCGGCCAGGACGGCTCGGATCACCGTCCACGTCGCGTCGTCGCTGCCGTCGTCGACCAGCACCAGCTCATACGATTCGCCCGCCAGCGCGGTCTCGATGTCGCTGATGAGCAGAGGCAGCGCCGCGGCTTCGTTCAGGGCCGGAAGCACGATCGACAGCTCGGGCGGCGGTGGTGCGGCGCTGGCTGCGGCCGGTTCCGGACGAACGTCGAGTCGAAAGCTATGAAATCGCCCTGGTGGATCGGTGTTCGCGGAATTCGTCAAGTCGGACCAGCTTCGCAAGCACGCCGGGCAGCGCCGTACGGCCGATCGCAGTGGCGAAATCCGCGACACGAGCGTCGTGCCGTCGTGCGGGCAGCGGCGCGCATCCGCGTCGCTCGCGGAGGTCGTCATCAGCCGATCGACGGTCTGCATGCCGGGCTCCGCCCCGCCGCGAATCAACACGGTACGACCGCCAGCGCCGGGCGAACCGTCACCGACCGACTCGCCGCGCGGCGCTCCTCAGATTTGACGCGCTCGAGCATGGCGCCGATCCGCCGCGTCTGAAGTTCGCGCCGCAGCAGCACCTGCAACGCCACGATCAGACCCATGACGGCGAACGCGAGGTCGAGAAACTCCTCGTTGTGGAAGAAGCCGTGCACGCCGTACGCCACGAGCGCCAGCAGCAGGCCGCGCGCCAGGTGGTAGGTCCAGCGCAGCTCGGGCGGGGCCTGTCGTCCCACCCGCGTCAGCCACCACGCCTGTGCCATCGAGCCCAGCACCAGCGCCAGCCACAGCGGATAGCCGAGCATCCCCAGTTCGGCCAGACTGCTGAGCCAGATGTTGTGGGCCGCCTTGCGCCCGCCGGTGACGCGGTTCACCGCCCGCTCATAGTTGCCGAACCCGACGCCCAGCGCCGGGTGCTCGGACAAGACGGCCACGGCGTCGCTCCAGGTGCGAAAGCGGCTGCGGGCCGAGATGTCCTGCTCATAGTTCACAATGGTCGACAGGCGATGGCGAATTTCGGCGCTCGAGGTCGCCAGCGCCGCCGCCGCCAGAACCGCCACGCCGATCAGCGCCCGCACGCGATAGCGACTGGTCCACGCCAGGCACGACAGGACCACGCACATCGCCAGAAAGCCGGCCCGCGACTCCGAGCAGATGACGGCGACGCCCATCAACGCGCAGCAGACCAGCATGGCGATCCGCAGGCGCGGGTTGCGCCACGTGATGCCGAGGTAAAAGACCATCGGCAACACCATCGTCGTGGTCAGCGCAAAGAGGTTGTTGTCATAGCTGAAGCCATAGACGCGGTGCGGCCCGAGCATGAGCACGCGAATGCCGCCCTTCACCGCCCAGAACGCGACCGCCAGCGCCACCACCGCGTAAAGAATCCGAAAGCGCCGCTCGTCCGACGCCATGCCGGTCAGCAGCGCCACCACCAGCCCCATCTTGAGCAGGCGGCGGAACGCGGCCGACGTCGGCTCCAGCGGCTCGTCACCGAGGAAGCGGGTCAGGGTGATGTAGGCCAGCAGCAGGCCAAGCACCACCAGGAGGAACGACGGCTCCACCAGCGGACTGCGCACCCGCCGCGGCTCGAGTGCCGTGGGCCGGCCCGTCACCGGGCTGATGCGCGGCGCCATCACCCAGCGATGTACGCCGAACACCACCGCGCCGATCACCATCGGCACGCCCACCAGCAGCGAATCCTGGAAGTCCGGCCGCCAGCACAGAAACTTGGGCTGCATCAGCGAGACGACGTAGTAGAGGCAAAGGCCGAAGAACGGCCGCAGCAGGCACAGCGGCAGCAGCGCCAGCAGCACCGAGATGTAAATGGCAAACCGCATGGGTCGTTCCGGCGGTGGATGCGGGCGCGGCCTCCGCGCGTCGGCACGGCCCGGCTCCGACTCCACGGGTCCGTCCTGAATCGAATCGGCCTCGGGCGGGCGATCGGTCGAGTCCATCGTGCCCGCCGGAGCCGTCCGACGCTCGTATCAGCGCTGATTCCGCCGATCCGGCGGCGATTCAGGCGTGGGCTGCGATCGTCCGGTCGAGCAGTCCGGCAAGCCGCCGCGTCAGCACGTCGCGCCGCGACTCCCGAAGCACGCGCGGATCGCGCGCCGGCGCGGGCGCGGCGGCGCGGTAGCGATCGTACGCGGCCGCGATGGCCGATGAGAGCCGCTCGGGCTGCTCCGGGGGGACAAGCTCAATGCCGTCACCGGCGGCTCGCAGCAGCCTGTCCAACGACGTGCCCGGATGCGCCGTCGCGATGATCGGCCGGCCGGCCGCGAGGTACTCGAACGTCTTGGCGGGGATGCACAGCCGCCCGCCCGGCCCGGGCGGGACCGTCAGCAGCAGCGCCGAGGCGGTGCTCATCGCCGCCAGCGCCTCCCGGTGGGTTCGGTAGCCGCGCCGCACGAGAAACGCGTCGTCCGTGTCCAGCAGTTCGCGCGCCTGCGACGCCGCCAGGCTGCCCACATGCTCGAACAGCAGCCGCCCGCGAAGCTCCGGACGCGTGCCCAGGAGTAATCGAAACGCCGACAGGATCGGCGCGATCGACTGCTGCCGGTAGAACGCGCCCACATACACCAGCCGGAACGGCGTCGGCGCTCCGGCCGCCGGCAGGTCGGCGAAATCGGCCGGATCCCATCCGTTCGTGATGGTGGTCAACCGGTCGCGCGGCAGGCCGTGTCGTAACGCCAGGTCCGCCGCCAGGTCGTCGCAGGTGACGACGGCTTCGTCGGCCTCGCGCACGATGATGGCCTCGAGCCGCGACCACCACGCGTGCAGGCGTCGGCCGCGCGCGGCATACGCGAAGTTGGTGATGATCGGGTCGCGCAGGTCGGCCACCCACGGCAGGCGCCGCCGCCGTCGAAGCGTCCGTCCGACCAGGTGCGCGCTGTGCGGCGGTCCGCTGGTCATGATCGCGTCGAATGGTTGCGAGCGCGCCAGCCGCAGGGCCGTTCGCGCGGCGGCCAGCGACCAGAGCCACGCCGGCTCGGGCAGCGGCGCGGCTCGCGCCACGGATTCCAACCGCCAGTCGACCCGCTCGTGCAACCAGTCGAGGCCGGCGCGCCCGCCGCCGACGGCATCGACCGCCTGGCGCGTCAGACCGGCCGGCTCGAAGCCCGGTACGCGCACCACGCGGACGGCGTTGTCCAGGGGCGTCAACTCGTCGAGCAGGACCGGATCGCGCAGCGGGTGACGATCGTGCCCGCGGCACAACACGGTGACATGCCAGCCGCACTCCGGCAGATAGCGGGCGAACTTCAGCGGGCGCTGCACGCCGCTGCCGCCGGCCGGCGGGAAGTCGTACGCCACCAGCAGCAGGCGTCGCGCCTTCATTCGGTGCCCTACGTCAGTCGAGCCCGCGCGAATTCGCGCCAACGCCACGGACACCAACCGCTCGTCGCCGGGCGCGCCCACAGCCGCGCCGCCTGCCGCCGCGCCAGCCACGAAACGCGATCCAGCAGGCGCGCGCTCGGCCGCGCGGTCGTCCGTCCCAGCGACGACAGCGCCGCGAGGATGCCGGCGGCCGCGTCGGCCGCGCTCGGTTGCCAGCCCAGCGCGGCGTAGCGGACCGGCGTCCCCAGCGGATTCCAGATGGTCTCGTATCGCTGCCGGTTGCTCATGCCGATCCGCGTCCAGCGCTGCTCGTCATTCGGGCCCCACACGAGATGCGGGCATCCGCACAACGCCGCCAGGTGCAGTCCGCCCGTCGATCCGCCCGCCGCCAGCCGGCTGGCGGAGAGCGCGTCGATCGCTTCGTCCAGTCCGGGCGGATACATGCTCACGCTCAGACCCAGCCCCCGCAGCCGGTCTCGCAAGTCGTCCCACCATGCCGGGGGCAGGTTCCGCTCCGGCGACGTATCGCGCGCCCGCGGCACGAGGAGCACGTCCCAGCGCAGACGGCGCGGTCTTTCCAAGCGCCGAAACGACTGCTCATCTCCGCCGGTCGACCACAGCCGGCCGCGATAGTCCGGCCACTCGATCCGACCCTGCGTCGAGATGCCGGCGTCGCGCATGATTGCGAGGACGGCCTCTCGGAGCGCGTGCGGTTCGATCGGCCGTCCGCGCTCATCGATGCGATGATCCTCACTCGGACGACCAGCCACCCGGGAGATGTCGACCTCGATGAGCGACACGCTCACGCCCGTCAGTCGCGTCAGGTCTTCGTACAGGGCGCGCCGTCCGCGCGCGACGGCCACGATGGCCGATCCCCGGCGTGCGCGCGTCAGCCGCCGGCGCACCACGCCCTGCCAATTCATGAGCTCCCAGCCGAACTCGCCCACATACGGGGGAAAGATCAGCGTGTGCGACGTGTCGGCCGGTCTCATGTCGCGCTCTTCCCGGGCATGGCCGTCATGACACGCGCCAAAGCCTCAGCGTCGCCGGTCGGCGCGGGGAAACGACTCAACTCGAGCACGCCGCCGCGAACGCGATGCGACTGATTGCCGCGCCGCCGCAGGTCGAGCACGGCGAGATGCCCCGTGGCGGCCGCCGCGGCGAGCGTCGCGTCGTCGCAGTGCTCGCGAAGTCCGAACGGAATGGCGAACGCGACCGGTGCACGTCCGGTCCAGCGCATGATCGCCGCGCGGGCCGTCTCCAGTTCCGCCATCTGTCGATTGAGCGGCAAGCCCGCCATCACCGGGTGCGTATGGGTGTGATTGACGATCTCGACCCAGCCCGGGTCGACTTGCCCGAGTTCGTCCGATGTGACGTAAGGGCGGTATCGCTCGGCGAGGGCCGGTCCGCTCGTGCCGGCGCGGGCCAGCAACTCGTCCAGCAGGCATGGCAACGAGTCGGGCAGAAACACGCGCCGCGTCAGCTCCATGACCGACTCCGCCGGCGAGGTCTGCACGCCGGCCGCGCGGTAGAGGGCGCGCACGGCGTCGCGGGTGGTCTCGCCATGCGACCCCGACAGCAGCCAGTGCAGCTTGTCGCGCCACAGCAGGTCGGCGTTGTCGACGACGCTTGTCACCACCGACACCGCGATCGGAATGCCGTGGCGTCGCAGCGTCGGTCCGGCGATGCGCAGACTGCCGGCGTATCCGTCGTCGAACGTCACCACCGCGGCCCGGCCGACCGCCGCCCGCGAACGCCGCGCGTCGATCGCGTCCGACAGCCTGATCGGGCGATGGTGCCGGGCGATGAAGGCGGCCTGATCGGCGATCATCGCGGATGAGTGCGCGAATCCGGCCCGACCGGCAAACAGCGGACACTCGCGGTCCGTGACGGCGTGATAGGTGATGACCGACAGATCGTCGGGTCGCGCGGCGCGCCGCAGGGCGCGGACGGCCCGCCCCACGACGTTCGAGAGAACCGCCGGCTTCTCGATCACCGTCGCGCCCCGATCAACTCGGTCAGCAGTTCCGCCAGTTGCCGCGCCTGAAACTGCCGCGTCAGCGGCCGCATCGATGCCGGGTCGCGCTGCGGCGTCAGCCGTCGTGCCCGCCACGCGTCGAAGAGGTCGCGCAAGTGCGCGGCGATGCGGGTGACGTCCGCCGGCGGCGCCAGCCAGACGCCGTCGAACTGCAACAGCAGCCGCTCGGCCTCGCCGCCCGCGCCGACCAGCGCCAGGATCGGCTTGCCGCTCCCGAGGTACTCGTAGGTCTTGGCCGACAGGTCGATCTCCGTGCCCGGGCGGTCGTCCTGAATGACCACCATCACGTCGCAGCGCCGCATCAGCGCCGTCGCCTCGCGGTGGGAGAGCAGCCCGTGCACGCGCACCGGTAGCCGTGCCGCCGTCGCATGCAGCGCGTCGGCCCAAGGCCCCATGCGCCCGGCGAACTCCAGCCGCAGCGCCCCGCGCGTAGCGGGAGACGTTGCCAGCACGCGCTCCAGAGCCTCGACCAGCGGCATCGGCCCGCGACCGGCGTAGAACGAGCCGGTGTACAGAAGCCGCAGCGTTCCGTCGCTCGCCTCGGCGTCGCCGGAAGCGCCCGCGAAATCCTCGGGATCGAAGCCGTTTCGGATGGTCACGAAACGCTCCGCCGGCAGATCCGGATAACGCTCGCGAAAGCGCGCCGTCATCACCTCGCCGATGCTGACGACCCGATCGGCCGCGTGCACCACCGCCGACTCGCCGCGCCGCTGTCGCCAGCGGTCCAGCCGCGTGCGCGTGCCCGGGTCGTGCACGTACTCGACCCACGGATCGCGGAAGTCCGCCACCCACGGCAGGTTCAGACGCCGCCTCACCGCCATGGCGATGACGTGGTCGCTGAACGGCATGGCCGACGACCACACCGCCGAGAATCGGTAGCGCGCGTGCAGCGCCTCGGCTGCCGCCAGCGCCTCGCGCCGACCCCACACGCCCGCGTCCGGGAAGCTCAGCCAGCGCCAGTAGCGCTGCACACGCCAGCTCAGGCCCTCGTCCCAGCGTTGCTCCGACAAGCCCGCCCAACCGGTCCAGCGACCCAGCCGCCGCGCCCAGCGACGCGTGCCCTCCCGCGGCCACTCCCCCGTTTCGCGCGGCAGTCGATGCACCGGCATGCCGGCCGGCACGTCGGCCAGCGAGTCCAGGTCGCGCGCCACCCGGGTCGATTCCGCCGTGCCGCGCGGGTCGGCTTCGGCCGCCGCGGTGATGACCACCGGCCACCACCCGTGCTCACGCAGGTATCGGCAGAATTTGCGCACCCGGACCGCGCCGACCGAAGCCATCGGCGGGAAGCGATTGGCGATGACCAGCAGCGTGCGATCCCGCGCCGGTGGGTCGGCCGGCGACCACGGCAGGTCCGCCCGACTCGCGGGCGCGTGGCTGAGACGCGGCGTACTCTGGAGCAAGGTCATGTCGTTTCGCCGACCGGACGACTCGGCGCCGTCCCAGTGTTATCGGCGGTCGCGCGGCCGGCAGCGGTCAGACGGGATCGGCGAAATCTGCGCGGTGTGAGTCCGGTTGTAGTGCCAGCCGTTCGAAGGCCGCCAGGCGCGGCCCCCACGCGTACCGCGCCAGCATGTGACGCTGGCCCCCCGCCGCGGTCCGCTCGCACAGCTCGTCGTCCCCCAGCAGGGCCAGCACATGGCGAGCGAACAGCGCGGGCTCGTCGGCCACCCGCATCCCGCCACCGGCCGTGCCGGACAGGCAGGCGGCCACGGCCCGCGTGGCCACGACCGGGCGTCGCCACGCCAGCATTTCCAGCACCTTGTTCGGAAGTCCGCGGGCGATGTGCAGCGGCGCGATGCCGCACCGCGCCTGCCGCAGATAGTCGCCCACATCCGCGACCGCGCCGGTGACCGTGACGCCGGCTCGACCGTGCCGTCGTCGCAGCGATCGCGGCGGGCGACGACCGACCACCAGCAGGCGCGCATCCGGTCGCTCCTGGCGGACCGCCGGCCAGACGCGGTCGAGGAACCACGCCACGCCGCCGGCGTTCGGCGGGTAGTCCATCGCGCCCACGAACGCCACGACCGGCCCGAGCGACGCGGCCGACGGCGAAGCGTCCGCCGGCACTTCCACCCCGTTGCCGATGATCGCGACGCGCTCGATCTCGCCGCGGTCACGATCCATGCGCAGCGCCTCGCGCTCCCGCGCGGTGATGACGATCGTCGCGTCCGCGGCGGCGGTCCATGCCTGTTCGTTGCGACCGAGCCGTCTCGCTTCGTACGATGCGATCAGCCGCCGCGGACCGCGGCGGGTGACGGCGTACTCTCGCCACTTGGCGCTGTCGGCGTCGCACAGGTCGAGCACGCGGCGACGCGCCAGAGCTGCCAGCGCGTACGGCGCCATGCAGCCCGAGAAGCTGATCGCGGTGTCGAACGGCCGTTCGAGCGACCACGCCGCCACCGCCGCGCGCAGCTCCGACGAGTCGTAGGCCGATGCCGTGAGGCTGCAACCGCGCAACAGGCCGGCCGCGGCCCGCGCCATCGCCCGCGCCGGCGTCCAGCGCACCACGGCAAGCCCGGCGCACAGCCGGCGCAGTTCCGCGAGTGCCGCCGCCCGCTTCCGCGACGGCGGCTCATCGTCGAAGCACGCCAGCCAGACGTCATGACGCGCAGCGAGGTAGGTCAGCACGCGATACGTGCGGATGCGATCGCCCTTGTCGGGCGGGGCGGGCAGGCGATGCGCGAGGTAGAGCACGCGGCTGCGCGGGACGGCGGGCGGCCGGCCCGCGTCGAATCGACGTTGCGGCGACGTCAATTCCAACGCGCGCGCCAGGGACGTGGAGTGAAGTAATCGCCCCGAAGCGCCCGCTGCGATGCGCGATTGGATCATCATGTTCCGCTCGGCAGGGGGCATGGGTCGGCTAACCGGGAATCGACCTCGCCAGCCACGCCCCCAGCGGCCGCGTCACCGCCAGCGGCAGGCGACGCCAGATGCGCCGCGGCGCCGACCAGCGCGCGTCGCCGGGCGACAGCCATGCGCCCGCGCCGTCACGACGGCTCCAACGGTGATAGGCGAGCGGTGTCGGCTCGAAGCCGAAGAAGCGCTTGAAGGCCGCCGCGCCGACGTTCGCCCGTCGCGACCGGCCGAAGTCGTACACGCGGCAGCCGGCCCGCACGGCGTGCCGCATCGAGTGCGCGTACAAGAACTGGTTCAGGCCGTAGACATCGACACGCTCGTCCCACCCCGAAACGTACGGCGTCGCCACCCGGCCGAAGTGAAACGTCAGCAGCCCCGCCGCGGGGCGTCCGTCGCAACGCACGATCTGCACTTGGCACGATCCCGGCCGGCGCGGTTCGATCGCCGCGATCAAGCGTTCGAAGAATCGCAGCGGGTAGTTGATCGACCCGAGCCGGCGCATCGAACGGCTGTAGAGCGTCCAGAATTCGCCCAGTCGATCGAGGCCGCATTCGACCGACAGCCGCGCCCGCGCCTCGGCCTGCCGGGCAGCCGCCCGCGCCTTGCGCGGCAGCCAGGCCGGCACGTCGTCGGCGCACGGCGGCAGGTCGCGCCGAAATGTGACGTAGTCATCACAAGTCGGCAGGTCGCAGTTCAGAGCGCACGGCGTGCGCAGGTCGATCCGGCCCGCCCCGACGCGATCGCACAGGTACCTCGCCTCGGCGATCAGCCGGCGCGCGACGCCATCGTCGTCCGCCAGTGGTCCGCCGTAGATGCCGTACGGCACGCTGACGAGCATCGGCCCGGCCAGCAGACTGCGAACCAGCGCGAGCGGCAGCACGCCGCACACCGCGCCGTCGCGTACCGCGCGCAGCGCGAATGCCTCGTGCCCGAATGTCTCGGACACGGCCTGCATCCATCCGAACAGATGCTGAATCGTCCCGTCCGGATGGGCGGCGACGTAGGCGTTCCACGACTCGGCGTCCGTGGTGCGTTCGATCCGAATCGGGCCGGCGGCAACCGCGCGGCGCGGGGCGTCAGGCGGCGTCAGGCGGGCAGGACAGGCGGCGGCCACGGCGAATCGCTCCGACGGCCACGCACCCGAGCACGTGGACGTGGTGAGCCTGCAGCCAGCGCACGGACTCGAGCACGATCCCGGCCGCCGCCCGCTGAAGGCGCACGACCATCAACAGCCCGTGACACAACGGCCCCACCATGGCCACGTCCGACGCCGACTGGACTGGGGGAGTATCGACCAGGGTCACCGCGAAGCTGTCGCGGATTTCGTTCAACACCTGTCGCAGCGCCGGGCTGCTGAGCAACCCCGGCGACTCGCGATCCAGTCGACCGGCTGGCAGGATCGACAGGTTCGGGATGGCCGTCGGGTAGATCGCATCGGCCAGCGCGCAGCGCCCGGCCAGCACGTCCACAAGCCCAAACGGCGAAGAAGGTTGTGTCGGCGTCGTCGCAGTTGGCGCCGGACCGGCTGCCGCTCGCGTTGATCGGATGCGCGGTCGCAGTCGCTGCCCGCCGGTCGCCGCCGACAGCGGCCCGAAGATCGTGCTCAGCGCCAGGCCGTCACCGGCGAACTTGCGAAGGTTGGCATCGATGACGATGACCGAGAGGTGCCGGATTTCGGCGAACGCCACCGCGAGGTTGGCGGTGGCCAGCGTCGCGCCCTCGCGGGCGATCGCGGCCGAGATCGCCAGCACGCGGTGCTCGCCGCCGGGGTTGTCGGCCATCAGCCGCGTGCGCAGCGAGCGGAACTGCTCGGCGACCTGACCGCTCGGGTCATGCTTCGCCAGCACGCCGGGGTGCCAGCTTGAGAAGCCGCTGCTTGCTGGGGCGAGACCCGCGATTCGCGGGGTTGTGACGCCGACGGCTGGCGCCTCCGTCCGGCGGGTCGGCGCGGCGGCCGCGATGACCGGCTGCTGGACCGCAGTCCCGGTCGTCGTCGGCGTATCCAGCGACGCGATGCGGCGCACCACGCGCCGCTGGGCCTCCGCTCGCTTCATCGCTTCCGCGATGCGTCCCATGACAGCCTCCCTATCCGACGTTCGCCGGCGTTGCGCCGTCGTCGACCTGTGTTACCGTCGCGCCGCGCAGGCGGATGCGCTCGAAGACCTGCGGCTCGGTCAGGCTGACCCACGCCAGCCCGCCGCTGGTGACGACCGATGCCGCCGCCAGTCCCAGCAGCAGCGGCATGACGATCATGCGCCGCCGGAATCGCCGTCGCCGCAGCGGCTCCGAAACGATCTCGTCCACGCTGCCCAGCACCGGCACCGACAGCAGCCCGGCCAGTTGCGCGGGGTTGCGAAGCGAATGATCGGCGAATTCGGCCAGCAGCGCCGCGCCGGCTCCGACCGCCAGCGACAGCATCAGGCAGGCCACGAACAGCGTGTTCGGCCGCGGGCTGATCGGCCGCCGTGGGCGCGTCGGCTCGTCCAGCGGGCGCAGCAGCACGCCGCGGCGACCCTGCTGAATGGTCAGCACGCGATCGATCGGCTCGAGCTGGTCTTCCCACGACTTCAGTTCGGACCGCGCGGCATCCGCCTGCGCGCTGAGTGCGGCCCAGGTGGCGCGCTGTTCGTCGCTGGCGGTCTGTTCGGCCGTCAGCGCCGCGATGCGCTCCTCCAGTTCCGCCAGCCGGCGTCGGCCGCGTTCCCGCTCGCGCCGAAGCTCGTCGGCCTGGTGGCAGAGGTCGGCGGCCGGGTCGCGCGGCGGAATCGGGTTCGCCGCGGCGACCGGCAGGGGCGATCCGGCGTACATCGGGGCGGGAATCGCGGCCGGTTCGCTCTCGAGCGACGACCGAATCTGGGCGATGCGCTCGCGCACCGCCACGACGGTCGGGTGCTGCTCGGTCATGCCGCGCACGCCCAGCGCGTCGCGCAGCTCGGCCTCGGCCTTCGCCAGGTCGGCCGAGAGCAGCGCGACGCGCGGGTTCTGCATCATCGGCGGCGGCGCCGGCTCGGGCGTCGGGGGCAGCGGGGCGGCGGCCGGCGTCCGCAGCGCCTCGATGCGGCTCTCGATCAGCGCGATTCGATCGCCCACGTCGCCGGAGAACACGCGCACTTCGTCCGCTTCGTGTCGCAGCCGCGCCAGTTCGGTCGCCAGTTGCCGCGCGCCGTCACGCGTCACGGCCGGAAATCGGCGGGCCAGTTCGTCCGCCGGTTCCTGGGCGCGCTTCAGCATCGCCCGGCAGCGCAGCACCTGCTCCTCGTAGAATTGCCGCGCTTCGGTCAGCACCGCCGAGGTGCGCCGCGTCGCGTCGGCGATGTAGTCCTGTCGCACGCGACGCAGCAGCGCCGGCACGCCGCGCGGATCGGACGTCGTCACCGTCAGCGTCACCACGTCGCGGCCGTTCTGTCCCTGCTTCACGCTCACGTCGAGCCCCGAGAGGATTCGGCCGGTGTCGATGCCATCGGCCTCCGGAACGGCCGCCGCCGCCTCGCTCCACAGCCGCGGCGAGGCCAAGTCGTCGCTCATCGTCGCCCGGACGGTCTCGAGCGCCTCCGGCCAGCCGCGCCCGGTGTTGGCCAGCACCACGTCGCGCCGCCGCTCGAACGACGTGCTGATTGCGTACTTCCTCGGCAGCCATAGCGTGGCCGCGAACGCCAGCGTCGCCGCCGCGGAGAACGCCAGTACGAACCACCAGCGCCGCGCGACGGCCACCTCGGCGATGGACGCCAACGTCTGCCGCAGATCCGCCGTCGAGTATTCGTCGTGAGTCCCGTAGGTCATCGCGCTGCCCCGTCTAGAAACGCCGCCCGCCGAAACCGGAGCCGGCCGGTTGCGTGTACTGGTAACCCGCCTCACGCGCCCACAACGGCGTGTAGCCGGTTGCGAGCACCTGATTGAGGGGGAACAGCAAGGCTTGGAGTTGCAGACCGAGCCACGCCAGCGGCGTCGGCGGGACGTGGATGATGTCGCCCTCCTGCAGCAGCACGTTGTCCGTCGACTTGCCGTGCTTGACGATCTCGTCCACGTCGATCGTCATCTCGTGCCGCTCGCGGTTCTCGTGGCTCGGCCGCACCACCTTGACCTGCGACATCCACGCCAGCCGCGTCGGCTGTGCCATCGCCAGCGCGCCCAGCAACGTGTCATTGCCGGTGAACGGATACGGTCCCGGCCCCGACACTTCCCCGAAAACGTAGAAGCGCTTGCTGGCGCCGGCCGCCGCCCGCACCACGACGATCGGCTTCTGGTAATACCGCGTCAGTTGCTGCGTCAGCTTGTCGGCGATCTCGCTCGTGGTCAGTCCGGCCACGTAGACCTCGCCGATCAGTCGCAGCGTGATCTTGCCGTCCGGCCGCAGGTTCTGGGTCTCGCCGTCGATCTCGGGCACGTTCGGCGACGTAATCTCGATCGTGTCCGGCGGCATGATGCGGAACTGCGCCCCGGCGACGTCCTGCTCATAGGGCTTGAGGAACGCGGCCGTGTGCTCCGGCTTGGGGCCGCAGCCCGACGCCGACAGCAGCAGCGAGGCCACCGCCGCCGACCGCGTGATGGCGGACATGAATGACGTCCCTGTCATGGTCTGCACCGTCCATGTCGGGCGGGGTTTCCGCCGGCGAGGGCCGGAAACTGCCCACCAGCGAAATCGGACCATCCGGGGGGCAACTGAACTTAGCAGTGTTGCATGGAATCAACGCCGGTCGCGCGGGCAGGCGACCCGGTGGACCTCGCCGCAACCGCGCGGCACCCAACGCACCGCCCGGGCCGGCGGCCTGACCGAGCCCCCGGCACCGTCTGCACGCGGGTTCGAGCGTTCTCAGTGCATTGCGCGCTGTTCTTATCGGTCCACTCTCCTTGCGTCGATCCTGCATCCCGTGCGCAACCTTCGCTTGAAGGCAACTTTACACCGCTTCCGATAACTGACCCGACGTTCTGCCGTCCGGGAGGTCGCTGCATGTACGCCGAGTTCTTCGGGCTTGCCACCCTGCCCTTCAACAACACGCCCGATCCGCGCTTCTTTTACAACACGCCCGACCACGAGGAGGCGCTCGCGTCGCTGGTCTACACCGCCACCCAGCGCCGCGGCTATGCCCTCGTGACCGGCGAAGTCGGCAGCGGCAAGACCCTGCTGACGCGCGTCGCCCTGACGCGCCTTCCGGCCGGAACGCAGACCGCGGTTGTGACCAACACGCGACTCTCGGGGCACGAACTGCTCGGCGCGATCTGCCGCGAGTTCCAGATTCCGCTGCCGTCCGACACCACGCCGACCGAGATGTGCCGCGCGCTGGAGGAGTTCCTCCTTGAGCAGTATGCGCGCGACCGGCTGGCGGTGGTCATCATCGACGAGGCCCAGAACCTCTCGCCGGATGCGTTCGAGGAGTTGCGTCTGCTCGGCAACCTCGAAGCCGAGGACGCCAAGCTGCTGCAAGTGCTCATTCTTGGGCAGCCGGAACTGGCCGAGACCTTTCGGCAGCCGTCGATGCGGCAGCTCCGGCAGCGGTTGTTCCGGTCATTTCACCTCGCCAGTCTCACGGCCGAGCAGACGGCCGGGTACGTCCGTCATCGGTTGACGGTTGCCGGGGCGAAGCGCGAAGACATCTTCAGTCCCGAGGCCATGACGGCCGTGCACGCTGCGTCCGGCGGCATGCCGCGGCTGGTGAACCAAATCTGCGATCACGCCCTGCTGACGGCCTTCAGCCGCGGCGCGCCAACGGTGACGCCCGAGATCGTGCTCGAGTGCGCCGAATCGAGCGAGCCGGCGCCGGTCGAGCCGTCGGCTTTAACGGCCGCTCGCGTGTCCGCCCCGGCGCTGATCGGCGGCTCGGACCTTCGCGGCGGCGTGCGGCGCGAGGAGCACGCCGCTCGAACGACGTCGCCCGCGAGCACATCGGTCGAAGCCCGGGCTGGTGACGAGCAGCGCGTCCGTTCCGTGGAGGCCGCCACCGCCAGCCTGACCGATCGCCTGAACCGCTTCGAATCGCACATCGCGACGCTGACGGACGACCTGCGCGGCCCCCGCGAGATCACCGAGCAAGTCACCACCGACCTGCTGACGATGCGCGACCTGCGCGATCAGGCGCAGGCGATGTTCGACCAGACCCGTTCGACGGTCGAACTGCTGACGGCCCGCGCGCAGCACCTCGGCGAGATGGGGCGCGGCGCGATCGCCGACGTGACGGGCCGCGCGAGCGAAACGCTGGCCGGCGCCGTCGCGCAGGGCCGGAACGTGGCCTTAAACGTCGCCAGGCTTCGGGAGGATCTGGCCGCGCACTTGCAGGAACAGGCCGACGGCCTGCGCGGCCTGATGTCCGGCGCGACGCAGACGGCCGCCGGGCTGAGCGCGCCGACCAGCGCCGCGAGCGACGACGCCGGCCCCGCCACGCCGGAGGCGCTGGAGCGACTGCTGTCGAGCACCACCGCCGACGTGAACGCGGTCCGCGAACAGCTCGTGCAACTGCGCGCGGGCCACGCCGAGCGCACCGATCGCACGTTGTCGGCGCTTGAGAAGCTGGTCGAGCACGTCACCGCCGAGTGCCGCGCCGCCACCCAGCAGACGTCGCGGATGCTCGTCGAGGCCCAGACGCAGAGCGAGCAGATGTCGCGGCAGATGGACGAGTCGCGGCGCCAGGCGCTGGCCCAGACCGAGGCGGCTCAGGCGCGAGCGGCCGAGATGCTCGCGGCCGCGACCGACCTCTTCACCCGCGCCCAGCAGCAGATGAACGAGTGGATGGCGCGTTTCGCCGCGCAGGCGGCCGAGCACACGCAGCGCATCGAGGACGCCGGCCGCGGGCCGACGTCCGCCGCGCGGCAGGTCGTGCACGAGATGGAGTCGGCCATGGCCGCCGCGTCGGCCCGCGCCGCGCAGGCCCGCCGCGACATGGACGTTCTGGCGAACGAGATCGAGCATCGGTTGGCCGCTGGCGAATCGTCGCTCAAGTCCGCGTTCGATGAGCAGGCCGGCCGACTGGAGCGGTTGAAGCAGGACGCGGATCAGACGATGACGCGCCTGTCCGGGCAGCTCCAGGGTCTCCGCCAGGCCGCCGCCCAGCAATCCCAGGAGCAGCAGCGACTGATCGAGGAGGGTCGCCGCGAGGCGCTGGTGCATGCCGCCGCCGTGCGGGCTGAGGCCGCCGAAGTCGTCCAGCGGCTGGACGGTGAGATCGACGCGCTGCGCGAGCGGGCCCGCTGTGAGGGCGACGAACTGATCGCCGCGGTCGAGGCCCGATTGCAGTCGGCCACGCGCAGCGCCGAAGGCGCCCAGAAGCGCATCGACGCGAGCATGGAGCAGGTGCTCGCCCGCGCCGCCGCCGTGAACCGGCAACTCGACGCGGCGTCGGCCGAGGCGCAGGCGCGGCTGTCGGGCGTGCAGGAACTCGCGCGGGGTGCGTTCGACGATCTGGCCGGACAGGCCGACACCGTTCGCGCCGCCTGGCGCGGCGAGGTGAATGCGCTCGGCGAGCGCATCACCGGCATGATCGAGTCCGCGCGGCGCGAGTCGGCCGGTCTGGTCGACGAGTTCCGGCTCATGCGAGACGAGATCGCCGCCGAGCTCGAACAGACGCGGGCCCGCGTCGCGGCCGAGCGCCAGTCCGCCCGACAAGCCGTCCAACGGCTGGCCGCCGGGCTCGCCGCCGTCACGCGCCGCGCCGGCGAAACGACGGGGGAATTCGAACAGCGTCTGCAACGGCTGTTGACCGACGCCGAGCAGCAGGCCGGCCGCTTGTCGGCGCTGGCCGACGAGATGACCGCCCGCGTCGCCGCGACGATTGACGATTTGCAGGATCGCATGCGGCAGGCCGAGGCGGAACACGCCGGCGGCGTGGAGCGGGCCCGCGCGGAACTGTCGGCGCTGCTCGAACAGCAGCGCGAGCAGGTCGACGCCCTCGACCGGCGGATACGCGAACTGGCCGCCTCGTCGCGCGGCATCGGCGACGAGCTGGAAACTCGCGTCGCGAGCCTGCGACAGTCCGCGCAGCGCGACGGCGAAGCGATCGCCGCCGGGCTCGGCCGCGTCATGGACGAGTCGCGAAACCGCGCCGTCGAACTGCGGACGCAACTCGAGACGGTGCAGCGCGAGTTGCGGACCACCGCCGACGCCGCCGCCCGGCAGATCGACGACGCGATGGCCCGTCGCCAGGCCATCAGCGAGAAGCTCCGTAAGCTCGGCAGCGACACGATGATCGAGCTTCAGGCCGAGATCGAGCGCGCCGCCGAGCAGGGCCGCACGCTGCGACTCGAAATCACCACCGCTGGCGAAGAAGTCCGCCGGGTGGCCGAGACGGCCGAGCAGCAGCTTCGCCAGACCGCGGCGTCGGCCACGACGCAGATCGAAACGCTGCGCGCGGCGGCCGGCCGCGATGCCGAGCTGGGCGCGACCCGTCTGGCGGCGCTGCGGCAGCAGGTCGAGGGCGGACTCGAGGAACTGCGGCAGTCCGCGTCGCGCCTGCTCCAGCAGGCCGAAAGCTCGGCGGGGGCGCTGCGCGTCCACGCCGACGAACTGCTGTCGAGCGCCGAGTCGGGCGCCGAACGCATCTCGCGCGAGGCGCAGGCGCTGCTGGCCGGAGCGCAGACGGCCGCGGAGCGATTCAGCGCCCAGGCGGCCGAGCTGGCCCGCAAGGCCGAGTCACAGGCGACCGCCGTCCGCGCCGACGTCGATCGTCTGCGGGCTGAGACGCAGGCCCAGCACGAGCGCTGGCAGGAAACCACCGCGCGCACGCTGCGCGAGACGCAGACGCTGCGCGACCAGGCGGATGCGCTGCTGAACCGCGCCGGAGACGTCGAACTGCGCACCCGCGAGCTGATGGCGATGCCCGCGCGCGTGCTGGCGGAGGCCGATTCCAAGACCGGGGAGCTGCGCGACATCACGCGCAACGTGGCCAACGTGGTCCGAACCCTCGCCGCCGCGCAGAACGCCGCTCGGCAGCGGGCCGAGCAGATTGAACACGCCAACGCCGCCGCCGACGAGCGCCTTTCCCAGATCTCGCAGCACACCGCCCGCGTCGGGCAACTCGTCGGCATCATTCGGCAGTTGCATGGGGCGCTCGACGCCCGCATCGACAGCCTTCGCGAGCGGCTCGAAGTGGCCGACGACATCTGCCGCAACGTGCCGCGAGAAATCGAGAGCCTGCGCGGACTGCTGGCGACGGACAACTCGCGGCGCCGCGGTCGACGGACGGATGGCACAACGCCCGTCGAAGCCCCGGTCACTCCGCCGGTCGCCGCGGCGACGGTCATCGCGCGCGGCGCGCCGCCCACCAGGCCTGCATCGCCGCCGCGCCGATCGCGCGTCACCAAGGCTGCCGCCGTGCCCGCCCAGCCCGCCTCCGGTGGCGCTCCGCCCGCCGCCGACGCGCCCTCGCTGGGCGAAGTCGTCCGGCAGAATCAGAAGCTCAACGAGTGGCTGAAGAAGACGCTGGCCGAGGCCGAGACGCCCCGACCTTGACGGGTACCGGCATCATGTTGATGAGTCGGCCTCCGGCTGGCGCATCAGCAACAGGCCGATCAGCAGCCCGGCCGCCGCGACCGCCAGCGCCCACGGCGGGTGCGGGTCTTCAGTTCCGAGGTAGCGGGCCAGTGTGGCGCTCTGCGTCGAGAGCAGCACGCCGGCGTTGTTGGCGAAGTGGATCAGCATCGCCACGAAGAGCGATCCGCTGCGCAGCACCGCGATCGCCAGCACGATGCCCAGCACCGATGTGGTCGGTATCCGCCACAGGTCGGTATGGAACAACCCGAACACCACGCCCACCGCCACGCACAGCGTCACCGGGCGCACGCGATCGCGGAGCCCGGATTGCAGGAATCCGCGGAACAGCGCCTCCTCGCAAACGGCCGGCAGCAGCGCCACCGTCAGCAGCATCAGCCCGGTCGGCAGCGTCGTGAGCCGCTCCTGCTGTTCGGCCAGCAGCCGCTGCATCTCCTCCGACGGCGGCACGGCCTGCATCACCCAGCGCGACATGATGACGGCCGCGACCGGCGCCGACGCCGCCACGATCAGCCCGCCGACGAGCGATCGCCCGGTCGGGACGCGCAGGCTGAAGGTCTCGCGGAAGTCGAGCTTGAAATACCACGCCACCGCCAGCGGCGGCAGCAGGTAGCACAGCAGCATGAGCGAGATGGTCATGCCCGCCAGTCGCTCGGCCGACATGGCGGGCGTCGCCAGCGTCGTCTGCCAGTAGAAGGCCAGCGGGAAGACGACCGCCGTCAGGAGCATGGCCGTGCCGGCGGCCGGTCGCGGTTCGGGGCGGAACAGTCGTCGCCGCAGCAGCGTGCGGTAACTGCCCACGTCGGCGAACAGGACGGCCTCCTGGCCGTAGAGCCGCGCCGCCACCATGACGGCCGCGGTCGCGTACAGGCAGGTCGAGCAGAAGGTCAGCGCCATGGCGGGCAGGTCGTAGCGCCCGGCGAACAGTTCGCGCAGCATGACGATGACGTTGGCCACCGGCATCACCACGATCGGACCGCTCAGCCGCACGCTGGGCATATACGTGATGACCATGGCCGGCACCATCGCCGCGATGATGACCGGCGTCATGTAGTTCTGGGCTTCCTTGAACGTCCGCGCGAAGCTGCACGCCGCCAGCATCACCGCCGAGAACAGCACGGCGAACGGCACCATCGCCAGCATGACGATCGGCAATACCTCGATCGGGATCGCGATCGGCCCCGCGCCCGGCAGGGCCCGGGTCATCGCCTCGGCGATGCCGGAGAATCGCATGGTGCCGCCCATCGACACGAGGTTCAGCAGACTCGACAAGATGGCGACCGTCATCACCACCAGGAACTTGCCGGCCATGATCTGGGTGCGCGGCGCGGGGGCGGCCATCAGCGTCTCGAGCGTGCCGCGCTCGCGCTCGCCGGCCGTCAGGTCGATGGCCGGATAGATCGCGCCGGTCACGGTCATCAGCACCAGCAGGAACGGCAGCACCTGCCCCAGCAGCGCGCCGCCGAGCTTGCTCGGCGACGCCACCGAGACCTCGCTGATCCGCAGCGGCGTGAGCAGGTCGGGCGACAGTCCCTTGTCGGCCAGGCGCATCAGCACGATGCGCTGCGACTGCCGCGCGATGACGCGCTGGATGGTCCGCATCGCGACCTCGCTGCGCGTCTCGGCCGGATCGTAGACCACGCGGACGACGCGATTGGCGTCGTTGGCCGGGCCGCTCGCGGGCAGCGGCGGATCGAGCGAGATGCCCAGTTGCACGCGCCCGTCGCGAACGACCTCCTCCAGCGCCTCCTCGCTCGCCTGCACGTCGAACTGGGCGGCGTGAAGCTGCATCGTCGGCGGGCCCGGCCGCGCGTCGTCGTCGGCTGCGGCGGACGCGGTGGCGGCGAAAGCGGCCTCGTCGGCCGCCAGCACGGCCAGCAGCCAGTGACGCACGCCGTCGTCCGGCACGGCCACGCGATATAGCTCGCGCTGCCGGCGGGCCTGCTCGATCTGAAGCGCCTGCACCACCGCCAGCATCAGCACCGGGTAGAGCAGCAGCGGCACCAGCACCATCGCGATCAGCGTTCGCCGGTCGCGCAGCGTTTCGGTCAGTTCCTTGGAGTAGACCACCCAGACGCGCCGCAGATTCATGACGCACCCCCGCCCGGGGGCGTGCCGAGCACGTGCTCGCTCTGCCCACACAGCGCCAGGAAGATTTCGCTCAGTCGCTGCCGGCCCGATGCCGCCCGCAGCGCGTCGAGGTCGCCCTCAGCCAGCAGCCGGCCCTCGTGCAGCAGGCCGAAGCGGCGGCAGATCACCTCGGCCTCGTCGAGATAATGGGTCGACAGCAGGATCGTCTTGCCGCGCCCGGCCTCCGCGCGGATGAAGTCCAGGATGACGCGGTTGGTCATGACGTCGAGACCGAGCGTCGGTTCGTCGAGAATCAGGATGGGCGGATCGGCGATCAGCGCCCGGGCGATGTTGGTGCGCTGCTTCTGACCGGTCGACAGCCCGCCGCAGCGCAGGTCGGCGAAGCTCGCCATGTCGAGCCAGTTCACCAGTTCGTCGACCCGCCGCCGGATCACGTCCTTCGGCAGGTCGAACAGCCGCCCCATGAACACCAGCAGTTCGCGCGGCGTCAGTCGCTGGTAGAGGCCGGTCGACGCGGTCAGGTAGCCGACGTTGCGCTTGACCTGTTCGGGCGAGGTGCGTACGTCATGCCCGGCCAGCCTCATCGTGCCCGAGCTGGGCGTGATCAGCCCAGCCAGCATGCGCAGCGTGGTCGTCTTGCCGGCCCCGTTGGGTCCCAGCAGGCCGTAGATCTCGCCCGCCGCCACGCGGAATGTCAGCCCGTCGACGGCCCGCTTCTCGCGGCCGTCGGTGGTCGGGAAGACCTTCGTCAATTGCTCGACTTCGACCAAGTTCGCCTCGCTGCCGCGGTGGTTTCGACCTCGCGATGCGTTCGGGCTGACCGCGCGGGGCCGCATCGTATAATCGCGGCGTGCCTTCCGCGAATCACGCCGCGCCGCCGCCGATCGACCCCCCCGCCGCGCGCCGCGGGCCGGTGGCCACGGTCGCGCCGGTCGCGCCGATTGACCAGACCTACACGTACATCGTTCCCGATGAACTGGCCGACAGCGTCCGGCCGGGCGCGCGGATCGAAGTGCCGATGGGACCGCGCGGACGGCCGGCCGAGGCGTTCTGCGTCGATGTCAGCGAGGGTTCGTGGGAGTCAACGCTCCGGTCGGTGTCGCGCGTACTCGACGCGCGGTTGCTGCTGTCCGGAACGCTGCTCGAGCTGGGCCGGTGGATCAGTCGCTACTACGCCGCGCCGCTCGGTCCGACGCTCAAGGCGATGGTGCCGGCCGGCGTGCGCGGCAGCGCTGGGCTGCGCGTCGTGCGCTACGTGCACGTGGGCGAGCCGGTGGGCGACGGCCGGCCGAGCGGCCCCCGGCAGGCC
>CAZNUJ010000042.1:0-27237 GCA_964576285.1 uncultured Planctomycetaceae bacterium | reverse complement strand
GCTGCTGCTGCCCGTGCTGGGGCTGGTGCTGTTCGTGCTCATTGGGCAGCTCAAGCTCGAGCGCACGCAGCGCCGCCGGGCCCTCAGCCGCCGCCCGCTGGCGCACGTGCTCGCCCGCCACCGCCACGCCGCCGAACTGCCGCACCCGCCGCCGATCGACGCCGCGCTGCTGAACGTCGTGCACCTGGCGACCAAGCTGACCACGCTCGCCCCGACGCTCGACAATGAGGTCACGCTTTTTCAGTCGCCCGAGTCCTTCTTTCTTTCGCTGCGGATGGCGATCGAGCACGCCAAGCACCACGTGCACATGGAGTATTACATCTGGCAGCCCGACGAGACCGGCCGGGCGCTGGCCGAGTCGCTGATGCACAAGGCGCGCCAGGGGGTACGCTGCCGGCTGCTGCTCGACGCCATCGGAAGCTGGCGGCTGACGCGGCGACTGGTGCGCGAGCTGCGCGCGGCCGGCGTCGAGGTGGCGTTCTTCCATCCGGTGCTGCCGTGGCGCGGCCGCTGGCACGTCAACTTCCGCAACCATCGCAAGCTGGTGGTGGTGGACGGGCAGCTGGGCTTCACCGGCAGCCAGAACATCGGCGACGAGTATCGCGGGCGGCTGCGTCGGCTGGCGCCGTGGCGCGACGTCAACATCGGCCTCCGCGGCCCGGCCGTGCTTCAGCTTCAGAGCGTGTTCCTGGAGGACTGGGCCTTCAGCACGCGGCGCGAGATCGACATCGAGGGCATGCTGCCCGACCCGCCCGCGGCCGGCCAACACGCGGTGCACATCATCCCATCCGGTCCGGACACGCGGGCCTACGTCCTGCACCAGATTCTGTTCGCGGCCATCGCCGCGGCGCGGCGCTCGATCTGCATCGCGACCCCGTATTTCGTGCCGGACTCGACCATGATCCTGGCGCTGGAGTCGGCCGCGCTGCGCGGCGTGCGCGTGCGGCTGCTGATCCCCTCGCGGACGGACCACCGCTTCGTGCTCTGGGCCGGACGCAGCTTCTACCAGGAGCTGGCCGAGTCGGGCGTCGAAATCTTCGAGCACGGCGGCGGCATGCTGCACGCCAAGACGGTCATCATCGACGAGTCGTGGGCGCTGGCCGGCTCGGCCAACATGGATGCCCGCAGCTTCCGGCTGAACTTCGAGCTGACGACGGTGCTGTACGACGCCGGCCTGGCGCGGACGCTTCAGGCCGAGTTCGACGACCTGATCAGCGCCTCGCGCCGCTGCCGCCCGACCGACCGCCACGACTGGACGTTCGCGCAGTCGCTGGTGCTGGGCGTGGCGCGGATGGCGTCGCCGATGCTGTAAGCATCGTCCCGAATGCCCTGGCGGGGCGATCGGGCCGGCGAGCGCGAACAGCCCAACGTAGCGCCGGCCCCGAGTCCGCGGAGTTGCTCACGGCGCGGCGCCTTCGTGCGTTTGCGGCCCGTCCAGTGACAGGCCGCGCCGTTTGAAATGATTCAGCAGGCGTGGGTCCTCCAGCAACGTGCCATCGGACACGCACTCGCGGATCCGCCGGTCGTGAAAGACCTGGTCTTCGAAGTAGCGCGCCAGCCCCTCCCGCTGGTGCAATTCGAACAACTGCCTCCAAACCGATCCCATCTCCGCGGGCAGGTTGCTGCGCTGATAAGCTGCTCCGCCTTTCTCGATCTTCCGGCTGAACTGACTCAGCGAGCGCATGGGGTAGTGGAAGATACACAACTCGTCGGTGGTCGCGGCGTCAACGACCGAATCGCCGGCGTACACGGCGTGGTTGCCTTGAGCGACGGTGAACTCGGGCAGGGCCCGGTGGCATACCTTCGGCGGCAGCGGGGCGCCCAGTCCGTTGACGGAGTCTCGCTGGCGGTAAGTCATGGACTCGAGAAAGCTGACGCTGCCGGTGACCGGTCGGGGTACGAAGTTGTGTCGACGCACCTCCAACGCGAGGACGGTGGCCGGGACATCCCGCAGAACTTCTTTCAGTCCGCTCGCGCGCTCGGTCCACCAGAACTCGTCGGCGTCGCTGTGAATCAACCAGTCGGCCCCGAAGTCGTCGATGGCCATTCGTGCCATTCGCGTCACCCACTGACTCTGGGCGTAGTCGTCCTGGGGCTCAAACAGATAGTGCAGCGCCCCTTGTCGCCGGTATGACTCAAGAATCTCGCGGGTCCCATCCTCGGAGAGGTTGTCGGTGGCGATGACGAAGTCCACGCCGTGGTCGAGGTGAAAATCGAGGTTCTGCGCGACGATGTCCTCTTCGTCTCTGACGAGCAGGGTCATGACGATCTTCATTTGCGCCCCTTTACCGCGTCACTCGGAGAAGCCCGTCTGCCGCGCGACGCAGATGGCCGGGTCCAGAAGTGGTTGAGCCACCGCTTGAGCTCAAGGCGGCAACGGACGCCGCTCTCGACGATGGGGATGCAGCGCGCGGACCGATCGGTCATTGGATCGGCGATCGTTGTTGTCACCGCGTGTTCCACGGGGACGACGTCTCCATCGACTCGCTCTCTGGGGGCGTCCGGGACACGTCGCCCGTCGAGGCGAATGCGATGCCCATGCCCAGCAGCGCGACTACGACGCCGAAGCGGAGCAGTTCGCGCTTCCAGCGGGGCTGCACGCAATAGTCCGGCCATCTGCGAAAGCTCACGGCCAGCGGGGCGAACGCGATCGGCGCGAGGGCGCGGAACGGCACGTCGCCATAGTCGTTGGCCTTGGCGACCGCCAGCAGACCGATCAGCAGCACGCCCAATGTCGGTCCCGCGCCGGACAGCGACCCGCGGCCGGTCCAGATGAACAGCGGCACGATCATGCCGGCGGCCGCCGCCGCCAGCGAGCCGGCCAGTTGGCCGAGCTTGGCGTTGGCGGTCTGGATGATGACGACCGCGGCCGCCGCGAACGTCAGCGCCAGCACGGCCGCCGCGCTGGCGGCGGGCACACGGGCTGCGCGGCGGTCGAAGCCGCGACTCAGGATGAGCATGGCGACGCCGGCCGCGAGTCGCAGGTCGATCGCGTGCTCGTCATACTCCGGAACAACCAGCCAGCCGACGCCGAAGCAGACGGCCAGTTGAATCGCGGCCGAGGTGAGCGGCGCTCGTCGCGCCAGCGCGGCCTCGAGCACGCCCGCCAGCCAGGCCGCCGGTGCGAGCCATGCCAGCCATTGCCACGATTCGCTCGGCGGGAACGGCGGCCAGCCGATCAGGCCGGCGTGCGTGATCGTGTACGCGACGACCAGCGCCAGGCCGGCGCTCCAGTTACCGCGGCCGATGTGTACGCGCGGTTGCAGCAGCGTCACGGCGAGGCCGGCGATCAGCAGACCGGCGGCGGCTGGCAGGATCGCCCCGTAGAGCAGCAGCGCGGTCAACATGTCGCGTTCCCCCGCGGCCAACATCGCCCCCGCCGCGGCGGCGGGCTACTTGCGGACGCCCTCGATCGACACGATCAAGTCGACCTCTTCGCTGAGAGCCTTGGGCGAGTAGGTGATGCCGAACTCGCTGCGCTGGATGGTAAACTTCGTCTCCCAGCCGGCGCGGAAGTCGCCGAACGGGCTCTTGCCCTCGCCGGTTCTGACGAGCCGAATCGTGATCGGCTTGGTCACGCCGTGGCAGGTCAGGTCGCCGGTGACCTCGAGTTCGCCGTCGCCGGCCGCCTTGACCGACGTGCTCTTGAAGGACAGCTTCGGGAACTGCTTGACGTTGAAGAAGTCCGGCCCGCGCAGGTGGTCGTCACGCTTCTTGTTACCGGTGTCGACGCTGCGGGCCGCGATATCGACCGAGACGGCGCCGTCCTCCGGCTTGTCCTTGTCGATCGTGACCGAGCCCTTGATGTCGTTGAAGCGTCCGTAGAACCAGGTCACGTCGAGGTGCTTGATGCGGAACACGACGCTCGAATGCGAGGCGTCGATGTCGTACTTCTCAGCCGCGGATGCCGTCCCGGACATCAGGATCAGTGCGCCCAGCGCGGCCCACGTTGCGATCTTGCGATTCATCTTCTGCTCCCTTCAGTGTGGCGGCGGCGCATCCGAGCCATTCGGCGGGCCGGCCGCATCGTCAACGATTCTCGTGGACAACAGGTCCGCCGTGCGGGGGCGCACCGCGGAAGTCGGAGTGTTGTAGTCGGCCGTCCGCCGATGGAAAGCGCGGATGGTCAGGAATTGAAGCCGCCGCGGCGCGAAATCGCGCACTTTGGGACGCACGCGGCTCACGGTCGGGCGATACGCGCTGCGCGCCATCGGTGCGCCGGACAGGCTCATAACCAACTACGCCGTAACATGTTACGATTGGTGTACACCGCCATCCTGACAGCGTCTCGGAGCACCGTCGCGGCATTGGCACGTGGCACGCAACGTGTAAGCCCGGTTGTCGTGGGCGCGTTTCCACACCGGCTGGCGTTCGGCACGGCGCTCGGGCGTCGCCGGCGTCGCGCGTTAGACTGGTGCGTGGTCCCGTCCGCCGGAGAGATCGCACATGAGCGTCGTCGAAGCCCAAGTTTGCCAGAAGTGTCGAGCGACCATCACGCCGGAGCAGATCACGAACAAGCAGGCCGGCACCGTGCGCGGAATCTGGCTCTGCCCGACCTGCGTCGATGCCCTGCGCCGGCAGGTTGCCGCCGCCCATGCGAGCGGGGCGCCCGCCGCCATCGCGGTTCCGCAGCCGTCGGTCACGGCCATCCCGTCCGACCCGGCGCACAGCCTCAGCGGCGTGCTGGACCTGCGGACCGGTGAGATTCTGCATCCCGAGCGAACGCCGGACCCGCCCGCGCCGCCGGCGGCCGAGCCGGTCACGCTCAAACCGGTCGACGACGAAGAGCGCCCGCGCGTGGAGGGCGGTGACGCCATCCGCACGCTGGCCTCGCGCGGCGGTTTCGAGGACTTCAAGTTCAAGCGCTTGATGGGCGACAGCCTGAAGGGCGCCACGCGCATGCGCACGTTCCATGCGCGCATGTCCACCGGCGCGCTGCAGAACATGGACCACCACATCAACGAATGGCTCGACGCGCATCCCGACATCTTCGTGAAGCACGTCGTGGCATCGGTGGGCGTGTTCGAGGCCAAGATGTCCAGCGAAGAGCACCTCGTGCTCTCGATCTTCTACTGACGCGGACCGCGGCGGATTGGCTGGTCTAGACGGCCGCGCACACCTTGCGGGCGGCGTCGGTCAGATCGGCGGCGGGCACCAGTTGCTTGATGGCGGCGTCCTTGAGCATCTGGCGGGCCTTGTCGACGTTGGTGCCTTCGAGCCGCACGACCACGGGGACCTTGAAGCCGACCTCGCGGGCGGCGGTGATCAGGGCGTCGGCGATGGTGTCGCACTTGGCGATGCCGCCGAAAATGTTGACCAGCACGCCGCGCACCTTCTCGTCGGCCAGGATGATGCGGAAGGCCTCGACCGCCCCCTCGCGCGTCACGCTGCCGCCCACGTCGAGAAAGTTGGCGGGCATGCCGCCGTGGAGCTTGATGATGTCCATGGTCGACATCGCCAGCCCGGCGCCGTTCACGAGGCAGCCGATGTTGCCGTCGAGGGCGATGTACGACAGGTTGGCGGCCTTGGCGCGCAGCTCGTTGGCGTTCTCCTCGCTCGGGTCGAACATGGCTTCGAGATCGGGATGGCGGAAGAGCGCGTTGTCGTCGAAGTTGAACTTGGCGTCGATGGCCAGCACCTCGCCCGACGTCGTCTGCACCAGCGGGTTGATCTCGGCCAGCGAGCAATCCTTATCCATGAAGATGCGGGCCAGCGCCGTCAGGATGTGGCCGGCGGTCTTGCCGCCGTCGCCGCTCAGCCCGAGGGCCGAGACGAGGCGGCGCACCTGAAACCCCTGGAGTCCGAGGTGCGGGTGCAGCCACTCCTTGACGATCGCGTCGGGGTTGCGGGCGGCCACCTCTTCGATTTCGACGCCGCCCTCGCGGCTGACCATCGCCACCGGGCAGCGGCGGGCGCGGTCGACCACCATGCCGAGATAGAACTCGCGGGCGATGTCGACCGCCGGGGCGATCAGGATCTTCCTGACGCGGACGCCCTCAGGGCCGGTCTGCTTCGAGACCATCGGCTCGCGCAGCATGCGTTCGCAGTGCGTGGCGACCTCGGTCGGGTTGTCGGTCAGCACGACGTAGCCGGCCTTGCCGCGCCCGCCGGCGTGGACCTGCGCCTTGACGACCACCCGCCCGCCGCCGACCGCGCGGTAGGCTTCGGCGGCCTGCGCGGCCGAGTCGATCACGCGGAAACTGGGCACCGGCACGCCCGCCGCTTTGAGGATTTCGCGGGCCTGATACTCGTGGACTTTCATGTGGGTATCCCGTCGCGGACGGCCGCCTGCGCCGCGCGGATCACGCGGCTCGGGCGGCACGGTTCTCACTGGGCGGACGCGTTGGCGCGCCGTTCGCCTGGCGCGGATTCTGCCCGCCGACGGCACCAGACGCAACCGCGGCGCTCACTCCTTCTCGAGATGCGACTCGACAAACCACAGTTGCTTGTCGATGGCGCGGGAGATTTCAGTGAACAGGTCGGCCGTGCCCTGGTCGCCGGCTTTGCCGGCCGAGTCGATGTCGCGTCGCACGGCCGCGGCAAAGGCGCCCATGCTCTTCGACAGCGCCGCGACGTGGTCGCGCCACGCGATCCGGCCGGTCGGATAGGCCGGCAGATTGGGGTGCTGCGCGACGGCCTGAAGCGTGCCGGTGGCCTCGCCGCCGAGCTGCACGGCGCGTTCGGCGAGCAGGTCGGCCCAGTCCTCGGCGTCCTCGGCCACCTTGTCGAACAGCTCGTGCAGGGCGATGAAGTTGGGTCCCTTGATGTTCCAGTGGGCCGACTTGGCCTGCATCCAGAGGTCGATCGATTCCGCCAGCCGCGAGTTGAGCAGCGTGATCATCGCGCGGCGTGCCGCTTCCGGCAGGTCCATGCACGCGTGTTTCATACGAACCTCCATCCCGCTGATGCGGGCCGGATTATAGCTGTCGTTTCGCCCAGCCGCGAACGGAACACGTCACGGGCGCAGGCGTGAACCGTGGCGTGAACTCGCCGTGTGGCGGGGGTTACGCGCGCACGATTGCGTCGGTTCGCGGGTCGACTTACGCTCTTGACGTCATCACGACGCCGTGAACCCGGCTCGGCCGGCGGGCGACAGGAACCGACTTCACAGACTGCGCCGACGGACCAGCCTGCCACCGGCGGCCGGACGGCGGGACAGGAGCCGCCATGACCGCTGCTCAACGTTCGAAGAACCCGCTGCGATTGCTCGGCGAGGCGGGTCAGTCCGTCTGGCTCGATTACATCCGGCGCGGGTTGATCTCCAGCGGCGAATTGAAGCGGCTGGTGATGGAAGACGGCGTGCGCGGGCTGACGTCGAACCCCGCCATCTTCGAGAAGGCCATCGCCGGCAGCGGGGACTACGAGGCCATCCTCTCCGACCCGGCCACGCGCGGCCGCTCCGCGGAGGACGTGTACGAGCGGATCGCCGTCGCCGACGTTCGCGACGCGGCCGACGTGATGCGCGGCGTGTGGGAGCAGTCCGGCGGGCGCGACGGGTTCGTCAGCCTCGAGGTGTCACCGCGGCTGGCGCGCGACACCGACGGCACGCTGGCCGAGGCGAGGAGACTGTGGAAGGCCGTCGATCGTCCGAACCTGATGATCAAGGTGCCGGGCGCGCCCGAGGGCCTGCCCGCGATCACGCAACTGCTGTCCGAGGGCATCAACGTCAACGTCACGCTGCTGTTCGCCCGGGAGATGTACGAGCGCGTGGTGGGTGCGTGGCTGAGCGGTCTGGAGCGGCGGGCCGCGAGCGGCGGCGACCTGAAGTTCGTTGCCAGCGTGGCCAGCTTTTTCGTCAGTCGCATCGATACGCTGATCGACGCCAAGCTCGAGGCGCGACTCAAGGCCGGCGCATCGCCCGGCGAGGCCGCCCGTATTCGCGGCCTGCTGGGCAAGGCCGCGATCGCCAACGCGAAGCTGGCCTACCAGATATACCTGAAGATGCTGCGAGACCCGCGCTGGACCGCGTTGGCGGCGCGCGGCGCGCAGCCGCAGCGCCTGTTGTGGGCCAGTACCAGCACTAAGAATCCAAACTACCCCGACACGATCTACGTGGACGAGCTGATCGGTCCCGACACGGTCAACACGATTCCGCCCAACACGCTCGATGCGTTCCGCGATCACGGGCGGGTGCGCCCGACGCTGACCGAAGGGCTCGACGCGGCCCGGGTCACGCTGGACGCGTTGTCGCGCGAGGGCATCGCGCTGCGCGAGGTCACCGACGAGTTGCTGGTCGACGGCATCAAGCAGTTTGCCGACGCGTTCGACAAGCTCGTCGCGGCGGTCACGAATCGCATCGGCGCCGGCAGCGGCACGACCCGCGGCGAAGCCGCGCCGGATGCGTCGTCGGCGCTGCCGGCCGAGCTGCGGACGGCCGTGCAGGGAGCGCTGGGCGAGTGGGATCGTGACGGCAAGGTGCGCCGGCTGTGGGCGAAGGATGCGACACTCTGGACCGGTGCCGACGAATCCAAGTGGATGGGCTGGCTCGACATCATCGATCAGTCCCGCGCGGAAGCGACGTCGTACCAGGCGTTCGCGCGCGAGGTGTGCGAGGCCGGCTTCACGCACGCGCTGCTGCTCGGAATGGGCGGATCGAGCCTGTGCCCGGAGGTGTTGGCGCGGACGTTCGGACGGCAGCCAGGGTTCCCGGAGTTGCTGGTCCTCGACTCGACCGACCCCTCGCAGGTGGATCGGTTCGAGCGGCGTCTCGACCTGGCCCGCACGCTGGTCATCGTCTCGAGCAAGTCGGGCACGACGCTCGAGCCCAACATTCTGAAGCAGTACTTCCTTCAGCGCGTCCGCGAGGCAGTCGGCGAACGCGAAGCCGGCAGCCGCTTCGTGGCCATCACCGACCCCGGCTCGCAGCTCGAGCAGGCCGCGCGCAAGGACGGTTTCCGTCGCGTTTTCTTCGGCGTGCCCGCGATCGGCGGGCGATTCTCCGCGCTGTCGGCGTTCGGCCTCGTGCCGGCGGCGATCATGGGCCTCGACGTCGCCCGTCTGCTCGATCGCGCCGACGCGATGCGGCGGGCCTGCGGCCCGGACGGACCGATCGCGCGCAATCCGGGCGTGACGCTCGGCGCGATCATCGGCGCGGCCGCGCGGCAGGGACGCGACAAGCTCACCCTGATCGCGTCGCCCGGCCTGTCCGACCTGGGCGCGTGGCTCGAGCAGCTTGTGGCCGAGTCGACCGGCAAGACGGGCCGCGCGGTGATTCCGGTCGACCGGGAGCCCCTCACGACGCCGGACGGCTACGGTGGCGATCGGTTGTTCGTGTATGTGCGGCTGACGAGCGGCGCGGACCCGGCCCAGGACACCGCGGTCGAGGCGATTCGTCGCGCCGGCCACCCGGTCGTGCGGCTGGATGTTCGCGACGCGTACGAGCTGGGCGCCGAGTTCTTCCGCTGGGAGATCGCCACCGCCGTGGCCGGTTCGCTGCTGGGCATCAACCCGTTCGACCAGCCGGACGTCGAGGCCAGCAAGGTGGTCACGCGGCGGCTGACGAGCGAGTTCGAGCAGACCGGGCGGTTGCCGGCCGAGACGCCGCGCTGCGCCGACGGCGAGCTGCGCCTGCTGACCGACGATCGCAACGCGGAGGCGATCGACATGGCGTCGGGCGGCACGGGCGAGGTGGGCGCGTGGCTGAAGGCGCATCTCAACCGCCTGCATGCCGGCGACTACTTCGCACTTCTGGCCTACATCGAGATGAGCGACGAGCACGAGGCCGTACTGACGGCCATGCGGCGCGCGGTACGGGATCGCAAGCGCGTCGCGACCTGCGTCGGCTTCGGTCCGCGATTTCTGCATTCGACCGGCCAAGCCTACAAGGGCGGTCCGGACAGCGGCGTCTTCCTTCAGATCACGTGCGACGAGGCCCGCGACCTGCCGGTGCCCGGCCAGAAATACACCTTCGGCGTGGTCAAGGCGGCCCAGGCCCGCGGCGACTTCCAGGTGTTGTCGGATCGCGGCCGCCGCGCGCTGCGCGTGCGTCTCGGCGCGGACGTTCGCGCGGGGCTGGCGCGGTTGCGCACGCTGGTCGAGCAGGCGCTATAGCCGGGACGCAAGTCGGCTGTCCGGATTGGGCCCGCGACAGGAGAAGCCAAACGTGAAGCCCGCAGCAACTGCCTCTCCCCTCGCCCTGCTGCTGCACGCGCTCGACGGCGCGTATAACGATCGACGCAAGGCTTGGCACGGACCCACCCTCAAGCAGGCCATTGGCCGTGTGAACGCCGCTCAGGCGGCGCGACCGCCCGCCCCCGGCCGGCGCTGCATCGCCGAACTTGTGCTGCACGCGGCGTACTGGAAGTATGCCGCGTGGCGGCGGCTGACGGGCGCCGAGCGCGGGTCGTTCGCGCTGAAGGGCAGCAACTGGTTCCCGCTTCCGACGCCCTTCGGCGAAGCGCAGTGGCGGGGCTGCAAGGCGCTGCTCGATCAGCAGCACCGCGCCTTGCGCTCGGCCGTCGAGCGCCTCGGGGTCGCGCGGCTGCTGGAGATCCCGAAGGGCGCAAAGGTGACGAACGCCGTGCTGCTCACCGGCATGGCCATGCACGACGTGTACCACGCCGGACAGATCCAGTTGATCAAACGAATCGTGCGGTGAACGCGTCCATCGAGTCCTGCACTCGCTGCGGGGTCCGATGCCGCGTGACCGCGTTCGCTTGACGCTCAGACCCGCCGCGCCGAGACTCCGCCTCGTGTCCGAGTCGCCGTTCGACACTCCGCCCGCCGCGCGACCGGCGTCCGACACGACACCCACGACCGACGACGTCGCGGTTCCAGCCGCGCGACCGGCGACGCCTCCGCCGCCCGCCGCCCGACCGGCGTTCCCGTTTCCGCCGGCCATGCCGGCCCGGCTGGCGTGGGCGCAGTTGTTCGCGGCCTTCGGTCTGCTCGTGTTTGGCAAGCTGCTGGTGGAACTGCTGGTCGAGCCGCTGATGGAGCCGTGGCTCGGCAAGCGGCTGATCTACTTCCACGTCGTTTCGACCGGGGCGGTCTCGCTCGGCGCCGTGGCCGCCGTCCTGCTCATCAGTCGGCAATCCGCCGCATCCATCGGCCTGGCCGGAGCGACTCGGGCCGAACTGGGCTGGGGCCTGCTGGCGATCTTCCCGGCCTACGTGGCCAACATCCTCGTCAGTGTCATGTACATGCTGTTGACGCGGCGGGACCTGCTGAACGTCGTCGGCGACAAGGCGGACGCGATGGAAATGCTGGCAGGCATCGAGTTGTCCGGGGTGCTGCCGGTCGCGGTGTACGTCGGCATCCACGAGGAGATTCTGTTTCGCGGCTTCCTGCTGTCGCGCCTGTGGGCCGGGCTGGCGGCCGATCGGGTCGTGGCCGGTCGCGTGGCCGCGGTGGTCATCGCGGCCGCCGCGTTCGGACTGCTGCACGGCTATCAGGGCACGCTGGGGATGGTCCAGACCTGCGCGCTGGGGGTTGTTTTCTGCCTCATTTCGCTGTTTCGCCGCGGCATCTGGGCGTGCATGGTGGCCCACATCGGGATCGACACGTTCGGCTTGCTGATGCTGCAGCTCGTGCTGCCGACGTTCCGCGAGATGATGCAGGTGGCCACGCAACCGGCCGGCTGAGCGGGTCGCCGACATCAAGCGGCAGCTTCTTGGGCGGATTCCGCACCTTTCAGCGTACGCCTCCTGTTGATTGAATTTCCCCGGGGGTCTTAGCGCGAGCGTAACTTCCGATGGCTGATAGTGGTCGGCGCAAAGCGCGCGCAGCGGATGAACATAAACTTGACACCTACCATATGTTGTGTACCCTTTGCGATTGCCCTCAAAATTCAGTAGAGGGTAGCCGATAAAGAGCACGAACATGACGCTGGCGAACTCCAACCTGAGGCTCGGTACCACCCTCAGGGCGAGAGCACAGCGTCGCAACTCTCCCAGCAGTAACGGATTGCATCACTACGGCGGTTGACCGCCGTCGTCGCCCCGGCCGTCGCGCCGTTGGCGCGACGGACGGCTTGCGAATGAGGTGTCCGGCCATGCTTGCCAATTCGACGGATCGATTGGTGAACCGAATGCCCGCGTGGACGCGGCCGATGGGCGGCTTCACCGAGAACGCCATCAAGGTGTTGCGCGCCCGGTACCTGAAAAAGAACGAGAAGGGCGAGTGCGTCGAGACGGTCGAGGACCTCTTCCGGCGCGTGGCCGACACGATCGCGCAGGTGGAGCGGCTGTACTCGTCGGACCCGGCGGTCCAGACCGAATGGGCCGAACGTTTCTACAAGCTCATGATGGAGCAGCGCTACATGCCCAACAGCCCGACGTTGATGAACGCGGGCCGCGAGATGGGCATGTTGTCGGCTTGCTTCGTGCTGCCGGTGCGGGACTCGATCGACGAAATCTTCGACTCGATCAAGCACACGGCGCTGATCCAGAAGGCCGGCGGCGGGACGGGCTTCGCGTTCGACGAACTGCGGCCGACGGGTGACTTCATCCAGTCGAGCGGCGGGACGACCAGCGGTCCGATCAGCTTCTGGCGGGCGTTCTCGGAGGCGACCAACGCGATCCAGCAGGGCGCGTTCCGCCGCGGCGCCAACATGGGGATGATGTACATCCATCACCCCGACATTCTGAAGTTCCTGCACGCCAAGCAGGATCTGTCGCAGTTCACGAATTACAACATCTCGGTCAAGGTGACCGACGAGTGGATGCGCGAGTTCCTCGCGAACCCGGACGCACCGCACGTGGTCCGCAATCCGCGCACGGGGCGACACTACTTCCTGCCGAAGGACCTGTCGATCTGGGAATACTGCATCACCGACCTGCCGGAAGCGGTGGCGGGCCACCCGCCGGCGGTCGCGTGCTACACGCGCCGCGACATCTGGGACTATATCGTCCGCAACGCCTGGCAGACGGGCGAGCCGGGCGTGGTCTTCATCGACCGCATCAACGAGGCCAACCCGACGCCGCACCTGGGGCGGATGGAGGCCACCAATCCATGCGGCGAGCAGCCGCTCCTGCCCTACGAGGCGTGCAACCTCGGCAGCATCAACTTGGGCGTGTTCGTGGTGAACCCGTGCACGCCGCAGGCGGCGGTGGATTGGGACGCGCTGCGGGAGACGATCCACGAGTCGACGCGTTTTCTCGACAATGTGATCGACGCCAACCGCTATCCGCTGCCGGAGATCGACGCGATCTGCAAGGGCAATCGCAAGATCGGGCTGGGGGTGATGGGCTTCGCCGACGCGCTATTCAGGCTGGCCGTGCGCTACAACTCGCCCGAGGGCGTGGCGTGGGGCGAGCGCTTCATGAAGTTCGTCAACGACGAGGGCCACGCCTACAGCGAGAAGCTTGCCCGCGAGCGCGGTCACTTCCCGAACTGGCCCGGCAGCATCTGGGACACGAAGCACCACCGGCCGATGCGCAACGCGTGCGTGACCACCGTGGCGCCGACCGGAACGATCAGCATCATCGCCAACTGCTCGGGCGGCATCGAGCCCATGTTCAGTCTGGCGTTCTACCGAAACGTGCTCAAGGGGCAGGCCGAGGGCAAGACGCCGTTGATCGAGATCAACGAGACGTTCCTGCAGGTCGCCCACGAGCGAGCGTTCTATAGCGAGGGTCTGATGGATCAGGTCGCCAGGGACGGCACCCTCGCTCATATTCCTGGCGTCCCGGCCGACGTGCGGCACACGTTCGTGTGCGCCCACGACATCGAGCCGGAGTGGCACATGCGGATGCAGGCGGCCTTCCAGCGTCATTGCGACGCCAGCATCAGCAAGACGATCAACTTCTCGCATGACGCGCATGTCGGCGACGTGGACCAGATCTACCGCATGGCGTTCGAACTCGGCTGCAAAGGCGTGACCGTCTATCGCGACGGGTGCCGCTCGAGCCAGCCGATGGCGCTGAAGGAATCGGAGAAGCTGCACAAAAAGCTGACGTCGGACGTCGGCGACGAGCCCGCCCGGAGCGACTCGAACGGCGGTGACTCCAACGGCCACGCCAAGGACAAGCCGAACGGTGAGTCGATGGCTGACGCGACGCCGCGCGTCGTGACCGAGACCAACCTGTTCGGCGAGCGGATCACGATGGTTCAGCCGCCCAGCCGGCCGAGCCTCGAGCCGCAGCCGCTGCCGGCCATCGTCTCCGGTCTGCGCATCCGGCAGATGACGCCGTTCGGCAACATGCATGTGAATATCACGGTGGACCTGAAGGCCGAGCGCGAACTGGAAGTGTTCGCGCAGCTCGGCAAGGGCGGCGACCTGGCCAACAGCGACCTGGAGGCCATCTGCCGCATGATCAGCCTGTGGCTGCGGGCC
Organism: uncultured Planctomycetaceae bacterium; assembly: GCA_964576285.1. Classification (GTDB taxonomy): domain Bacteria; phylum Planctomycetota; class Phycisphaerae; order UBA1845; family UTPLA1; genus SpSt-539. The sequence goes on along the minus strand of CAZNUJ010000042.1, from coordinate 12,962 downwards.
GGCGGCGCGCTGGTGCACGTCGCCAAGCAGCTGTCGGGCATCGGGTCCTCGCTTCAGATTCCAACTCGGACCGGCCGGATCATGTCGCTGGGCGACGGCCTGGCACAGGCTCTCAAGCGCTATTTGAGGGCCAAAGAGCGCCACGGTTTGCAGGCCTTGCTCCTGGGCGAGGTGGATCCGGCCGAGTTGGAGCACGAGACGCCCGCCTCCGGCGGCAAGCCGGAGAACGGCGGTCATGGCGGCTTGGACTGCGCCGTGCCCGTCCGGAGCGTCTCGTCGCCGGCCCTGTCGGGCGCGAGCGGCGCGGCCGCGCCCGAGCAGGGCCCTGCCACCGACCGGCTGTCGTTCGGGTACAAGCTGAAGTGCCCCGAGTGCCAGTCGGTCCTGGAGACGGCCGAGGGCTGCAAGAAGTGTCATCACTGCGGCTGGGCCCAGTGCTGATATTCAAGTTCGCCCCCGGTCTACTGCCGATAGGGATGTTGGCGGTCGGCGGCCCTGCGTGACGGTTGCCGCGAGCGAGTGCCGCCACGAACGGATTCATTCGGTTTCGGAGGCTAGCTGCCAGGTTTCGTCCTGCGAGGGAAACGGAAGCCGGCTTCTTTCCCCTCCGGAAAGCACCGGGATACCCCGAGAGGGTGCCTGGTGCTTTCTTTTTTTTCCGGCCGCGTTGCCGGTCACACGACGCGAACGCCCGGCCGCGCTTCTCGCCGATTCGATTGAGCTCATCACGGGCGCACGGTGAGTTCGATTGCCGCGGACTCGGAAACTCCGTCCCGAAGCACGATGGGGTAATTTCCCGGCTGGGCGACTAGGTCCGCCGTGACGGTGGCCGTCACCAGTCTCGATCCGCCGAACACCGTCGGCAGCGGCGTGCCGTTGAACACCACCACGGTCGCGGGCGTGGCGCCGTCGCACTCGACGGCGAGCGCCGAGTTTCCGTCAGGCTGCGGGTGAAAGCGCTCGCCGATTCGGACGGAAGCGGGGTGAATGCGGTGAATCTTGAGCGGTGAAGTGCTCGAAACGACGGTGGGTTCGGGCGCCGCGGTGGTCGTCAGGCCGCCTCGAAGGTCGATGCGAAAAACTTGCAGCAGCGGCCGGTCTTGTGCGCCGGTGAATTCGGCGACGGTTTCGAGCGGCCAGTCGCGCTCCCGGCACATGGCGACAAAGTGTTCGCGGGTCACGGGAAAGGTCTCGGCGCCTGGGGCGGTCACCACGAACAGCGTGTCCTGCGCGGAGATCAGCGTGGCGAGATGGTTGACGTCGGCGGGCGCGACGGGCTTCATGAAGGTCGGCCAGCGATCGAGGCAGCGGACACGCCCCTGCGTCAGTCCGTGCAGCACGGTGTGAATGCCCCAGTCGACCGAGACGTACTGCCGGTCGGGGTGGTTCCGCGCGAATGCCACCAGCCGGTTGATGCCGGGGTCCCAGCGGACGTTCGCGACCGGCCCGTCCACGCGATTCAGGTACGCCACGTTCACCGCGATTGAACCGAGCATGACCAGCCCGACGGCTGCGAGCGACAAGATCCTGGCAACGCGCAGCCGGGCCATCCGGTTCTCGTCATCGCCGGTCGGGGTGAACGGCGTGGCCGCCATGCCCGCCAGCGCGACAAGCCAGAGCGGCGAGAGCAGCGCGGTGTGATGCGGCCCGGTGGCGCGGCGGGTCAGCACGATCTGAGCGAGCAGCACGGCTGACGCCGCGATGACGAACAGCAATGGGCGCAGCATGCGACGTCGCTGTGCGCAAAGCAGCCATGCGATCAACGCCATCATACCGGCGGCGGCGAGGCTGCCCGTTTGAAGGCGGCCCAATCGCCCCGCGTCGCCAATGATGAACCCGTACGGGCCGACTCCGCCCATCGTCTGCGTCAGCAGTCCGCCCACGACGGCCGCGCGGGCTGTCAGGCCGGATGTCACCAATTCCCGCGAAGGCGGAAAGCCGCCACGCGAGAGAGACCACGCGGCGCCCGCGACGGCGACCAGCAGCAGACCCGCACTGATCGAAGCGAAGCGCCTTCGCAACAGCGGCATCAGCGACCGCGGCGCTGTCAGCAGCGTGGCGACGCCCACGCCCACGACGATCCAGACGAAATTGGCCTTGTCGAACGTGCCGAGCACCGCGGCGATCAGGGCCACCCAGCAGCCGCGCACGCGGCCCGATCGCCACCATTCGGCAACGCCCACCAGCAGCAGGGCCTTGCACACCATCATCACGGCGCTGGGACCCCAGTCCCAGCGCGTGTGAAAGATGAAGCTCGGCTCGACGGCCGTCAGCCACGCGGCCAGCCGCCCGGCCTGCGGCGTGAAGAGCCGGCTGACGTAGAGGTACGTCAGCGCGATCGAGGCCGCGCCGAGCCCGACCGCCGGCAGCCGCAGCGACCAGACCGAAACGCCGAAGCAACGGAAGATCGGTGCGTAGATCCACGCCTTGAGAGCGCCGATGTACGGCATCAGCATGACCGGCACGCCGGCGATGCGCGTGGTGACAGATGTGTCGTCCTGGCCGCCGAGGGCGGCGTTCACGAAGAGCATCTCGTCGTAGTAGGGCCCCGGCCAGTCGAGCCGCCAGGTCGAGATCAGCCCATAGAGCAGGATGGGCAGACCTACCGCGGTGAGCATCCGTGCGAATCGTGAAGGCACCGAGGCACTCCGAGTCGAGCGGCCGGATGATACGGAGTCGCAGCGATGCGCGACAGGCGGCCCGTTGGCGAGAGAATGCGTCAGAAATCCAAGAAGCGGCGATCAGCCCTGGGCGGGCGTGCCGGCGGGGGTGGTCAGGGCGCGGCGCAGGTCGGCCATGAGTTGGTCGACCTTGAACGGCTTGAACAGCACGCCGGCCAGGCCCTCGCGCCGGGCGCGCACGATCGAGTGGTTCGGGTCGTAGCCGAAGCCGGTCATGAGCACGACCGGGGTGGCGGGCGAACGATCCTTGACGGCCGCGAAGATCTCGTAACCGTTCTTGTGCGGCATCTTGATGTCGGCCAGCACCAGGTCGTAACCGGGGCCGCTGTCGAACAGCGCGATCGCCTCCGCGCCGTCGGCGGCGGTGTCGACTTCGCAGCCGCGCTTGCTCAGTACGCCCGCGAGCGTCTCGCGGATGATCTCCTCGTCGTCGGCCACCAGCACGCGCTTGCCGGCCAGCAGCGGATCGACAGCGGGGGCGTCGTCGCGCCGCCCGAGGATGCCGCCCTTGGGCTGGGCCACCTCGCGGATGCCGCGCTTGATGGTGGCGACGTTGTCGCAGATGGCATCGAGCCGCCGGCGCAGGTCGTCGTTGCCGATGTACTCTTCCTTGAGAGTGGCGGCCTCGGTAACGATGTCGTTCAGCGGCCCGGCGATCTCGCTCGAGACGTCGTCTGCCAGCAGGGTAGTGGTCTGGAACCGCTCCACCACGAGCAGCTCGAGCGTCGCCAGGGCGATGGCGATGTATCGCGCCAGGATCTCGGCGAACTGCCGGTCTTCCTCGTTGAAGCCGTTGGGCTGCTCGGACTCGATGTTGAACACGCCGACGATCTTGTCGCCCAGCCGCAGCGGCACGGTCAGCGACGACTTGGCCGCCTCGAATCCCTCGAGATAGAGCGGATCGTTCGCGATGTCGCCGCAGATGTACGACCGGCCGGTGCTGGCGACATAGCCGCTGATGCCGCTGCCCTTCGGCTCGACCCTCAGCTCGTACTTGGTGACGCGGTCCGACATGCCGTGCTGGAGCACGAATTCGAGCCGCTCGGTCTTCTTGTCGATCAGCAGCACCGCGAAATGGCTGAAGTGCAGCAGGTTCTGGAGATAGTCGTAGACCGACTGCTCGAGCAGCCGGATGCGGTCCTCGACGGTCAGGCGGCTGGCCGTCTCGGTGCCGATCTCAACCAGCTCGCGCCCGGCCAGGTCGATGGCGTCGACGCGCTTTTGAAGTCGGCGGGCCCGGGTGACGTCCCAGACGACGGCGACGATCTGCGAATGGCGTTGGTGGGAATCGGGGAGCGGCGTGGCGGTAATTTCAAAGTACTGGTCGTTGTCGGCGGCGAGCGGGAATCGGTGGGTGGGATGCGGTGTGCCGCCGGTCTCGTTGGCCGGCGCTTTCTGAATCGCCAGCAACGCACGCTGACAACTCTGACAGACCTGCCGAACCAGTTCGGGCGGATAGGCCCGCATCATGGCGTTGGCGTAGAGCAGCTCGCCGCGTTCGTCGGTGATGCACACGCCCTGCCCGAGCATCTCGAGGGCGGCCGACGCCTGCGTGGCGGCCGCGGCGCGCTCGAGCGCCAGGAAGTCGCCCTGAGCGCTGATGACGAGGTCGTAGCGTTCGTGCTTCAGAGCGGCGACGACGTCGTCCGCGCGTTCGCGCAGGGTGACGTCAGCGACGGCGGAGAGCGAGGCGATCCAATCCTTCGCGGCGACGTGAGCGTTGCCAACGACGAGGATCTTCTTACCGCGCAGAAAATCGGGCGATGTCATATACCGAGCTGGCCAAGGCCACGTCGCGCGAGGCGGTCACGATCCGCCGGCCGTCAGGGAAACTCCTGATGCTCTCGATGACAGTGTCGTCAAGAGTTCTTCGGGAGTCTACCCTTGTTGACATTATATAAGCAGTTCCTCACAAGGTAAAGCGTTTTATCCACGTCCGATTATTCTCCCGCGCACGCGTCAGGAACCCGATCGAGGGGCGCGAATCAGGGGGCATCCCCCAGCGCGGTGCGCTGCTGTTCGAGAATCAGCGGCGCGAGGTATCGGCGAACGAAACGCCGGTTGGCCCAACCGGTGTGGCCGCCCGAGTTCCCATAACGCGACATCTGCTTGGACCAGCGGATCTGGTGCAGCTTGCGGTACTCCTGCCGCTCGGGTTCGGTCAGCCCCGCCGGCCGCGCGAAGCCCACCGCGCCGGCGGCCGAACCGTGGCCGCGATCGATGTTTCCGAAGATTGATGTGCCGAGTCGCAGGAATCCGACGTCGGCCGGGGAGTAGTAGTTGAAGATGCCGAACTGCGTTCGGCGCAGCGCCGGGGCGAGGTTGTAGTCCTGGCTGACGGCGCCGGCGAGCAGCAGAGCGGAGCTGATACGCCGGTTGGCCGGAAGCTGCTCGAGCGTGAGGACGGTGATGCCCGCGCCGCCGGAGTGGCCAATGAGGTGCACCGATCGGCCGGGGAAGTCCTTCTGATAGTCCATGATCCGCCGCGCGAGCTTGCGGGCCTGCTCGAGGTTGCGCTCATAGGCGGTCAGGTTCAGCAGCGCGCCGCCGGGGATGGGGACGTTCCAGTCGTAGATGTCGATGGCGGAACCGACGCCGCCGTCGTCGAGTCCGCGCGCGATGTTCACGTTGTAGGCGCTGCGGCCCTCGATGCCCGGCAGGACGATGACCAGTCCGCGCGACATGCGGTCGCGCGTGTTGAGATCGCTGACGCTGCATCCCGCGCCGGCGACCAGCGCCAGCGCGGCGAGCAGTCCGGCGACGCACTTGGATTGAGCGGTGCTTGCGGTGGGCATCGGATTCGACGGACTCCTTGATTCGGTTCAGCGGCGACGAGCGGCGTCAGACGGCCGGCGTGGGATGACGCAGGCGCAGGAGCATCAGCATCAGGAACGCAAAGATCGACTGGCAGAAGGCGACGACGCAGAAGGTCCAGTTCGGCAGCGGCGGAAATCCGCCCTGATTCTGAAGCACGGCGATGCCGGCCAGCGTCAGCATCGTGCCCAGCAGCATGATGACGGCCGACCACGTCAGCCAGCGCCGCGGATCGCTCGTGGGGCGGAGCGAGAACAGGCTCGCCAGCACGGCGATCAGGAGCGCCAGGGCGAGGTGTCCGGCCCACGAGAACGACGACTGCGTGATTCCGACGGTCCACGTCAGCCAAGTTTCCGAGTCGGGCACCGGCCGAGCGAGGCGCCACACCACCAAGCCCGCGAGACAGGCCCCCAGCGCGCCCGAAATTAGCGCGAAGGGCGGCAGGCGCGCCGTGGTGGTGCGGAATAGGGCCGCCATCGCGGCCGCCAGCATCAGGCCGATCAAGATCGACGTCACGACGGCCCAGATGAGGCGCGTGGCCTCGGCGACGCCGGCGGCGCGGTTGAGGGCCTCCAGCCGGCGTATGCGGGCGGCCTCCGCCTCGCGCGGATCCGGCGGCGCGATGGATACCGCCTGGCCTGGCGCTTCGAGGTCCAACGACCGCGGGGATTGATAGCGGTTCTGCCTCGCGCCCGCAGGGGAACCCGGCGGCAGGAGTTGCGTCGCCTGCTGCTGGCCCTTGGCCGGCTCGATGCCGCCGGGGCCGCGCGGGCCGGCGTCCGGTCGCTGCGGCTCAAACATGAGCGACATGGATGCGCCCATCATGTTCATCAGCGACATGGTGCCGACCCACTGGAACAGCCACTGTCCGGCCGTTGCCCACACGATCACCGCCAGCAGGCAGACGCAGCCCTCGGCGCGGTACGAGGGACGCGTCGCTGTCGGCCGTGACGGCGGGCGTCCGGTCGCCGGGGCCGGGCGGTGGACGATGGTGGCGGGTCGCGGCGCGACGGGTTGCGTCCGAGTGACGCTGGCGGCGGCGCGCGGGGCGGTCGGAGGAGTCGGTGCAAGCGGATACGACCCGCGCTCCGGCGGGGCGGAACCCGTCGGGCGGGGCGCGGGGCCCTCGCCATGCGGTCGCGTCGGTGCGTCGCCTACAGGGTCGGCCACGAGCGAGGTCCTACGCTGATCAGCCACGGCTTCTCATTCATCGGCCAGCGCCGGAGGTAGTCGCGAATCCCGGCGGCCGTCACGGCATCGACCGCCGCGAGCCGCTCGCTGACCGAGCGGGGACGTCCGAACATGTCGACGTCGTGCGCGAGTTGCATCAGGCGGTGGTACGGCGCCTCGCCCTCGGTGGCCAGCGCGGTTCGTCGCCGATTCTTGACGCGCTGCACTTCCTCATCGGTGACGCCTTCGCGGATCACCTTGTCGACCTCGCGCTGCATCGCCTCGATCAGCCGCTCGCAGTTGGGCGGTTCGCAGAAGCCGAACAGCAGCATGAGGCCGTTGTCGCAATAGTCGATGCGGTAGGCGGAGGCGACCGGCGCGATGCCGGCCTGGACGATGTTCCAGAAGAAGCGGGAATTCTGGCCGCCGAGGATCGACGCCAGCGCCTCGGCCGTTTCGTCGGCCGGGTCCACGGCGGACGGCGCGGGATAGGCCAGCGCCAGCGCCTGCTGCTTGAAGCGATCGAGGCGGGCGACGGCCGTGCCGCCTGGCGCGAACGTGGGCGGGCGTCGCGGCGGACGAGCGCCGCGCGCGGTCCAGTGGCCGCAGTGGCGCTGCGCCGATGCGACCACGTCGTCGGGCGATACCGCGCCGGCCGCCACCAGCACCATGTTCGCGGGGTTGTACCGCTGCGAGAAGTAGTCGTGCATCTGCTCGCGGGTCATGTCGCCGACGGTCTGGCTGGTGCCGAGCACCGGCCATGCTAGCGCGCTGCCGGCGAAGACCTTCTCGTGGACCAGGTCGTAGAGATGCCGGTCGATCTGGTCGTCCGACATGGCGATCTCTTCGAGGATGACCTTCTTCTCGGTGTCGAATTCATCCGGCGGCAGGACCGACTCCATCATGTCCGCCAGCAGCTCGACCTGTCGGTCGAGGTCGTCGCGGCGCACCCAGCCGAAATAGAAGGTGCGCTCCTTCGAGGTGAAGGCGTTGTAGGTGCTGCCCATGCGGTCGAAATCGATCGTGATCTGTTGCCACGGGCGTTTGGGCGTGCCCTTGAAGCACATGTGTTCGAGAAAGTGCGACACGCCGGCCAGCGAGGTGGTCTCGTCGCGCGCGCCGGTGCGGACCATGAACCCGGCCGCGGCCGACGACACGTCGGACATCGTCTCGACGTGGATGGTCAGCCCGTTCGCGAGAGTCTCCTGGAAGAACTCGGACATCGATCGCCTCGCTCGCGCGGCCGTTGCGTGGGACCCCGCGCCTCCGGTCCGGATTCTACGCTCGCGCGGCCCGTCTCGCCCGCCGATGGGGCCGGGGCCGTTACGACGCCTCCGCCTGCGGGCCGAGCGTCACCACGCACTGGCGGTCGCGCGGATGCTCAACGAGGTAACGGCGGATGTCGTCGATGCCGACGGCGGCGACGGCGGCGTTCTTCTCCTCGAGCGGGACGGGGCGGCCGAAGTGAAACAGGTCGGCGCCCAGTTCGCCCACGCGGGCGCGGGTCATGTCGCCGTGGGTTTCGCTGCGGGCGATGATCTGGGTCTTGGCGCGCTGCAACTCGTCGAGCGTCAGGTCTTCGGCGAGACGGTCGACCTCGCGCAGCAGCGTGGCGTAGGTCTGCCCGCAGCGCGCCGGCGTGGACGAGGCCCCGAGGTGGATCATCCCGCCGGTGCGCGGGTGCTCGTGCCACGCGCCGACCCAGTAGACCAGTCCCTGCTTCTCGCGGACCTCGGTGAACAGGCGCGAGCTCATGCCGTCGCCGAGAATCGACAGAATCAGGCGCTCCACGTGGTAGCTGGGGTCGGTGATCGACACGCCCGGCCAGCAGATGCTGATGTGCTGTTGTTCGAGGTCCTTGTGATAGTGCCAACGCCCGGCCGCGAATTCCAGACTGACCGGCGGCGGTGCGGCTCGCGCGGTTCCGAAGCCGGCCAGCGCGCGGTCGAACTGGTCGGCGGCGTGCCGTGGCTCGATCGGCCCGGCAATGGCGATCTGAATGGCCGCCGCGGCAAAATGCTGCCGCCAAAAGCCCACCACGTCGTCGCGCGAAATCCGCTGCAGCGAGTCGCGCTCGCCATAGGCGTGCCGGCCGAGCAGCGGACCGTAGGCGTGCCGCAGGGTCAGCTTGCGCGACAGCTCGCCCGGGTCGTCCTCGAGCGCGGTCAGCTCCTGCTGCGCGAGCTCGATCGAGACGCGGCACGACTCGTCCGGGAAGGTCGGGGTGCGCAGCATCTCGGCGTGCAGATCGATGACGGCCGGCAGGTGCTCGGGCAGGCAGGTGCAGCGGAAGCCGATGGTCTCGCGACCGACCCACGAACCGTGCAGCGCTCCGAGCGCGTCGAGCGCGCTTGAAAGCTCCTGTCCGCTGCGCTTCCCGGTGCCCTTCGAGATCGTTTGCTCGACCTGGAAGGCCAGTCCGAGCTTGTCGCTCGGCTCAGCCACCAGACCGGCCAGGACGCGCAGTTCGAACGCGACCACGTTGCGGGCCGGCAGGTGCTCGGCGGCGAACTCGGCGCCGCAGTCCAGCCGTCGGTGGAAGTATCGCTGGGGCAAGCTCGACATGCCGGACCTGTCGCGGTGTAACCGCTCGTAATCCTCTGGCCCACCGAAGGTTCCGACGTTGGACCCGCGGCCTTGGATGCGTGTTATAGCCGCTCGGTGTCCGCTTCGCTACCTGCGTCGCCGGGCGGCGGATGCGTGTCGTGGCGCGGGTCGTATAACGTCAGCACGAAGCCGAGCCGGCCGACCAGAACGCACGGGACGGACTCCGCGAGCCGCCGGCCGATGGCGTCGGCGGTGTCGCGATCGGCGCTGCCGACGCGCACCTTGAGCAGCGGATGGGAGGCCAGCGCCTGGCGAACCTGGGCGATCTGGGCCTCGTTCAGTCCGGCGCGGCCGATCGTGATGCGTGGGCGCAGCGGCTGCGCGCGGCGGCGGAGCTGGGCGAGTTCGCGCGAATCGAGCGGCGTCATTTCGGCAGCATCGCGAAGCGCGGCCGGCTCACGACGAAGGCGTCGGCCGGCGGCGGCGCATCGAGTCCGACGCGGGTGTAGTCCATGCACGCGAGGACCTCGGGTTCGTCGAGCGGGCCGCGCTCAATGCGCCAGCGTCGCAGGACGTGGTCGTCCTGGTCGATCCAGAGGCGCAGGCGGCCGCGCCCGGCCGTGTCCGCCGCGCGCACCAGTTCGTAGCAGGGGCGGCGGGCGACGAAGCCGACGTCGCCGAGCGACCACGCCGAATCGGTCGCGCCGGAGGGGTGCAAGGCGCGGGCTCCGCGAAGGAACAGGTCGATCGACAGCAGGGGGACGCGGTTGCACGCCATCTCGGCCGCGGTCTGGATCGGCGTCTCGGTGAAGCCCCGATAGCGCCCGAAGCGATCGGCGCGGGCGTCGTAGGTCCACGCCGCGCGACCGATCAGCACGGTGACGTTTCCGTCGACTTCAAGCCGGCAGCGGTCGGGGCGATCGAGAACGGCGTAGACGTTCTGTCGCGTGATGAGGTGGCCGGCTCGGTGTTCGAGCACGCCAGCGAACTCGAGTGTACGAGCTTTTCCGTAAGCGGAGGCGCAGCGGGTCAGCAGGTCGTCCGCAGAGAGCGGCCGGCCCGCGACGGGCGGCTCGATTGGTTGGGAGCGCGTCTCCGGTTGGGCGCAGCCGGACAGCGCCGGCAGGCTCGCGAAGCAGAGGCATCCGATCAACGAGCGAGGCGATGCGAGCATGTTCGGCCTCACGGCACGGGCTGAGTCGAAACTGCTGGAAAGCCGAACGCGATCAGTTCCAGGCGCGCGGTCAGGCGGCCATCGGCGCGCAGCTCCATCCGCACCAGCCCTTCCAGCGGCGCGTCGGCGCTCATCCACGTTCGACGCTCGAGCGTTGTGGTCCCGAGCTGCCGCCGCGCGACGGTGCGGCGGCACGTCCACGATCGCCCGGCGGCGTCGATGGTTTCGGAGCCGAACTCGACGACGGCGCCCTCGTCGGCCGCCAGATCCAGCGCGTAATCACCGGAGAGCGGCGACGTTCGCACCGCCGGCAGCCCGACCGGCCGGCCGTCGAGGATCGGCAGCACCTCGAACTCGGCCAGCAATTGAGTTGTGTTGACCAGCCGGATGCGCTGGGCGCCTTGGAGGGTGCGATAGACCGCCCACTCGCCGGGTTCGGCCTGCTCGAGGCGTTGCATGCGGGGTGCCGATTCGGCGGCGGGCCGCGAGGCGGGCGTCGTCGCGCGGCGTTCGTTCGCTTCGGGCGCGGCCGCGATGCAAAGCAACGGCAGCGCCGAGGCGATGAGCCAAGGCGACGTGGTCCTCCGGTTCGTCATCAACGGCGCCGCGCCTTTCCGCGCGCGGCCCGTGTCGGCTGGGCCGCGAGCTGACCCTGGAGGTCGCGAAGCTGTCGGCGCAGGTCTTCCATCTGCCGGCGGAGATGCGCGGCGTCGTCGGGGGCCGGTTCGTGCGGCGGCGGGGTCTCGGCGGGCGGCGCGGAGTCGGTCGGCTGGTGGTCGGGGCGCGTCCATGACTTGGTCCAGCCGAGCGGGTCGACCACGGACAGTCCGGCCTGTCGGATGAAGTCGCCGAACTGCGATTGCGAGCGGGTGAAGGCCTCCAGCGCGCGGGAGAAGTAGTTTTCGATGAAGGAGCGCAGCATCGACTGGTTGGCCTGGATGACGTGGTGCAGTAGCTCGGAGCCGAACATGGTGATCTTCGGCGGTTCGTTCTCGAGAATGATCTGCGTCAGGATCTGCGGAGTGATGTCGGCGTCATTCTTGGAATCGGTGACGCGGATGATGTTGCCCTCGCGGACCAGCCGGTAGATGTCCTCGAGGGAGCTGTGCTTGCTGTGGGTGATGTTGTAGTAGCGCCGGTTGGCGTACTTGCGGATCTGGATGACCGTATCGGGCGAAGGGGAGTCGGTCATGGGATGCCTCCGAATCCGGGGCCGCGTCTGCGTTTGCACTAACGAATGGCGATTTTTCGAGATTTGCGAGCCCGTATCATATCATAACTGCTTTTCCATAAACATGTTGCGCAAACACAGAAATGTTTTGCAATTGCACAATTTTTCTGTTGCCGTCGCAGCATGGCACCGATAAACTATTCCACAGAGTCGCGAGGATATCGAGGCCTCGGCAACGGCAAAGGAGTCTAGAGTCATGGCCACCGAAATGAAAGACACGTTCGAGAACTTCTTCAAGCAGGCGACGGAGACCGTCGCCAACACCGTCAACACCGGCGTCCGCTGGACCGAGGAGGTTAACCGGTTCTGGACTCGTCCGCTGACCGGTTCGCCGTCGTTTGACGACATCCGCCGCCGCAGCGAGCAGATGGCCACCGAGACCATCAACCTGTGGCAGAAGAACTCGGCCGAGAACCAGAAGGGCCTGGACGCCCAGTGCCGCAACACGATCGACCTGACGCGCAAGTCGTTCGAGACGATCGCGGCCGACGACGTCAAGGACCTGCGGGACAAGACCCTGTCGCTGTGGACGACCATGTTCGACCACATGCGCAAGTCGACCGAGATCGGCATGAACACCGGCATGCAGATGCTGGAGAACTGGACGGCGTTCGTGACCCGCTCGGTCAACACCGGCGACGCCAAGGCCGCCGCCGGCCGCTGAGCCGTCTGACAGCCCTCCCCACCGGCCTGGTCGGGCACGGGGCGTTTGCCCGAGTGGCAAGCCCTTGCCCGGCCGGGCCGGTTCTTTTACGCTTTCCATGATCAGTCCCCTGGAAACCGCCATGAACACGCTGCAACCCCCGCCCGGTCTGGATGTCTGGATGAAATGGTGGCAGTCGATGGCCGAGCAGGCCGCCGCCGCCACGAAGCCGCCGCCGCCGGCCAACCCCGCCGAGCAGGCCCAGAAGATCTTCACCGACGCACTCTCCACCATGACGATCGAGTACCTTCGCTCGCCGCTGTTCGCGGAGACGGTGCGGCAGTGCATGGCCGGCGCGGTCTCGTTCCAGAACCAGTTGCGGGACTATCTGCTCGGCACCGTGCAGCAGTCGTTCGCCGGACATCCGGCGGCGGTGGAAGGTCGGCTGGCGCGACGGCTCGACGACCTGTCGCAGCGGCTGGATCGGCTCGAGTCGGCATTGTCGGATCGCGGCGCCGCGGGCGGCTCGCCGGGCTCGCGGCGGCGCGGTTGACGCGTCCGGGCGGCGTTGCGCACCCGCGGTCAAACACAGGGCGCATCGCGTGGGCGGCGCGGCTTCGGAGCTGATTTCCCTCGACGAAGCGTGGCGGCGCATCGCGGCCGCGGCGACGCCCGGCGCGACGTGTCTGGTCAGCCAAGCAG
>CAZNUJ010000041.1:0-28714 GCA_964576285.1 uncultured Planctomycetaceae bacterium | reverse complement strand
GGCTCGGTCGACTCGCCGGCGGCCACCAGGGCGCCGAGTACCTCGTCGGGCCGGCGGCGCTCGCTGCCGGGCGGCGCGGCCAGGAAGCTGCTGACGCCGCGGATCGATTCGGCGCCGCTGGTCTCGAGCCGGTCGCGCTGGGCGCGCTCGACCACGCGGAGGAACAACTCCTCCAGGCGATCGCGCGGGTGCGAGACACTCACCACCGGCCGGCCGGTCTCGCGCTCGATGACGGCCTGCACGCGCGAGAGGGTGGCGTCGTCGGGCTGCGGGATGGTGATCTGGGTGACGTCCTGCCGGGCCAGGAGCTGCGAGACGGTGCCCGCGGCCTGGAGCTTGCCGCCGTACATGATGGCGACGCGGTCGCACACGTCCTCGACGTCGGCCAGCAGGTGGCTGGAAAGCAGCACGGTCTTGCCGCGCTTGGCCAGCTCGAGGATGACATCCTTGATCTGCCGGGAACCGATCGGATCGAGGCCGGTGGTCGGTTCGTCGAGAATCAGCAGGTCCGGGTCGTTGATGAGGGCCTGCGCCAAGCCGATGCGCCGCGCCATGCCCTTGGAGTACTGGCCGACCGGACGATGCGCGGCCCGCTTCAGACCGACCATCTCGATGAGCTGGTCGATGCGGTCGCGCCGCTCGCTGCGATCGAGCCGGAACAGCCGGCCGTAATAATCGAGCGTTTCGCGGGCGTTCAGGAAGCGGTAGAGGTAGGACTCCTCCGGCATGAAGCCGATGCGGCGCTTGACGGCGGTGTCGGTCGGCGGCCGGTCGAACACGCGGGCCCGCCCGCGCGTGGGGTAGAGCAGGCCCAGCAGCATCTTGATGGTGGTGGTCTTGCCCGAGCCGTTCGGGCCGAGCAGGCCGAAGACCTCGCCCGGCCGGACCTCGAGATCGAGCTGGTCGACGGCCAGCACCTTGCCGCGCCCCCAGAAGTCGGCGAAGACCTTGGTGAGCGAGACGCACTCGATGATCGGCGGCGGGGCGGACGCGGATCGGTTCATGGCGACCTATGGCACGCGCTGCGGACCGGCCTTGAGCGGCTGGCGGTCGATGAAGCCCTCGCTGCGATCGCGCCGCGACGGCTTGGGCTTCTTTGTCGCGGCGTCCTCGGCGGCGGCCTCGGACTCGCGCGGAATCTGGAGCCAGTATTCCTTGGCGCTGACCGGCACCGAGACCTTGATGATGTCCGGGTCGGTCAGAACGCTGCGGACGAAATCGGTGCGCAGGCGCGTCAGCAGGAAGTCGCCGTAGCGGCGATACTGCGGCTCCAGCTCGCGCACCTGCTGGGCGTCGGCGATGGCCTCGTTGATGGCGCGATCGCGGGCTGCCCTGGCGTCATTGACGATCTGCTGGACCTCGCCCGTCGCGGACAGCAGCAACTCGTCGGTGGCGGCGGATTGTCGGCGCAGTTCGGCCTCGGCCGACGCGACATCTTCCTGCGGGCCGGCGGCGGCTTTGGTGGACTCGAGGTACGAGACGAGGGCGCTGAACTCGGCGTCGATGGCTTCGACCAGATCAGCGTAGGCCGGTCCGGCCGTCAGGCGGAGCGTCTCCTCCGCCTTGCCGCGGGCCTCCTGGATGGCCTTGTCGCGCTGCTGCTCGGCGTTGACGACGCGGTCGAACTCCTCCTGCACCTGGCGCGGCGGCATGATGGCCTGAAGTCCGGACATCTCCGGGGCGATGACGGCGATGATCTCGATGCCCGTTGGCTGGCCGGCGGCGCGGAGCTCGTCGAGCGACACCTGCGCCGCGCGCGTCACGGCCGCGAGGAATTCCTCCTGGCCGGCTCCGAGGATCGAGGCGATGCCCGACTTGGCCGAGACGCGGATGGCCGCGTTGGAGACGACCGCGCCGAGCAGTTCGCGTTCGCGCGGCTGATCGTCGAACGGCGAGACGTCGTACAGGTGCCCGATGTAGGCGACCGGGTCGGTGACGCGGTAGCGCACCGTGAGCTGGGCGTGGAAGATGTTCATGTCGCCCGAGAGCAGGTAGTTGTCGCGCAGCGGGCTGAGCGGGTTGAACACGACCCGGCGGATGCCGCGGAGCTTGTCCTCCTCGCTGATCTGGAAGAGAAACTGGACGCCCTGCAAGCGTTCTTTCTCGGTGGCGACCGTGACCACGCGGTCGACCGGATACGGAAAGGCCCAGTGCCAGCCCGGCTGCAGGATGCGGTTGGCGCCGGCGCCGACGACGCGCCCATAACGGACGACGAAGCCGACCTCGCCGGGCTGGACGCGGAACCAGCCGGACAGCAGGTAGGCCACCACCAGCACGAGCATGAGGCCCTTGAGGACCGCGAAGCTCTTGCGCAGGGCGTCGGCCAGCGATTGGTTGGCCGGATCGAGGGCGTCGCCCGGCGGCGGTGGCGAGGCGGGTCGGTCGGTCATGACGGCGACTTTCGAATCTCGGCTTCGGCGGAGTCGGTCTCGGGCGGCGGCGCGAGCGGCTGGAACGGCTTGATCTGGGCGGCGTCGATGACGATGGTCGTCTTGCCAGCTCGCAGGATGTCGCGCAGGGCCTCGATCTCCTTGAGGAAGTTGCTGAGGACCGGGTTCTTGTCGAACTCGGCGTAGTACTGGGCGGCGCGGGCGTCGCCCTCGGCTCGCAGGCGCTTGGCGTAGGCCTCGGCCCGCGACAGGATGCGCGTGGCCTTCTGCTCGGCGTCGCTGCGAATCTTGCGGGCCTGGGCGTCGCCCTCCGCGACGTAGGCGTCGCTGACCTTCTGCCGCTCGGCCTTCATGCGCTCGAAGACCTCGCGGGTGTTGGACTCCGGCAGACCGAGGCGCTCGATGCCGACCGACACGACCGAGATGCCGTAGATGTCTTTCGCCGGCACGCCGACCGCGTCATGGATTTCGCGCTCGATCTGGTCGAATCGCATGCGGCTCGGGTCGGTGTTGACGAGGTTGGCCAACGGGTGCCGCCGCAGCACGTTGCTGACCTCGTTCTTGAGCAGGTCGCCGATCTTGTCGGCGGCGGCTTCCTCGCGGCCGATGGTGCGCAGGAACTGCTCGGCGCTCTCGATGCGCCAGGTCGCGAAGGCCGACACGGTGATGGTTTTCTGATCTTCGGTCGAGAGTTGGGCGAACTCGGTCTGGAGCGTGCGCAGCCGGGCGTCGTAGGTGGCGACGCGCTCGATCGGCCACGGGAGCGTGAAGATCAGCCCGGCCTGTTCGGGCTCGATCACGCGGGTGACGCGGTCGAAGCGGGTGACCACGGCGGTTTCGGTGAAGCGCACCTGGTGGGCGGTCATCGCGAGCACAAGCACGACGACCACCAGCAGGGCGGCGACCTTGGTCCAGATGCTGGTCATGGCGTTCCTCGTGCGGGGCGGCGCGGCCCCGCGGTCCTACTGGCCTCCGCCTTCCTGGAAGCTGCGGATTTCCTGCTGCAGCACCTCGAGCGGCGGCGGCGGCTTGAGGTCAAGCTGGTAGAGCACGCGGTCCGGATGACGCACGGCGACGATGTACTTGCGTACGTCGCGAAGCCCCTCGCTGATGGCCCGCAGGTACATGCGGTGCGTGTAGACCCGCGGCGACTGCTCGTAGGCGGCGCGCTGCACGCGGAACAGCTCGGCCGACGCGCCTTCGGACGTGACGCGCTGGTAGAGATACTCGGCGGCGAGACTGGCGATCTCGCCCGATTCCCCGCCGGCCGTCTCGCGCAACAGGCGCTGCACGCGGGCGCCCAGCTCGTCGGCGTCCGGCGAGCCGGCGGCGCGGGCCCGCTCCTCGGCCTCGATGGCCTCGAACAATTCGGCGTACGCCTCCCCGGCCGCCTCGATCTGCGTCTTGAGCGCGGCCTTCTCGCCTTGGAGGATCTTGGTGTCGCGCTGCTCGAAAGCGTTGACGACCCGCTCGTAGGCCTCGGCCACGTCGATGGGCGGATGCACGCCGCCGAGGCCGACATACACGATTTCGACGCCGAGCCCGCCGCCGCCGACGCCGGCGCGATCGCAGGCGGCCTGCAGCGACGCGCGAACCTCCTGCGCCGCCCGAATGCCGCCGCTGCCGATTAGTTCCATCAGGTCGGCGTGCGCGGCGTAACGCGTCAGGGCCTGGTAGGCCAGCGCGCGAATCAGCTTCTCGACGTCGTCGGTCTGACGATAGAAGTCCAGCACGCGATCGGCGCGGACGCGCCAGTGGACCGGCATGGTCACCGATACGAGGTTGACCGGAACCTTGGTGTCAGCGCTGGCGCCGCGATCGGCCACGAGCAGGCGGTACTCGGCCACGCGGTGCCGCTGCGTCCAGAGGATGGTCTCGCGGCCGGCCGGTTCGGTCGACGGCTTTTCCTTGGTGGGGTCGTAGCCGAGTTCCATGCGGCGGACGCGCTCGACCGGGACCAGCGTCGCGCGGGCCCACGGCCACGGCCAGGTGAAGTGGATGCCCGACTCGGCCACCCAGCGATCGATGTGCCGCGGCAGCGTGACCTCGACAACGGCCTTGTGTCCCTGCGGGACGACGACGAAGCAGGTGACGGCATAGATGACCGCGACCTGGAAGATGATCAGCGGGACGATTTTGCTCTGGAGGAACTGATAGAACCAGGTCTCGCTGACCTTGAACCCGAACTGATAGTCGATCGTGTGGGCGACGTTGCGGATGATGCCTTCCGGCTCGCAGAACACGCCCAGCAGGCGGCTCTCGTAGAAGGCCCGCTGCAACTCGCCGGCCACACGCGGCCGGTAGAAGTCGAGCACGAAATTGACGACGATTTCGACCGCCAGCAGCACCAGCACAACGCCCAGCGCGACGGCCAGTCGGCGCTCGGGCCAGTCGTAGCCGTTGTGAGCCAGCACCAGGGCCACGGCCGTGGCCAGCAGCGCGACCGAGTTGCCGAAGAAGAACACGCCGCCGGCGCGGAGTGCGGTCCAGTCGCCGCCTTCGCGCACGCGGCTCATGCCTAGCGCGTAACGCGACAGGGCGAACGTGACGAAGGCCATCCCGCCGCAGACGAAGGCGATCATCGAGGCCCGCCGAACCGGCGTGCCGGCGGCTTCGACCGCCAGGGACCACGGCCACGTGTCGAGCAGGAAGCGCAGGCCCACGCCGGCGAGGCCGATCGCGGTCACAGCCGCGAAGATCGGGATGAACCACTTCTCGATTGTCCGCAAACGCCGGCCCATCGAGAGGGCTTCCATCTGCTCCGCGTCTTTCTCCTCGAAGATGGTGCCCGCCCCGCCCAGCCGGGCGCGGCGCTCGCGCTCGAGTTCCTCCAGGTCGCGCCGCTCCTGTTCGAGCAGGCGGCCCTGGTGAATTCGGATCAGGATCAGGACCCAGATGCCGGCCGCGCCGAGCAGTTGCCAGGCCGCCGCGTAGGTCGCGAGGCTCAGGTGCGAGGTTGCCAGGAAGAGCAGCGCGATGAATCCGGCCAGGCTGACGACCATGCCCAGCCCGGCCACGTACTCACCCCGTCGATCGAGTTCGTTCATGCCTGCGACGTCCTGGGGATGCCCGCGAGCCGTTCGTCGAACCCGCGCCGCGCCGGCCCGGGCCCGACGTCCGCCGGGCGTGCGTTCCGCCGCCGGGCGGGCTGGGCATTCTATGATCCTCCATGATCGTCGCCTAGTCGAGCGACCGGCGGTTCCGGCGGGCCGAAGCTCGGGCGGCGCCGGGGCGAATGCGCTTGACCGGCTCCGCCGCGGGCCCTTAACTCTGGCACCGTGACCCCGGTGCCTTCATGACCCGTCTGCTGGCGATCACGTCGAACACCTTCTTGCAGACGGTGCGCCAGCCGATCTACGCGGTCATCGTCCTGGCCACGCTGCTGGCGTATGTCATGGCCCCGCCGCTGACCGGCTGGACCATGGACGACGACAACAAGCTGCTGCGAGACATCGGATTGTCTACGCTCCTCATGCAGGGCTTGTTCCTGGCGGCGTTCGCGGCCTCGGCCGTCATCAGTCAGGAGATCGAGCAGAAGACCGTGCTGGTCAGCGTGTCCAAGCCGCTGTCCCGCGGCGTATTCGTGCTCGGCAAGGCCTTCGGCGTGTTCACGGCGGTGACGCTGGCGTTCTACCTTGGTCTGATCGCCTTCATCATGTCGATGCGGCACGGCGTCCTGCAAACCGCCTCGGAAACATCCGACCCGACGGTGATCACGTTCGGGCCGGGGGTCGTCCTGCTGATGCTGATCGCCGCCGGCGTGCTGAATTATCTGTTCGACTGGAAGTTTCTGCCGACCGCCATCGCGCTGATCGCGCCGGCGCTGACGGTGTCGATCATCGTGCTGTCATTCGTCGATCGCGACTGGAAGTTCAGCCGTTACCAGACGCGGCAACAGATCAGCGCGCTGCCCGAGGGCGTCCCGACGCCGGACGTGCTCCGCGGCATCGTCGAGTTCGAGCCGGAGGAGGGCTACAAGGCGCTGCCGGGCGCGCCGGGCACGCTGGTGCGCAGCAACTTCAAGGGACCGATCACGGACGACGAGCGCGAGTACCTGCGATCGCTCGCGCCCGATGACTATCGCTGGTGCCAGCAGCTCGATTTCCTGGTGACCTCGACGCGCAAGATCACCACGCCCGATCTCCTGAGGGCCGCGGTGCTGATCCTGCCCGCCATTCTGGTCCTGTGCTCCGTGGCCATCGCGGCGTCGACCCGGCTGAGCACCGTGCCGACGCTGCTGACCTGCGTCGTCGTGCTGTGCGCCGGGCTGGTGGCCGATCACTACCTTCAGCCGCTCGACGAACAGGGCGTGGCGTGGGCGCAGGTGCTGTACCGCGTGCTGCCGAATTTCCAGTTCTTCTGGATGATCGACGCGCTGACGGACGACCGCCTCATTCCCACCGGGTACGTGTTGACGGCCGTCGGCTACGCCGTGGTCTGGATCGCCGGCATGTTGGCGCTGGCGGCGGCGCTATTCGAGACGCGCGAAGTCGGCTGACCGTGAAGGCGGGTGCGGAATCATGTTCACCGGCATTGTCGAACGCATCGGCGACGTGCGCGACGTCCGGCCGCAGGCGACCGGTCGCCGCATCGCCATCGCCGCAGCGGGCTTCTGGGACGCGCTGTTCGACGGCGCCAGCGTGGCGATCGACGGCGTGTGCCTCACGATCGCGGCACGGCGTAGCGACCTGGCGGAGTTCGATGTCATTCACGAAACGCTGCAGCGCTCCACGCTGGGCGGGTTGTCGCCCGGCGCGCGGGTCAACCTGGAGCGCTCGCTGGCCGTCGGCGGCCGGCTTGACGGGCACATCGTGCAGGGCCATGTCGACGCGATGGCCACCGTTCGACGCATCGACCGCTCCGGCGGCGAGGCCCGCTGGACCTTCGAGTTATCGCCCGAAGCGCTGCGGTTCGTCATTCCCAAGGGCGGCGTCGCCGTCGACGGCATTTCGCTGACGGTGACCCACGTCGGCCACGACGAGTTCGGCACGGCGCTGATCCCGACCACGCTCGACCGCACCACGCTGGGGGCCAAGCCGGTGGGGGCGCGCGTCAATATCGAGACGGACATCATCGCCCGGGCCGTTGTGCACACCCTAGAATCGATGGCGGGCCGGACGATGGGCGCCGCGCAGGCGGCGGCGGTTTCCGCCGGCCTGACGATTGATCGCCTGAAGTCGCTTGGATTTGCCTGAGGGCCCGATGGATTGAGGCAAGGGACGTGATGATGCCGCCGACGCCCGATGCCAGCGCGCAGGAACGCCCGGTGATCGGCATCACCATGGGCGATCCGGCCGGCATCGGCGCCGAGGTCATCGTCAAGGCGCTGGCCGATGCGGAACTGCGCAAACGGGCGAGGTACATCATCTTCGGCCTGCACGAGGCGATCGCGTACGCGGCCGACATGGCCGAGGTCGCGCCGTACTGGTTCCGGCTTCCGCACGAAGACGTGACGCGCATCGAGAGCGGCGTGGTCGTCGCCGATTTCGATGAGCTGTCCCTCGGCCCGGCGACGCTCCGAAAGCCGACCGAGGACGGCGGGCTGGCGTCGATGCGGTTCTGCGAGGAGGCGGTGACCGGGCTGAAGAAGGGCCATCTCTCGGCCGTGGTCACCGGGCCGATCTCGAAGACCAGTTGGCGGATGGCGGGCTTCCACTTCCCCGGTCACACCGAGTTCTTCGCCAAGCGATTCGGCGCGCGGCGCGTGACGATGATGTTCGTCGCCGGTGACGCCCGGCTGAACGGGCGCGTCGACGCCGCGCATCACGGCGCGGCCGCGCGGCGACGCAACGGCGGCTGCCTGAGAGTGGCGCTGGCCAGCGTGCACGAACCGTTGTTCGAGCTGCGCAACTCGTTCACCATCGGCCGCGTGCACCAGCCGATCGACCTGCTGGATGCCGCGCTGCGCGACTGGTTCGGCATCGAGCAGCCGCGCATCGCCGTGGCCGGGCTGAATCCGCACGCCGGCGAGGGCGGGCAGTTCGGCGACGAGGAGCAGCGTGTCATCGAGCCGGCCATCGCGATGGCGCGCGAGTCCGGCATTCTCGTCGAGGGGCCCTTCCCGGCCGACACGCTCTTCCGCCGCGCGATCGACGGCGAGTTCGACGGGGTCGTGGCGATGTACCACGACCAGGGTCTGATCCCGGTCAAACTGGTCGGGTTCGGGCAGGCGGTGAACGTGACGCTCGGGTTGCCGGTCATCCGAACCAGCGTCGACCACGGCACGGCGTTCGACATCGTCGGCCGCAACCGGGCCGACGCCGGCAGCATGCACTCGGCCATCAGCCTGGCCATCGAGCTGTCGCGCCGCCGGGCACCGGACGGCGCTGCGTCGATTGCCGACGGTCGCTAGATCTCAGTGCAGCGCGAATCGACGCGCGCGGCGGCCGGGCTACGGCTTGCCGCGCTGCGCGGCGGTGAGGACGTCGTCGAGACGCTGGTTGAGTTCCTTGAACATCTCGTCGATCGGGGTCTCCAGTTCGGTGCGGCGGGCGTTGCGCTCGGCCGGCGACGGGATCTGCTCCATCGCCTCGAAATCCTGACGGCGCGACGCGCGGTAGCTCCGTTCGCGCGCGATCAGCTCGCGCACGATGGCGGCCGCGGCGGCCCGCTGCTCGGCGGACAGGTCGTGCCGGGCCGCGTACTGCTCGGCGTGGACCTCCCACGGGTGTCGCTTGGGTTCGACCGCCACCGGCGTAGCCGCCGGGCTCGGGGTGGACTCGGTGGCGCCGTCGGCCTGGGCGCGGCGGCCACGACGTTCCCCGCGTCGGGGTTCGAACGGACCGTCGCCGCGCCGCTCGGCGTCCCCCCGCCACCTTTGCATTCGCTCCTGTTGCTCAATGCGACGCGCGCGGCCCTTGGCAGCCTGTTCGGCCGGCAGCATCTTCTCAATGCGCTCGAAGGCGGCGTTCATGTCGAAGGGGTGCTCGCGGCGCAGCTCGCGCATCCGCTCGGCGAGCTTGCGGAACTCGGGGTCTCGCCACGCCCGGCCCGGCGGGCGGTCGTCTCCGGTCGCGGCGCGAAGCTGCCAGAATCGCGCCATCTCTTCCTCGATCTGCTGCATCTCGACCGCGGCCGGTCCGAGCTGCTGGTCGTATTCGGCTCGCATGCGGCGAAGCTCGGCCGCGACTTCCGGCTTCTGCTGGTCGGTCAGTTCATAGGTTCGCGAGATCATCTCGGTCAGGCCGTCGAGCCGCCGTTCGCGGCGCTCGGCCGGCGTCGCGCGCAGGTAGCCTTCCATGCGCTGACGCCGGGCTTCGCGCCGCTCTCCCGCGTCTCGGCCCGGCGTTCGTCGGCCGTCCGCCTGCGGCACGTCCGACGGAATCGCCGGGGTGGTTTGCGCGATCAGGGTGTGCACGAGAAAGACACAGGCCATCTTGAGTAGCATGTTGGAGCCCTTTCATCCTGAATCGCAGACCCGCCGTCGGGTCGGAGGTTAGGCAGCCCGGCGGACGTCGGCGTGGTTTCGCTGCGTTCACGCGAGGTTCAACGCCGACGCGGCGTGCGTATTTCACCGGAACGACCCCCGAATGCTGAACTTGCGCCAGGCCGCGCTCTCGGGCGCTCGACGCTGTGCTCGGCCGTTGCTAGACTCGCCCTCCCGCAACAAGGCGTCCGGCGGACCGTCGTCGGCCGGTACGCCGGTTCGGCCCCATGCAATGCAGGTCGTGGGCAACGGGTCAGGGTGGAAACACAGCAGCCCACCTGCGTATGTGCATGTGCCGTGGCCAGCCGGACCGGCGTACCCCGACGCCGGCGCCGGGCGCGTTGAACCGGAGGGCGGCCAATGTCCTACACCGTGCTGGCGCGCAAGTACCGCAGCCGGACCTTCGACGAAGTGGTCGGTCAGCCCGCCGTGGTGCGCACGCTTCAGAACGCCATCCGCGACGGCCGGGTGCATCATGGCTACCTGTTCACCGGCACGCGCGGCGTCGGCAAGACCTCGATGGCCCGCATCCTCGCCAAGGCGCTCAACTGCCTGGCGGCCGACGCGCCGACCCTGACCCCGTGCGGCGAATGCGATTCGTGCCGGCTGATCGCCGAGGGCGAGGACCTCGACGTGATCGAAATCGACGCCGCCAGCAACACCGGCGTGGACAACATCCGCGAGCTGCGCAACAACTCGGTGCTGCGGCCGGCGCGGAGCCGGTTCAAGATCTACATCATCGACGAAGTGCACATGCTCAGCACCGGGGCGTTCAACGCGCTGCTCAAGACGCTGGAGGAGCCGCCGCCGCATGTGAAGTTCATCCTCGCGACGACCGACCCGCAGAAGGTGCCGGCCACGATCCAGAGCCGTGTGCAGCGGTTCGACTTCCGCCCGATCGGCGTGGATGACGTGGCTGGGCAGCTGGTCGCGATCTGCAAGGCCGAGCGGATCGAGGCCGAACCGGCGGCGCTGCGGCGCGTGGCTCGGCTGGCCTCCGGGTCGATGCGCGACGCGCTGTCGCTGCTGGACCAGTTGTTGTCGCTGTGCGGGTCGAAGCTGACCGTGCAGTCGCTCGAAGACGTGCTGCCCGCGACGCACGACGAGTTGCTGGGCCGCCTGATCGACCGGATCGCCGACGGCGACGCCGGCGCGGCGCTGGCGCTGGTCGACGAGTCGCTATCGGGCGGCGTGACGGCCGAGCAGTGGTGCCTGGGCATGATCCGTCAGATGCGCGACCTGATGATCGTGCGGGTCTGCGGCGCCGACACCGATCTGGTGGATGTGCCGGCCGGCCTGCGCGAACCGATCGCCGCCCAGGCGCAGCGATTCGACGAAGCCACCTACGTCTATTTCATCGCGGTGCTGGAGGAATTGCGGCGCTCGGTGCGGGCCAGCGGCGCGGGGCGGGCGCTGGTCGAGGCCGCTGTCGTGCGCATGGCCGAGGCGCCGAAGTTCTCGTCGATTTCGTCGCTGCTGTCGCGGCTCGACGGCGGCGCGGTGGCCGCGCCGCGTGCCGCCGCGCCGGTTCGACCGCCGGTCACGCCGCCGGTCACGCCGATGACGGATAAAAAAAAAGTGACAGCTCCGCCGGTCGCCGCTGAGCGATCGTCCGCGACGGCGTCGGTGGCGCCCGCGCCGCCGCCCCTCCGCACGCGGCGCGAGGATCTGGACGCGGCGTATGCGGAGCCGACGGTGCGCCGCGCGATGGAACTGTTCGGCGGGAAACTGGTGACGGTGGTGCGTCGCGATGGGCCGTCCACGGGCGGCGCCGAGGAGAGCGAGTGATGTTCGGCGGACTGGGCAACATGATGGGCCTGATGAAGCAGGCC
The DNA here is from genome assembly GCA_964576285.1 of uncultured Planctomycetaceae bacterium. GTDB lineage: Bacteria > Planctomycetota > Phycisphaerae > UBA1845 > UTPLA1 > SpSt-539. Next base: position 17,066 of record CAZNUJ010000041.1, on the reverse strand, counting down.
AAGGAAATCAAGGAGCGGATGGAGAAGCTCCAGGCCGAGCTGATAGCGCGCGAATACGAATCGCAGTCGGGCGGCGGCGCGGTGACCGCCCGCATCAACGGCAACGGCGAACTGCTGGCGCTCAAGATTCAGCCGGACACGCTGAAATCAGGCGACGGCGAACTGCTCGAGGACCTGATCCGCGCCGCGGTCAACGCGGCCGTGCGCAGGAAGGAAGAGACCGTCCGCGAGGAGATGGGCCGCATCACCGCCGGCCTCAACCTGCCCGGCATGGGCGGCCTGACGCCGCCGGGTTGATCCGCCAGCGCTTCGCGCGGATGCCCTCTAGCGCCGTGCCTGCTTCCGAAAAACCACGGCCATGTCGGCGCGATGGCTGAACAGATAGCCGATGTGCGCCAGCCACAGGAATCGGGGGGATCGCAACGCGAGGCCGACGCGAAGCGGCTCCAGCACGGCATCCAGCGTGTCGTCGACGGCCCGCTGGTACTCGCGTCCGGCGCGCGGGTTCAGCCCCAGCCACGGCGTATCGTGATAGCCCCGCAGGATCAGGCGCTGCGGCGTCCAGCCGACGCCCTCGCCCAGTCGCTTCAGCACGTCGGGCGTCACGATCACGCGGTGATAGGGCGCGTGCAGCTCGTTGGCGAACTCGTCGGACCGTGCCAGGTCGATGCGTTCGGCGTTCGGCGTTCCGACCAGCGCGACGCCGCCCGGCGCAAGGTGGTGGTCGACGCGGGCCAGCAGTTCGGCCGGGTCCTCGACATGCTCGAGCACATCCTGGAGCACGAGGAAATCGAACGGACCGCGCTCCAGGACCGCCGGATTGCCGAAGGCGTCGGCGCGGCCGTAGGGGTCGAATCCGCAAGCGCGGTCGTAGCCGCGCTCGTGCAGATACTGCACGAACATCCCGTTGCCGCAGCCGTAGTCAAGCAGCGTGTGTCGGCGAGCAAACCCGGCGCGGCGCAGCCGACGCAACTGGTAGCGATAGACGAACCGCAGCGCCCAGTTCAGGCGGGCCTTCGAGAACGGATAGTATGAGTAGTAGTGGTCGAGATCGACCGTCGCGCCGGAATTCAGGCAGCGGCAGCGCGGACAGCGCCACACCTCGAATCGCCCATCGCGGAACGCGCGGACGTTGCATCGCACGCGGGCGGAGTCGGTTGGCGGTGCCGCGGGCGTCTCGCGACAGATCCGGCATCGCATCGCGGCGGGCGTGCTCACGCTACGCGGTCCCGGATGCGTAGGTCGTGCCGCGCCAGGTGACGCCCCGGCCGCGCAGCAACTGGTCGATCGCCTTGACGCAGACGACCGCGCACATGGCCGCGCCCAGCGGCATCAGCCAGAACAGGCGGCGCTGGCCGGCCGCGCGATAGACCAGCCATCCGAGCACGGCCGAGCACGCCAGATGCACGGTGGCGACGGCCAGCCACGCGCGCGGCCACGGGATCGACGTCCCGGTTGCATGGGCGATCGCGAGCAGTCCCAGCACGCCGAGCGGCAGCAGGCCGACGAAGTTCACGCCGTTGATCGTGAGCAGCAGCTTCGGAACGGTTTTGATGCCGCCGGCGAAGGTGCGGGTCATGCCGCGAAGGGTTCCGCGGAGCGTGCCGTAGAACCGCTGGCCGAACAGATCGGTCGCGACGACGAACGACAGTCGCTGCCCCGCGCGCTTGGCGATTCGTGCCAGGGCGCTGTCCTCGTCGTAAGACCGAATGACCGCGCCGTGCCCGCCGATGGCCTCGTACGATGCGCGCCGCGCGATCATGAAGGCGCTGCCCATCGCGTTGTCCCAGGCCGGGTCGCTGACCTTGCGCGGGTCATACCATGCCAGCGCCACCGCTCCGCAGACCGGGATGATGAGTCGCTCCCAGAAGCCGCGGAGGATGGGACGGCCGGCCATGATGGCCCAGTCGCTCCCGGCGCGGCGCATGTGGTCGATCAGCGTGACGAAACACCCCGGTTGCAGGACGAGATCGCTGTCGACGAAGGCCACGTAGGCGGCGCTGAGTCGATCGGCGATCGAGTGCAGCGCGTGCGGTTTGCCGAAGAGTCCGGCCGGCAGCGATTGGATATCGACGCGCTCGAGTGTCGGGTGGCGATTCTGCCACTCCTGCACGACGCGGGCGGTGCCGTCGGTCGAGCGATCATTGACCACGATCGCCCGCAGGCGCGGGTAGTTCTGCGAGAGCACGGAATCCAGGCAGGCGCCGATGTGAGCTTCCTCGTCCTTGACGGGGATGACGACGTCGAGCGTCGGCCAGTCCTGATCGTCCGGCGCGATCGGGCGGAGTCGGCGCTCGCCGCGCATCAATCGAACGGATTCCCACGTTCGCCAGGCCAACGAGGCCACGCCGGCGGCGTAGCAGAGCAGCAGTATCTTCAGAAGCAGCGGCACGGATCTGTCAGTCGATCAGCCAGTGTTGCGAGGGGCGGGCCCAGCCCGAAAGACAACGTTACGAAGTCCGACGGCGAGCGTCAAGCGGCGCTCCGTTGCCATCGTGACCGAGCGGCGGTAGAAGGCCGCCCGTTCAGGAGGCACGCACATGAATCGCAGGCGTCGTGTCAAGGACCGCCTAGTCGTTGCGGCGATGCTCACGCCGCTGTGGGCGGGGCCGATGCTGGCCGCGTCGGCGGAGCCCGCCGAGCCGAAGCGCCGCGGATACGATTTCCAGGGCGTCATCGAGCGGATCGACCGCGAGGCTCGGACGCTGATCGTTCGGACCGGACGCAAGCCCGCCTACGAGCGTCGGAGCGTCCGATACGACGAGCAAACGGCGTTCGTGCGATCCCGCCGCGATGTCTCGGCAGATGAGCTGCGACCGCACCTGCGCGTCTGGGTGTACCTCCGCGACGGCGCCGGCCGGCCGAACGATCTGGCGGCGCGCCTCACGCTCTCGGATCCGTATCCCGACATTCACGGCATCGTGACGGCGGTCGACCCCAAGGCCGGCATGATCGAACTGGCGCGCCGCTATCCGGAGAGCGGCGCGAAGGATCGTCGGCAGACCGTTCGAGTTCGCGTGGACGCTGGCACGCTGATCCGTTGCGAGGGTCGCGAGATGAAGCTGGCCGACGTACCGATCGGTCGGCGCGTGGCCGTTACCAGCGTTCGCAACGACGCGGGCGAGCCGACCGGAGTGGCGGCGAAGGTGACCGTGTATCGCCCGTCGAAGAAGTCGACGCGTCCGCCGGATGACGACGATGCCGAGGACGAGTCCTGACCGCGAGGGCTACTTCGTCGACCGGAACACGGCGACGACGTCCTCCACCGGCACCACGAACAGCCGGTTGTCGCCCTCGAAGTCGACCGGGATGGCGTGCTTGGGATTGAACAGCACCTTGTCGTATTGCTTGATGGGGAAGTCGTCGTCGCGATCGATCTGCGCGGAGACCGCCACGATTCGCCCGGTGATGGTGGGTATCTCGATGTTGTCCGGCAACTGAATGCCGCCCTTGGTGCGGCGCTTGTCCTCGTCCTTGCGGATCAGGACGCGCTTGCCGAGCGGCTCGACGGTCTCAAGCTTCGCCATGGACGCTCGCGTTCAGGCCGGCGGCGCGGTTTCGGACGGATCGGGGGAAATGACTCACCCGGCGCACCCGCGATCGGGCGCGCCGGGCGATGGATTGGGCGGGAGCGGCGCGTCGACTACATCGACCACATCGACGGGCCCTTGAGCCGCTTCATCTTGAACTTGGTGTGCCCCTCATGCCCCTTGGCGTCGGCCGTCGACTTGCCGCCCGCCGACGTCGTGGGCTTGCACACGGTCAGCTCATCGCCGGAGATGCTGACGTCGTACTCGCGCTTCTGGCCGTTGGCGTCCAGCGAGAGCTTGCCGTTCATCATGTCGTAGTGGTACGTGCCGGACATGGCCTGCTTGCCCTGCTTGGCGCCGTAGTCGGCTTCGCAGGTGAACGTACCGTCGTCGGCGAACGTGACACGGCCGATCGGGTTGCTCTCCGAGCCGCCGGCCGTCTGGCTCACCCAGGTTCCGCCGATGCGGGCGCAGCCGGTTGCCAGACCGACGCCGATCACGGCGACCGCGAGCTTGATTCGTTTCATGCCGAGTTCTCCTTTGCGTGACATGTGATGGGCGCTTTCCGGCGCCGCGATCGGCGATTCTCGGAGCGGTCGGTCGGCTGTCAAGGCCCCGGCGGCGTCGGATCGGGCTGGATGGTCTGGAACGAATGGGCGGGTTGTGTCGCCGCTGCCGCCCAGCATGGCGCGAGCGAGCGGATACGCTGGCGCGGCGTGCGGGATAGATCACAGTCGGTGCCGGTCAGCCGCGTGAGGGCGGCGGCGGCCACGTCGGCCACTCGGCGGTCGGTTGGCACGGACGACGCCGCCGGACCGAGCCCGTGCTGGCCCGCGAATGCCCGCAGGGCGTTGCGGTCGCGCCATTCGCCCAGCAACTCGGCCTCGACCGGGGCGTCGTCGGCCAGCAGGTCCAGCAGCAGGGCGGATGAAGCGGAATCCCGGCGTCGGGCGAGGCTTTCGATCGCCTGGGCGCGGACGCACGGGTCGCGGGCGGTACGGGCGAGCGCGCGGAGCGCCTCGTCGGAGTTCGGAGTCGGTGTCTTCTCCAGCGCCACCACGGCCGCCATCGCCGCGCCACGCGGGCCGTGCGCAGCCTGCCGGGAAAGAGTTTCCGTGCTCTCGTGTCCGAAAATGATTCCGAACTGCACGGCCGCCGCGATGCGCACATCCACGGCGGAGTCCGTGAAGGCCGCGAACAAGCCTCTGCGGGCAGTCTCGTTTGGGTGGGCGGCCAGTATGGCTACTGCCACCGCCCTTATTTCCGGACGTTCATCATTGAGCAGCGTGATCGCCGCGCGCGTCGAAGCCGGGCCGACCCGCGCCAGGCGATCGGTGGCATCTCGCAAGTCGAGTTCGCTGCGCGCGTTGGCCACGCGGTGCGCCCACCATGCGGCCTGGAGATGCTGGCGTCCGAGCGCGGCGCCGACGAGCACGGTCAGCACGGCCAAGGCGAGTCCGACTCCGCGCGCATGCACTCGGCCGGGGGCTTGTCGGACACTCATGGCAGCGGATATTAGTGAACTAGCGGCGTTGGTGCGCCGCCTCATCCGCGGGTTGCGGCGGGTACCCAAGCGGCCCCCGATGCCCGCTCGTCTCGGACGTCGCGTTGTCGTCTCATCGGTCGGCTCGTGGTCGAGCGCACGGGCAGTTATCGGCGAGCGCGACGCGCTCATAAGCAGGACGGATAGCGATAGTCGGCCGCTGAACAAGCCGATTTTCGCTTGACTTGACCGTGTGGTTTTGGTTCAATGCGGACGAAGGAGGGTAGTACGGCTGCGCGGCCGCGCATGCCGTGCGCTCGCTAGCGAATTTGGGGTATTCCCTGAATCGCCTGGGGTCGCCAGTGGCGGATCGTTTCCCCTCGTCTCTTGTCCTGTCGCCTCGCGGCTGCATCGCATGTCGGTGCCGCCACAACGCGGGCCTCACCTCTTATTCCATCGTAAACGCCGGCCGCTCGTTTCTCGCGAGCGGTCCGCATTTCCATGTGTCCAGGAATTCCTAAGGGTCGAAGGGTTTGGTTCCTCGGAAGGAGCATTGGGTCATGACAAGCAAGAAGGCAGCCAGTTTCTGTATCGCCGTGGGAACGGCGATGGCGCTGTTCGCCGCGGCGGCCGGGCTGAATCGCCCGACTGATCCGGCGGCGCGGCCGAGTTCCGAGTTGCAGATCAAGGGCATCAACCTGGCCGAGATCGACAACGCGGGCACGACTCCGACCGAGACGCCGGTCAAGGTGCTGAGCGCTCCGATGTCGGCGCTCGAGGGTCATACCTCGATCAAGCCGGTCGGGCCCGAGCAGCCGGCCCCGGCGCAGCAGCAGGCGCAGCCCGCGCCGGCTCGCGCGCAGGCCCAGCAGGACCAGCCCGCCGAGGCGGAGGCCGAGGAAACGGCCAACGCCGAGCGCGCCCTGACCGAGAACCGCACGACCGGCCGGCGCTTCGGCCCGCTCGACTTCGTGACCAGCGACGGTCGCACCGCGCCGGCCCTGGCGCGCGAGACGACGCTGTTCATGTCGCCGCGCGACAGTGCTTTGCTGCCGATTCCGCCGATGGACTTCGGCGATGCCCCGATGCCGCGCGACTTCCCGGCGTGCATCGGTATCGGCAACCAGAATGCATCGCAGGCCTGCGGCGAAGAGGCCTTCCACAATGACGGCGACGCCGACACGGTCGCCCAGGACGGATACGGCATCGTCGGCGTCAACGTCCGCAACGGTCTGATCCAGAACCAGATCATCGAGTGGACGGTAGACGACGGATCACTGAACGCGGCCGCGACCATCTGCGGCGCCACCATCGGCGTCGGCTCCAACAACACCGGCTTGCACCGCTTCCGGCTGCGCGTCTATCCGGTGAGCTGCGGCGCGACCTGCAACATCAATCCGACCGGCGGCACGCCGGTCATCGACGTCGCGTGGTGTGGCGCTGGCGCTCCCCAGCCGCCGCCGCCGGATAATCCGGACGTCTTCTTCCTGTTCTTCCCAACGACCCAGTTTGCCCCGGTTTCGATGAACGCCGGCGCCTTCAGCTACCTGATCGGTCTGGACAACGACTTCCCGCTGCCGAACGGCACGAATCAGAACACCGGCGTCATCATCGCCAGCCCCGGCTACGACGAGGCCACCGGCACCTTCCCGCAGTCCAACGGCAACTTGGACAACCTGGCCATTCTCGGCGACGGCGGTTTCTTCCAGGGCGGCCTCGGCTTCGGCGGCAATACCTACGCCGGGTTCTTCCTGCTGCTGCACACGACGGACTTCTACGAGGGCAAGACCGGGCCGGATCGCAGTTCGACCACCGGCGGCAACGAGACCGCGCCGGTGGCCTGCGATATCGCCGCCGGGTCTGTCGTGGCGAACTGTTTGGCGGGCCCGAACGGTGCGATCGACGACAACGACGCCGGCACCCTCGCGAACCTGATCGTCGCCAATATCGGCATCCAGTTCCCCGGTCCGGCCTACGAGTCCGCCCGCTGCGCCGACGTTGATCGCAACGGCCGCATCGACTGCAACGACTGGCGGACCTTCGCCGCGCTCTGCGGCAGTACCCTGGCCGTTCCGGCCTCGATGTCGAGCCCGCTGCCCGGTCTGGGCGACCCGATCTACGGCAACATCACCTGCCAGCCGAACGTGGCGGTGACCTTCTCGACCGGCGGCAGCGTCCCTGGCGCTCCGATCGGCGAAGTGGCGGTCACGCTGCCGTTCGATCTGCCGGACAACAACATCACCGGCCGGACGAACACGCAGGTGGTCGCCCCGTCGGGCTCGAACGGCATCGGTGACATCGATGTCGATCTCGACATCACGCACGGCAACAACAGCGACCTGGTCGTCCGCCTGATTCACTCGAACATCTCGCGTACGATCGTCAACCAGCCCCTCGGCCGCATTCGCGGTCCGGGCGACACCAACGGCTTCACCGGCCTGCGGGCCCTTCTGGATGACGGCGAGCAGGATGGTTCGAACCCGCCGGGTGGCGCCATCACCGGCTCGATCCGGTCGGCGCGCTCGAGCTTCCGCGTCTTCGGCCGCTACAAGCCGTCGCAGGCGCTCTCGCTGCTGGTCGGCCGCGTCATGGGCGGCGCCGGGAATATGACGGGCACCGGCCCGGGCGATTATCGCCTGAACGTGTCGGACCGCTCGGCCGGCGACACCGGCATCGTCAACAAGTGGTCGCTGCACATCCGCCTCGGGCCCATCATCTCGGGCATCATCGATGGCGGCACGACCGTCGATAACGAGCAGATCGTCGACAAGTTCCGGACCCTGGGTTGCCGCCCGATCGCGTCGGCCGGCAGCACGTACTTCACGTTTGGTCAGCCGGGCGGCATCGACACGGGCAACCCGTTGCTGCCGCTCCCCGCCGGATTCTTCGACGTCGGCAGCAATGCCTTCACCGGCACGATTTCCTTCGAGGGTGTGCCGCTCGAGCCGTTCTCGTCGGATGCCGATATGGTTCTCCGCCGACTGGGCAACATCCAGCTGACCGTCAGCGGTGCATGCACCCTGCCGTTCCCGTCGAACGCCTTGGGTATCTCGTGCGGCTACTACCGCTCGAAGACCATGAACCTCAAGAGCTGCTCGCCGATCCAGGTCACTTACGTGGATCGAAGCTGGCCGGAGTTCTGGAACGTCAACGTGTTCCTGAACGAGGTCGACCAGCCCGATCCGGGCGGGACGATCACGCTCTACCCGAACGGCGCTCCGGATGCGTCGAGCGACGGTCGCTATTGGGCCAGTCTGTCGATCAACCCGACCTTCCGCTTCTCGCAGTACTGCGATCCAACGGCCGCGGTTGAGCTCAACACGCTGTTCGCCGGTTTGCAGGCTCCGTACTTCACGCTGGACTACTCGACCGGCAACGAGAACCCCGCCACCCCGAATCCGGGCTGCGCCAGTTCGCTGCCGTCGAGCTGCCGCATTCCGTACGTGAACGACCCGAACCGCGCCGGCGCGGCGCTGGGCGCCAACCCGGTCGGCATCGTGCCGGGCGACGCGAGCTTCGTGCCGAACGTCAACGCCGGCACGTTCACCCGCTTCGATTCGCAATTCGCGGCTCGCGATCTGGGCAACATCAATCGCAACTGGCACCGCATCGGCGTGCGGGCTCCGGCCCCGATTCCGGGCTGCCCGTCGGTTCCGGCCAGCGCGAAGGACCTGCCGTGCGAGCTGGTCCGTGGCACGTGGGGCTTCGGCGGCGTGCGTGTCGCGCTCGACCCGTCCACCGGCGCCTGCCAGATTCCGGTCATCGGGACCGGGTCTACGCTCGGCGCCTTGGATATCTCCGACTGCCGCAGTTTGACCGGCAACTCGACCCAGCCGACCAAGCGCATGGATCGGTTTACCCTGGCCAACCCGATTCTGCTGGGCCAGGTCCGGTGGGTTGGCGGCTATCTGAACAGCGACTACAACCTGCTGGGCGCGCCGCAGAACAACGTCGAAGATCCGCCGCTCGGGCCGAACTTCCTCGACGCGTTCACGATCGAGATCTGGCCGGACCTGCCGGCGCAGACCCCGCCGCGACCAGATACGTCGGGCGCTCCGCTGCTCACGCTGTCGGTCGGCGCCGGTGCCGATCGCATCCCGCGGACCGGTCTGCCGGGCCTGCCTGCGGACATTTCGTTCGTCGTGACGGGCAACACGGTCATCACTCGAGTTTACGAGTACGTGTACAACATCCCGTTCGGAGGCGAGCCGACGATCCCGGCCGGCAATTGGTGGGTCACCATCTACAACAACACCAACAACACCACGCCGGCGTTCAATAACCCGACCACCGGGTTCGGCGGCTTCTGGTGGTGGCCGGCCAATATCGCCGGCGGTCTGGGCACCACTGATTCGTTGCAGTACCGCTGCAACAATACCATCATCAACTTCAACAACCGCCGCAACCAGTCGTTCTGTCTCTCGTTCGCCCAGCTGGCCCAGTCGTGGTGCGGCACGGGCGTGGACGACCCGACCTGCAGTGAACCGCGCCGCGGGCTGGGTTACTCGCTGCTGGGTTCCGACACCGGGAATGGTTCCGGCACGGGCCTGATCAACGGGGCCACCACGTTCGGCCTTTCGGGCAATTTCGTGAAAGATCTGTGGCTGGACGTCGGCACGGCGTACAAGAACAACGCCACCGACGGCTACAAGTTCTCGATCCTGGCGCCGACCGAGCCGCTGCCGCTCAGCAGCGCGGGCGTCACGCGCGTCACCAACGCGCTCAATACGCTGCTCGGCGCTAAGGCCCCGGATCTGGCCTGCCGCGTGAATTCGCTCATCGCGGCGCTGCCGACCAGCGGCTCGGTGGAGCGGGTCTTCGCGGGCAAGCTGGACTTTGATGGTCCGTCGGTGACGGGCAACATCGAGCAGGTCTGCCGCCAGGCCGACGGCAGCGAGTACGGCGGACCGGCCAACACGCTGACGGCCACCTTCGCGTTGAGAAACAACCTCGACACGTTCGGCATCGGCCTGACGCGCACCCTGACCAGCAACTTCCCGGATCCGGGGACGCTGAAGGGTCAGGCGGTCTTCTACGTCTGTCCGCAGGCGAAGGACTGCAACGACAACGGCCGCGACGATTCACTCGATATCCAGTGCGGCTTGGACAACGTGTGCGGTGGCATCCCGGGCAGTGGCGATTGCAACGGCAACGGCACGCCGGATGAGTGCGAGGTTCCGCCCATCGGCACCGCCGCTGACTGCGACGGCAACTTGCAGCCGGATGATCCGTGCCAGATTCCGAACTGTCTGGGCGGGAATATTCCGAATGCCTGTCTTGTGCCGCCGGTCGCCATGACGCATGCCGACTGTGACGGCGATCTCGTGCCGGACGTCTGCCAGACCGACTGCGACAACAACGGCGTCATCGACCCGTGCGAGTTGCCGCCGGTGGCGTCGCTCCAGACCGATTGCGACGGCAACCTGCTGCCGGACAACTGCGAGACGCAGGGTGCGTTCGTGGCTCCGCTCGGCACGCCGCCGGGCAGCACGGTCGCGGGCGGCGTGATCGACTTCGAGGCGCCCTATACCTTGGGCGTGCTCCAGGCGGGTCTGCCGACCAGTGGTCCGACCGGCACCGGCCAGCAGGGCTGGAAGGTGATCATCGGTACCGAGGTGTCGATCCCGGGCTTCGGCGGGGCCACCCCGACGCTGTACCCGTCCAATGCCCCCGGCCCGTCGATCGTTGCCGTTCCGTTCGCGTGCACGCAGCCGTCGTTCTTCGGTCAGATGCTCGAGATCCCGCGGAATACCGCCGTGGGCTCGCACGGCGTCTGGTCGTGGGGCGTTCTCAGCCCGAAGATGCGCAACCGCACCCAGGGCTACACCCGGTTCGAGATCGACATGTACGTCGAGCCGAGCCTGAATGAGAACGACTTCCACAACTGCGTGCTGATCAGTGACGCCGGTCCGGGCTTCCCGAACCCAACCGCCAACCCGATTCCCGTGGTGGGCATCAGCGTGGCCCGCATCTCGAACGCCGATCTGCAGCCCACCATGTACATGTGGGCCAGCGATCCGAGTTCGGGCGTCGTCACGGTGGTGTCGTTCGGCGACCTGGTGCCGGAGGGCACCTGCGTCAAGTGGCGCATCGAGGTCGACGGCGTTTCGCCGGTGAGCGGCGCGTCGGCGCGGTACTACATCGACCGCACCGGCTCGGGCGCCAACTTCGAGTTCCTCCGCCAGAGCCGGCCGATGGGTATTCCGTTCGGCGGCCCGATTCCGATTCGCGTGGCGATCGGCACGGCCAACAACACCAACGGAACCGATCGCAAGGTCTGGTGGGACAATCCGAAGTTCGAGGTCGGTACGCCGTTCGATTTCCGCCTCGCCACCTGCGGCGGGTCGGGCACTCGCAACGGCTGCCGCATCCTGGCCGGCGAGCCGGACTGCAACTGCAACGGCGTGCCGGATGCGTGTGACGTGGGCCCGACCTGCGTGTCGTCGGCCGGTACGGCCGCCATCACGTTGGAGCCGGTGACCACTCAGTCGGCGACGACCACTCGTCCGTGCAGTGACGACTGCAACAGCAACGGCATTCCGGATGAGTGCGAGGTGCCGGAGCGGGCTCGCGATGTGGTCATGTACCACAGCTTCGAGCAGACCGCCTCGCCACCCCCGCCGTTCTTCACCCCGACGGGCTCGATCGTCGGTCAGCCGACCGCCGATCCGCTGGTCGCGCCGTTCGCACCGGGCGATCCGACCGCCAACGGCAACCCGTCGTGGTTCGTTCCGGTGATCCCGCCGGCCACGCTGCCCGATCTGTTCCGGTTGCAGGTCTCGAATCTCCATCCGTGTCCGGTCGGCGCCGGCAACGATCAGTCGATCGGCATCTTCATCGACCCAACCCGGGCGGTGGACGGCACCGGCGCCTTCACGTTGCGGTCGGCCACCTTCAACAAGCCGATCCAGGCCGTGCACCGCAACAAGAATCGGTTCACGGTGGACATGAAGATCCTGCCGGGCCGGTCGACCTACCAGGTTCGCCCGATCGGCGACGATCCGGCGACCACCGTGCTCGCCCGGTTCTCGGTGCAGCGCGTGCGGTTCGCCCGGGCCGGTCAGAACTACCCGGATGACTTCACCTCCGACCTGGCCGCGCAGGGCTACCTGCCGACCAACCAGATCCAGATTCCGATCGCGGGTCTGGCGGGCGGCGGTCTGGCCTTCGTGGCCCTGAAGGACCCGGTGACCAACGACACCCTCCAGTGGCCGACCAACCAGTGCTTCCGGCTCATCGTCGAGTCGGATGCCTGCAAGCCGACCACGCCGCCGGGTGAGTTCCTCGACCAGGGCATGGAGATCTTGATCGGTCTCGATCTGACGCCGCCGTTCGACGACGTGCCGGAGACCTCGGTGCGGGTGGGCTCGCTCGCCTCGGAGCTGATCCGCGGCGTCGACCTGATCACCGACAACGTGGCCTCGGGTGACCCGTCGGCTCCGGGTTCGGCGTTCTTCGACAACGTCCGTATCTGGGAGATCGACGACTACTGTGACTCGCCGGCCTGCACGGCGGCCGATGGCAACAACAACGGGATCCCGGACGTCTGCGAGGTCCCGGCCTGTGCCACCTGCCCCGGTGATATGAACGGCGACAACCAGATCCGCGGCACCGACATCCAGGCGTTCGTCCGCTGCTACCTGGGCGGCAACCCGTCGGCTCCGGGCTGTGCCTGTGCCGACATGGCCGGCCCCGGCGGTGTTCCGTCCCCGGATGGCGCCTTCACCGCGGTGGACGTGACGCGGTTCGTGGACAAGCTGCTGCGACGCGGCGGCTTCACCGCGAGCCCGAGCTGCGAGCCGTAAGGCCCGCGGCACCCGGACCGGTCGCGATCAGTGGCCGGTCGATCGTGTGACTCCAAACGGCCTCCCGGGCGACATGTCCGGGAGGCCGTTTCTTTTGCATCGCCCTCGATCCGGCCGGCTGGGATGAGCGCGGCGGCGCCAGCCGCCGTGGGCGGATGGTCGGGATCGCAGCAGGATCGTTGGACGTGTCGGCTACTCGCGGCCGTAGCGGGCCAGCTTCCAGTCGCGGCGGCGCGACTTGAGGCGGGTCTTGTGGTCGGCCTGCTCGGCCAGCGCCCGCCAGACCTGTTTCCAGCGGGCCAGCGGCTGGCCCGTGTGCAGCAGCAGCGTTTGTACAAAGCGGAGGTGATCGGTCCGGGTGACGGCGTCGCACTCGGCCAGGCTGACCGACAACCGCACCGCCGCCCGCCAGCCGGCGGCGACGCGCCGGCCGCCGCGGTGGGTGATACCGTCCATGTCGATCAGCGTGAGTTCGGGGCGGCCGTCGTAAGGCGGCTGCCATTGGACGAGCACGTTGGGGGCCTTGAAGTCGCGGTGGACGAAGCCGCGCTCGGCGAGGTCGCGGACCAGCCCGGCCGCGGCGGCGATCAGTTTGTCCTTCATCGCGCGGCGCAGCGCCGGCGGCCGCGACATGACGTGCTGGAGGAGGAACGCTTCGAGGTCGAGCGCGTCCTCGATCAGCTCGGTGATCAGCAGGCTGTCGGTCCGAATCAGCCCGGCGACGCGGCGCTCGATCACGGCCAGCGGCTGCGCGGCCGCCAGGTCGCGGTTGAGCAGCATGTTGGCGCGTCGCCAAGCGCGCATGTTGCGCGACGGGCCGATCGCGTAGAGCAGCCGCTTCCAGAGCGAGCGCGGCAGCGGGCGTTTGCAGATGATCGGCAGCGGCGGCTCGGTCTCGAGCGTGGCGCGGCAGACGATGGCGCTGTGCGAGTCCTTCAGGACCTCGGTGCAGGTCGGGTCGGTCCAGCGCGTCGGGTCCGACAGCCAGCGCTTCCAGTCGCGGGCCTCGAACACGGCCTGCGAGGCGCGCGACAGCGGCCGCGGGTGCTTGCTGACGAGCAGCACGTGGCCGCGCCAGCCGGCCGCGGGACGAACGCGGGCAAAATAGCGTCCCGTGCGCATCGATCGCCGGTCGCGCTTGGCCCACAGCCGCTCGGCGTGCCGGCGGGCGGCGGCCGCCAGTACGGTGAGCAGTTCGCGCGGATCGATGATCCAGTTACGCGCGTACGGGCTGGCCTGGGCGAACTCGTCGCGGGCCGCGAGGTAGGCTCGCAGGAATCGCAGGCGCTGCGTGCGGGTGGCGTGCCGCCGGAACCACTGGTTGAGCTGGGCGAGGTTGGCGATGATGTCGCGCGTCGAGACGGCCGCGGCCGTGCGGACGTTGTGCAGGTCGACGAACGCCGGCCGCGGCGCCGGGCATTGGGCGGTCTGCACGATGATGTTGCCGGCGTGCATGTCGAGATGGTGGAAGCCGCACTGGTGGGCGCGGGCCACCAGCCGGGCGGTGGACTGGGCGATGGCGTCGGCACGGTCGACGTCGTCGCGGATCGACAGCCAGTAGTCGCACAGCGCGATCGCGCCCGGCACGCCCCGCGTCAGCAGCAGCGACGGACCGGCCCAGGTGCGCGACCCCGACCAGCCGGCGGCCACCGGGAGCACGGCGTCGACCCCGAAGCGGGCGGCATAGTGGCCGACCTCCCACTCTCGCATGGAGGTGGGCCCGCGAATGAGCGACTTGAATCGGGTCGTGAGCGAGTCCGACCGATAACGCTTGACGAAGAGGACCTCGCCGCCGGCGTCGATGCGCCAGACGTCGCGATGGCCGTTGCGCTTGACGCGGCGCACGCCGGGCGCGTCGCGCAGCGACATCCAGTCAAACTGGCCGGAATCGATCAGCGACTGGTAGTCGGGCAGGCAGCGCCACTCGAACCGGCCGACCCGGCAGGCGGCATGGGCCGACGGCGAATCGGAAGCGGGGGTACGCAGAGAAGCCGCTGTGGACATGCTCTGAACGCTCGTTTCCGTGAGCCCGCGATGACCCCCTGAGAGCCCCGGGCGGGAGCCCGGTGCGAGGCGGGGCGGCGTGCAAAGGCGTCCCGAGCCCTGCTGCGGAGGACTTCTCATCTTAGGCCGCGCCGGTCCCTGAAAACAAGCGATGGGTCCGCCGACCGATCGACGGACCGTCCATTCGGCAGTCTAACCGCGGCAGGCCGGGTTGGCGACCGGGCGGAGTCCGCGCCAGCGGCACGCAACCCGCTGCGGGGCAGCGGTTTGAGAGCGCCGCCGGCGGATGATACGATCGACGAGTGCCTGTGAACGCGCCCTCTGCCGCTGGTGTCCTGCGCTCGCCGATGACGCTCGGCGATGTTCGCATCCGCTTCTACTGCGGCGGCCGGCTGAGCCTCGACGGCGGGGCGATGTTCGGCATCATTCCCAAGCCGCTCTGGTCGCGCGCCGTGCGCTGCGACGAACGCAACCGCATTCCGCTCGCAACCACCTGCCTGCTGGTCGAGACGGCCGGTCGGCGCGTGCTGATCGAGACGGGCGTTGGCGCGAAATACGATGCGAAGGACCGGGACATCTTCGCGCTGTCGGATTCCTGGCTGCTGGACAGCCTGGCGGCCGACGGCGTAGCCGTCGACTCGATCGACACGGTCATCCTGACGCACCTGCACTTCGACCACGCGGGCGGCGTCTCGCGCCTGGATGCCAACGGGGGCGTCGTCCCGACGTTTCCGGCGGCGCGGTTCGTCGTGCAGCGCGGCGAATGGGAAGACGCCGTCACCGGGCATTTCGTCATGACCGGCACCTACCGCCGGGAGAACCTCGAACCGCTGGAACGGTCCGGCCGGCTGGAACGGATCGACGGCGAGGCTGAGATCGCCCCCGGCGTGTCGGTGCTGCCTCTGCCCGGCCACACGCGGCATCAGCAGGGCGTGCTGATCCGCGGCGGCGGGCGCGCCCTGCTGCAACCGGCCGACCTGCTGCCGACGGCGGCGCATGTCGGGCTGCGCTGGAACATGGCGTACGATCTGCTGCCGTACGAGAACATGCGGACCAAATCGCGGATGCTGGAGGCGGCGCAGGCGGGCGACTGGACGATCGTGACCGCGCAGGATCCGGACTGGCAGACGTGGCGCGTGCAGCGCACGGACAAGGGCTTCGCGCTGGCGCGCGATGAACGAACATGAACCTGACCAGCGAGTCGATCGGTGGCGTGACGGTGCTTCGGATCGCGGGCGAGCTGCGCGACGCGAACCAGAAGGAGTTCGCCGAGGCGGTTCAGGGCCACCTCGATGCCGGCCGCTCGCGCCTGGCGCTTGAGTTCAGCGGGCTGAGCTATGTCTCGTCGGCCGGACTGGGTGCGATCGTTCACGTCACGGCGCAGGCCAACACGCGCGGCGGCCGAATCGTGCTGGCGGCGCCGTCGCCGTTCCTGACCGGCGTGCTCGAGGCAACCCGTCTCAACCGGTATTTCGAACTCTTCCCGGACGTGAACGCGGCCGTTGCGGCGCTTTCGCAACAGCCTTGAGGGTGGAGCGCGAACGCGGGGCGCTCGACTGGCGTGACCCGGCGGCGAACGCCGACGGGCAGTGCGCCGCCAGCGTGCAATCGGCGCAGGCGGGCTTGCGGGCCGTGCACACGCGCCGGCCGTGCCAGATCAGGGCGTGACCGACCCGCGTCCACGTCTCGCGCGGCAACACGTCCATCAGGTCGGTTTCGATCCTGCGGGCGTCCTTGTCGTCCCTGGCGCGCCAGGTGAGGCCGAGGCGCTGCGACAGCCGGCCGATGTGCGTGTCGACCACCACCCCCTCGTTGCGGCGAAACCACGTGCCGAGGATGACGTTGGCGGTCTTGCGGGCCACGCCGGGCAGTTGCAGCAGCTCGTCCATCGTTCCCGGCACGTTGCCGGCGAAGCGGTCGACGATGGTGCGGGCGGCGCCGATCAGGTTGCGGGCCTTGTTGCGGAAAAAGCCGGTCGAGCGGATGAGCGACTCGACCTCGCGCGGCGACGCGTTCGCCATTTCGTCGATCTTCGGAAATCGGGCGAACAGCGACGGCGTGACCATATTGACGCGTTCGTCGGTGCACTGGGCCGACAGGATGGTCGCGACGAGCAACTCCCAGGCGCTGCGGTGGTGCAGGGCGCATTCGGCGTCGGGGTAGAGTCGATCGAGCTCGGCGAGAATGGCGGCGACGCGCGCGGCGGGCGGCCGGCCGCCGGCGGGCTTCAGGCGGCGTGCCGGG
>CAZNUJ010000040.1:0-30793 GCA_964576285.1 uncultured Planctomycetaceae bacterium | reverse complement strand
CCGGACGCGCTGCGAGCACGCGCCTACGGCGACGAGCCGGTCGCCTCGACGCCGGCCGCCCACGCCGGCACGGGCTTCGGCCGCCCCGCCGCGGGCAGCGACGAGTCGATCCAGCAGAAGATCCAGCGCATCTACGGCACGCAGCAGACCGCCGACGGCGTCGTCTTCGCCACGCGCATGCTGGGCGCGTCCAGCGTGCGGTTGGCCGGCGACTTCAACGGCTGGAACGGCGATGTCACGCCGCTGCGGCCGGTCGACTCGGATGGCACGTTCGAGGTCCGACTGCCCCTCGGCCCCGGCCGCTACCGCTACCGCTACGTCGTTGACGGCCGTTGGATCAATGACCCCTTCAACGCCAGCGTCGAAACCAATCCGTTCGGCGAGTTGAACAACGTCGTCGTCGTGAGCTGACACGCGCCGAAGTCGCCCACGGCGCTCCGGTCGGCCGACCGTTTGCGCTGGCGCGACGGGCGCATCCTGCGAACGCAGCCGCTGACAAGACCCGGACCGATTGCGACACTCGCCCTTGTCCTCACCGCGCTCCGGCGCTAGAATTTCGCGTAGCAAGATTCGTCAGATGGCTCTCCAGCAGACCGCTCGGTTGGTCGGGTTGCCAGCTAACGAGCATGCCGGTGAGACGGTTCGCCGTGGGCGTTTCGTCACGCTGGTCAGGTTGGTTATTGGCGGCCCGGATGCCAAACCGTCGTGTGTTTGATCCCCCCGTGCATCGACCAGGCTCGCTCAGTGCAAGTCCGTCGGTCCACCTGAAATTCCAGACGCCCGATGCCTTCCGGCAGGTCCTCTGCCGGCGGGTCGACGAGTATTTCGCACGCACTGGCCGCAAGCCGCGCGACTGCCCGCGGATGTACGCCAAGTCGGCCATCATTCTGGTCGTGTGCGCCACCGTGTATGGCGTATTGGTTGTCGTCGCCGGAGTGTGGTGGCTGGCGATCCCATTGGCGATCCTGCTCGGGCTGACGCTGGCGGCGGTGGCGTTCAACATTCAGCACGACGGCAGTCACGGCGCCTATTCGGATCGCCGCTGGGTCAACAAGCTGGCGGCGTTGACGCTGGACCTGCTGGGCGGAAGCTCGTACGTCTGGGCTCGCAAGCACAATTCGATTCATCACAGCTACACCAACGTCGCCGGACATGATGACGACGTCAACGTCGGCTTGCTCGGACGACTCACGCCGCAGCAGAGGCGCCTGAAATTCCATCGCTTTCAGCACCTGTACCTGTGGTTTCTCTACGGGTTCCTGCCCATGAAGTGGCACCTGTTCGACGACTTTCGCGACGTGCTCACCGGGCGGATGGGTGGACATCGTTTTCCCAGGCCGCGCGGCTGGGACCTGGTGATCTTCATCGGCGGCAAGGCGCTGTTCTTCTCGCTCGCATTCGGCCTGCCGATGCTCGTGAATTCCTGGTGGCGCGTGCTGTTGCTCTACGCGATCGCCTCATTTGTGCAGGGCCTGACCCTCAGCGCCGTGTTTCAGATGGCGCACTGCGTGGAAGGCGCCGAATTTCCACAGCCGCGCGCGGAGACCGGCCGGATCGCCTCGAGCTGGGCCGTTCACCAGGTTCAGACAACTGTCGACTTCGCTCCCGGCAGTCGCCTCCTGACATGGCTGGTCGGCGGACTCAACTTCCAGATCGAACACCATCTGTTGCCGCACGTCTGCCACGTGCATTACCCCGCCTTGGCGAGCGTCGTTCAGGAGACGTGCCATGAGTTCGCCCTGAAATACAGAGCCTGCAAGTCGCTCGCGGAAGGTTTGGTGTCGCACTACCGCTGGCTGCGTCTCATGGGGCGTCCGACCGCCGCGTGACGGGAGACGCCGTGAGATCAGTGGGCGGAGCCGAACGCCGGGATCCATCAGGCTGACAGAACCGCGCTCGTCCATCGCCGGATCGTCCGCACATCCCCGATGCCACTGCGCACGACGTTCGGATGGAGTCTCTGGTTTCCTCATCCACCCGACAGCGCCTGCATCACATACACCCGCGCATCACGGGTCACCAAATCGGTCAGGCCGCTTCGATCGCGGATCGGCCGGCCGTCCACGAACACCGTCATGTGCTTGCGGACCGCACCCTGGTCATCGAGCACGTAGCCCCGCGCCTGCGGATGCCGGGCGAAGTAGTCCTCCAGCACCGCCCCAATCGTCTCGCCTTGCGCATTCCCCGGCGGACACGCCACGTGCCGCTGGATGTTGTCCGTGAATCGCACCTCGGCCATGTCAACACCATCACGCCCTGCCGCGCCGGCCTCACGCGCGGCACCGGTTCTGAGCATCGGCGCCAACTCGCACGCGCGGGCCGCCGCGGCCTCAGTTCCGCACGCGAATCGGCAGAATCACCATCGTCTTGTCGTGCCATTGCAAACGTTGTTGAATCGAGAACGCCGTCTGGTTGTGCAGGATCTTCTGATACCACCGGTCGCGCTGGAAGATCAGCTGGCCGGCGAAGAACACGCAGTGCGAAAACTCGGAGCCGACCTCGAGGCACAGCTTTTCGACGCCGCCCACCGCCTCGGTGCCGATTGCCAGCCGATGCGTGGCCGCGAAGCCCAGCCGCCGCGCCAGGTTCACGTAGCGCATCAGCCCAGCCTCGGTGCTGGCCCGCAGCGCGTCGACCTCGTCGCGCCCCTTGAACGAGCCCGAGTCGATCACGCCCACCGACACGAACACCAGGTTATGGAAGACGTGCGGGAACGACCGGTGCACGTGCATGATGGTATGCACCCCGATCCCGCTGTAGCCGCCCACCAGAATCACTGCCGTCGGCCTGGTCGGGTCCACGTCGCGCTCTACCCCCGCCGCCGGCAGCGGCAGGCGTTCCAGCACCGACATGTCCTGGTCCAGCCGCACCAGCCGCGCCTGCACGTCGCGGTAATGGCGTCGAATGACGAAGCACAGCGCCACCAGGCTCCCAGTGACCACCAGCGTGATCCAGCCGCCCAGGAAGAATTTCTCGAATACCGTGATGCCGAGGATCAGCACGCACAGCACCAGGCCGCCGGCGTGGATCGGCAGCTCGCGCTTCCAGCCCGGCTGGCTGGCGCGGTGCTGGATGACGTGCCGCGTCATCGACAGCAGCGTCATCGAAAAGGTCACAAACACGTTGATGCTGTACATGACCACGATCTTGCTGACATTGCCGCGCGTATAGAGCAGCGCCGCCGTCGACGCCAGGCCCATGAGCATGATGCCGTTCTGCGTGGTCAGGCGGTCCGACAACGCCGCGAAGCGACGCGGCACCCACGAGTCGTTCGCCATGTTGGCCAGCACGCGCGGGCCGTCGACGAACCCGGCCTGCGCCGCCACCACCAGCAGGGCCCCTTCCGCCACCAGCACCAGCAGCACGAACGGGCGGCCCAGCGGCACCGCCTCCACGAACCGCTCCACCAGCACCGCGTTCAGCGTCTTGCCCTCTTCCGGGCGCACGTGCCAGAGCAGGTAACACAGCAGCAGGCCGCCGGCCGTGAACGCCAGCGACACCGCCATGTAGAACATGGTCCGCTTGCCGGTCTGCACGCGCGGCTCGCGCATGATCGCCAGGCCGTTCGAGACGGCCTCGATGCCGGTGTAGGTGCCGCCGCCCAGCGAGTAGGCGTGCACAAACAGCAGCAGCATGCCGCCCATCCCCAGGGTCGACAGCCCCTCCCGATAGCCCGTCCGCGCGTCGGCCAGAGTGGCAGGCAGCTCCGGCGCGTGCGCGATGATCCCGCCGCCGATCAGGATGACGTGCGTGGCAAGGAAGGTGATGAAGATCGGCGTCAGCACCAGCGTCGACTCGCGCACGCCGCGGAAATTGAGAATTGTCAGCGCCAGGATCAGCAGCACCGCCACGATCAGCTTGTGCTCGCCCCACGCCGTCGGCAGGAAGCTGAACAGCGCGTCGCACGCCGCCGCGATCGAGATCGTGATGGTCAGCACGTAGTCGACCACCAGCGCCGAGCCGGACACGACGCCCGCCCGCGGACCCAGCAGCTTGGTCGCGACGACGTATCCGCCGCCGCCGTGCGGAAAGTGCTCGATCACGTGGCTGTAGGCGGTCGCGATCACGCCCACCGTGAGGGCCGTCATGGCCGCCAGCCCCAGCGCCAGGTAGGTGTGTTCGCCCAGCGCGTGGAACGCTTCCTCCGGTCCGTAGCATGAAGACGACAGTCCGTCGGCGCCCAGACCCACCCACGCCAGGAAGGGGATCAGCGACAGGTGATGAAAGATTGAACGATCCGACAGGTCGCGCGGACGCCCGACCAGTCCGCGACGCAGCCGTTGCAAGAAGCCCGGCGGCTCATCGCCATCCGGCACGGCGTTGATCGGGCCGGGCTGCTGCGAACGAGAACCCTCGTCCACGGAACGCCTCCATCGAGCCGCCACGCGAGGAAGCTCCCTCGCGTTTCGACGGAGGTTCTCCTCTTCGACGCCTGCGAGGTTAGCTGACGGGCTCGGGCCGAAGACTTGCCCTACGCCTTGCGGCGATAAGCCCCAGGGACTCGGGTCCCCCGCTCCCGCCGAGGCGGGATTAGGCGGTTTCTGGCTCTAAGGGTCGGAAGTGTAGCCCGGCCGGTCGGCGAATCAATGGCCGAAAAGGTCCGATATTAGCCGATCCGCGACACCGCAATCGGCGTTTCCTGTTCTCACGGCGCCAGCACGGCCGCGACGAACAACTGCACATCGCGCCCATCGACCACCGTGTCGGCGTTCATGTCAGCCCCGCGCACGCGGTCGAGGTTCGCGTCCAGCCCGAGCAGAACCGGCACGAAGAGCGGCACATCGGATGTGTCGATCCGCCAGTCGGCGTTGAGATCACCGCGCCGAAACGTGTTCATCCAAACGTACTCGTTGGCCTCCACGTGGCTATTGCACCCGACGCACGGCGGCGCCTGGCCGGTGGACACCAGGGCACCGCCGTCCGGCGTCACATAGGGCGCGAACGCCAGCCAGATTTCAGCCGGCATCGTCCCGCCGAACTCGGCCGCCAGGTCGATGCGACCTTCGAGCACGGCCCCGCGCGCCGTGGCAACGGCAACGCCCGCCCCCTGATCGAACCAGCCCGAATAATTGTTGCTCGATTCGGCCCCGATGAACGCCGCCCAGTTCGCCACCTGCCCGGCCTTCGCCCACGGCGCGGCCCGCATCGCACCCGGCGGCCCGGCCACGAAGATGAAGTGATCGTTGCCGCCGCTGGGGTTCGGCGCGGCGACGTACAGCGTCGTCCCCTTGACGCCGGCGCGCAGCCAGTTCGCGCCCTGCGTCGCCGCCAGCGTCGCATCCGCGTCCAGTGCTCCGTCGATCGTCCACTCCGGCAGCGGCGCGCCGCCTGCCACCGGAAAATGCCAGTCCTGCCCGCTGTTGTTGTCCCACAGCCCGGCGCCGTTGTTAAAGACGCAATCGAACTGCGTCGCGTACGACGGCACCGGCACGCTCACCTCCCAGACCGACAACGCGGCGTTCCACGTCATCACCGGGTCGGGCGAGACCACCGGGTTCCAGTTGTTGAAGCCGTGGTGCATGCGCACGGTCGCCTGCCCGGCCAACGGGCGGCCGGCGGGGTTGTAGCGCACCAGCAGACTCTGCCCGGCCTGCCCCGGGTTCGGCGTGATCGTCACCACGTCGCCACCGCCGCCGCTTTGTGTCGGTCCCACCCAGACATGCTGGATATCGCTCCGCTCGACGTTGCCGTGGGCGTCGACCGCCTCGACGTAGTAGTCGATCAGAACGTTGTTCTCGCCCGTGATCATGGCCGCGTACCGCCCGGCGCGGTAAGTCGCCGCCAGAATGCCGCCCGGAACGGGGGGGTTGGCCTGGATCGTCATCGGCGTGCTGTTCCACGACCCGACTTCGCCGCCGCCGGCGTAGGTCTCGTTCTGCACCGAGTTGAGCGGATTGACGCCATCCAGATCGCGCCGCCACTTCAAGGTCACGCTGGTGAGCGGCGACACGTCGTACACGAACGTCCACACCGTGAAATCGCTCGGCTCCGGCTGCGTGCTCCACTCGAAGCCGCCGGGGTTGTACGGATCACGCTGCGGCAGAAAGATCGTCGGCGGGAAGTTGTCCGGCTGCCCGGCGATCACGAGATCGGCGAACGGCACCGCCTGGTTGCACGCGCGGGTCACGTTGCTGTCCCACGGCTCGCCGCTGTTGTCCCAGTACCAGTAGTCGCTGGCCTCGGCCGCAAGCAGGAAGTGCCACGCCTTCTCGGTGTTCGAGCCGCTCCCGCTGATGATGTGGTCGAGGCTCAAATAGGGGGCGATCGCGTCGGCCATGAACACGCGGTGCTTGGCCGCCGTCAGCACCGCCCAACTGTTGCGATCCGGGCTCCAGCCGAGGGCATCCGGATCGCCCAGCCACTTCTTGAACTCGGGGTCGCCGCAGTCCGCCCCAGCCCATGAGCCGGGCTCGACGTGGATGATGTCGTTCGCCGGCGGCGGAAAGCGCGCCAGGTAGTCTTGGACTGTCGTGCATTCGTACTGCGACGCGCCCGCCAGCCAGCTCAGCATGTTGTTGAAGTTCGAGTGATAGTAGGCATCCGTCCCACCGCCGTAATTGTCGCCGTCGTGGTGCAGCAGAACGAACATCGGCCTCGCCGGGTCGGTGTTGTAGGCCATGTACTGGTCCATGACGGTCTGGTACAGAAACGCGCCAAACCCGCCGCGCCCATCCTCGTTGCCCTCGTAGCGTGCCGCCGGTACGACGATCATCCCTGTCGTCGCGCCGCTGTTCGGATCGACATATTGTGCGCGATGGGGCTGGTAGCCGAACGGCGCCGAAACTCTACTCGGCGCCCACAGATTGTTGAGCTGCACCCACGCGCCGCCGTTCGCCGCCGGGTCCGGGTTGATCTGGTCCGCCTTGTTCGGCGAGTAGAGGCAGGATGCGTTCGTGTGCGGGTAGCCCACGCAGGCGCGATCGAAGTGAATGTTGTCGACCATCACCCAGTCGATGCCCTCGGCCACCAGCGCCGGGATGCAGCGGATCGAAAACGCCGTCTCGGGCGGGAACATGCCGCGCGAGTACGTGGGCCGGTTCGTCCATGTCTGGCCGTAGATGTGCTTGTGCAGGCGGATCTGCATCTGCATGTCCTTGGGATCCAGCAAAGGCAGCAGCGGGTGGAAGTATCCAAACGCCACCAGGTCGAGCCGCGGATGGCCCAGCGACGTGTTGAGCGTGATGCCGTGGTTGTAGCCCGCCTTCCAGTTGTTCCACATCCCGCCATTGACGCCCGCCGCCTGGAGCACGTTCAGGTTTTCGATCAGCGAGCCCGTGAAGCTGACCTGGGCCCCGAGATGCGCGAACCCCGCCCCCGCCTGCACGGCGTCGCGCGGCCACGTTGTGTACGGTCCGAAGCGCTGGTTGTGCACGTCGATGACGTTGAACGAGTAGCGGTTGTTGGCCTGCGTCTGCGTGATCGACTCGTACGGCCAGTAGATGGGCTGGTGCATGTGCCAGAGGAAGCCGAAGTGCATCTTGGGCGGCTGCGCGTGAACCGCCGCCGCCGGGGTCAGACACACGACCAGAAAAAGGAACGACCGTGCGTGTTGAGCCGCCACGTCGAACTCCTCTCGGCCCCCCTTAAGAATCACCCGTGCTAAAACATTTTAGCAAGTCCCGGAAGCGTGATCCAGCCGCTCTTGGACACAATCCTTTCAATTCGACACAACACAGCCGGCCGGATCGCGCCACGCTCGACTCGACCCGGCCGTCTGCTGTTGCACATACCGGTTCGGCGCCGGTCAACTCCGCGATGACGTGTTTGGCATGAACGCGATCCGCTCGGAGGCGTAATCGAGCACCAGCACGTAGTGCTTGAGCAGGCCGGCACCAATGTTTCCCGCCAGCTTCTTCTTGGCGAAGGTCCCCTTGTCCGGCTGCGTCGCGAATCGGGCGGACACATGCTCGTGACGCACGCCACCCAATTCGACCCACGCCACCTCGCCGCGCTTCACGGGCACAAAGCCCCCGACGCCGCCGACCTTCGCGTCACTCACCTCGCGGTTCTCGAGCAGGCGCCACCGCCGCACCGCCGGAGCGTGGAACACCAGCCCGTCATTGGCACCGGTGTCGAGGCGGAAACGGCCCTCGCGACCTTCAAACCTGGCCTTCACCGAGGGCACCCGAGCTTCCAACGACATCTCGGACCAGGTCGCGCCGTCCGGTAGCGAGAACCGGGCCGGGTCATGGAGTCGAATGCTCGGTGTGGCAAGATCCACCTCGGCCACGCACCGAGCCAGCACGCCGAATCCGATCACGCCGACGATCTCCTCGCCCAGGTGCGACTTCAGGAAGCTCAGGTCGGTCGCCATCAGCGGTTGGTCGTGCATGGTCATCGGCCCGAGCACAAGCCGGGCGGCGCGGAATAGCTTCGACTCCTCATTCCCACCTACACCCTTGGCCGTCAGACTGCCGGATGGAGTCAGGGCGTAGTCCGAAACGTGCGGCGTCGAGATCACGTTGATGCCAGCGCCGGTGTCAAAGATGAACCACCCGGACTCCCGCCCATTGATCGTCGGACGCACGAGGAGATGCCCCGTCTTGACGCGCCGGACCTCGATCTCCGGCGGCACCGTCGGAACGAAGGAGACCGGCCCCTCCGACAAATCTGGAATTCCCAATGCGCCCGTCACCGCCCGCTTCACCCGCGTGGCCGCACCGGCGGCTTCAGTGGCGTCGCACGGACTCACCGCCAGCCACGCACCCATCACCACGCACATCGCGCACTCAACGCTTCTCACGACACGCCGCCTTTCGCTCGAGACCGGCGAGCCGCGGTCCCGCGCCGCTCGCCCCGACCACCGGACCCGCCCCGCCGCGCGGCGGGTGACGGGGCCAGCAGGAAACACACGGAAATCGGCTCCGCTCCCGGCCGCGGGCCGCCCCCGCGAATGACCGCGGACAGCTCGGTCAACAGCCGGTTGACTCGTTCAAGTTCGGTGGGGAGCAGCCAACCTTTCATGCGCCCGCCCCACAGCGACCGGCGCCCGCCTTCCGCGCGGCCGGTCCGCGCGCGCAGCGCCCGCCGAAACTCACGCCACGTCAACCGCTGCGCCGCAGCCACGACCCGCGCGATGTCGCCCGGCTGGGCCGGTGGCGCATAGCTCAGTCGCACCGGCCGCCGGCAAAGATCAAATACGCCGTATCCGCGCCGGCCGTCGCGGCGGCGCTCGCTCTCCGTCACCAACCCGGCCTGCTGCAGGCGCCGCACGTGGTAGTAAAGCGCGTCTGCCGGCCGGCCGAGCAGGCTGGCGAGCGTGGCCACCGAGCAGGCACCGGCCGACTCGAGCACATCCACGATCTCCTGCCGGGTGGGGGCGATCAGAGCGCGAACCTGGCTCGGATCGAGGCTGCGTCCTCGCCGCACGGTCCGCCCCCGGCGTCCTTCTCGGATCGGACTAGTCATTGAATATCACCATATTTATTCAAACGTCAGGCCCCACGGCCCCTTTCGCGGCCAGTGCGGGAAAATGGTTCGATCTGCTCCCTAGCCGGACGGCAGCTCGAGCTGGAACGCCTCGTGGACCGCCCGCAGCGCCTTCTCCCCATCATCGCGGCGGATAATGCAGCCGATCACGATCTCGCTGGTGCTGATGTTCTCGATCGTCACGCCCGCCGCCGCCAGCGCGGCGAACATCTGCGCCGCCACGCCCGTGTGCGATCGCATCCCGATCCCTACGATGCTGACCTTCGCAACTTCCTGGTCGATCTCCACCGCCGCGAATCGCAACTCGCGCGCCAGCTCCTGCGCCAGCGCGCGGGCCTCGCCCAGGTAGTCCGACGCCAGCGTGAAGCTGATGTTGGTCGTCCCGTCGCCGTGCTGCACGTTCTGGATGATGTCGTCCACCACCAGCCCCGACTCGGCCACCCGCGCGAACACGCGCGCCGCCACGCCCGTGCCCGCCGGCCCGCCGAGCAGCGAAATCCGCGCCAGATTGCGCTTCAGGGCCACGCCCCGCACGACCACCTTCTCCATCTGGGGCGACTCGGGCACGATCTGCGTGCCCGCCGACTGCGAAAAGCTGCTGCGCACGTGTATCACCACCCGGTAATTGCTGGCCAGTTCGACGCTGCGCGAGTGCATCACCTGCGCCCCCAGCGCCGCCAGTTCGAGCATCTCGTCGTAGGCGATCCGCTCCAGCTTGCGGGCCGCCGGCACGATCCGCGGGTCGGCCGTGTAGACGCCGTCCACGTCGGTGTAGATCTCGCATTCGTCGGCCGCCAGCGCCGCCGCCAGCGCCACCGCGGTCGTATCCGATCCGCCGCGCCCCAGCGTCGTGATGTTGAGCTCGTCGTCGACGCCCTGAAAGCCCGCCACGATCACGATGTGCCCGCGCGACAGCAAGGCGTCGATCCGCTCGCGCCGCGCGATCTCCCGGATGCGCGCCCGCCCGAAGGCGCGATCGGTCCGCAGCTCGATCTGGCCGGCCGTCAGGCTGGTGGCGTCGTGCCCCGCCCGGTGGATCGCCATCGCCACCAGCGCGATCGACACCTGCTCCCCGGTCGCCAGTAGTTGGTCGAGTTCTCGCCGGGACGGATTCGGATCGACCTGGGCCGCCAGTTCCAGCAGCCGGTCGGTCTCGTCCCCCATGGCCGATACCACGACCACCACGCGGTGACCGGCCAACTTGGCCGCGATGATGCGGGCCGCCGCGCGGTGGATGCGCTCGGCGTTTGCAACCGAAGAGCCGCCGAATTTCTGGACGATCAGTCCCACGCGGCCGGATTATCCCCCGCCAACCGGGCGACGCAATTCAGGCCGGCGTGACGTTGGAGCGATAGCGGATCACCCGCACGCGCTCCAGCGTCACCAGTCCCTCGCTCACCATTTGGTCGATGTGCGGCATCAGCTCGTCGATCTTCTGCTGGCTGTCGACGATCTCGATCACCATCGGCAGATCCTCGGACAGCCGCAGCACCTTGGCCGTGTGCAGCCGGCTGTTGGCTCCGAAGCCCATCGGCCCGCGCAGCACGGTTGCCCCCGCCAGGTGCAGCTCGCGAGCCTTCAACACGATCGCCTCGTACAACGGCTTGCCCTGCCACTGGTCGCTCTCGCCGATGAACACTCGCAGCAGGACGCCGTCTTCCGGAATCGTCATGGCATCACGCTCCCAGCCACAGTTCCGCCGCGCGGTAGCCGGCCCAGACCGCGACCACGCCCGCCAGTACGCTCGCGGCCGCGTTCAGCAGCGCCCGGCCGAACTGCCCGTCGCCGAGCATCGAGAACGTCTCCCAGCCGAACGTCGAGAATGTCGTGTATCCGCCGAGCAGCCCCACCAGCAGCGCCACCCGGTATTCCTCGCGCATCAGCAGGCGACCGGTCAATGCCGCTCCCAGGAAACCGATCAGCAGGCAGCCGGAGACGTTGACGACCAGCGTGCCGAGCGGAAACGTCCCGCCGCTCAAACGCTGCACCCAGCCTCCGAACAGGTAGCGCGCCAGACCGCCGGTGCCCGACGCCACGAAGATCAGCGCAAACTTCAACGCGGACACTCCCGGCACTCACAGAACAACGACGCCGCTCGGCACGCGCGGATTGCACCAGGTCCGAAGACGACACGATGTCCACACGCGTTTTACCGACGGCGAATGGGAGCGTCCATCACCGGGTCTTGCGACCACCTCAGCGCCGGCGACAGGCTCGCCGCGCCAACCACGCCGCAACCACCGGCGCCATCGTGACCGGAAGTCCGATGCCGCACAGCCCGCAGCGACGGTCTCCCGGCACGGACGGCGGCGGCGCTACAGTCGCGCAGGTCATGATGCTCGACACCGTCACGCAGCCGTTGCCCTGATTGCAGACCGAGAAGCAGGTCGGCTGAATCGTGCCGACCACACGGAACGTATCGCCGACCACATGACCGCCGTGCTGGTCGAGCAGATAGCGCGTGCCGCCGCCGACGTCGAACAGCACGCACTGATTGATGCCGGACACGAGCGTCCCGCACGTATCGATCGGCTGCGCTCCCGCGGTCGATGCCAGCGCCAGGCAGGTGACGAAGAAGACGACGAGACCGATTCGCAGGCGAATTGACATGACAGCACCTCGCGTAGCCGAGTCGTGGCCAGCCACGTTCCCGAAGCGCTGCCCGTCTCAATGATCTTATCCCGCCAATCCAACCGACGGCCAGCCGGCACTGTGCCTCGCGTTGGAAAGTACCCGCCCCGGCACACACAGGCAGCTCGACCCGATCTCGACGTCCGCCCGTCGCCAGGCCTCGGTGAATCGTTTCTTCACGGCCGCGAATTCCGCCGACTCGCCCCGCTCGCGAAGGCACTGCGCCAGACCGTGCAACGACCAGCCGTTTTCCGGCCAGTCCGCCAGGTCGTCGCGGTAGACCTGCTCGGCCTCCCGCACCCGCCCCGCGTCCAGCAGCACGGCCGCCAGCGTGTGCCGCACCGGCTGCGTCCACTCCGGCGGCTCCATGTAGATCAGGTTGTCCTCGAGCCGGACGGCCTCGCGCAGGGCGGCGACCGCCGCGTCAGTCCGCCGCTCGCGCAGCGCGATCTCGCCTTCCAGCATGTGGCTGGCGATCTCGAGCACGTGATGCGCCTTGTTGATGGCCATCATGGCATCTTTCGGAACTGCGGCCACCGCCTGGCGGAAGGCCGCCTGCTCGCGCCGCGCGCCGGCGACGTCGCCCTTGGCCGCCAACGCCACGCCGCGCGCGAATCGCCAGTGCGCCGTCGTGATCGGCAGATGGGCCGGCGGCCGCGGCTCGCGCAGCAGATCGTCCCAGCGGCCGAACCGCTTCAGCACGTCGAACACGATCATCATGTACGGGTCGACCAGCGCCGACTCGCGCCGCGCGTACTCTTCGGGGACGCCGGCCACCATCTCGCGCGCCGCCTTCAGGGCCGCCGCCATGCGGCCCTCCATCATGCAACTGAACGCCAGGAAGTGATGATTGTGCAGCATGTACACGCGGTAGAAGCCCTGCCGCGGCACGCGCTGCCGATACCGCCGATCCGCATCGATGGCCATTTCGTTCTGATCGCTGGCGGCCGCGTAGTGCCCGACGCGTACGTCGATGTGCGACGGCATGTGCACGAGGTGTCCGGCATCGGGAACCAGCCGCCGCAGTCGGTCGGCCGCCGCCAGCGCCCGGCCGGGGTTCGGGGACGCCTCCACCGCGTGGATGTAGAGATGCAGCGCGCCGGGGTGGTCGGGGTCGATTCGCAGCGCCGCCTCGAGCACCGCGATGATCTCCTTCGTGCGACCCTTCGGTTGCCCGCCGTGGGTCCACAAGTCCCACGGCTGGAGGTCCATCAGCGACTCGGCGAACAGCGTCGCCACGTCGGCGTCGTCGGCGTGCTTCCTCCAGCACGCTTCCATCGCCGACGCGTACGCCTCATCGAGCGGACGCCGGTCGGCCGGAGGCGGGTCCGCGTACCGCGCCGACAACGCCTCGATCAGATCGCGCTCCACCGGCGACGCCGTGCCCATGCGGGCCCGTGCCTTCTGAAGCGCCTCCCACGCCGCCTTCGAACGCTCCGCCGGCATCATCGGGTAGTTGATGTGGGGTCCGTGGCACAACGCCGCGCCCCACCACGGCATGGCCGCGTCCGGGTCGCGTCGCGCCGCCGTCTCGAACGACCGAATGGCCTCGTCGTGATTGAATGCGAAGGCCCACACCAATCCCTGATCGAAGAACGCCTGCGCCTCGCTGGACCGGGTCGTGATCCGGCGATGATGCCCGCCCATCCCCGGAAACCGCGGCGATTCTCCCCGCGGCAGCGAGTCGGACGGACCCTTCGGGCCACCGCAGCCGGACACCACCCCAACGATCAGGAAGACGGACAGTCTGCTTCGCGTCATGGCAGGGCTCTCCAAGACGATCCGAGTTCGAACAGAAGCAGCATACTGAACGAGGTTGGGGGCTGACAGATCACGCTGACGAACGCCTCGCGCCGTGTCGTAACCGCCCTCGACCGCCGGCCATCCAACCCTTTGCATGGTGCGTACAATACCCGGCATGGCGATTTCGACCCGGCCGAGCCTCGACGCTCCCGCGCCGCGCGGCGCGCTGCTGGCCTGCGCCGAAGTCTGGGGCGGCAATCGGCCGGTCGATACCCGCGTCGATCTGCCCGGCGTGCGCGGCGTGCTCTACTCCCGGCCCTGCGCCGGCGGCCGCGGCGGCGACGTGCACTATCTGTCCGTCTGCGGGTCCGGCCTGCTGGCGCGCATGTGCCTCGCCGACGTGGTCGGCCATGGCGAGGCGGTCGCCACCATATCGTCCGAAATGCACGCTCAGCTTCGCCGCTTTATGAACTGGCCCGACCAGCGCCGCGTGCTGCGCGAACTCAACCGACGACTCGAACGCATCGGCCTTAACGCCATGACCACGGCCGCCGCGCTGACCTACTACCCGCCGAGCCGCAAGCTCTCGGTCAGCTACGCCGGCCACCCGCCCGGCTGGTACTTCAATCGCGCCAAGGGCGTCTGGAGCCGCCTCTCGCTGGAACACGCTCACGCCGCCAAGGGGGAACTCATCGACGGCCCGCTGGCGGTCGACCCGGATGCCGACTACTCCCGCCGTTCGCTGCGCGTCAACATCGGGGATCGTCTGCTGGTCGTCACCGACGGCGTGCTCGAGGCCCCCGGCGCGGACGGCGTCCATTTCGGCGATGTGCGCGTCGAGCAGGTCCTGGCCCGCATCGGCGATGCCGGCCCGGAGCGGATCGGCGCGGCCCTGCTGGCCGCCCTCGAAGCCCACTGCGACGCCTCGACGCTGGCGCACGACGACGTGTCGTTCCTCGCGGTCGAGTTTGTCCCGGGCCCGCGCGGCCCGACGCTCTGGACCGTCCTGCGGAACCGCCTGTTTCCTCCGCGCAACGCCCTGCCCGACATCGGCTGACTCGACGCCCACAAGGCGGCCCGAGTCGCCGACGGCCGCTCTAGCCGCGGATCATCGCCACGTATTCCCCCAAGGCCTCCACCCAGCCGCGCAACGGCCGGCCGACGATCCTCTCGAATCGCGTCGTGTCCAGCACGGAGTTTGCCGGGCGGCGGGCCGGTCGTGGAAACTCGTCCGTGGTGCACGGTCGCACCTGTGCCGGCAGGCCCGCCAGCGCCACGGCCTGCCGCGCCAGATCGAACCACGTGCATATCCCGCCGTTGGCCACGTGCACCAGGCCCGACGCCGCGCGCTCCAGGAGTGCCACGATGGCCCCCGCCAGATCCGGCGCGTAGGTCGGCCGGCCGCGCTGATCGTTGACCACCCGCAGCTCCGGGTGTGTCCGCGCGCGATCCAGGATCGTCGCCACGAAGTTCGGCCCGGCCGGTCCGAACACCCAGCTCGTCCGCACGATCAGCCACTCGCCGCCAACCGCCTGCACGGCGCGTTCGCCCGCCAGCTTGGAGCGGCCATAGACCGACAGCGCGGCCTCGGGCCCCGGCGCGTCGTCTTCCACGTACGGACCCGCCTTCGAGCCGTCAAAGACGTAGTCGGTGCTGACGTGAACGACGCGGGCGCCGACCTCCTGCGCGGCCGCTGCCACGATCCCGGGCCCGCCGCCGTTGACCGACATGGCGAGTTCGACCTGCCGCTCGCACTCATCGACCCGGGTGAAGGCGGCGCAATTGATCACCACGTGCGGACGCAGCGATTCGAACATCGCCCGCACCTGCGCTTCCCGCGTGATGTCCAGCTCGGCGTGTCGGAGGGCATGAAGCTGGACGTCGCCGCGCGCGTGCAGCAGCGCGCACAAGGGCGTTCCCAGTAGTCCGCCGCCACCGAGTACGACGAAGCGAGTTGGCGTGCGGCCGGTTGTCATCACCGACCGGGATTATCGGGTTGGAGGGATCGCGCGGCCAGCGATGGCCGACGCCAGTAGGCTATTTTCCGCGGCGCGCGGCCGCGTCATTGTCCTGCACGTAGTCGGGCAGCACCACGTCGGTGACCACGACCTCGACGCGCTCGTTCGGCCGTTGACCCGAGTCGTTGTAGGCCACCGGGTTGCGCCGGTCGTTGTCGGCGCAGGCGATCAGCCGCATCTGGCTCCAGCGCACCCCGCCGCTCTCCAGGCGCTTCGCGACTGCCATGGCGCGATCGAACGCGAGCGACATGCCCCGGTCCGCCGCGTGGGCGGCCTCGGCCGCGCTGACGTGCCCGCGGACCTCGATGATGAAGCGCAGCCCGCGGACGCGCTCGGCCAGGTCGCGCAGCGTCTCGTCCGCTTCGCGCTCCAGCTTCGACGTCCCGCTCTCGAACGGCAGCGAGCCGCAGATGCGGTAGTACTTGCTCGGTCGCAGTGATTGCACGTCGTGGTCGCGCCCGCGCGGTCCGGCTTCCTGCGGTTCCGAGTCGCGCCCCCGGGTCAGCAACCGCGCGACGAACGGCAGTTCGTTCGGATCGTTCGAGTTCGGATCGATCGGGTTGTTGAACGCGGCCCGCAGCCCGATGACCGTGTCCAGCATCGCCGCCGAGGGGCCGTGGCCGGCGTCCGGGTCCTTCGAGTTGCCGTTGCCGCCGCCGTCGGCCTTCATGTTCATCGCCAGCATGATCACGAAGAAGCCCATGATCAGCGCCGTGTTGTCGGCGAACGAAATCAGCCACTCCGGGGCGCCGTGCTCCTCGTCGTGTCCGCCGCCATGACCGGCCGGACCGTGCCCGTGTCCATGCCCGCCGTGCTTCTTGGGCTTTTCATCGTGATGAGGGTCGTGCTCGGCCATAGCTCACTCCGCGCCCGGTCGGCCTCACGCGGCGTTGCGAATCTTGTCGCGATGCGGCGTCGGCAGGAACGCCATCATCTTCTCGAGCGTGATGCGCGGGTTGTCGCCGGCCTGGATCGAGAGGATGCCCTGCAACATCATCTCGCGGTTGAGGATCTCCTCGCTCGACCGCATCGCCAGCTTGTCGCCGATCGGTCCCGCCACGGCGTTCGCCAGAATGGCGCCGTACATGGTCGCCACGACGGCCAGCGCGAGCATGTGCCCGAGCTTGCCGACGTCGGCCGACGCGAGATTGCCGAACATGCCCACCTGCCCGATCAGCGTGCCGACCAGCCCGTAGCCGGGGCCGTACAGCTTCAGCAGGTCGAAGAACTTCTTGCCCGCCTTGTGACGATCCTGCATCGCCATGAGTTCCATGCGCAGCGTGGCCTCGATGTCGCCGGGATCGACGCCGTCGATGGCCATGCGAATGCCCGATCCGAGGAACGGATCGAGGTTCTTGATCATCTCCATGTCGGCCTCGAGCGCCAGGAAGCCCTCGCGCCGCGCCTTCTCGCCGAGCTTGGCCATCGCCTTGATGATTTCCGACGGCGGCTTGGTCTTGTTGAACAGGAAGCGCTTCACATACCCGGGCACGCTCAGCAGCCGCTCCAGCGGCATCGCCAGGAAGCACACGCTGAGGCTGCCGACCCCGACCATCAGCACGCCTTCCAGCGAATAGAACATCGCCAAGTGTCCGTGCGACACCTCGAAGAAGACGAAGCCGATCGCGCCCAGGCCGATCAGGATGCCGATGATGCTGGCAATGTCCACTGAGGTCGGTCCCCCACCTCGCACCGCAATCGACGCGGGCGTCGACGCGACGCGATGCACTCCTCTCTTCGGTTCGATCCTCGGCGTCCTTCATGTTCGCGGTCCCGCCGCCGTCGGTGGCCCATAACCGTTTCGTGCCCGCCAGCCACGCCCGCTAACATCTCCAAGCTGATAGGATGCCGCCACCATGCTGTTCGCCGATAAGACCGTCCTCATCACCGGCGCTTCAAGCGGGATCGGTCTGGAACTCGCCCGCGTCTTCGCCCGACAGCGCGCCCGATTGCTGCTGGTTGCGCGCCGTGCCGATCGGCTTGCGAAGCTGGCCAACGACCTGATGCAGCTCGGCGGCGCGGCCGATGCCGAGCCGTTCGCGGTCGATCTCGCGCAGTCCGACGCCATCGACCGCGTGCTGTGTTCCGCGAAGGCGAGCGAGATCGACGTGCTGGTGAACAACGCCGCCGTCGGCCAATACGGCGAGTTTGCGCACCGGCCGCCCGACGAGCTCGAGCGCATGCTGCGCCTGAACGTCGAAACGCTGGTCGGCCTGACGCGGCGGGTGCTTCCCGGAATGATCGCACGGCGTCGCGGCTGGATCCTCAACGTCGCCAGCATGGCCGGCTTCCAGCCGTTCCCCTACATGACCGTCTATGCCGCCACCAAGGCGTTCGTGATCGACTTCTCGCTCGGCCTGCGGGCCGAGCTGCGCGGCAGCGGCGTCAGCGTCACCTGCCTCTGCCCTGGTACCACGCGGACCGAGTTTTTCGATCGCGGCGGTTACGAAGCGCGCCGCGGCGAGTTTCTCGCCATGGCCGCCGACCCCGCCCTGGTGGCACGCAGCGCCGTCCGCGCCCTCGAACGCGGCCGCGCGATGCACGTTCCCGGCTTCGGAAACAAGGTTGCCGCGGTGTTCCAGCGCCTGCTGCCGACATCCTGGCTCGTCGCCGGACTCGGACGATACATGCGCCCACGGCCCGACTCGTCGAACCGCTCGTAGCGGCTCGATACCCGCTCACTCCCCCGCGATGCGATCCAGCGCCAAGTAGAGCGCGTGCGTGCCCTTGCGACCATGTCCCTGTTCGCACAGCGATTGATACAGGCCCCGCACCAGGCTCAGACCCGGCAGCTCCAGCTTCATGCGACGTGCTTCCTCGAGCGCGATCCCCATGTCCTTCACGAAATGCTCGACGAAGAAGCCCGGATCGAAGTTCCCCGCCAGAATCCGCGGCGCGAGATGGTCCAGCGTCCAGCACCCGGCCGCCCCGGGCCGGATGCTCTGGAGCAGCGCGTCGGCGCTCAGTCCCGCTCGCCGCGCATAGACCAGCGCCTCGCACACGCCGATCATCGTGCCCGCGATCACGATCTGGTTGGCCATCTTCGCGTGCTGGCCCGCGCCGGCCGGCCCCTGGTGCACGATCGTCCGCCCCATCAGCTCCAGCAGCGGACGGACGGCATCCAGCACCGCCCGCTCGCCGCCGACCATGATCGACAGCGTCGCGTTCCGCGCGCCGACGTCGCCGCCCGACACCGGTGCATCCAGCGCATAGATGCCCCGGCTGGCGGCCTCGGCCGCGATCTGCCGCGACAGCGTCGGTTCGATCGTGGTCATGTCGATCAGCACGGTCCCCGGGTGCGCGCAACCCAGCAGCCCATCGCGGCCCATGTACACCGCGCGAACGTCGTCCGGGTAGCCCAGCATCGTGAAGATCACCGTCGAGCGCGCCGCGACGGCGGCCGGCGACTCGGCCCACACCGCGCCGCGATCGATCAACGGCCGGGCTCGGCTGCGCGTCCGCGTGTGCACGGTCGCCGACACGTTGCGGCTCAGCAGGTGGCCGCACATCGACAACCCCATCACGCCGGTGCCGATCCATCCGACCGGCGTCTGGTATGAAACACTGGGAAGCGGCGGTGCGTGAACGGGCATCATCCGCGCCATTCTACGCCGCACGCCGCGGCCGTCACCTGCGGCGGAATTGCGACAACGCCGCTCGCCGCCTACAATACGCTTGCAAACGAGCTAGCGCCTCTCGCGCAGGCCGGACCCATTCGACATGGCTCATCGCGATTACTACGACATCCTCGGCGTGCAGCGTTCCGCCAGCGAGGACGAAATCAAGAAGGCCTACCGCCGTCTCGCCAAGAAGTTCCACCCCGACGCCAACAAGGGCGACCGCAGCGCCGAGCAGCGATTCAAGGAGGTCCAGGAAGCCTACGACGTGCTCTCCGACCGTCAGAAGCGGAGCCAGTACGATCGTTTCGGCCGCGCCGGCGTAGCCGGAGTCGGGCCGCACCCCGGCGCGGGCGGGCGACGCACCTACACCTGGTCCAGCGTCGGACCCGACGTGGACTTCGGTGACCTGTCCGATTTCTTCGGCGGCATGGGAGACGGCGGCGATGGTCCCGCCTCGGTGTTCGATCGCTTCTTCCGCCACGCCACCGCCCGCGGCACGCGGGAGGACTTCGAGACCCCGACCGATCGCGACCTCGAGCAGGAGATTTCACTCACCTTCGAGCAGGCCATCCGCGGCGTCTCGCTCGAACTCAGCATCGCCGACGGCCCGGCCGCCGGCGAGGTCGTCACCGTCAAGATTCCGCCCGGCGTCGACGACGGCCAGCGCATCCGCATTCGCGGTCGCGGCCGCACCGGCCGACGCGGCCAGCCGCCGGGAGACCTCTACATCGTCTGCCACGTCGAGCCGCACCGCTACTTCCGCCGCCTCGGCAACGACATCTATCTCGAAGTGCCCATCTCCATCACCGAGGCCGCCCTCGGCGCGAAGATCGACATCCCGACGCTTCATGGCCCGGCCACCGTCAAGATTCCGGCCGGAACCGCCAGCGGCGCGAAGCTCCGCCTCGCCGGTCGCGGCATCGAAAATCCCCGGACGCACGAGCGCGGCGACCAGTACGCCGTCATGAAGATCATCCCGCCGAAGTCACTCGACGAGCGGCAATCCCGGCTGCTGCGGGAACTGTCCGACACGCTGCGCGAAAACCCGCGCGCCGGACTTTGGGATGTCTGAGCCAGGCCTCTTCCCGCCCGTCGCCGCGCTGGCCGCCGCCACGCAGCCCGCCGCGAGATTCTCCGCCGGCCAGCTCGGCCGGCTGCTGCTTTGGACCACGATTCTGCTGATCGTCTTCCTGGCCGCCTCGCTGGCCATCCGCCGCTTTTCGCTGGCGTTCCGCCGCTACCTGCTCCGCGCCCCGACCCGACCGACCGCCGACGACGACGTCTGGAAGATGCACCGGTTGCCGGATGGCTGGGACGAGCATCGCAAGCCCGACGGAGACCCGCCGCCGTGAGCACCGCTGCCAGGGTCGCGCTCGTCACCGGAGCCGCGCGCCGCGTCGGACGCGACATCGCGCTCGAACTGGCGCGAACCGGCTATGACATCGCCGTCCACTATCGCTCCTCCCGAGCGGACGCCGAATCGGCCGCCGACATCATCCGCCGTGCTGGTCGCAGGGCCGAACTGCTCCAGGCCGACCTGGCAGGTGCCGCGAGCGCCGTCACGTTGGTCGACCAGTGCATCGCCGCGCTCGGCCGGCTGGACGTGCTTGTGAACAACGCCGCCATCTTCGAAAAATCCGACCCGGCCGCGTTCGACGCCAGTGCGTGGCAGCGCACGCTCAACGTCAACCTCACCGCGCCGGCCGCGCTCAGCCACGCCGCCGCCGCGCGCATGACCGACGGCGGTGCCATCGTCAATCTCGCCGACATCTCGGCCGAGCGCCCGCTCGCCGGCTACCTCGCCTACTGCGTCTCGAAGGCCGGCGTCGTCGCCCTGACGCGCGGCCTGGCCCGAGCCCTCGCGCCCCGCGTCCGCGTCAACGCCGTCGCCCCCGGCGTGGCCGAATGGCCGCCCGACTATTCCGATGAGCTGAAGCGCTCGATCATCGCCCGCGTGCCGATGCAGCGCGCCGGCACCCCGGCGGACGTTGCCGCCGCCGTCCGCTTTCTGGCGCACGACGCGTCCTACGTCACGGGCGTGATTCTGCCGGTCGATGGCGGGCGCAGCGTCGCCTGGTAACCCGCCGCGCGACTACGGTCGCGGATGAAAGCGCCGATGCACGTCCTGGAGATGCCGCGTATCGACGTGGGTGTAGATCTGCGTGGTTGAAACGTCCGCGTGCCCCAGCAGCTCCTGCACCACCCGCAGATCGGCCCCGCCCTGAAGCAGGTGCGTAGCGAAACTGTGCCGCAGCGTGTGCGGACTGACCCGCCCGCGCAGGCCCGCCATCCGCGCCAGGCGCGACACGACCCTCCACACCGCCGTGCGGTCCATGCGCCGGCCGGTGCGCGTCACGAACAACGCCTGCTCACTGGCGCGATGCTCGAGCAATCGCGGCCGCGCGTCGCTCATGTACCGCCGGGTCGACTCGATCGCCGCCCGCCCGATCGGCACGATCCGCTCGCGCCGCCCCTTGCCGATGCAGCGCACGTACCCGACGTCGAGCTGCACGCTGTCGATGTCCAGCGACGCCAGTTCCGACACGCGCAGCCCACTGGCGTACAGAAACTCGATGATCGCCCGGTCGCGCAGCGACAGCGCCTCGTCGTCCGGTTTGGAGACGATCAGCCGCTCGATCTGCTCGCTGCGAAGGGTGTGCGGCAGCGTGTCCGCCGTCCGCGCGCTTTCGATCAGGCTCGACACGTCCTCGCGCATCGCGCCCGACAGATGCAGAAACCGCAGGAACACCTTGACCGAAACCTGGTGTCGCGCGATCGACGACAGCGACAAGCCGCGCTGCGTCAGGCGCATCAGGTGCGCCTGCACCACCGTCGGCGTCACTGCGCCCGGATCGCCCACGCCGCGCTCGGTCAGCGTCGCGCCGAACTCCCGCAGATCCCGCCGATACGCTTCCAACGTCCGCGGCGACAGCCCGCACTCCGAGTCGACGTACCCCAGGAACCGCGCCAGCCATTCCTTCCACAACGGCGCGACCTCGAGATCGGCTATGGAAACGCCCGCCGGCCGCCGGCCGCCGCGAGACCTACCGTGGGATGTGACCTTCAGCCCGGTGGGGTCCATGAACAACCATCGGCTCCCGGCGAATGGAAAGCCGCGCTCGACGTTGATATCGGTAGCGGCCCGCCCCCGGTGAAGCGGCCCGCGCAAGGGTTGCCGCGCGATTCCCGCCCGGCCGGCGGCCGAATCAGCCCCCGAGTTGCGCCGCCGCCTCCTCCGACACGTCGAAGTTCGCGTGCACCTTCTGCACGTCGTCGTTCTCGTCCAGCAGCTCGATCAGCGAGATGATCTGCGACGCCATCTCCGCGCTGACCGTCACCGTCGCATCGGGAACGCGCGTCAGCTCGGCCGACTGCGGCGTAATCCCGGCCCCCTCCAGCGACTTGCGAACCGCCTCGAAGGCCGTCGGCTCGCAGGTCATTTCGTACACGTCGCCCTGGTTCTGAAAATCCTCGGCCCCCGCGTCGAGCGCCAGTTCCATCAGCCGATCCTCGTCGACGGCCGAGACCGGAACCGTGAAGACCCCCTTGGGCTTGAACATCCAGGCGACGCAGTTCATCGTGCCGAGGTTCCCGCCGCCGCGCTCGAACGCCTTGCGAATCTCCGGCGCCGTCCGGGTCGGGTTGTCGGTCAGCGCCTCGACGAGGATCGCCACGCCCCCTGGCGCGTATCCCTCGTAGACGACGGGCACGTATTCGGTCGCTCCGAGCTCACCGGAACCTTTCTTGATGGCCTTGTCGATCGTGTCGGCGGGCATATTCTCCGCCTTGGCCGCGTCGATGGCGTAGCGCAGCGACAGGTTGTCGGCCGGATCCGCTCCCTTGCGGGCCGCCACGATGATGTTGCGCGCCAGCTTGCTCCACAGCCGGCCGCGCCGCTGGTCCGTGACGGCCTTCTTCCGCTTGATCTTGGCCCAGTGGGAATGACCCGCCATGCCGATCGCCCTTTCGCGCGCTCACTTCCCCGCCGGGTCGGTCGCCGTCGAGGCCGTCTCGACCGGACGGCCCGCCTCGGCCGCCGCGATCTTCTCGCGGCAGCGCTCGCCCACCGCCTCGTGCTCCGGCGTCACCGGCCCGTCGGACTCGCGCACGAGCTTCGCCGCTTCGCGCCAGTGCTTGAGCGCCTCGTCGGCTCGGCCGGAGCGATACAGCGCATCGCCGTAGTGATCCAGCACCACCGGATCGGGCACGTCGCTGCGATCGACCGCCTGCTTCAGCCAGCGCAGCGAGCCGGCCACGTCGCCTTTCTTGTATAGCACCCAGCCGAGACTGTCGAGGTAAGCCGCGCGTCGCGGGGCCTCGCCCACCGCCAGCCGCGTCAACGCCTCGGCCTGGTCCAGATTCACGCCCGAGTCGGCCCACAGGTATCCCAAGTCGTTGCACGAGCCGGGATACTCGGCCGACTCGATCGGCGTCAGTTCGTGCGCCTTCTCCAGCGCCGAGTGACAGGCCGGCATCCGCCCGCTGTACTGGAAGATGACCGCCAATTGCCGATAGCCGCTCCGAACCGTTTCCGGATCGAACATGCGTCCCGCCGCCATCCGCGTCACTTCCGGGTTGACCAGCCGCTCGATCGCCTTCTCCGCCTCCTGCCATCGCCGCATGTGGCTGTAGAGCCGCGATAGCTCGAGCAACAGGCCGGCGTTCTGCGTCGTGCGAATCCACTCCTGTACGAGTTGAGTGGCCTCTTCGTAACGCCCGGCGCGTTCAAGGACGTACATCAGTCGCGTCTCGAACTGGTCGCGCAAGGCCGGGTCCTCGGCCGCCGTTCGCGCCAGTTCCACCGCCTCGTCCATGCGACGCGAGCCGAGCAGCACCGAGATCAACCGTTGAACCGACTCGGCCTCCGTCGGCGCGGCCTGGTGCCACGCCAGCGCTCGCGCCTGGGCTTCGTCGTAACGCTTCATGCGGATCAACTGCCAGACCACCATCTCGCGCGCTGCCGAACTTTCCGGGCTGTCGCTCAGCCAGCGCTCCGCCGCCGCCAGCGCCTCGTCGCCGCGCTCGGCCTCGTTCAGCACCGCCAGGTAGA
Organism: uncultured Planctomycetaceae bacterium; assembly: GCA_964576285.1. GTDB lineage: Bacteria > Planctomycetota > Phycisphaerae > UBA1845 > UTPLA1 > SpSt-539. The sequence goes on along the minus strand of CAZNUJ010000040.1, from coordinate 6,302 downwards.
TGCTGCGCAACTGGTCGCTCTCGGAATCCAGGTCCAGCCACGCCTTGGTCACCTCGACCGTCTCGTCGAGCCGCTTCTGGGCCTGAAGCGCCAGCAATAGTCCGCGGAGATACACGCCGCGCCGACTCGCCAGGTCGTCCCGCGTGGACAGCGTCCGGAACGCGTCTTCCGCGATGGCGTACTCGCCCGCGTCCAGCGCCAGGTCACCCAGCCGCGCCCGCCACGCCGCGTTGTTCGGCCGTTCGGCCAGCAGGCTGCGCTGCAGCTCGATGGCCTCGGAGAATTGCAGCAGCTTCGCCAGCAGGGTCACCTTCAACTCGCGCCCGCGCACGAACCGCGGCTGCACCGCCAGCATCCGGTCGATCACCCTCAGCGCCTCGGCGTACTCGCGCGTCGCGACGTAGCTCAGCGCCAGGTCCAGCGCCGTGTCTCCGTCGTCGGGAAATCGAACCATCAGGTCCGACAGCGTGCTGCGATACGTGCCCAGCCGGGTGTTGCCATCCGTGGTCACGTCCATCGCCAGCACGATCAGCGCCTCGGTCCGCCCCAGCACGTTGGCGGGCGCGCCGCGCCGCTGCATGGCCGAAAACTGTTCCTTCGCGGCCCGGAACTCCCGCCGCGGCAGCAGCGCCCGGATCAGCGCCTCGCGCGCGTCGAACCGCGCTGGGTCGACCGACGTGACGACCCGCCGCAGCGCCTTGATCGCCTCGTCCGGCCTGCCGGACTGGTCCAGCAGCCGCGCCTGCGCCATCAGCGCGTCGGCGTCCCGGCCGTTCAGCCGCAGCGCCTCCTCGTAGGCCGCCATCGCCCCGTCGACGTCATCCATGCCTTCCAGCGCCTGCCCCTTCAGCCGGTAGAGCGTGCCGTCGCGCACCCCCGCCTTCTCCGCCGCGTCGCAGGCCGCCAGCGCCTCGCTCCAGCGGCCGCGCGCGATGCGCAGCTCGGCCAGCGTCGCGTACGCCAGCCCCAGCTTCGCGTCCGCCGCCGTCGCGTCGCTCAGCACCCGCGACGCCTCGTCGACCCGGTTGTCCAGCCACAGCAAGCGCCCCAGAAGCACCAGGTAGACCGCGTCCTTCTTCGCCTCCGCGCGCTGCCGGGCCGCGTCGATCAGCCGATGCCGCAGTCCTTCGTTGTCGGCCGCCGTCCGCAACGCCGAATCGACCCGCTCAAAGCTGTCCTTGGCCTGCCGCACGGCGTCGGCCAGCACGTCCAAGTAGCCGCTGACGTCATCGAGCCGCAACCGCACCAGCGCCAGATCGAGGCGTCCCTCGAATCGCTCGGGTTGCAGCGTGACCGACCGCTCCAGCAGCGCCGACGCCTCTTTCGCGCGGCCCCGATCCAGCAGGCGCGACGCCAGCCGCCGGAGCACGGCCGGATTTCGCGACGACTCGCCCAGGCGGATCAGTTCCGCCTCGGCATCCATGCGCGGATTGCCCGAGTCGCACACTTCGAGCAGCATCTCGATGCTGGCCGGCGACGCCTCATCGGCTTCGCACAACTTGCGGGCCAGCTCCAGCGCCTCGGCCGACTGCCCGCCGCGGGCCAGCGCCCGCGCCAGCCGCGTCTCGACCTCGCGCTCGCCCGGTCGCAGCGACAGCGCCTTGCGGTAGGCCGCGATGGCCTCCACCGGCAGGTCGAGCGCCTCGTAGATCTCGCCGATCCCCGCCGCCGCCTTATCGCGATACAGACCGATGACCTGGGTCAGTTCCGGGTGCGCGCCGTCCGACGCCGAGCGGCCCTCGACCGCGCTCACGAACTGCTCGAGCTGTTTCGCCGCCGCCGCCAGGTATCCCTCCTCGCGCAGCGACAATCCGAGAAACAGATGAGTGAGGATGGTCGCCGGGCGAGCGGGCTTGGCGTTCGGACACAGCAGCGCGCGACGAAAATGGTCGATCGCCGCTGCGTAGTCATGCGCTTGGAAGGCGATGTCTCCCAGCAGCTGGTGGACGTCGACATCGTCGCCGCGCTGCCGCGCCGCCTCCTGAAGGTGCGTCCGCGCCAGCGCCGTGTTGCCCTGGAGCAGCGCCGCCCGCCCCAGCAGGACGCGCGCGTCGTGAAAGGTCGGCGCGACCTGGACGGCCCGCGCCAGTTCGTTGATCGCCTCGCCCCAGAGACGCTCCTCGAACCGATCGCGCCCGGCCTCGAAGAAACGCCGCGCGCCGGCCGGGATCGACGGCTGCGAGGCCGCCGGCTCCGTCGCGGTCGCCAGAGTGACCGCCGGCTCGATCCGCTCCAGCGGTACGTGAGCGCGTTTGGGGTCGACCACCAGAGCCGGCCGTGATCGCACCGTCGCCGCGGCGCAGCCGGCCGTGAGGCTGATCCACGCCAGTAGCGCCGCCCAGAGACACGTCGGCGGCCGGGTCATCATGCCGGCGCCGCGTCGGGTCGATTGCTCGTGCATGCGTCGCATCTCCACACGACGGAATTAGAGTCTGGTCTTCGTCGCCCCGCCGAGCCCCCGGGGCCGCGGCGCGCGTCAGCGACGCGGCGAGGTTCGAGATCGCTTGGCGGTCCGTCGCCGGGGGCGCGCTGTCGCCCGTGTCCGCGGCGGGCGTCGCCGCTCGCGGCGCACCGGCTTTCGCCGAGGCCGCTTGGCCTTCGCGTCACCACGCCGCGCGCGCCGCTTGGCGGGCGCGGATTGATTGCCGGTCGGCATTTCGGCCTCATCGGATGACAACGCGTGCCGCTTCAGCAACGCCGAGAACGCTTCGGCGCTCGATCGAGTGACGATGCGCTCCATCAACGTCTGCACGGCCGCCACCGGCATGTCCTCCGGGACCAGGCCGCGCCGCCGCAGCCAGGCCAGCGCGTCCGGAGACAGCGGCACACGATGCACGTGGTAGAGTCGCAGCATGAACAGGGCCACGTCGTGCGGATCGCCGCCGGACAGCCCCGACAGCAGGCGCTCGATGTCGCGCCGGCTCATCGACTTGAGGTACGACAGGTCGAGCGTGTAGCGCCGGTTGAACAGCGCGTTAAGCACGCGCGACAGCGCCTCGGCCGACTCGCGCGCCCTCGGAAAGCTCTTGCCCAGCAATTCCGCCAGTTCCACGACAGGCGTGACGCGCAGATCGTTCAGGTCGACCGTCACGCGCCGCAGGTGCTGAACCGCGGCCCCGGCCCGCGTTTCCGGCGCCCACCGGCACAGCACCGCGTACATGATCTCGTTGATCGGCTCTCCGACCGCCGGCGGCTTGGGACGCCCGTAGCGTCGCACCAGCCACGGCAGCAGTTGCCTCAGCACTCGAAGCTGTTCGCTGTTTCGCTTCATACCAGCAAGGCCCGGCTGCGCCTCCGACCGCGGCGGGCACGCGCCCGCCGGCTACTCCCGCCCTCCACCGGCCACCGCTCCGCCCCGAACCGCGCCGCCGCGGTTCCGGAAAGCCGGCCCGGCGTCACCCGCCGGCCGTCATGCTTCGTTGCGCTCCGGTTGACCGGCCTCCTCCTCGGCGACGGACGCATCGGCTCCCGGTCGCTCATCTCGCAGGCGTCGTTCCGCCTCCAGCCGGTCCAGCTCGCGGATGATCTCGAAGCCCTTCTTGATGCCAACGTCGAGCTCGAATCGCACCAGCGGGCAGCGCCGCATGTCGAGCCGCTTGGCCAGCAGCCCCTGCACCGCACCTCGCGCGCTGGCCAGGCCCTGCATGGTCAGCCGCGCCTCGCGCTCGTCGCCCATCACGCTCACCGCCACGTCGGCGTACTCGAGGTCCGACGAGACGTGCACGCGCGTTACGCTGGTGAAACGCGAGATGCGCGGATCCGACAGCCGATTGGTGATGGCGTCGCTGATCACTTCCCGGATGACACTGGCGACGCGCTCGCGACGATGCGACATGCTCAACTTCCGCCCGACATCCGGCGACGACCGCTCGGGTCCGTCACAGCCACTCGATGTCGTATTCGATCAGTCCGACGCCGCGCGTGCCGCGCACCTCGTCGACGATCTTGCTCAGACAGCTCTCGACGAACCGTGGGTCGTTCGCCACCATCGCCAGGCCCAGCTCGGCCCGGCGATGCTCGTCCAGCCACTCCGTCTCGGCGATCGACACGTTGTGCCGATGAGCCAGCCGGTCCTTCAGCCCCTTCACCACGCGGCGCTTGTCCTTCAACGACATGGCGTCGATGATCGCCAGGTCCAGCCGCAGCACTCCCACCACCATGCTCGCCGGCGCCGCCGATCAGGCCTCTCGTGCCGCCGCGCGCGGGCGACGGATACTCCGCTTGCCGCCGGCCGGCTCGCTTAGAGCTTCCGGCCGACCTTGACGACCTCGTACGCCTCGATGATGTCGCCCGGCTTCAGATCGTCGAAACCCTCAATGCGAATGCCGCACTCCAGGCCCGCCCGCACCTCGCGGGCGTCGTCCTTCACGCGCCGCAGCGAGGCCAGCGACATGCCTTCCTTGATCGGCACGCCGTCGCGCACCACCCGCACCGTGTGTCCGCGGGCGATCGTGCCCTCGCGCACGGCACAGCCGGCCACCTTGCCGACCTTGGTGATGTTGAAGACCTGCCGCACCTCGGCCCGGCCGCGCGACTCGATCTTCTCGGTCGGCGACAGCAGCCCCTCCAGCGCCTGCCGGATTTCGTCGGTGACGTTGTAGATGATCTTGTGCAGCCGGATCTCGACGCCGCGCTCGTCAGCCAGCCGCTGGATCGCCGGATCGGGCGCCACGTGGAAGCCGATGATGATCGCCTGGCTGGCTTCGGCCAGCGCGATGTCCGACTCGCTCACGTTGCCCACGGCCGCGTGCAGAATGGTCAGCTTCACATCGCTCGAAGGAATCTCGCTCAGCGACTTGTTGAGCACGTCGACCGAGCCCTGCACGTCGGCCTTCACGATCAGCCGCAGCTCGGGCACTTCCCCCTCGTCGGCCGCCAGCAGGCTCTCCAGCGTCGTCGGCTTGGCCGGCGTCGCCAGCGCGATCTTGCGCCGCTCCTGCTGCACTTCGGCCGCCGCTTCCTTGGCCTCGTTCAGGTTCGCGACTTCGTAGAAACGGTCGCCCGCCGTCGGCGGCGTATCCAGCCCCAGGATTTCAACCGGCGTCGACGGCGGCGCCTCGCGCAGCTTCCGCCCCCGGTCGTCGTGCATGGCTCGCACCCGCCCGTGAGCCTCGCCGCACACCAGAACGGCGCCCGGCTTGAGCGTCCCCTCCTGCACCAGCGCCCGCACGATCGTGCCCAGCCGCTCGTCGCGCAGCGACTCGATCACCGCGCCGGTCGCCGCCACTGTCGGATCGGCCTGGAGCTCCAGCAGTTCGGTCAGCGCCGCCAGGTGCGACAGCAGGTCTTCGACCCCCTCGCCCGTGCTGGCGCTGGTCTTGATCACGTCGGTGTCGCCGCCCCACTCCTGCGGAACGAGCTGATGCTCCGAAAGCTGACCGTACACCTTCTGCACGTCGGCCTGCGGCAGGTCGATCTTGTTCAGCGCCACCACGATCGGCACCTTCGCCGCCCGCGCGTGGTTGATCGCCTCGACCGTCTGCGGCATCACGCCGTCGTCCGCCGCCACCACCAGCACGACCACGTCGGTCATCTGAGCGCCCCGCGCCCGCATGGCCGTGAAGGCCTCGTGGCCCGGCGTGTCGAGGAACGTCACCGAGCGGTCCTTGATCCGCACCTGGTACGCGCCGATGTGCTGCGTGATCCCGCCCGCCTCGCCGGCGGCCACGTTGGTCTTGCGGATCCGATCCAGCAGGCTCGTCTTGCCGTGGTCGACGTGCCCCAGCACCGTGACCACCGGCGGGCGCGGCTGCAGGTGCGTTCGTTCGCGCTCGCCGAACCGCTCCCGCAGCTTCTCAACCGCCGACTTCGGCTGGACGATGGTGATTTCGACCCCGTGCTCGCCAGCCACCAATTGCGCCGTTTCGGCGTCGATCGACTGGTTCAGCGTCGCCAGGATGCCCAGTTCCTGTAGCTTTCGGAAGACATGGTTGAACGGAATGCCGGTCCCGGCGCAGAACTCCTTGATGACCACCGGTGCGGTCAGCTCGACCGCCGGTCGCTTGGATGGTCCGGGCCGCTGCACTCCCCCGCGACTCGAGGTCTTCTGGCTCTCGTCGGCCCGCAGGCCGGAGATGCCGCGCCCGCTGGCGTGGTCGAGGCGCTCGCGCCGCTCGATCAGGTCGCGGTCGCGCCACTCCCGCAGCATTTCGCCCACGACGGTGGTCGGGTCCGCCGTGGTGCGACGCGGATTCGCCCGGTGACGCGACGGCGACGCCGCCGCCGCGCTGCCGCGTCGGCGACGCGCCTCTTCCTCTTCGGATCCGGTCGTTCCGCGGCCACGAACGTCCCGGCGGCCGCCC